>JBDRNF010000100.1:0-36561 GCA_043811435.1 Pseudomonadota bacterium
TCCCTTTCTCCCTTTCTCCCTTTCTCCCTTTCTCCCTTTCCCCCTTTCTCTCTTTCTCTCTAGGTTCCAGAAAAGAAGGAAAGCTTCCACTGAAAAGGGAAGGGCACCCTCCCTTACTACGCCGGCACAGCCGCAGTAGTGAGGGTTCTTCTAGACACTTGTATAGCTGATAATACAACGGGTTGGGGCTAGAAACACTAACCCCCTTTGTCGAAAGCCATCTGGGCGTCAAAACAGATAACCAATCAACAACCAGCTAACGTCAATTGTTTCGTCAGACAACCATAGTTGCCTTCCTGGTGAAATATTCCTTAGTCTACTGTTACCTCTCTCTCGATACCAACGCACCAAAGCACTGCCCTTTGCACCCAGCCGCCCATCGACCTGATGTTGCGAGTTATGAAACCCTATCTGTCTAATCAATTAAACAACATCTAAGGCGATGTTGATCTTGAGATCATCTCCTATATTTCTGTGGACCTGCGCCACCACAACGTCGGGCACAGGACGGTCCACTTACATCTCAAGCATATAGGTGACAAATGTCCAATATTGGTTCGTTATTATGTCTCATGACCGACAGCCGATTTCCGCCTCTCTACATTCATACAACCCCTCTGCCAGAGGCTGAAGACGCGGGGGACTGCCTAACGAGCGTAAGCACACCCTTTACACTTTGGGTTTCGCTTCTCAGCCGTTACAAAGTAAAGCCCCTCCTTTTCCGGAAAAGGCTCGCTATTCATTGGTTTACGGACGATTTTCCCAAGCCAACCCTTATCCCGAGCCGAGCGAACAGGTTCCCTCCGCTTGAAGCCTTCGCCAAAGCCCGCGTCGTTTATAGCTTCGTTGAGGGCTGCTTCGTGATTTATGTCTCGGCCGGCATGATGTCGAAGCCCTCGATTCTTCGGCGACTTCCGGCGGAATTTGGCCTCCCTCCGGCAACCTGCCGCTACCGTCCTGAACCAGAAACCATCGAAAAACTGGCCGAGCAGACGGAACATTCGCTAGATCACTGTGGTCGTATCATGCATCGTGCAGTCGATTTAATTACTAATCGCAATGTCGAAGAGGCACGCTCGATCGTCTTGGAGTTATATGTATCCCGCACCTTGGCCATCGCGGACGACGTTCAAGACGTAGCTAGGCTATAGCAAGCCTTGCTCAGAACTTTGATTGAAAGGGGGCGTCTTTGGCGCCCCCGCACATCTAGAAGTTCATTCGTACTTTGATCTCTTCCGCTCCTTCATCAGTCCATCGTTTAAGGGGTTTTGACGTTTTGGCAGATCTCCGTGCGAGCCCTGCTCGCCACGTGCAAATCCTAAGCCACAGCTATCCCTGGAAGTTGCAACAACTACGCAGACACGGGAGAGCGCGGTCACGGGCCCAATCGCCTGATCTGTGACGCCGCTGCTCTATCTGAGCGTTGGCGCACGAAAGGCACCGTGGTCACAGATTGCCTTCATCGTTGATGACTTGCTGTATGTACAAGTCGCTACTTGCCACTTCAGCTCCGCGCAGTTGGCCGCAACGCTCCCGGTCCACAGCTTTCAGCTCCTGCGTTGAGAGGTCGGCTTCGTCTAATTCGCGAAGCCCATACTGGAGCCACTCATCGAACGCACCTCAGCATACGGCGTCTGTAGTCTAGATGTGCACACGATTTTTTCTATATAGAGCAGGTTCGGAAAATAGTCCGGCCGCGTTAAGACGTCTAGTCTCTAGTTCACAGGGTATAATTCATGATAGACCCGTTAACTTCCATCGATTACCGCGCCGACACGGACATAATCGCCAGCAACACACATTTTCGACTCCAACTCGCCAGGTTGCTCGTAGATTACGACAATGCACTTCATCAACCATCCCGGTCGCACGCGCTTACAATTGCGAGCTTTTCCATTCTGTCTCTGTGCGCCACATACGCCGCGGCTTGGCCAGAGCCAGAGTTGAACGAGTGCGTACGTAAAGACGCTAGGACGTATGAGCAAGGATGCTATGCAAAATTTCCGGCCAATAATGCCGTCACGCAATTGATGCATGTTCTTGTACCAATCTTGATAAACGCCAATGTTCAGTTGAAACTGCACGGTCGTCTTTCTCAGATATGTTTAAGTCTTTGGCAAATTGCGCTGACATATATTCAGCGCAATCCAGAGCTGCATCCGTCTCAGTTAGTCGATAATGTTTGGGATTTGGCACTCGCCCTTGAACGCGGCCGGGCTGCCGATTGCGGACGGCAAATTAGCGCCATCGCGGCGAAAGTGGTTGCTTGCGAAAGTACACGATCTTCCCGCAGCTGGTATGCCCAGCGCCGGCTGCCCCCAAAGTTTGACGTGATTGCCAAGCTCTACGGACAGGATGCGGTAGAACCTATTACTTACGATCACTAGACTGTGCAAGGGCTGGTTCATGCAACTGGTTATCGCCTGATTGTAGAGATTCCGGCAGGGAACTCTACAATCAGGCACCGTGCCTGCCGACATGGATATTTTGTTACTTCGCTTGCTACTAACTGGCAGGGCCAGATAGCCCGCGCGATTCTGCCGAATGATCCATCGAGTGTTGTTGATCGTCAGGCTTTCGGCACTCCACAATGATTTGCGCTCGGCTGGACTTGAATGGCAACGAGGGGCGTGGCTGAGATTTTCGATCAGAACCTGGACGGAAGCTAACTCCACCGCAGTCCGGAAGGAGAAGGGCGCGCACCCGTAGTTTTCAGGCTGCCTCACATGTAACGTGGAGCTTGAAATAGCCTACTTTCGCTTTCGCCCGCTTCTCAACGGCCCCGGCGGAGTGGCACCCTTCTCGGGCTGCAAGAATAGCTCGGTGGCCTGAATTCCTAGAGCCTCCGCAATGCGATCGAGCAGATCGACTGTCGGGTTCTCCGCCTGCCGTTCCAAGCCCCCAAGATAAGCGCGATCCACACCAGCGTCAGCGGCAAGCTTCTCTTGCGAGATCTCCCGACTAACCCGGATGCGGCGCAAATTCCATGCCACCAGTGCGCGACCATTCATTCATGTCAGGAGAGCCGACATGACGCCTAAAAAACCACTGGATATAGCCACATGAATTCTTTATCTTCGTGTTCATTGCAACGGCGTTGGCAGGAAGCTCCGTCGTCCAAATTGCGGCCCCCGCGAGGCGGCGAAGCCACCTGGCACAACTCTCAATTTGGAACATGAAAATTGTCTGATCCGTTTGGTTTGAAAATAGCTGGCGTCATGGCAGTGGGCACAGCAGCATTCTTTGTCATCCGGCACATCTTTTTTCCGTCCGCCCCAGTCACACTTAACTGCAGCTATCTTGCCTCAGACTTCATGGAAGTTGCGAACCGTGCGGAAAACTACGGCGGTTACAGACTGCTACAACTCCTCAAGACCTACCGGGTGGGAGAGATGATCACGGTAGTGACTGGGACAGCCATGACGGTTGAGTCCGATTATCGAATTCCCGAGTTGAATGACCCGCGGAACCCTAATCTCCAAAAGTGCGTCTACGCATTCCAGACGTCCGATCAGGATCGTGCCTTCTTCGTCACATTCTCTCGTTCCGCTCAAACCGCCGACGTCTGGAGTGAGTTTGAAGAGTTGGGGCGGCTAAAACGCTAAGTGATGAAGAAAAGTGTGGCAATGGTCGAGTGTCTGCGTTCCATGCTTCGGTATTCGCAATAACAACCGGATTGGAGGCGTCAGACCGTCCGGTCATGGCGTTCCGCATACTGTAATCTCACGGAATCGCATTCCCTCATGTGCCCCACCGCCGCAGTGGCCACTTGCCGATTTCGGCGAACCAAAGCACACTGCTGCCCATCGCGACGCAGACCAACCACTGTTCGAGCGGCAGGGGGACTGTTCCGAACGCCACGTTCAGCGGTCCAAAATTGACGACCGCAATCTGGAGCAGAATTGACAGACCAATAGCCGCCCACAGCCACCGATTTGTAAACATATGGCGGAAGGCACTGGTGGTTTCAGAACGCGCGTTGAGGCAATTGAACAGCTGGGCAAAGACCAGCACGGTGAACCCTGCCGTTCGGGCCTGATCAAGATTCTGGGCGCCCTCGATAAGCCCCCCAGGCAGATAAAGATCGATGGTAATAAGCGTCGCCAGTGCCATCACCAGGCCGATGGCGATCACCCCTCGCCACATGCGCGCATCAATGGCGCGCTCGTTTTGTTGGCGAGGCGGACGTGCCATCACATCGTCGGTTTCAGGGTCAATGCCCATTGCAAGGGCAGGACCGGTATCGGTGATCAGATTGATCCACAGGATCTGGGTCGCGAGCAAGGGCAGCACCAATTCGCCGGCGCCCCGCAGCCCGATCACTCCGGCTCCCACGACGCCGAGGAATACTGTTAGAACCTCGCCCATGTTGGACGACAGCAGATAGCGCAGGAACTTGCGAATATTGTCAAAGATGGCTCGCCCCTCGCGCACCGCCTCGACGATAGTTGCGAAGTTGTCGTCGGCCAGGATCATCTTGGCCGCCTCCTTGGTAACTTCGGTGCCAGTGATGCCCATAGCGACGCCAATGTCTGCTGCCTTCAACGCTGGAGCGTCGTTGACACCGTCGCCAGTCATCGCCACCACATTGCCATCGGCCTGTAAGGCATCGACGATGCGCAGCTTGTGCGCAGGCGCGACGCGGGCATAGATCGAGGTCGTCCGCACTGCCGTTGCGAAACCAGCATCGTCCATGGCGTCAAGTTCGGCTCCGGTCAGTGCCTTCGTTCCGTTTTCGACGATGCCCAGCAGGGCAGCGATGCGCGCTGCGGTGCGGGGATGGTCGCCAGTGATCATCATCACCCGGATGCCGGCGCGGCGAGCCTCCGATATCGCGACCGCGGCTTCCTCGCGCGGCGGGTCGATGATGCCCACAGTTCCAACGAAGATCAGGTTCTTTTCCAGCATCTCGCTTGCTTGCGGTTCCTCGCCGGGTTCAAGGGGCCGGTAGGCGACAGCCAAAGTGCGTAATGCCTCGTCCGATAGCCGCTCCACATCGGCATGCGCGCGTGCTCTCTGCACGCCGTCGAACGGCACCACGTCCATGCCAATTCGAATGCGGTTGCAGTGCTGCATCAGCACGTCGGGCGCGCCTTTTGTGATGAGGACGCGTTCGCCACCATGCTCATGGTCAAGCTCGATCGTCGACATCATCTTGCGTTCGGAGCTGAACGGGATCTCGCTGATACGCTCGAAGCGTCGCCGACGACGGTCCTCTACGCCGAGCTTGCGCTCGGCCACGAGAAACGCAGCTTCGGTGGGATCCCCCTGGATTTCCCAATCTCCAACTTTTGTCTGCCGCAAGGCGGCATTGCCGGCCAGGCTACCACCACTCAGGACGACGATCTGCTCGGCGCGAAGGGCTCCTACCGGCGCTACACCCCCATCGGCTTCGAAGCGGCCCAGCGGCGCGTAGCCAACGCCGGTGACGCGGCTGTCGCCGGACGCAGTCATTATCCTCTCGATCGTCATTTCAGAGCGCGTAAGCGTGCCGGTCTTGTCCGAGCAGATGACGGAGGCCGAGCCGAGGGTCTCCACCGACGAGAGCGTCTTGACCACGGCGTTCCGTCTAGCCATGCGCTGCACTCCAAGTGCCAGCACGAGAGAAAGAATGGCGGGGAGACCCTCCGGCACCGCAGCGACGGCCAGGGATACGCCCAGTAGCAGCACTGTGATGACGTCCGAAGCACCTTCTATGTCGGACACCAGCAGCACCGTGAGGACCACAATTACGGCGATGACGACCACGGCAATGCCGAGCGTGCGCCCGATCAGCGCCACCTCCTTCTGGAGCGGCGACGGCTGTTCCTCCGTGGCGTCGAGCATGGTCGCGATAGCGCCCATCTCGGTCTGCATGCCGGTCGCGGTTATAACGGCGCGACCGGTCCCCTGAACGACCGCAGTGCCCTTAAAGACCATGCAGGAACGCTCGGCGAGCGGCGCCGGGCCCTTCAAGGTGGTGGCGTCTTTCAGAACGGCCTCGCTTTCCCCGGTAAGCGATGCTTCCTGGACCCGAAGGCTCGCAGCGAGCAGAAGCCGACCATCGGCGCCCACGGCGTCTCCTTCCTCCAGAAGCAGAATGTCGCCCGGGACCAGCTCGACGCTCGAAATGCGCTTTCGCTCCCCATCGCGCAGCACCGACGAGGTCACCGCGGTCATTCGCGCCAGCGCGGCAACGGCGTCTGCTGCCCTTGCTTCCTGCAGGAAACCGAGAACCGCGTTGGCCGCGACCACCATGGCGATGACAATCGCATCGATGGGCCAGCTCTCCCGGCCTTCGATCAGCCATGCCACCAAGGCGATGAAGATCGCCCCGAGCAGCAGATAAACGAGCGGGTCCTGAAACTGCGAGAGTAGGCGGCGCCAGGCGGGGATCGGAGGCAACGTCCGCAGTTCATTAGGGCCAAATTGCGCCAGAAGCCGCGTTGCCTCGGATTGTGTCAGGCCGCGCTCGGCATCGCTCCGAAAACTCTTCACTACGGCGTCAGCTGCCAGCAGCGAATAGTCATCGACTGTCGGAGGCTGAAGTCGCTCGTTCATCAACCACTGCCCTTGCTCTGCGGATTTCACACGTCCGACCACTGTAACCGACAAAACTGCGAGAGGCTCCTCGTTCGTCGCGTTGATGCAGGACCGAGCCGATCAACCAAGCATTTAGCTTCGCGCTCGGCGTCGCTGCTTTTGTGCGAGGCTTTGTCAGGCAGCGCGAAGCAGGTCGCTCGCCGTTAGCGCGAGCCGCTGGCAGGCCAGGAACATCGGGACATTCGAAAACATGGCGATGATCAGCTATGCGCTGGATAAACCCGCATGCCTGGTTATCGTGTATCCGTATCGGGCTTGTTCCAGTACTGCAGTGGGACCATCATCCGCTTGAGTGGGACCATCATCCGCTTGTTCTTAGTATCAGCGCTGGCTTCCCCCTGACCGCCAAGGCTGATTCACGTATCTCCGATCGGAAGCCGCACCATAGCTTCCAACCCGCCTCCAGAGCGGTTCCGCAGCAGAACCGTTCCGCCATGCGCCTGAATAATGGTTCGGGCGATGGCCAGACCCAGACCAACCCCACCCGTCTCCCGATTGCGAGACCCTTCCAGCCGCACGAAAGGCTCAAAGACGGCCTCAAGCTGATCCTTGGGCAATCCCGGACCCGTGTCGGCGATGGTGATGATGACCGCTCCCGGTTCTTGCGTCAGAGTAACGTTGGCGACGTCGCCATAGCGGACGGCATTGTCGATCAGGTTGCGCAGCGCTCGGTTCAGCATGTGAGGGCGAATGGTGACGGGCACCGGCTGCGATGGTGCGAGGTTCGCCCGATCGCCACCGACATCGCTCACTATATTGGCCAGCAAAGCAGCAATATCCACCAAGGCTTCGGATTCCGCCTTGGCGACGCCGTGCGCAAATTCCAGTGTCGCCTCGACCATGGCCTGCATTTCCTCGACCAGCGACTTCAGGCGGACACTGTCTTCGGTTTCGTCCAACATCTCGATCCTGAGCCGCATCGCAGTAAGGGGTGAACGCAAATCATGGCTTAGCGCCGCGAGCATATGTGTTCGCTCGGTCACAAAGCGCGTCAGCCGGTCCTGCATCCGGTTGAATGCCAGCGTGGTGTTGCGGACCTCTGAGGGCCCGGTCATGGGCAGCGGACCGGCATCAAGCCCGCGCCCCAGCCGGTCTGCCCCTGCGGCAAGCGCTCGCATTGGGCCAACGACACGTCGAGCCGTCCACCAAGCCACCAGGGCCACGGCAATGGCCATCAACAGCAGCGGCAACAGGATCTTCGGCGAAAATTGCGGGCCCGGGCGATGGAACATCGTGCGCACATTCAGCCAATCGCCTCTGGCCAGTCGGATCGAAAGTGTCATTTCCACCGCCTCCGTCCGCCCGGCCATCATCGCGTCGTGCATGGGGCGCATTCCGCCTGGCATGCCTTCAGGCATCGGCATGCGAGTTGTTGAAATGGCATGAACATCTGCCCGGATTTCGCGTTCCGGGTTGTCGAGTATTTGCCGGATCTGACCCAGAACTGAGTCTGCATCGGTGCCATCATGCGGTGCTTCAGGCGCAGGCCCCACTTCAAACCGAACCAGAGGCGAATCTGCCGCCCTCAGGATAGAGGCCCGCAGATCT
Organism: Pseudomonadota bacterium; assembly: GCA_043811435.1. Lineage (GTDB taxonomy): Bacteria > Pseudomonadota > Alphaproteobacteria > Rhizobiales > Xanthobacteraceae > Bradyrhizobium. The sequence continues at coordinate 8,131 of JBDRNF010000100.1, forward strand.
GCTGGCGCGTCATCCAGCAGCAGCACGACATTCGCGGCGCGTCCCGCAACCTCGAAACCCAAGGCCGCCCGCACGGCGAGGTTGCGCTCGTCAGTCAGCAGCAGCAGGCCAAGCCCCTGCGTCGCGACGAGCGCCAAAAGCAGCATAGCCAGCAACTGGCCACCTAAGGACTGCGGGAACAGATTGGCCAGACTGGCGAAGCGCGCCTTCACGGCATCTCCTTTACATCGGCGGCGAGACTGTAGCCGCCTCCCCAGACGGTCGCGATTAGTACGGGCTTGGTTGGATCCGCCTCGATCTTGCGGCGCAATCGGCTGATCTGGTTGTCGATGGTGCGATCAAACACTTGAGCCGCCCGGCCGGAGGTGAGATCGAGTAGTTGATCGCGGCTGAGCACGAAGCGTGGGCGGGCCAGAAATGCGGTTAGAAGGCGGAATTCCGATGTGGTCAGCGCGACTTCAGCCCCTTCGGTATCGATGAGCCTTCGCCTGTCGGTATCTAGAACCCATCGGTCGAAGGCCAGCCTGTGCCCGGCAATATTGTCACCCGGCATCCGCGCCCGTTCGGACCGCCGTAGGATTGCCTTGATCCGGGCCAGGAGCTCGCGCGGGTTGAATGGCTTCGGCAGATAGTCATCGGCCCCAACCTCAAGTCCAACGATGCGGTCTGTATCATCACCCAGTGCGGTCAGCATCAGGATCGGTATGCCACCGTGGGCGCGCAATCGGCGGCAGACCGATAGGCCGTCTTCGCCCGGCATCATCACATCAAGCACGATCAGATCGAACTGTCCCACCTTCATCGCCGAGTCCATCGCCAAGGCATTTGCCGCGGTCGTCGCACGCATGCCGTTCTTTTCCAGATACTTCGCCAAGGCGTCGCGGATCTCGCGGTGGTCATCGACGATCAGGATATGGGGCGAACCGGTCATCATCATATCTCCTGGACCTGACCCTAGCCGATCTTCGGGGTTACGCGGGCGGAAGATTGTCGCAAACCGTCACCGGAACGGTGTTTGCGACAGTTTGATACAAATGACCGTCCCGCCTGACAAACCTGTGGGACACCTTCACTCCAGATTGAACTCCTCGCAGATCAATTCAGGAGTGATGATCATGAAACGTTCAACGAAGCTGACCCTCTCAGTCGTTGCAGCCCTTGGGCTTGCGGGGATTGCAGTGCCCGTCATCGCCCAGCAGGCGCAGATGCAGCACAGCGGTATGATGGGCTATGGCACGGGTATGATGGGTGGGCACGGTGGGATGAGGGATGCCGGCCATCACGGCATGATGGGCGGCGGTATAGGCATGACGATGGGTGGGCACCAGAGCAATGCCATGGCCGCTTTTGATACCAACAAGGACGGCACGCTCAGCCCCGAAGAGATGACGGCAGGCATTCAGGCAGAACTCAAGACCTATGACACAGATGCCAATGGCAAGCTGTCGTTGGAGGAATTCGCGGTGATGCATGCGGCGCATACCCGGCCGATGACGGTGCGCGCCTTCCAGATGCACGACGCCGATGGTGATGCGCAAGTGACCGAGGCTGAGATGGCGGCTATGGCTGAAATGATGCAAAGCCACATGGCGGGGCAGCAAGGCGGAATGCCGGGAATGGGCAAAGGCACGATGGACGACAACTGACGTGATCGCTGCCCCCGCCGCTTTGGCGCAAGTCCGGCGTCGGGGGTTAGGAGAATTAAATGAAGAACGACTACGGTATGGGCCTGGGGATGGGGTTCGGCTGGCTGGAGACGACCATCATTTTGGTCGTAGTGGGTCTCACAATCGCCGCCCTGATCAAATACTTGCGAAAATGACCTCTTGGGAGAAATAGTCATGAATTATACTTTCAATCGGTTGGTAACCGGGGCGAGCTTTGACGAGGTCGATGCCCGCACCCGGAAGGCACTTGCAGACAAAGGCTTTGGCGTCCTAACCGAGATCGACGTTAAGGCGACTATGAAGAAGAAGCTCGATGTGGACATGCCGCCCTATCGAATCCTTGGCGCCTGCAATCCGAAGATGGCGCATCAGGCCATTGGTATCGAGCCCCGCGTTGGCGCGATGCTGCCCTGCAATGTGATCCTGCGCGAGGTCGCAAGCGGGGTTGAGGTCAGCGCGATTGACCCGGTGGCCTCGATGCAGGCGATCGATAATCCGGCACTGCATGCGGTTGCGAGTCAGGTGCGCGAGCTGCTGGCCGAGGCGGTCGCTGCGATCTGACAGGCAAGCCCGCCGATCGTGATGTCGCGCACGCGGTAGCCGTCCGTCTCGAGCCCGAATTCGGCTGCCGCCTCAACAAGAGGCTCAGGGCGCCGGAGGGTGTCTTCGGTAAGGTACTCTTGGGAGTGCGGTGTCCTTCACAAAGCAGGGCGGGGACGTCAATAGCAGGGTTATGCCCGCGGGTGCCGAGACCGTCTCGGCACCCGCGTTCGCGTATCATGGGGTCTGAAAAGTTATGCCGTTCGGTCCCTTACCGACTGTGTAGGTGTCGACGACCGACTGGCTTGCGACTGATATCCGCGAAACCGTGCCGTCGATGATATTGCTCACGAACGCAAAGTCCCCATCGCTGCTGACGGTCACTCCATGCGCTCCCTGACCTGTGCGAACTGTCTTAACGACCGTGTTGCTGGCGGTATCGATGACCGAAACCGCGTCGTCCGGCTCCTCGTCGGTTCCTTGGTTTGCGACATAAACGAAGCGGCCGTCAATTGTCGCATGCACCTGGATGGGTGACCGCCCGACATCGATGCGCTTAGTGACCTCGCGCGTGGCAGTGTCAATGACAGCAACTTGGTTCGCGTCGCGGAGTGAAACGTAAACACGGCTGCCATCCGGGACGAATCCCACCTGAACCGGAGCGGCCCCGACCGCGATCCTGGCTGTTTCTGCAAGCGTGGCGATATCGATCACTGAAACAGTGCCGTCCTCGACATTGGCGACATAGATCGACTTTCCGTCAGGACTCATCCGCAGACCGTGAGGATAGTCGCCCGTGGCGATCGTCGCGACGGCTTCGCCCTTTTGCAGATCAACCACCGAAAGAGTGTCGTCTTCGGAATTGGACACATATGCGCGGTTGCCTTCGGCATCGGCGATGACATGGGCCGGGTGGGCGCCAACGTCGATCGAAACTGTCTGGGCGGAGGCAATGTCGGCCGTGTCGAGGACTATCAGCATGCCGCTACCGGCTGTTCCCTTATCTCCGTCGCCGTCCTCGCTGCCACCATGGCCACCACCATCATGACTTTCGGTCCCGCCACCCGATGCGGAGATGCCTACCGCAAGCAAGCGGCCCCCTGCCGGGACGAACTGCACATTGTGGGGTGTCAGATTGACAGGAATGATGTCGACCTTTCCGCTCTTCAGATCGATACGGCTGACTGTGTTGCCATATTCGTCGGCCGTGTAGACGAAGCCTGAAGGTGTGGGCTCCGCCACAGCCGGACGTACGAAGGACATCGCAATCGTCAGGCCAATGGCTGCTGCCAGGGTGCTGAAGCTAACGCGAGATGCATCGTGCGAAACCGACGCGGCAGGAGTTCTCATGGCTTTCTCCTTGTCACCGCTAAGGTGACCAGGGGTGGGGCGGGGCCGGTGGTCGCACCGAGCGCGGTGGGTGCCACAAACTGGCAGGGGGATAAATGCATTATGCTCTTTGGTTCTCATGTCCGTGACTCCGTGGATTGCTGATGGTGGAGCGCACGAACCGGAACGGTCGCGCGCGCTTAGGCGATCGCGGAGACTTTGGGGGGCCGCAGCCGGAGCGGCACATCACCCGGCAATGAGATTGACGATAGGGCAAAGGCGGGAGGCTGGTTTCGCATTGTGCCGATGACGATCTGCGCGGATACCGGGACGCAGATGGCGCATCCGGAATGCGAAACATGGCAACGGCCGTCGTCCCGCGCTCGGTCTTCTCCGCAGTACCCGACATGCGTCTGCCCGGTGGCAGGCTCGGCGTGAATGGTCTCTACGACATAGCGAATCCCGTCAACGGCAGCCGCTTGGGCGTGTCGGTCGTGAAACATGGTCGAAACGGCCATTAGGATGGCCATGGCAAGGGCGAGCCATCGCGACGCATCGAGTGCCCGCGTTCCAGTTCGCAAAGGGATCGCACTCGATCTCACCTGATTCCGTCCTCGGGATGTGCAAGTTGTAAGCTCCCATCCTAGACCAACGCCAAGGGTCTAGTTTGTCCAAGATCAAAGAGAGAACCGAAGGGTTGCGGAATGACGTTAACGGAAAGACGCAGCGATCAACCGCAACTCTGATTTACAGAAGTGGACCTGCCAGCCGCGCCAAGTTCTCGCCGATCTTGTGAGAGGTGGCTCGGTTTATCTGAACAGTTTCCGGGCTATTGCTAAGTGGATTCCTGCCTCGGTTAGGCTGCCATCGGGATTGATGACAGCGCATTGAAGTAGGCCTCGTCCGGCGTCTGCCGGTCAAGGCTCGAATGGGGTCGGCGGGCGTTGTAGAAGTGGTCGATGTATCGGCCGAGCGAAGCCCTGGCCTCCGGCACGCTGGCGTAGGCCCGAAGGTAGACCTCCTCGTATTTGATTGTCCGCCAGAGCCGTTCGACGAAGACGTTGTCGCGCCATGCGCCCTTGCCGTCCATGGAGATGGCGATCTCGTGCTTCTTCAGCAGATCGGTGAAGGCCACGCTGGTAAACTGGCTGCCCTGGTCGGAGTTGAAGATCTCGGGCTTGCCGTGTTTCGCCACCGCCTCCTCAACAGCCTCGATGCAGAACGCCGTGTCCATGGTGATCGAGAGCCGCCAGGCCAGCACCTTGCGGCTGAACCAGTCGACCACGGCCACGAGATAGACGAAGCCGCGCGCCATCGGGACATACGTGATGTCGATCGCCCAGACCTGGTTCGGCCGCGTGATCGGCAGCTTGCGCAGCAGATACGGGTAGATCTTGTGGCCCCAGCCGGCTTCGAGGTGTTCGGCCGCCGATAGATCGCCGCGATCCTCATGCGCTTCATCAGTGTCGCAACGTGAAGCCGGCCGACATCGAAGCCCTCGCGAACGAGGAAGTCGCGCGTCATCCGGCTGCCCGCGAACGGGTAGTCCAGATGCAACTTGTCGATCCGGAGCATCAACGCCAGATCGGCGGCGGGAACCGGTCGCGGCAGATAGTAGACGCTCCCCCGGCTGATGCCGAGGGCCGCCGCCTGCTTCCTGACGGGCAAAGGGTGCTGACGGTCGATCATCGTCTTGCGCTCAGCAATCCCGCCTTGGTGAGCGCGCCGGATAAAAAATCGTTCGTGAGCGTCAGCTCGCCGATCTTGGCATGCAGTTCCTTCACGTCGATCGGCGGCGGCGCTTCGGCCTTGCTATCGCCACCGAAGACCTCGGCTGCCCCTTCCAGAAGCTGCGTTCGCCACGACGTGATCTGATTGGCGTGGACGTCAAACTGCTCGGCCAGTTCGGCTAACGTCTTCTCGCCCTTGATCGCGGCGAGCGCCACTTTCGCCTTGAAGGCCGGGCTGTGGTTCCGGCGAGGTCGTTTGCTCATGGTCTCTCCTGTTCACGGCATCATGCCGATCTCAGGCAGAAATTCCACTCATCCCAGGTGTCCAGTTTTCCCGAGCCACCTCTGCTTGGCTGATCAGCGCAGTCGCGGTGAAAACGGCGAGCCGCAGCGTCGATCTGTAGGTCTTCATTTCGCTTCTCCTACCGATTGAATACTTATCTCACGAGCGAGGCGGGACTTCGCGACGTGCGCGCCCCTCCCTATCGCTACAACAAGCCATGTTCGGCCGCAACGATGGCCAACTGTTACCCAGCGGGCACAACTTTACAAATATGTAAGCTTGGTGGAAGGCTGAGGTAATTCTTAGCTGGGAATGGTACCGCATCAGCTGGGTCTATCTTTGGAGAGCACTATGAGAACGGTCGTTTCCACAGCGCTCGTTGCGCTGGCTCTGATGACCACCGTGCCGTCAAGCACCGCTGCACAGCCAAAAGATCGCTTCCCATTGAGCGTCACAATTGGCCCGAATAGTTCCACGGCCGGCGCGCGCGTCCTACGTGCTCGGGCTTATTCCACCGAAACTGGCGTTGTCATTCGCGGGGATGTCGGATTCCCAAAACGTATCAGAAATGGTGTATTCTCAGGCCATGTGGATGCGCAAATACGAGCGGCTGACGGAAGAGAATTTACATTGCATGATAGCGCCGTCCACGGCCGCTCCAAGCCTAGGGTTTACGGTCGACGAGGTTTTTTCATCGTAAAGGTGCCAACCGAACTTTCGGCAGGAAGTTCGGCTTTTGTGTCATATGTCGAGGCAAGGCACCCGGCACCCTGACTGCACTGGTCACAGGCTGCGGGCTCTGGATCCTGGCCGGTTGAATTCGTGACGCCGAGGCTAGACGTCGGAAGTCTTGATGGGTGATGGTACCGATCCAGCGAAACAGCCGTGCTGGTCTCGAATGAGAAATGGATCTCAGCCATGTCAGCCCGATCAGCCGAAATCGTCGATTGCCTCGTCATCGGCGGCGGCCCCGCAGGCCTGACAGCAGCGACCTACTTGGCTCGATTCCATCTGTTGACCCTGGTCATCGATGCCGGGGATGGTCGGGCAGCAACAATCCCGATGACGCACAACCATTCTGGATTTCCCGACGGAATAAGCGGCTTCGAGTTGCTCGACCGCATGCGAGACCAAGCGACCAAATATGGCGCAGCCTTCGAACCAGGTATCGTCAAAACCCTCTCGGTGGCTGCTAGCGGCTCGTTCGTCGTCAACACAGTCAACCGCACGTTTTCGGCCCGCACCCTGCTTCTCGCTACCGGAGTACTGAACAGGCGCCCGATGGGGATGCCCCTCGAGCAGCATAATAAGGCGGTTGCAAGTGGCCTGCTGCGCTACTGTCCAATATGTGACGGTTACGAGCTGACCGATCGCCCGGTCGCCGTGATTGGCACGGGCGAATCTGGCCTGGCAGAAGCGGAGTTTTTGCGGAGCTATACGGACAAGGTGAGCTTGATTTCCCCAGAGGGCGATCATGATTTTGACAGAAGCGAACGCGCGCGGATCCATTCTGCGGAGATCGACCTCCTTCAGGGGCCGTGTCTGGAATTCTCACTGCAATCCGAAACCATCGAAGTGAAGCTGCCGGCAAGAACCGCGGTATTCGCCAGCATATATCCCGCTCTCGGAACGACTATCCGCTCAGAGCTCGCGCTGGATCTCGGCGCGCAGGCGACAGGCGATGGCTGTCCAGTGATTGACCGTCATCAAAGAACCAGCATCCGCGGGCTTTACGCGGCCGGCGACGTTGTTTCTGGGCTGGATCAAATTAGCCATGCGATGGGCCAAGCGGCCGTGGCCGCCACGACCATCCGAAATGATCTTGCGGCCATTAGGGCTCTCCGACGGTAGGCCGCCATCCGGCCAATCTGCCTCGGGATCGCCAGGCCGAAGCGTCGATGCCGCAAGGCAGCAGGGCGACGATCGCCTTGCCGGACGTACAGTCGACCAAAATGTTGGCCCTTCGCTCGCCGGGACCGGTTCAATCCGCGCCGCACGTCGTGGGTGCCGACCTCACATCGCCGCAGCCCACGTAGAATGAGAGCTTGCCGTCGGCTCAATCGGATCCCACGGCAAGCGCAGCGATTCCGGCAGCGATAAACGCTGCGCCGATCAATCGCCAGTAATTGATCTGTTCGCCCAGAATTCGCCAGGACAAATAAATAACGCCGATGTAAGTAAGGCTCATCGCGGGGAAGATTAGAACGATATCGTGAATCGATAGTAGATAAATATATATTGCGAGTGAAATGACAAAAAGAAATACGCCTGCCATGAAATGCCAGGAGGCGACAAGTCGCCAATAGGAGGCGTAACTCGTCGCATTGAGTCCGAGATGGCGCATGGCTGCCATCTTCAGGAACAGCTGCGACCCTGCATTCGCAGTCGCTGCTATTGTCAATAGGAGGAGAGCTTGCATCATGATAAACAGTCCTGTCGGCACGGAAAAAAGCGCCGACAGGACCGATCAAGTCTGAGCTAGAAGTAGCGGGTGAAACGAAGGAACCCGGAGACGGTCCCGTCGAGAGTCTCGATCTTGCTGTAGGCAAGCTCGCTGCGCACTTCGAATTGCGAGACAGGGAACCACACAACTGAAATCTCAGCGGCGTAGGCATTGATGCCGGTCGTCACCAGACCCGCATGCAGATTGTTGTAGTAGTGACCGGCGACCGAAACACCCAGCGTCTCTGTGAACTGCTGGTTGTACGAGGCAAGGATCGACCATTCCGAACTGATCGCGTCGAATTGGCCGGTCGAATAGATATTCGCATTGTTGGCGTAGGTGCCGACAAGCCTGAGGGACGATCCCGGCATGTTGGGCATGTTCAGGTGAAGGCCGAGCTTCGCCGCATACCCATCGGTTCCGAGGAACGATTCGTCGTAGCCGAATTGAGCCCAGGCACCGCCCCATCCCTGATTGACGCCGACCTTTGCAACGACGTCAGGCATATAGCCGTCGCCAGCGAGCGTGTCGTCTTCAAGAGACAAGGTACCGTAGAAGCCGTTTCCGCCCGTATAGGTGTATGCGATGAGTGGCCGTTGCTGGTAGCCATAACCCAGTCCAGACCAGGAGTGCGAGCCCGGAAAGTTGGACACTCCGCCGCCCTGCGTGGATGTCCATGCCGATTCCGTGTAGCCCATGCGCAGACCGCCAAGTTCGATGTAGGCTTGGTCGACGAAGGCGGGGCCGTCACCTGCCCCATTCCAATTGGCCTCAAGGCGGATGTATGAACGAAGGGTGCCCCAGTCCGTCTGCGAACGCGCGTCGAAGTTCACCCGCGCACGAACAGTTTTGTAGAAGCCTTCGTTGAAGGGATCGCCAGGATGAAAGGTTAGCGGCGGCGTGTCACCGACGTCTCGGCTCTCAGCCCCGATCTGATAGTAGACGTAACCGCTCATCGCCAGGCACGTTTCAGTGCCGGGAATGTAGAAAAAGCCGGCCCCGTAGGCGTCGCAGATGCGCACGTATTCAACAGGTTCGGGCTCAGGCAACATAACGGCATCGGCGCTCCAAGCGGGCATTGCGCCCAATGCGCCAAACGCCGAAGACAATAGAATCAAAGATTTTTTCACGGGTTCCCACCTCCAATTTGGATGCAACTGCGCCGGTGTTCCGACGGATATCGCCGGTCATGAGCGCGATGTGGAGTAGGAACCGGGCTCTTTGCGCGGCTTTTGCGTCGAGTTTACATGCGCGTAAGGCATGTCGCTCCCGCGCAGATCAACGGCCATGTGTTGCTGATTGACCACAGCGCGACGCGCTCGGCGCGCCGAGGTTGTCAGATATTTAAGGCCAAGGAAAAGCCGCTGCGAAAGTCGCCGGCTATCTTCCTTTCATCGCCGATCAATAGGCGGTGCAGCCACTTGCTCCCAACGGCTGCAGCAGAAAATGAAAGGACCATCCTATGTCTGCTTACAAATTTCCTCTGGTGCTGGCTTTGACACTCGCCGCCGGTCCGGTTCTGGCTCAAGAAGCCACCGTGTTTCCGGGTAACAATACTCCGGCAGCGGTGCGGACGGGCCACGACTCAAGCAGCGGACCGGCAGTGGACTACACCCGTACCCAGTCCATCGCGCCGAACTCGCAGAACGCCGATCCGACGCTCCACGGTTACTCTGCAAATGTCACGCGCTCAGACATTTATTCGGGCAAATAGCAGGTCTCGTCTAGCCCCCCGCACTATCCGACTGCGGGCGCGATCAACAGATCGCGCCCAGAAAGCCGAAAAGAGGAAATCATGATCAGGCCGACAGCAACACTTGTAGCCTTACTACTGGTCACTCCCGCGCCTGCAGCATTCGCTCACACTGCAGACCCGGGTGCGTCATTGAGCTCTGCGGGATCTAACGCCGCACGCATTGAAGGGTTGTTCCGCGGCCAAGGCCAGCCGGGCGATGTCATCCGTTCGGTCTCAAATCCGGATGTCGTATTCACCGTCATGGAAAACGGCACGGTCGAGCGGCGCAACGAGCGTTACAACACCGTCGACTACCGGCGCCCGCTTCTCCCTGGCGAGAGAGATCCGAATCATTCGGGCAAATAATCTGGGCCACCTAGGTTGAGCCCAGAAACTAGCTAGTCGCACAGAATCCTCCCCGCCGGAGAGCAAGGAGATATCTATGAAACTCACGGCAATTGCCTCAGCTATCCTTCTGAGTTCCGCCACCTTAGCAATCGCGCACCCGCTTGGCGCAACGGCCGAACGGAACTCAGCCGTATCAAATGTTCAGCGCATCGACGCCTTGTACCGAGGTGAGGGTAAGCCCGGTGATGTCGTGCGCTCGATCTCAAACCCGGACGTCGTGTTTCGCGTAACGGAATCGGGATCCATCGAACGTCGCAACGAGCGTTTCGGTATCGTGGAGACGCAGCGGCCGCGCTCAATTCTGCGAAAAGACTTCAAATATCGTGGACGGTGAGTGCATTGATGTTTGCCGATTTGTAAGGCCTAAGAAAATGGCATCCAAGCTTTAGCCGGCAAACTTTTCGCGTATCAGCACAGTCAACCCTGCGTTTGCGGTCGCCACAATTGCGATTGGGAGAACGCTTGCATCGGGACAAGCAGTCCTGTCGACGCGCGAGCACGGCGCCGACAGGACCGAACAAGTATCAGTTAGAAGTAGCGCGTGAAGCGGAGGAAGCCGGAAAGCGAGCCATCGCGACCGTCGACCTCAGCATAGCCGAGTTCGGTGCGAACTTCGAACTGCGACACCGGGAACCAGACAACCGACAGCTCAGCTGCCCATGCATCGAGACCGGTGCTGATGTTTGTACCACCAACATACAAATCGTTGAAGTAATGGACGCCAACCGACGCGCCCAGGGCTTCGGTGAACTGCTGATTATACGAAGCAAGAATCGACCATTCTGCGTCGGTGCCCAGCGGGCTACCGGTGCCGTAGGCGTTATCGCCCTCGTTGTAGTAGCCGAGAATGCGGAGCGAAGAGCCCGGCATGTTCGGTACGTTCACTTGAACGCCCGCGCCGGCCGCGAAGAGATCGGCGCTTTCGTCGTATGCAGCCTTCAGCCAGGCGGTGCCCCATCCCCCGGTGTAGCCGATCTTGGCGACAACGTCGGGCATGTAGCCTTCACCAGCCAGAGCATCGTCTTCGAGCGAGATCGCGCCGAAGAAGCCGTTCGAGTCGAAACGGTAGCCGATAAGGGCACGCTGCGTGTAGCCGTAGTACATACCAGACCAGGAGTGCGAGCCCCAGTTCGAGGCGCCACCATTCTTTGAGTCGACCCAGAACGACTCAGAGTAGCCCATCATCAAACCACCGAGTTGGATGTAAGCCTGGTCGACAAAGGCCGGCCCGTCACCCACACCGTTCCAGACAGTCTCCAAACGAATGAAGGAGCGCAGCGTGCCCCATTCGGTTTCCGAACGCGCGTCGAAATTGACGCGAGCGCGGACATTCTTGCGCCAACCATCCTGTGCCGACGCGCCGTAGTGGTAGGATGGGGTGTCGTTGCTAACGTCGAGGCCGGTGATCGGATCGATGACCGGCTCGTAGCTGCCGGCGCCCATCTGATACCAGACATAGCCAGAGATCTGCAGGCAGGTCTCGGTGCCGGGAATATAGAAAAAGCCAGCGCCGTAGGCGTCGCAGATGCGCACATATTCCACGGGCTCAGGCTCAGGCGCCATGACAGCGTCTGCACTCCAAGCGGGCATTACCGCCAATGCGCCGAACGCCGAAGACAATAGGATCAGAGATTTTTTCACGGGTTCCCACCTCCAGTTAGGGTGTAACTGCGCCGATGTTCCGACGGATATCGCCGGCCTTGAGCGCGAGGTGGAGTAAGAGTTGGGCTGTTTGCGCGGCGTTTGCGTCAAGTTTACATGCGTGTAAGATAAGTCGCTCCCGCGAAGATCAGCAGCCATGTGTTGCCGATTGACCACAGCCCAGCGCTTGGAGCGCCCGAGATTGTAAGCGTTTTTGGGGCCAAGAAACCGCTGCTAGAGTCGCGGCCTATAGTGCTGGCGGTCACACTCGCCTCCGGTCCTGGTCCGGCTCAGGAAGCGATCTTCCCTTGGCAAAATACTCCGGCTGCGGTGCATACGGGCCATAACGAGCCGAGCCGCGCTAGTGGACCGGAGGACTACAATTGCCTGGGGCGCTGAACATTCATGGAAAGCTTGCAGATTTGTAAGGCCCGAGAAAACGGGAGCAAAAGTTTCGTCGCCAAGCTCACGACGTATCTCCAATGGGCCATGCGCAACTAAGCAGCGCCCTTTTCCCCGCCCGCGTAGCTGACCTCCGCGGGCGGGCTTTTCTCTTCCATGACGGAGTCCGGAAAGTCGATTTGAACCACAAGCCCCGGGCCATTGTCACGGAGGCTGATCGTAGCTCCATGAAGGTCGACGATTGCTTTCACCATGCTAAGCCCAAGGCCCGTGCCCTCCGTGGTACGGCTTTTGTCCAGCCGATAGAATCTCTTGAACACTTTGTCCCTTTCGGACGGCGGTATCCCGGGACCATTGTCGATAACGAAAAGACTAACGCCTTGGCTCCTGCAAACATAGCCCAAGCCGATATGTGAACCGGGCAGCGTGTGGCGGACCGCGTTTTGAACCAGATTGGCCAGCATCTGCTTGATGAGTTCGCTATCGCCAATCAGATGTGCCGGGAACGTTCGGTCGGACCGAAGGAGCCTCAATCTTCGTCCCTGCTCGGTCGCAATATCAGCGTAGACCTCAAAAACCTCGTTAACGAGTGATGTCACGTCGACCCGCCTGAAGCGGTCACGCCTGGCGCCAGTTTCGATCTGGGAGATCCTTAAAAGTGCTTCGAACGTCGACGTGATCCGCCGCACTTCCTCCATGGCCGCCTGGATCAGCGTTCGGCTGGACGCTATTGTATCAGCCTCGTGTGCGCCTTCCAGCATCAGAAACAAGCGCGATATCGGAGTTTTGAGGTCGTGGGCGATATCTGTTGTAACCTGCTTCATGGCGCTGACATTTGACTGCAAGTGTCCCAGCGCCACATTGACCTCCGCAGCCAATGCGTCGATATCGTCCATTCGCGGCGATATCGGCAGGCGTCTACCGAGTTCCCCAGATCCGACCAGCCGCATCACGCCGGACAGAGAGGCAATACGGCGTCTGGTTTTGAATGCCAGTAGCGCACCTCCCCCGAGCCCAGCCGCCAGCACAATCGCTGTTGCCCAACCGAAGCTCACCAGCGCGATATCTCTGAGGCGATTGGTATCGTCGTAGCTGACTCCGACGACCAATTGATTGGGTCCCAGACTCTGCATGTACAGCCGATAATTCGTCGATTTAGTTCCAAGGTTGCGCGCGTCCAGGGTCGAAAGCCCCTTCCCCGCTCCGGCAAGGTCGATGTTGCCTGCCAGAAACGAGCCCTCCGAACTGCGGAGCGAATAGAGCGTCTCCTGCCCGCGGATAGCTGGGCCATGATTGACGATCATCGCCTCCGCACCTGCAAGTCCGCGGGCCACAAACGCGGTCTCAATCTCGCGAAAGCGCTCCATCACATGGGAGTCAAGTCGCTCGTAGAGGTAAGATGCCACAAGATTATAGGCGACCAGATTCGCCGCGAAATAGACGAAAAGAAACAGCAGAACATAAAGCGCAGCAAGCCGGAACGATGTGCTGTGCGTAATGCTAGCGCGGCGCATGGATGCTATAGCCCGTGTTGCGGGTAGTATGAAGGAGGGGAGTGTCGAACGGCTTGTCGATCTTGCTGCGCAGTCGGCTGATGTGGGTCTCGACCACCGTGCTTTGTGGATCGAAATTAAAGTTCCATATCCTTTCCAGAAGCATTGTCCTGGTGAGGATTCGGCCTTCATTTCGCATCAGCAATTCTAGGAGTGCAAACTCGCGCGGCAGCAGCTCGATAACCGTGCCGCCGCGCGTCGCCAGCCTTCGCACCAGATCAAGTTCGAGGTCAGCGACCTTAAGTTTGGTCTTCTCGGACGAGATCGGCGGACGGCGTGCAAGCGCGTTAACTCGTGCCGTCAATTCAGAGAACGCAAAAGGCTTGACCAGGTAATCGTCGGCGCCGGCCTCGAGACCCTCGACACGATCGTCTACGCCGCCCATGGAAGTGAGGAACAAGACGGGGATTCTGGCGCCGGCTGCGCGCAAGCTCCTAACGAGCGCCAGCCCATCTATTCCAGGTATCATTCTGTCTACGATTGCGACGTCGAATGCCTCGCGCAGTGAGACTCCCAGAGCGTCTCTTCCATCTCTGATAACGTCAACCGTATGGCCCGCCTCCGTAAGACCCTTCGAAATGTATTCGCTCGTGCGGCCATCGTCCTCGACGAGAAGAATCTTCATAAGCATTGATTTCCAGGCGCCGGCCACGCCGTCGCTCCCTTGACCTCTTGAATGCAGCGGCATGCCATGCCCAAGGGGCACAGCACGCGGTTCGTGACTCCGTTATGGATTTTTGCAGGTTGAATCCCGCTTGAGAGACAGATGAGGTCTGCCAAGACCGGGACGAACCGAAGGGTTCGTCCCGGGAAGCATTTGTAATTTACTTGATTTCTGTAACCGTGATGCGGCCGTTGACCCGGTCGGCGATGAACTCGATCGCCTGACCCTCCTTGACCTTGTTCAGCATGGCTTCATCGGCCACGACAAAAACCATAGTCATGGCAGGCATCTCAAGGTTCTTGAGTTCGCCATGCTTGATGGTAAGCTTTTTCTGGGCAGTATCGATCTTCTGAATCTCACCCTTTGTATATTCTTGCGCGAACGCCGCGCCGCCAAGAGTGAGCATGACGGCGAACAGCGATAGTACTTTTGCGATATTTTTCATAGCTTAGGTCCTTTGTGTTGTACGGGTTACTGCGAAACTTGGATGTCGCCCTTCATGCCGGATTCATAGTGACCCGGAATCAAGCAGGCGAATACGTAGTCCCCGGCGTTTGAGAACGTCCAAACGATCTCGCCGGTCTTGCCGGGAGCCAGCCGTATGGAGTTCGCGTCGGCATGTTCCATGTCAGGGAATTTCTCCATGACCGCTTTGTGCTCCATCACAGCCGGCTCTTGATCCATGACGTATTCGTGGTCAGCCTCGCCCTTGTTCTTGAAGCGTAGACGAATTGTCTCCCCAGCTTTGACCTTGATGGTCGCCGGTTCAAAAAGCATCTTGCCGTCATCTTTTTCGGTCATCGCAATGTTGACGGTGCGCTTGGCTTTTCCTTTGTCTCCGGGTTCGCCGATTGCCATTTTCTCAGTGTCGTGGCCACCTGAGTGCGTGCCTGCTGCGAAGACAGCTCCAGTCGTCAAAGCCAGAACGGCGGTCGCAATCACAAGTCTATTCATGTTCTCGAGTTCCTTTCGGTTGTCATTATCGCTGTTATCCCTTGGTGTGGCCGCCGTGCGTCGCCGCCGGGGTCATCGTTTTTGCGTCACCTGATTTAGCCGGCGTGGGAGTATCACCGGTCCATTCGTAGGAAACGGTGCCTTCCGGGTGCTGATACCAGCCCGGATCGGCATAATCGTGCGCTGCAATGCCCTCTCGGACTTTCACTACGGAGAACATGGAGCCCATTTCTATCGCTCCAAATTGTCCCCAGCCTTCCATCATCTTTATCGTATTGTCAGGAAGCGGCATTTCCATCTCGCCCATGTCGGCCATCCCGCGGTTGCCCATCGGCATGTATTCGGGTTGCACGCGACGAATTTTTTTCGTCACCTCGGTTTTGTCGACGCCAATGAAGGTTGGCACGTCGTGCCCCATGGCGTTCATCGTGTGGTGCGACTTGTGACAATGGATCGCCCAATCACCTTCGTATTTGGCGTCGAACTCGTAGGCGCGCATCGCGCCGACCGGAATGTCGATAGAAACTTCCGGCCAGCGTGCCTCTGGCCGCGTCCAACCTCCGTCCGTGCAGGTCACCTCGAAGTCATAGCCGTGCATGTGGATTGGATGGTTGGTCATTGTGAGATTTCCAACCCGGACCCTCACTTTGTCGTTCTTGGAAACGACCAACGGACTTACCCCCGGAAAGACACGGCTGTTCCAGCACCAGAGATTAAAGTCGGTCATCTCCATGACCTTCGGAACATAGGAGCCCGGTTCGATGTCATATGCGTTGAGCAGGAAGACGAAGTCGCGGTCGACCGGCATGAAGGCCGGATCCTTCGGATGGATGACGAAGAACCCCATCATGCCCATCGCCATCTGGACCATTTCGTCGGCGTGCGGGTGATACATAAACGTCCCGCTTTTCACGAGGTCGAACTCGTAAACAAACGTCTTGCCCGGCGGGATGCCGGGCTGTGTGAGACCGGTTACGCCGTCCATGCCGTTCGGCAGGATCATGCCGTGCCAGTGTATGGTGGTGTGTTCCGGGAGCCTGTTGGTCACGAAAATGCGAACTCTGTCTCCCTCAACCGCCTCGATCGTCGGACCTGGTGATTGACCATTGTAGCCCCAGAGATAGGCCGTCATGCCGGGGGCAAGCTCGCGTTCGACTGGTTCTGCGACAAGGTGGAACTCCTTAACCCCGTTCGTCACCCGGTGTGGCAGGGTCCAGCCGTTGAGCGTAACGACAGGCTGGTAATCCGGGCCGCTGGTCGGAAAGATCGGAGGCTGCATGTCCGGGGATTGCATGATCGGAGCCTCCGGAAGCCCCATTGCGGAAGTCTTCGTCCAAGCGGCCACCCCTGCGAGGAATGCACCGCCACCAAGTATTTGACGCCTTGTAACCATGATGATGATTCCTTCTTCAGTGAGCCGCAGCGGCATCTTCGGCCGACGCGGCCTCAGCCTCGCCCCCACCCGACGACGCGCTTCCACCGCCGTTTATGGCAGTCCCGAGATTGACGTCTGCGAGCCAGAACTGGCGCTTGGCGTTGAGGGAAAGCATGATCGAGTCGATCTTCGCGCGGGTATCAGCGAGAAGCTCGAACGTGTTGGTGATCATGCCGTTGTAGGTAAGGACGGATTCTGCCTCGATCTTCGTCCGTAGCGGAACGACGCTGTTCCGGTAGTGTCGGGCGATGTCGTAGGTCGACCGGTAGCCGTCATAGGCCGATCGGGCTTCTGAGCGTATGTTCACAGCCTTCTCCGCCAGCAGGTTGGCGGCGCGCATGTAGGCGAGTTCCGCCTTCCGCATCCGTGCTTTGCCGGTGTCGAAGATGGGGATGACGAACTCCACCTCGACGTTTCCAGAGACGATCGTCTTCGTGCGACCGTCCTCTTTCTCCTGCTCGATCTCAACGCCGGTCAGAAGCTCTAGGTCGCTTACGAAGCGAGTCGCTTCGGTTAGCCCGTAGGAAAGCGCAAGCGCCTCCAATTCCAGGCGCGCGATTTCGAGGTCCACGCGATTGCGGAGGGCCTCAGCTTCGATCTGGCGCTTCGCCTTGGCGCCCTTGGGAGGTGCCGGAAGAGCATTTGGCACCTGATAGTCCACATCCGAGCCCCACAACCCCATTAGACGGGTCAGTTCTTCCTTGGCCCCTCGCGCTTCCATGCGGGCCTCGGCGGTTTCTCCGGCGAGCTCGGCGTTGAATACGTGTTCCCGTGCCTGCCCTGTCTTGGTGAACGCGCCTGTCTCGCCAAGTTTTTGCGCCAGAGCAGAGGCTGCATCCGCAGCAGACTGAGCCTGGTTCAGGTAGGAGACCCGCTCCCACGCAGCAACGGCGCTGATCCAGGCGCGCCGCGTATCGGCCGCGAGGCGCAATGTTTCCTCGGCGGCACGAAGCTGCGCCTGCCGGAACCGCGCATCGGCGACCGCCACCCGTCTTGGCCTGGTGATCAAAGCCAGAATATTGCTAACGACTGCCGCCTCGACCGTGCGGCCGACGCCAATGCCAATGGCTCCTACCGAGACGATTGGATTGACCAGCATCGTTTCCTGCCAGACGTCGGCCGCAGACATGCCAATATCTGCGTAGGCGGCCTGAAGGCCTTTGTTGTTGAGGAGGGCGACCTGGACCGCTACGTCGGGACCCAGGGTCTTGCCGCGGACGATGGCAGCCACTCGGCTAGCAAGCGTCCTCGCCTCCTGGCTCGACTGGACCCATACGGTCTCCTTTCCGACGACGGACGCGGTGCGGGCCGCTACCGTCGTGAATCCGGCGCGCGGCTCCGAAATACCCTCAACGAGCCCAGTGGTCGTGCAGCCAGCAGCCGCCAGCGGAACCAGGCCCACAATTAGGAACGCTTTCGCAACCCTCTTCATGATCCGCTCCCACGCTTCGCCGGAGAAAGATCGTCATTCAGTTGGCGCCAGTTCTTGGGGTCGACCGGCTCGCGGTGTTGGTAGTTGGTGACGACCGGGTGATAATGCGCGGCGCTGACCCCCATCATGGGATCGGCTGCGTTGAATTGCGGTAGAATATTAGGCGGAGTGCTGGACGCGCATCCGGCCGCTGACAGCGAGACGGCGAGCATCGCAAGGGATGGGAGTTTCATTTTCGACCCTGAACATGATGTGGAACGTGGACCGCACGTGCCAATAGCGGGCACGGACGGAGCGCGGCGTCCGGATGGACGCGGACATCAGCTCAGGTTCGAGGAGGTCTGATAAAGTCGGCCGTTTCGCCGGGCATTACTGCCGCGTCAACCTCGAGCGCCAACACGCCGGAGCACGGTTGGGGGAACGGAGGAAAACCTACCGGAATTGCATGCGACGGGGCGCAATGGGTATCGCAACAGACGTCGGCGGTCTTGCCGTTGCCGTGATGGCTTCCGCCCCTCGCCTCATCATCCGAGGTCGCCGCTTCCGATCCGTGCTCATGATCGTCGCCCGCGTCCAAATTCACGTCAGAGGACGCAACGAGGTAAGCGGCGCTGCCGGGGTGCATCGCCGATTTGGCCATCGCCACCATTCCAGGCTGCAGCGACGCCATGACGAGAAACATGAGCGCGAGCGCGGCACGAAGCCACGAATTCCTCGCTAGTCGATGTTGACCCAAGTTCGTCATCGCATCAGCTTCGACACAAGTTCGGGCGCCAAGTCAAGTTGCGCCATCCTTCTTTTCTTCCGGGAAACCGAAACGTGATCATCGCTCGACTCGCAGAATACGTGCGCCGGATAGATGCCTGCGGGTCAACCAAATGACGGCAGGCGGGACCACAGCCCACTGTAGCAGCGGGCTGAGCCCTGTTCCGAAGGGAGGCACGATCGGCATCAGTTCGGAATAGGACCAGCGCAGGCTCACATTGGTGTAATAATACTCAAACCCGACGGTAAGCGCGATGCCAACGGCCAGGAATATGGCGGTCGGCAGACCCCCACGGGCTCCTATCCAGTTGCGATCGCGCACTGACATGCTCGCGATCCAAAATGCGACCAACGCGAATCCGGCGTCACCGACGGTTGCCGACAAGCAGAGCTTGATGCCGTCCCAGTGCTTCATTTCCATCATACCAACATAAGTTGGCGCTTGGAGGAACTCCCAGACGAAATGGAGAAGGAACGAGAAGAAGATCACCGGAAGCTCGGGCGCTTCGAGCAGCGGAAACCGGTGGGCCCCGTCATTCGACGGGGCTTCCGATCGAAGTCTCCAAGGCATCACCAAATCCCCTTCGTGACGCCGGTCCAGACATAGGACCAAATCGTTGGGTGGAACCATTGCCGCGAGTTTCCGCCCTGTTTACGAGACTCGAGCCGGCCGGCCAAGGCGTCTTCGACTGCATCGACGCACATCTGCCGAGATATCGCCGCCAGTCTGTACGCGTAAGTCATAATGTTATCGTCACCAGATGGCTCGCCTCGGACTTGCGCAACCACATCGCCCGTGTCGACCCCCGCATCGACGACGTGGACGGTGGCGCCGAAGTTCGTGCTGTCTCGGTTGGCGAGAGCCCAATAGCCGCCATTCATGCCGCGGTACTGCGGCGTGATGCCGGCATGGTAGTTCAGGACAGGGCATGTCATGCGAGCGAGAACCTCAGGCTTCACGATCCTGCAGCCGGCAAGGAGAATGACGGAAGGTTGGATTTCATCGATCGCCTGCAAAAAGCCAACGGAATTCACCGAGGGCACCGTCTGAAAGATCCGGTCCGCACGAGGCTTCACAAAGAGGCTTTCGGATTCGATGATGCGCGCGATCCGCCGATGTAAGAGAACCTTGCCAAGGCCGATGAGGCACATGGTGCCAAATTGGCCGCCAACTGTGAACCATCCCTTCAGGCGGGCGCGGCGCGCAAGAAACTCGCCGCGCGGTTCCGAATCCTCGATGATGACACGGACGTCCCCAAAGCGGTCGATGAGCGCATTTATGATGATCCACGGATGTGGTCCCCCTGCGGTGACCACGCATACACGGCCGCCGGTATCCGGCCGTGAGTTCTCACTCATGGCAGCATACGACTGAAGCTTTACCTCGCCTGAGAGTCCTTCAATAATCGGGCAATGCGGACGTTTGTCGCCATGGCAGTTGGCCATCAAATGCCTCAGCATTTCGCGCAGTCCCAAGAGTTCCGCAACCTTGCGGTCGATCTCTGCAAGCTTGGCCGTGGCCATAACCTTGACCTCCACGCTCTCGCGAGACGTGTCGTTGTAGAGAGACAATAGCTCGCGGCACTCCTCGACAGAAAAACCCAGGCTGCGCGCACGTTGCAGGAAGCGCAGACGGTGTTCATCTTCGACTGAATAGTCACGGTAGCCGTTGTCGCGTCGCTCGGGCCGGATGAGGCCGATGTCCTCATAATAGCGGATTGTCTTGGGCGGCAAACCTGACTTTTCCGACACGGTTCCGATGTTCATAGAAGCGCTCCTTCCTTCGCCTCGCGTCAGCCAAGCTTTACCGTGCGCAGCCGCAGCGCGTTGGCGATGACAGAGACCGACGACAGGCTCATGGCTGCCGCTGCGATCATCGGCGATAGCAGCGTGCCGAAGACCGGATAGAGGACCCCGGCCGCCACCGGAACGCCGAGCCCGTTGTAAACGAAGGCGAAGAATAGGTTCTGCTTGATGTTGCGGATCGTCGCCTGAGACAGCCGGCGGGCCCTGACGATGCCGTTCAAATCACCCTTCACCAGCGTGATTCCCGCGCTCTCGACCGCAACGTCAGCGCCGGTGCCCATGGCGATGCCGACATCGGCTGCGGCGAGCGCCGGCGCGTCGTTCACCCCGTCTCCGGCCATGGCGACCTTGGCCCCGTTGGCGCGCAGCTCCTCGATCAGCTTCTGCTTGCTTTCGGGCAGCATGTCGGCGCGCACCTCGTCGATGCCCAGTTTAGCCGCGACCGCCCGCGCCGTCCGCTCGTTGTCGCCGGTCGCCATGATGATCCGGAGGCCGGTTTGGTGCAGCGCCCGGATGGCTTCCGCCGTGGTCGCCTTGACCGGGTCGGCAACGGCGACGATGCCGGCCAGCCTGCCATCGACTGCGACGAACATTGCCGTCTTGCCGTCCGAGCGGAGCGCGTCAGCGCGGTCCTTCAAGCTGGCCGCGTCCGCCTTCAGATCGATCATCATCGCGGCGTTGCCGAGCGCGATCTTGCGGCCGTTGACCGAGCCGGACACCCCCTTGCCGGTGACGGCCTCGAAGTCAGACGCGGCTGATATCGTCGCGCCACGTGCCTCGGCGCCCTCGACGATCGCTTCGGCCAGCGGGTGTTCGGAGCCACGCTCCAGGCTGGCTGCGAGCGATAGCAGCTCGGTCTCGTCGAACCCTTCCGCTGCGACGACGTCGGTTAGCTTGGGACGGCCCTCCGTCAGCGTCCCGGTCTTGTCGACGATCAGCGTGTCTACTTTGGCGAACAGTTCCAGAGCCTCGGCATCCTTGATCAGCACACCTGCCTGTGCTCCGCGACCCGTCGCCGTCATAATCGACATCGGCGTCGCCAGGCCGAGAGCACACGGGCAGGCGATGATGAGCACGGAGACCGCCGAGACGATGGCGAAGATCATCGACGGCTCTGGACCGAAGACCGCCCAGACGACGAAGGCCAGGATCGCCACGAGCACGACGGTCGGCACGAAGTAGAACGATACACGGTCGGCGAGCCCCTGGATCGGTGCGCGTGAGCGCTGGGCCTTGGCGACCATCTCGACGATCCGTGACAGCATGGTCTCGGCGCCGACTTTCTCGGCGCGAATAACCAGCGTTCCGTTGCGGTTGAGCGTGCCGCCGGTGACGCTGTCGCCTTCGGTCTTCTCAACTGGAAGAGGCTCGCCCGTGATCATGCTTTCGTCGATCGAGGTCCTGCCTTCCAGCACAATTCCGTCAACGGGGACACTGTCGCCAGGGCGGACGCGCAGGCTGTCGCCTGACTTGACCTCGTCGAGAGGTACGTCTGTTTCCGATCCGTCCGCTCCTATCCGCCGCGCAGTCTTTGGCGCGAGGTCGAGCAGCGCGCGGATCGCCGACCCGGTGCGCTCCCGGGCGCGCAGTTCAAGTACCTGTCCCAGGAAGACGAGCGCCACGATCACCGCGGCCGCTTCGAAATAGACCGGCACCGAGCCACCATGGCCACGGAATTGGTGCGGGAAGAGATCCGGAAACAGTGTCGCAACGACGCTGTAGAGATAGGCGACGCCGACACCGATCGAGATCAGGGTCCACATGTTCGGGCTACGATTGACGACGGACTCCCAGCCGCGGTGGAAGAAGGGAATAGCGGCCCAGAGCACCACGGGGGTTGCTAGCACCAATTCCAGCCAGGTCGCGATCTGCGCGCCCAGCCAGTCGCGGACGGGAAGCCCGAGCATAGGTCCCATCGTGATCAGGAGCAGCGGGACGGAGAGCAAGCCGCTGACCCACAGCCGCCGTGTGAAATCGATGAGTTCGGGATTGGGGCCCTCGTCCCCGGTCGGAACCCCCATGGGCTCCAGCGCCATGCCACAGATCGGGCAGGAGCCTGGTTTGTCGCGGATGATCTCAGGATGCATCGGACAGGTGTATTGCGTGCCCTTCGGCATCGGCTCCGGGGCAGGCCGGTCGCCGAGATACTTCGGCGGTTCCGCCTCGAACTTGCCCTTGCATCCCGGCGAGCAGAAATAAAAGCCCTTGCCTTCGTGCCGCGTGAAGTTGGCCGCCGTCGCGCGCTCGACGCTCATGCCGCAGACCGGATCGATCGCTGTGATGAAATCGTGCGGCGCCTTGACGAACTTGTCCCGGCACGACGCGCTGCAAAAATGGTAGGCGTGTCCACCATGCTCGATGCGGGGCTTGCCTGCGGCTGGGTCGACAGTCATGCCACATACGGGATCGCGTATGACCTCGCCTTTGGCCAGCTTGGCATGCGTCGAACAACACGCGTCGCCCATTGCGTGCGAGCGATTGTCCGGTGAATGGGTGCTCATAGCGCGACCTCCGATTTGTTCGACGCATTGCTGCCCCTTCCAGCTACCGGAAGGTCAAGCGGTAATTTCATCTCCACGTAAGGGCTGGACGCGGCCGAGCATCATTTAAGACATTCGGATACGGCCCGGAACAAAGCCCGGACGCGGTCGTTAGTGGACATGTTTTGCGCAGGATCTTGCCAGTTCATCAGGCTTGTCGGTTTTGCTTCGCTTGCGCTAATCGCGCTGACCGCGATCTTTTTATCAACGACGTCTGCCGCAGAGCTTGACCATCCAACCGGGGATTCGGTTCAGCGGTTTGAAGCGGTGGGATTATCTCGCCCCGCCGTGCCGTGCACTAACGGCGCGGACGAGAGAGAAACATGCTGTTCCATGCTGCATTGCCAAGTTGGCATCGTAATTCATCTGCCTCACCTTCCGAACACGCCAATGACGTCTCGTAGTGACTCTACGACTGCAGATCTTGCTCCCTATGTGGCTCACAACCGACTTGAGCGGCCTCCGAAATCATAAACGGCGCTGCTCGAATCACACGTGGGCTCCAAAAACCCGCAGTCTTATTCTGAAATCAGGAGATATATGATGACAACGTCAAAGCTCATTCTCGCAATGTTGATGCTCACCGCGACCGCACCGTTTGCGCTAGGGCAGGAATCGTCCAAGAAACCAATGGAAATGGCACCAGTAAAGCTGCCAGCACAGTGTGGTCAGGCCGTCGACCAGAAGATGCCGATGATGGATATGCCAGGAATGGACATGTCTGGCATGGACGATGCGCACAAGGCCTTCATGTCCGGGATGATGAGAATGCATCCGGCCATGATGCAGGGGATCATGGCCAAGGATCCAGACGTCGCCTTCGCCTGCGGGATGATCGCCCACCATCAAGGTGCAATCGACATGGCCAACGTCGAGCTGAAATACGGTGACAACGACGAAGCGAAACAGACGGCGCAAAAAATCATCGACGCCCAGACCAAGGAAATCGCTGATTTTACAAAATGGCTCGAAGCCAACGCGAAGTAAAATTCAAATGGGAGCGCCGAAGGGCGCTCCCCGATCACACCAGCATTACCCCCAACCCGATGGCGACAAATAAACCCACGTCTATGACCAGCGTTGGTACATCGCGTGCTAACGCTCATTTCATGTGCGAGCAGCGATACATGCGCCGAAAGGATAAGCAGGCGTTCGACTAAGCTCTTCATTGTCCTTTTGACCACGGTTGAGCGGCTAAGTGGGGATAGCGCTCTACCACCCGCTGTTACTCTTGGGTGATGCTCCTTCGAACCAGACGAGAAGTAGCCCAAATTTTACTCTTGCACCTCTAGCACCTAGAGGAATTATTCAGCGCGAATGTCACCAACTTCAGAGGGTTAGCAATATGGCTGAGCACGCCCAGAAGACCCGCTTTCGCGTTGAAGGTATGGATTGCGCCGGCTGCGCCTCTAAGATCGAGAGGGTCGCCAAACGCATCCCCGGCGTCACCGACGTGATTGTGTCGGCGACGGCGGGGACGATGGTTGTCGAACATGACACCGGCGCGGACCTTGCCGAGATGGCGAAGAAGATCTCCGGCCTTGGTTATGGCCTGTCGGCAGACACTCAGGCGCGGTCTTCTGGGGCTGGGACTGTAGCACCAGGCGCAATCTCGACAGATCGCCCTACAGACAACGGCCGTTCGGGTCATGAACACTCGGATCTCGGCGCTTTGGAGGGTTCAGAGCAGCACCATGATCCCAGACACGCCGCCAAAGTTGAAAAGGCGCCGGAGCTCGGTCTGCATGGCCATGACCACGGCGCTGGCGACGGGCCGTGGTGGGAGACGCCGAAGGCGCGACTGACCTTCGCCTGCGGCGCAGCCCTCGGTGCGGCCTTCGTCGTGGCGCAGTTTTTCCCCTGGGCGGAGCCGTGGATATTCATCGCGGCGATGACGGTCGGGCTAATCCCGATCGCCCGCCGCGCGGTTATGGCGGCTGTGAATGGCATGCCGTTTACCATAGAGACGCTGATGACTGTCGCGGCGATTGGCGCAGTGGTGATAGATGCCAGCGAGGAAGCGGCCGCCGTGGTCTTCTTGTTCCTTGTTGGCGAATTGCTCGAGGGCGTCGCCACCGGACGGGCGCGGGCCAGTATCAAGGCACTCGCCACGCTCGTGCCGAAGACGGCACTGCTGGAACGCGACGGCAAAACAACCGAGGTTCCCGCTGAAAGCCTGGTCATCGAATCTGTTATCCTAGTCCGGCCAGGCGACAGGATTCCTGCCGACGGCCTGATCCTTTCCGGCAAGACCTCGGTGGACGAATCCCCGGTGACAGGAGAATCGGTTCCGAAACAGAAAAATCCCGACGACCCGGTTTTCGCCGGCACGATCAACCAGGACGCCGCGATCCGCGTCAAAGTGACGGCCGAAGCGCAAGACAATACGATCGCACGCATCGTCCGTCTGGTCGAGGAAGCCCAGGAGACGAAGGCTCCCACCGAATGGTTCATCGACCGCTTTTCCAATTACTACACACCCGGCGTCATGGTCGTCGCCGCGCTGATCGCCATCGTGCCGCCACTGGCCTTCGGCGGAATCTGGGACGAATGGATCTACAAGGGCCTGGCTGTCCTCCTTATCGGCTGTCCGTGCGCGCTCGTCATCTCGACGCCGGCGGCTATCGCGGCCAGCCTCTCCGCGGGCGCCCGCCGCGGTATGTTGATGAAGGGTGGCGCGGTTTTGGAATCCCTGGGCAAGGTCACCAAGGTGGCCTTCGACAAAACGGGCACGCTGACCGAAGGCAAGCCCAAGGTCACTGACATCGTCGGCGCAGCACGAAGCGATGCGCAGACCCTGCAACTCGCGGCCGATCTTGAGGTCGGCTCCTCGCATCCCTTGGCGACCGCTATCCTCGGCGAGGCCAGGGCGCGTGGGATTGAGCCTGCCTCGGCCACCGATGCCCGCGCCATCGGCGGCGAGGGCGTGGTTGGCAAGTCGGGCGGCGTCGATCTCTTCCTTGGCTCGCCGCAGGCCGCCGAGAAGCGGACCTCGATTCCAGACGAACTCAAGGCCCGCATTGCCGCGCTCAACGACGAAGGCAAGACAGTCTCCGTGCTGCTTGCCGACGGCATACTTGCCGGAATCATCGCAATGCGAGACGAGCCGCGCGAGGACGCAAAGGCTGGCATCGAGGCGCTGGCCAGGTTGGGTATCGGCTCCGTGATGCTGACAGGCGATAACAAGCGCACGGCGGCCGCGATCGCTGCGTCTCTTGGAATGGAGCCGCGCGCCGAATTGATGCCCGAAGACAAGCAACGCATCGTCGGCGAAATGCGCCGGTCCGGCGAATTCGTCGCAAAGGTCGGCGATGGCATCAACGATGCTCCCGCGCTTGCCGCAGCCGATGTCGGCATCGCCATGGGCGGTGGCACGGACGTCGCGCTGGAGACAGCAGACGCCGCGGTCCTTCACGGCCGGGTCATGGACGTCGCCGGCATGGTGGCGCTGTCGCGTGCGACCATGTCGAACATCTGGCAAAACATTGCCATCTCGCTCGGGCTCAAGGGGGTGTTCCTGGTGACCACCGTGATCGGCGTCACCGGCCTGTGGCCGGCGATCCTGGCGGACACCGGTGCGACCGTTCTGGTGACCGCCAACGCAATGCGCCTGCTGGGTTGGCGCGGATTGAAATAGGGCGGCGTAGCCATTTCGGTCGAAAAGCGGTCCGGTAGGCACGACTACTGTAAACTACTCTTCTTGCGCCTGCAGCCTTGTCGGGTGCTGCTCTCGTCAGCGCGCGTGGAAAGATGCAAAAGACGGCAGGGGGATCACGGTCGCACTGGGCGTGCTGCTCATCGTAGCTGGCATCCTCACGCTGAGCGGTCTCGACCGCTCGATTCAGACTGCACTGGAAAACACGCTGCCTTCATGGCTATTGGCTGCGGCCACCAGAATCTGAAATGTTGTCGCATGCCATACGCATTGAGCACCTTCATGATTTTCGTCGCTGCCGCCCTGGCGGAAATCGCGGGATGCTTCGCTTTCTGGGCATGGCTTCGGCAGGGCAAGTCGATCCTCTGGCTTGCGCCCGGCGTCCTTTCGCTGATTTTCTTCGCCTACCTGCTCACCCTGCTCCCGAGCGAGCATGCAGGTCGAGCTTATGCGGCTTATGGCGGTATCTATATCGTCGCGTCGCTGTTCTGGCTCTGGCTGGCCGAAGGTCAGAAGCCCGACATGTGGGATGTTACGGGCGGCGCGGTTGCCATCGCCGCGGCACTGATCATTCTGTTCGGGCCTCGGTCTACGTAAGTTCGATATTTGGACTACTGCACCGAAGCCCTTAGGACGGCGACGATCGCGGCAGCATCGCTGCCTGCACCCATGACGAGCGCCGAGGCGCGATTCCGCTGCCAAGGCCGTCCGATGAAGTAGAGGTTCCTGATCGGTGATACGCCCTGCGTTTGGAGGAAGCCGCCAGTCGGCCCGATAGCGCCGGGGATGTCGATCCAGCTCGAATCATCGCGATAGCCTGTCGCCCAGATCACCGACGCTATCTCTGCCTTGGGACCATCTACGAACGTCGCGACGTTGCCATCGGCCTTGATCAGCCTTGGCACGACTTTGACGCCGGCGCGCCGCAGACTGTCGAGGCTCCGATCCCTGTCGGGGAACGGGTCCGTGCGACGCATGGCGCGCCCAATGAATGAGCCTGCAGATACGTTCATTAGCCCAAGGTTCTTCAGCCACCACCACATGCTTCGGCCAAGCAGGCGCTCGGGAAAAAGCTTTCGCGGCTTTCCGGTCGCAAGCAGCACCGTCCGGGTTGCGGCCAGTTCGATGGCGATGTCGCGACCGCTTGCGCCGTCGCCAACCACCAGAACACTGCCTGATGGAACCTGCTCGGGGCGTTGATAGTCCTCTGAAGTCAATCGTATCACACCGGGTCCGAATCCCTGATCGAGACCAGGAACAATCGGTGCCTGGAATCCGCCGGTCGCGACGATCACATGGCTAGCGGCAATCATCTGGCCACTTGCCAACGTAGCCTGAAATTCTGCCGAAGTTTTCGTGAGCCGAACGACCTTCGCGGCCACCGTTAAGGGAAGTTTGAACCGCGCCGCGTAGGATTCGAGATAGTCGGCGAACTCGTCGCGTGTCGGA
>JBDRNF010000101.1:0-5927 GCA_043811435.1 Pseudomonadota bacterium
GAGAAGAAGCTAGCTCGCCGCCGCGTTGGCCTTCGCCGGTGCGACGCTGACCGCCAGTTTGCCGTAGCGATCGGTGAACGCCTCGGTATCGATTTCCTCGAGCTTGATCGCGCCGCTCATCACGCCGGCCTTCCAGGCGTCATGTTCGGGATCTTCACGGAATTCCGGCATCACTTCTTTCGCGAACAGTTCGAGCGAGTCGCAGATGTGCTCGTGGCTGTTCTTGCCGGCCTGGTTGAGCAGGATCACCTGGTCGATATGTGAACTTCGAAAACGCCGCAGCTTCTTTCGGATGGTTTCGGGCGAACCGATCAGGCCGCCGCGCAGCGCCGCCTCCTGCGCCTCCGGGTTATCGCGCTTCCACTTGTTGTATTCGTCCCACATGTTGACGGTGCCGGGATCGGGACGCTGCCGGTTCTGCGAGGCGCCGTAGAAGCGCAGCGCGAACTGGAAGAAGGTGGCGCCGTCCGCCCGCGCGCGGGCCTCCTCGTCGGTCTTCGCGCACATGAAGAACGACACCAGCGCCATGTTCGGATTGATCTGGTAATCCGCCAGCTTCTTCAGCCGTTTTGTAATGGCGTTGTAGTAGGCATGCACCCAGGCATGGGCGGCATCGGCGCTGACGAACTGGAAGCCGAGCGCGCCAAAGCCGTGCCGGCCGGCGCGTTCAATGGTCGGCAGTTGCGAACACGCCATCCACAGCGGCGGATGCGGCTTCTGCACCGGCTTCGGCACCACATTGCGCAGCGGAATGTCAAAATATTTGCCGTGATGCTCGCTGCCGCCGTCCCGAAACATCGGGAAGATGGCGGCCACGGCCTCCTCGAACACTTCCTTCTTGGTCTCCATGTCGCGGCCGAACGGCGTGAGTTCCGTAATTGAAGCACTCTCGCCCATGCCGAATTCGCAGCGGCCGTTGCTCAGGAGATCGAGCACCGCGACCCGCTCGGCGACGCGCGCCGGATGGTTGGTGGTGAGCTGGAAGATGCCGTGGCCGAGCCGGATGTTCTTGGTGCGCTGCGAAGCGGCGGCGAGGAACGATTCCGGCGACGGCGAATGCGAATATTCCTCGAGGAAATGATGCTCCACCACCCAGGCATGGTCATAGCCGAGCCGGTCGGCGGTCTCCAGCTGCGTCAGCGCGTCCTGGTAAAGCCTGAGTTCGTCGCCGGATTGCCAGGGGCGCGGCAATTGCAGCTCGTAGAAGATACCGAACTTCATGATGCGTTCCTCCGTGGCCGGCTTATCGTTGGCGGTATTCTAATAGCCGGCGAAGCCGAGTCCACCACCAAGCCAGTTCCGCGCGGCGGAAGGAACGCAGGACGTTAGGTCGCGGACAAAGGGTGGAAACCCGTGTTAGAATTGATCCAGATCAAGACGCGATTCGATTCGAAGCCCGAGACTGATCGATAGGTGGCGACCCTGATGTCGTCGATCATTACATTTTGAGTGAGACGCAACATGTCGGCCGCTGGCAACGACACGGGTGGACGGCCGCGCCGTAGGCGCATGGAAATCTTTGCGTTTCTGTTTCTGACGGCAGTGCTGTTGCCGGCCTTCGCGGTCGCCACCGTCGGCAGCTACGGCCTTGGCGTCTGGATGTACCAGATGCTGGCCGGTCCCCCCGGCCCTCCCCCGCGCTAACGCCAGCTCTTCCAAGGAAAACCCTCGTGGCCAGACCTCACAACGCCATCGATCGTCGGGCCCTCATCACGGGCCGCCTGCTCAAGGCAGACCAGGTGATCGCGCCACCCGGCGGCGAGATCGCCAGCATCCTGGTGCAGGCGCGTCCGGAAGGACTCGCCGGCGTCGAAACCGCCATCGTGGCGCTGGCCGGCTGCGAGATCTACGGCCGCGATCCCAAGGGCAAGCTGGTGGTCGTGGTCGACGCGGCCGATGCCGGCGCGCTCGGATCGACGCTCAACACCATCGCGCTGCTGCCCGACGTCTACACCGCCTCGCTCGTCTTTCACGCCATCGACGCCAGCTGAGCATGATCCCGAAAAGTGGGAACCGGTTTTCGGAAAAGATCATGCTCAAACAAGAATCCACGTCGGGAGAATTGTCATGACCGCACCCAAGCTCGACCGCCGCCAGGTTCTGAAGCTGGAGGCCGCCGCGATGGCGGCGCTGGCGGGCGGCATGGCCACGCCGGCGCTGGCGGCGAACGTCGTCACCGACCGCGCCACCAGCGAGTTGAAATGGGACAAGGCGGCGTGCCGGTTCTGCGGCACCGGCTGCAGCGTCATGGTGGCGACCAAGGACAATCGCGTGGTCGCGACCCATGGCGACATCAAGTCCGAGGTCAACCGCGGGCTCAACTGCGTGAAAGGCTATTTCCTTTCCAAGATCATGTACGGCCATGACCGCCTCACCAAACCGATGCTGCGCAAGACCGGCGGCAAATACGACAAGAACGGCGAGTTCACGCCGGTGTCGTGGGATGAAGCCTTCGACGTCATGGCGGAGAAATACAAGGCGGCGCTGAAGAAGCGCGGTCCCGCCGGGGTCGGCATGTTCGGTTCCGGCCAGTGGACGATCTGGGAAGGCTATGCCGCCGTCAAGCTGTTCAAGGCCGGCTTCCGCACCAACAATATCGATCCCAATGCGCGGCACTGCATGGCCTCGGCCGTGGCCGGCATGATGCGCACCTTCGGCATCGACGAGCCGATGGGCTGCTACGACGACATCGAAGCCGCGGATGCCTTCGTGCTGTGGGGCTCGAACATGGCCGAGATGCACCCGATCCTGTGGACCCGGGTGACCGATCGAAGGCTCTCGGCCTCGCATGTCCGCGTCGCCGTGCTGTCGACCTTCGAGCACCGCTCGTTCGACCTCGCCGACATCGGCATGATCTTCAAGCCGCAGACCGACCTCTACATCCTCAACGCCATCGCCAACCACATCATCAAGACCGGCCGGGTCAACAAGGAATTCGTCGCCTCGCACACCATGTTCAAGCGCGGCCAGACCGACATCGGCTATGGCCTTCGTCCCGAGCATCCGCTGCAGAAGAAGGCGACCGGCGCCGCCAAGGCCAACGCCTCCACCGACATCAGTTTCGAGGAGTACGCCAAATTCGTCGCCGACTACACGCTGGAGAAGGCGGCGGAGATGTCGGGCGTGCCGGTCAACCGCCTCGAGGCTTTGGCCGAACTCTATGCCGACCCCAAGATCAAGGTCACCAGCTTCTGGACCATGGGCTTCAACCAGCATACCCGCGGCGTCTGGTGCAACAATCTCGTCTACAACATCCATCTGCTGACCGGGAAAATCTCCGAGCCCGGCAACAGCCCGTTCTCGCTGACCGGCCAGCCCTCGGCCTGCGGCACGGCGCGCGAGGTCGGCACCTTCTCGCACCGCCTGCCGGCCGACATGGTGGTGACCAACAAGAAGCATCGCGACATCGCCGAGAAGATCTGGAAACTTCCCGAAGGCACCATTGCCGACAAGCCGGGCTATCACGCCGTGCTGCAGAGCCGGATGCTGAAGGACGGCCTGCTCAACGCCTACTGGGTTCAGGTCAACAACAATCTGCAGGCCGGGCCGAACGCCAATGAGGAGACCTATCCGGGTTTCCGCAATCCTGAAAACTTCGTCGTGGTGTCCGACGCCTATCCGTCGGTGACGGCGCTCGCCGCCGACCTGATCCTGCCCACCGCGATGTGGGTGGAAAAGGAAGGCGCCTATGGCAATGCCGAGCGGCGCACCCAGTTCTGGCACCAGATGGTCACAGCCCCCGGCGAGGCGCGCTCGGACCTGTGGCAGCTGATGGAATTCTCCAAGCGCTTCAAGATCGAGGAAGTGTGGACGGAAGAGCTGATTGCCAAAAAACCGGAATACCGCGGCAAGACGCTGTTCGACGTGCTGTTCAAGAACGGACAGGTCGATAAATTCCCGCTGTCCGACATCGAGGCCGGTTACGCCAACGACGAGTCGAAGGCATTCGGCTTCTACGTGCACAAGGGCCTGTTCGAGGAATATGCCGGGTTCGGCCGCGGCCATGCGCATGATCTGGCGCCGTTCGATACCTATCACCGCGAGCGCGGACTGCGCTGGCCCGTCGTCAACGGCCAGGAGACGCGATGGCGCTTCCGCGAGGGGCTCGATCCCTATGTGAAGCAGGGGGCGGGCGTGCAGTTCTACGGCTTTCCTGACGGCAAGGCGCGGATTTTCGCCCTGCCGTTCGAGCCGGCGGCCGAATCCCCCGACAACGAATACCCGTTCTGGCTTTCGACCGGCCGCGTGCTGGAGCACTGGCATTCCGGCACCATGACGCGCCGGGTTCCCGAACTCTACAAGGCGTTCCCGGAAGCGGTGTGCTTCATGCACCCCGACGACGCCGCCGAGCTCAAGCTGCGTCGCGGCGACGAGGTCAAGGTGCAGTCGCGCCGCGGCTTCATCCGCACCCGGGTCGAGACCCGCGGCCGCAACAAGACGCCGCGCGGGCTGGTGTTCGTGCCGTGGTTCGACGAGGCCCAGCTCATCAACAAGGTGACGCTGGACGCCACCGATCCGATCTCGCTGCAGACCGATTACAAGAAATGCGCCGTGCGCATCGAAAAGGTCAGTTCGACATGACCCGAAAATCCTTTGTTTTCCTGCTCCTGATCGCGATCGCGGCCGGATCCAGTTCGCTGCTGGCGCAAGGACTGAATTCGGGCCTGCGCGGCCCGACCCCGCTCAACGAAGTGGGACCGGCCCCGCCGATGACGCCGATGCGCAATACATCGGAGAAGGAGGTGCGCAACTATCCGGAGCAGCCGCCGGTGATTCCGCATTCGATCGAGGGCTATCAGATCGACATGAACGGCAACAAGTGCCTGTCCTGTCATGCCCGTGCCCGCACCGGCGAGTCGCAGGCCCCGATGGTCTCGATCACCCACTTCATGGATCGCGACGGCCAGTTCCTGGCCTCGGTGTCGCCGCGCCGGTTCTTCTGCAACTCCTGTCACGTTCCGCAGAACGTGGTGAAGGCGCCGATCACCAATGACTTCGTCGACGTCGACACCCTGATCAGCCGCGCGACGCCGGGAGGACGCCGATGAGCGCGGTCGACCCGTCGGCGCCGCGGCCATCCTGGCTGGCACGGATCTGGAACTTCATCGTCGAATTGTGGGACGTGCTGCGCCGGCCGAGTTCGGTGTTCGGGCTCGGCGTGCTGATTCTGGCCGGTTTCGTCGCCGGCGTGATCTTCTGGGGCGGCTTCAACACCGCGCTGGAAATCACCAACACCGAGAAATTCTGCACCGGT
This sequence comes from Pseudomonadota bacterium, assembly GCA_043811435.1. Taxonomy (GTDB): domain Bacteria; phylum Pseudomonadota; class Alphaproteobacteria; order Rhizobiales; family Xanthobacteraceae; genus Bradyrhizobium. The sequence continues at coordinate 5,255 of JBDRNF010000101.1, forward strand.
TGCCACGAGATGAAGGACAACGTGTTCGCGGAACTGAAGACCACCGTGCATTTCTCGAACCGCTCCGGGGTCCGCGCCAGCTGTCCGGACTGCCACGTCCCGCACAACTGGACTGACAAGATCGCGCGCAAGATGCAGGCCTCCAAGGAAGTCTGGGGCCATCTGTTCGGCACCATCAACACCCGCGAAAAGTTCCAGGACCACCGGCTCGAACTGGCGTTGCACGAATGGGCGCGGTTCAAGGCCAATGATTCGCTGGAATGCCGCAACTGCCACAGCTCCGAATCGATGGACATCACCAAGCAGTCGCCGCGCGCCTCGGTGGCGCATCAGCGTTTCCTGTTCACGGGCGAAAAGACCTGCATCGACTGCCACAAGGGTATCGCCCACCAGCTGCCCGACATGAAAGGCGTCCCGGGCTGGCAATAGCCCATCAGGCCCGGCGGCTTGCACTGATGGCCCGAATGGTTAGCTTGGGCGGGATGAGTCGCGCCCGATTGCCGCCTCGGCCATCCCTCATTCGAGCCCCCATGACCACCTTTACGCCCCATCAGGACGCTGCGCTCAAGGCCGTTGCCGACTGGCTGAAAGCCAAACCCGGCAGGAACGGCACGCCGCCGGTGTTCCGGCTGTTCGGCTATGCCGGCACCGGCAAGACCACGCTGGCGCGGCA
>JBDRNF010000102.1:0-27403 GCA_043811435.1 Pseudomonadota bacterium
TCAACCGCCTGCACCACATACCATGGCGCTTCCGCGATGTGGGTCCGCTCCAGCATCGCCTCCTTGGCCTTGGTGTATTGTTCCCATCGGCTGCGCGATTCCACATCCATCGGGCTGAGCTTCCACTGCTTGAGCGGATCGTGAATTCGCATGGTGAAACGCAGATGCTGCTCCTCGTCGGTAATCGAGAACCAGTACTTGATCAGAACGATGCCGGAGCGCACCAGCATACGCTCGAACTCCGGCACCGATCGGAAGAATTCCTCGACATCGGCCTCGGTGCAGAACCCCATCACGCGCTCGACGCCGGCGCGGTTGTACCAGCTGCGGTCGAACAGCACGATCTCGCCACCGGCCGGCAGATGCGAGACGTAGCGCTGGAAATACCATTGCGTGCGCTCACGCTCGCTCGGCGCAGGCAGTGCGGCGACGCGGCATATCCGCGGATTGAGGCGCTGGGTGATGCGCTTGATGACACCACCCTTGCCGGCCGAATCGCGCCCCTCGAAAATGACCACCACCTTCAGTTTGTGATGCTGCACCCAGCTCTGCAATTTGACCAGTTCGCCCTGCAGCCGGAACAATTCCTTGAAATAGACCCGCCGATCGACGGTCTCACTCGCGGTATGCGGCGAGAACTCGTTGGTCAGCGCATCGAGCCGGTCGTCATCGATCTCGAGTTCCAGCTCTTCGTCGAAGCTGTCCAGCATTTCGGCATGAATGCGGTCGTGGATCGGCTTTTCAGTCATGACGGCTCCGGCTCCAGGCAGATGTGTTGGTCCCGTGGCGGCTTCGTGAAACAGAAGGCCGGAATTCACCCTCGGCCTTCGCCGACTGCTGAGAATGCCGCCGCCGCAACGACCCACGAGCGGTGCGGGTTGCTTCTGAGCATCAATCTTTGAACGATGAATTTGAAGGTTGGATGACAGTCGTTCGTGCACGCCTTGCCGTCGAACGATACTGCCTAGACATCCCTGATGACCCGCAGCAATTCCCGCGCGTGATCCTCGGCACTGCCGACATTCATGATGGTAAAATCCGGTGTGGCCGCCGCACCATCGACGGCGCGGTACAGCCTGTCCGCGATCCGTCCGTCGCTGCCGCGCGCCCGCGCGGAAAGACGCAGGCTGAGAATTTCAGATGGTGCCGTGATCGAGACCACGACGACGTCGGCATAGGCGCGGCGCATCGCCTCGACGACCGTGCGCGATACGTTGGCGACGACCGCGCGCCCGGCGCCGATCTGATCGTCAATCGCGCGCCGCAACGCATAGCAATGGCCATGCGCTTGCCAATGAACCGCAAATTCACCTTGCGCCCGGGCCTGCGCAAAGGCTTCCAGGCTCACCTGCTCATTGTCTTCGAAGGATGAAGCCTCCCGCGTCACCACGCGGCGCGGAAAAACGATGGTGCCGTCATCGCTGCAGGCGGCCCGGGCGAGCCCGATCAACGTATCCTTGCCGGCGCCGCTCGGCCCGACCACCAGCACCAGCCGGCCGGGCCCGATCCCCGCGGTTGCCGGATGGCCGGATATCGTCGGCTGTTCCGTCACGCCACGCGATGTCCTTCACGCCAGACGCTGCGCACCACCGGAATGTCGCGGGCAATATGCACGCGGATCAAATCGGCGCGCTTGCCCACCGCGATCTCGCCGCGATCGGCAAGCCCGACGGCTTCGGCGGGCGTCCGGGTGACGGTGCGGACAGCCGAAGCGAGGTCGATGGCCGGGACACGCTGCGGCAATTGCAGCGCGGCCATCAGGAGGCTGGAGGGAATGTAGTCGGACGACAGGATGTCCAGCAGGCCTTCGCGGGCGAGATCAACGGCGGCAATGTTGCCGGAATGCGAGCCGTTGCGCACCACATTGGGCGCGCCCATCAGGATGCCGATACCGGCCTGGTGCAATCCATGTGCGGCTTCCATCGTGGTCGGAAACTCCGCCACAGAAATGCGATCCTTGATGGCGTCTGCAACGTTCTCGTCGGTGGTGTCGTCATGGCTGGCGAGCGGGATATTGTATTGATGCGCCAGCGCCACGATCTCGCGCATGTTGGTCGCGGCATAGGCTTTCTGGTAGGCAAAGCGCCGTTCGAACAGCGTGTCGAGTTCGGCATCGGTCATGCCGGCGCCCTTGCCGCGGTAGTAATCGCGCAGCTTGCCTTCGTCGCGAAACTGGCGCTGGCCCGGCGTGTGATCCATCAGCGACATCAGGCGAATGTCCGGCCGCCCGATCAGCTCCCTGGCCTCCTCGACCACACTTGGCATCGGAATTTCGCAGCGCAAGTGCAGGAAATGATCAGCGCGCAGCAGGTTGGCATCGCGCGCTGCCGAGATCGCCTCGGCCAGCACGCCTGCCCTGCCGTCGACATCCTCGGCGCCGTCTTCGCGCCAGACCCGCAACGAATCCAGCACCGTGGTGATGCCCGACGTCGCCAGCTGCGCGTCGTAGGAGACCACGGACGCGATCGGATCCCAGAACACTTTTGGACGCGGCACGTAATGCGCTTCCAGATGATCGGTGTGCAGTTCGATCAGGCCGGGCATGACCAGATCGCCCGCGGCGTCCTCGCTGCCGGCGGGGGCGTTCCCCTCGCCAAATTCGGCGATACGTCCATCCGCAAAGGCGATCCAGCCGCGCTCGATCACGCGGTCCGCCAGAACGATCCTGGCGTTGCCGATAACGGTCTCGGACCCGGTCGAAGTCATGTCAATGTTCTCTCTTCAAGCGGCTGATGCAAACGACGTCACGTCGACGATGCGGTCGGCGATCAGGTGGCGGATTTCGTCATCATGGACGATGGCGACCATGGCGACGTCGGCACGTTTCTTCTGCTCGATCAGTTCGACCACGACAGCGCGGTTCGCGGCATCGAGCGAGGCGGTCGGCTCGTCCAGCAGCAGGATCGGCAGGTCGGAGATGAAGCCGCGCGCGATGTTGACGCGCTGCTGCTCGCCACCCGAAAAGGTCGAGGGCGGCAGCGCCCACAGCCGCTCCGGAATGTTGAGACGGCGCAGCAGTTGCCCTGCCCGGTCCTGCGCCTCGGGACGCGCCATTCCGTTCGATATCAGGGGCTCGGCGACCACATCGATGGTGGCCACCCGCGGCACCGCCCGCAGGAACTGGCTGACATAGCCTATCGTGGCGCGGCGCACGCTGAGGATCTGTCGCGGCTCGGCGCTGGCGAGATCGACCAGCGCGCCCTGGTGGCGGATGCCGATGCGGCCGCCATCGCAGCGATAATTGCCGAAGATCATCTTCAGGATCGAGGATTTGCCGGCACCGGACGGGCCCGACAGCACCACGCACTCGCCAGGCTGAACCTGAAAGGTGACGCCGCTCACGACCGGCAGTTCGATCCCGCCCTGCAAATGCATGGTGAAGGTCTTTTCCGCACGGCTGATATCGATCATCGCGGTCATCGGCATGGCAGTCATGGGTTCGGGCTCACGCTGGCAGAATCGAGGAGACGAGCAACTGGGTATAGGGCTCGCGCGGATCATCCAGCACCTGGTCGGTCAGCCCGGTCTCGATAACCCGGCCGCCCTTCATCACCATCACCCGGTGCGACAACAGCCGCGCCACCGCGAGATCATGGGTGACGACGATGGCGGCAAGACCGAGTTCGCTGACCAGATTGCGCATCAGATCGAGCAGGCGCGCCTGCACCGAGACGTCGAGCCCGCCGGTCGGCTCATCCATGAACACCAGGCGCGGTTCGGTGACCAGGTTGCGCGCGATCTGCAGCCGCTGCCGCATGCCGCCGGAATAGGTGCGTGGCGCATCGTCGATGCGCCCGACGTCGATCTCGACGCGCTCCAGCCACGATGTCGCGGTGTCGCGGATGCGGCCATAGTGGTTCCAGCCCACCGCCATCAGCCGCTCGCCGACATTGGCGCCGGCCGACACCGCCATCCGCAGCCCCAGCACGGGATCCTGATGCACATAGCCCCAGTCGGTCCGAAACAGGAAGCGGCGCTCGGCTTCGCCAAGCGCCGCGAGATCGCGCATCACCCCGTCGCGCATCCGGTACGAAACCTTGCCGGCACTGGGGGCCAGCTGCGCCGACAACAGCTGCAGCAGGGTCGATTTGCCCGATCCGGACTCGCCGACGATCGCCAGCACCTCACCGGGATAAAGCGCAAAGGAAACGTCGCGGCAGGCGCTGAGCCGTCCATAATTCTTGCCGAGCCCCTCGGCCATCAGCAGCGGCTGGTCGTTGTCCTGCACGGCGGATTTGCTGTCAGCCATGCGGCCTCTCCTTGTGCGGGGCCGCACTTTCGCTGCCGCGATGGCCGAGCGCCTGGCGATTCTCGCAATAGTCGGTGTCGGAGCAGACGAACATTCGGCTGCCCTGGTCGTCGGTGACGATTTCGTCGAGATAGGAATCATCGGCGCCGCACAGCGCACAGGGCGCGTCGAAACGGTAGCGCGTGAACGGATGATCCTCGAAATCGAGCGACACCACCGAGGTGTAAGGCGGAATCGCGTAGATACGCTTCTCGCGGCCGGCGCCGAACAGCTGCAGCGCCGGGCAATTGTCCATCTTCGGATTGTCGAATTTCGGTGTCGGCGACGGGTCCATCACATAGCGTGCGTTGACCTTCACCGGATAGGCATAGGACGTGGCGATATGCCCGAAGCGGGCGATGTCCTCGTAGAGCTTGACGTGCATCAGGCCATATTCGCCAAGTGCATGCATGCGCCGGGTTTCCGTCTCGCGCGGCTCGAGGAAGCGCAGCGGTTCGGGGATCGGGACCTGATAGACCAGCACCTGCCCGCCATGCAGCGGCGCTTCCGGAATGCGGTGCCTGGTCTGGATCACGGTGGCGTCCGCCGTGGCGGTCGTGGTCGCAACACCGGCGGTCCTGGCGAAGAATTTTCGGATCGAAATCGCGTTGGTGGTGTCGTCGGAACCCTGATCGATCACCTTCAGTACATCGGCCGGCCCGAGGATCGCCGCGGTCACCTGCACGCCGCCGGTGCCCCAGCCGTACGGCATCGGCATTTCGCGGCTGGCGAAAGGCACCTGGTAGCCGGGGATGGCGATCGCCTTCAGGATGGCGCGCCGGATCATTCGTTTGGTCTGTTCGTCCAGATAGGCAAAATTGTAGACCGGCGCGTTCATTCCGCGGCCTCCTGCATCAGCTCCGGGGGGGCCGCCGCCGCTTCCGAGAACTCCTTGCGCAATTTCCGCAACAGACCGAGTTCGGACTGGAAGTCGACATAATGCGGCAGCTTGAGATGCTCGACGAAGCCGGTCGCCTGCACGTTGTCGGAATGCGACATCACGAACTCTTCGTCCTGGGCCGGCGCGACAATCTCCTCGCCGAGTTCGCGGGCGCGCAGACTGCGGTCGACCAGCGCCATCGACATGGTCTTGCGCTCCGATTGTCCGAAGGCGAGCCCGTAGCCCCGCGTAAAACACGGGGCCTCCGTCGCCGACCCCTTGAACTGGTTGACCATCTGGCACTCGGTCAGCGTCACCGCGCCGAGCGGCACGGCGAAACCGACGTCCTCGGCCATGAATTCCACCTCGACCTCGCCGAGCCGGATTTCGCCGGCGAACGGGTGGCTGCGGCCGTAACCGCGCTGCGTCGAATAACCGAGTGCCAGCAGAAAGCCCTCATCGGCGCGTGCCAGATTCTGCAGCCGCAGATCGCGATCGGCGGGAAAGCTCAGGGGTTCGCGGGTGAGATCGCCCACGGTCGAATCCGCGTCCACTGGCGGCGAAGGCTCGATCAGGCCGTCGCGGCCGAGAATGTCGGTGACGCGCGGCATGGTCGCAGCCGATGCTTCCGCGGTCGCAGGCGCCTCGGGCTCCGAACCTTCCGCCAATTGCGGATCCAGCAGGCGATGGGTGTAATCGAAGGTCGGCCCGAGAATCTGGCCGCCCGGAATGTCCTTGAAGGTCGAGGAGATGCGGCGGCGCACCCGCATCTGGCCGGTATCGACCGGTTCGGTGGCGCCGAAACGCGGCAAGGTGGCGCGGAAGGCGCGGATCAGAAAGATCGCCTCGATCATGTCGCCGCGCGCCTGCTTCAGGGCCAGCGCCGCAAGCTCGCGGTCATAGAGCGAACCCTCGGTCATGATGCGATCGACGCCGAGGCTGAGTTGCCCGGAGATCTGGCCGAGCGACAGTTCGGGAACGTCGCGATCGCCGCGCCGCTCATGCGCCAGCAGGCGATGGGCATTCTCGATGGCGCGCTCGCCTCCCTTGACGGCGACATACATGCTTTAGTCTCCCTTCGCGGCAAGCCGCGTGGTTCTGGGTATCGCGACAACGGCATCGTCGGCCACCAGCACGAGGTCGATGCCGCGCGGGAACAGCGAAGCGTTGACGGCAAGCCGATCGAACAGGTCCGCGGGCTGGAGCGTGGCCCGCAACATTGCGGTGCCGTCGATGCCGGGACCGCGCAATTCGAAAGCGGAGCCCTCGGTCAGGCTTTCGACCTGCAGGATCAATGTCGTCGAACGGTCCGGATACTCGTTGCTGCCAAGCGCAAAACGGTCGAGTGCCGGGAGCGCCCGCGCATCGGCAACGAGGGCAAAATTGCAGATCGACGAATCCGCGATCACAGGCGCGCCGGTGTGAAATTTGAGCCATTTGCCGACGTCCGGTGTCTCCGACATCCGCGAATCGAGCCAGACCGGCGTATCATGATCGAACAATGTGAGGGCGATGGCGGCGGCGCCTCGCATCATGGCGCCAGGCACGCCGGATCCGGCGGTGACGCGCTGAACGCTGCCCGGGCGGGCCATCGCATCCATTACCGAACGGAAGGTCGCCTGCGCTGAAAGAACCTTGTCCGCAAAACCGGCAGGCAGTTCGGCAACCGTCGTCATCGCTCAGCCCTCACCGCGTACCATCGTGTAAAAATCGACCCGCGTCGCTGCGGTCTCCGCGGCGCTGCGGGCGCGTTCGGCGACCAGCGCGGTACGAAGCGGCGTCAATACGCCTTCTTCAACCGCCTGCGAAAATTCTTTCGACTGCACCAAGGCGTCGCACAGCGCGATCATCTGCGCCTTTTGCCTGTCACGGCCGAGTACATAGCCGAAGCCGACCTCACCGGTCGCAAGCCGCACTGCGGCGCGCGAAACCGTGGCCTCGCCGAGATTGAACGGCGCGCCGTCACCGCCGACGCGGCCGCGCAGCATCACCAGCCCGTTCTCAGGCTCGCGCAGGTTTTCGAAAGCCGGCAGCGCGATCGGGTCGAGACGACGGGCAATCTCCGCTGCATCGGCATGCGCCAGCACCGCCATCGCGGCCTTGCGCTGCGCCTGTTTGCCGTTGTCGTCCGCGACGGTCATGTCAACCTTCAGATCAGTAGATCAGTCTTGCCGGAATCAAGTTGTCTATGTTAGTAGACAACTTGATAACGAAGCGCCATGACTATTTCGTGACATCAGGATGATTTTTCCAATGCCCCTCCCCGGATTTTTCGCGCCATGAGCCTGCAGGACGCAGCTTCCGGCGTGGCGTTGTGGCGGCAGGTCGCCGATGGCATCGAGCGCGGCATCGCGGATGGCCGCTTCGCCGCCGGCGAGCGGCTGCCGGGCGAGACCGAAATCGCCGAGACCTACCGCGTCAACCGCCACACCGTGCGGCGGGCGCTGGCGACCCTGGCGGAGCGCGGCCTGGTGCGCGCCGAACGCGGCAGCGGCACCTACGTGGAAGCGCCGCGTATCGCCTACCCCTTGCGCTCGCGCACGCGGTTTTCCGAGATCGTCGGCGCCGGCGGCCGCGAGCCGCGTGGCCAGTTGATCGGCGCTTCAGAAGAGCCGGCAACGCGTGAACTGGCGAAGCAGCTTGGCCTGAAGACCGGAACGCCGCTGGTTCGGATCGATGCGCTGCGGCTGGCCGACCGCTCGCCGATTTGCGTCGGCACCACCTGGCTCGCGGCGGCGCGCTTTCCCGACGCTGGACGTACCTACGAGCGGGTGCGGTCGACCACCAAATTGTTGGCACATTACGGCATCCGCGACTATCGCCGGGCCTCCACCCGCGTCTCTGCCGCCATTGTCGACGCCGCGGATGCGATCAAGCTCGACCTTGCGCTCGGACGCCCGGTGCTGGTGGTCGACAGCACCGACGTCGATGCGGACGGCGAGCCGCTGCTGACCACGCGCGCGCGCTTCGCCGCCGAGCGCATCGAATTCCTGGTCGAGAACGGCTAGCCGCGCCTCACGCCGCCGCGACGGCTGGGCCGATCAAGCGCACGATCATACCAGCGCTGCGCGGATCCGGGCGCTGATGAGATCGAGCACCATCACGGTGACGACCACGATGATGATCTGCGCAGCCGTATCGGCGTACTGAAAACTCCTGATGCTCTCATACAGGGTCTGGCCGATGCCGCCGGCTCCGACGATGCCGAGGGTCGTCGCCGAGCGGACGTTGGTCTCGAGCCGGTAGAGCGTGAACGAACTCCACAGCGGCATCACCTGCGGGATGACGCCAAAGATCACCTCCTGCACGCGCACCGCGCCGGTGACGCGAATGCCTTCCACCGGTCGCGGATCGACCGCTTCGACGGCTTCGGAAAACAGCTTGGCGAAAACGCCGAGATTATGAATGAACAGCGCCATCACGCCGGCGAACGGGCCCAGGCCCACCGCCACGACAAACAGCAGCGCGAACACGATCTCGTTGATGGCGCGGCAGGAATCCATCAACCGGCGAACCGGCTGCACAATCCACACCGGGCAGATATTGGCGGAACTCAGAATTGCGAACGGAATGCCGAACACGACGGCCAGGGCGGTGCCCCAGATCGCGATCTGGATCGTCACCAGCATGTCGCTGATGTACTGTCGCCATTCGTGAAAATTCGGATGGAGAAAGGCGCTGCCGAACTCGGCCATGTTGCGCCAGTCGGTGAACAGCGCCGACACACGGAACATTTCGGCCGGAGCCCAGCTCCAGGCCAGCAAGGCGAAAACGAGCGCCCAGCCGAGCCAGCCGCGCACCCGTCGGGCGAAGGGATAGACCGGGACTGCAGGATTCTGGGCCTGCCGCGATGGCTGGTTGTCGAGGGGAGCGACGATGTCTGTCATGGCCTGTTCTGTCGTGGCCTCAAATGTTCGAAGGGCGCCGGACCGCTGCGGCCGGCGCCCTTCGTCAGCCTTAGTGGGTCGGCGTCGTTGCGGCGTTCGCCGCCAGCTCGCCAATCAGCTTCTTGAGCTTGGCCTGATCGTTGGCCTTGTCGGCCTCGAAGAACGGCGCGACCTGCTTCATGAACGCGCCATGCTCGGCCTTGGCGGCCGCGTCCTGGTACGTCTTGATGTCGGCCTCGAGCGGCGCGACCTTGGCAGTCTTTTCTTCCGCCGACAGCTTGGCGTCGCCCTTGATCTTCATGATCGACTTGTTGGCTTCGAGGACGCGGATCGGGAGCAACTGGTCGTTCGACGACGGGATGAACGGCGCCCATTGCAGGCCGGCCATGATCTTCTTCGCGGAAGCGATTTCTTCCGGCGTTCCGATGCGCCCATAGCTCATGAGCCAGGTATAAAGCTTGGTCTTGACGTCCACGTCCAGATCCTTGCGCCAGACCAGCGGATCGCTCGGAATCAGCGGCGAAGTCCAGATCACCCGGATATTCTTGCGGGCTTCGGGAGCGGTTACTTCCAGGCGGCGCAGATTTTCACTGTTGTTGGTCGCGACATCGAGCTGCTTGTTGGCCACCGCCATGCCGTTCGCCTCATGCGACGCATTGCGCACGGTCTTGAAGCAGGCCTTCGGATCGATGTTCTTGGCCGCGAAAATATAGCTGGTCGGGACAAGGAAGCCGGAGGTGGAGTTCGGATCGCCGATGCCGAAGTTGATCGACTTGTCGCATTTGAGCACGTCGTCGAGGTTCTTGATCGGCGAGTCCTTGTGGACGAGGAGGTGCGACCAGTAACCGGGGTTGCCGTCCGAATCGACGGACTTCGCGAAAATCTCCCCGTTCGAGCGGTTGGCGGCCTCCATCGCCGATTTGTTGCCAAACCATGCCACCTGGACCTTCTTGAAGCGCATGGCTTCGATCACGCCGGCATAGTCGGAAGCGTAGAAGGCGTTGACCTTGAAGCCGGTCCCCTTGGCCATCGCCTGTAGGAACGGATCCCAGACCGTCTTGAGGTTGGTACTCGCTTCGGTGGCGATAATGCCGAAATTGAGTTCGGTGGTCTCGGCGCGGGCCACCTTGACCGAGACGCCCACCGCCACGGCCAGCGCCGCGCCGATCAGAACTAGCTTACGCATGTCGTTTCTCCTGTTTGAATTCGTTGCATTTTCGGGTGCGTTTTCGCACCTGTCGTCAGGCCGACAGCCGCTCGATCTCAAAGGCCGGGGGCTTCGCCGGCACGCGCGCTACGGACAGTTCATCGCTGTCGCGGCTCTCTTGCGCGCCCCGCGCCTGCGCCTCGAACGAGGGCAGAAAAAGCTCCTCGGACTCGGCGCCGTAGATCTGATTGAGGAAAGCCGGCGTCAGCGCGCTGGAAGGGCCGTCATAGGCGACCTTGCCGGACTTGAGCGCGACCGTGCGCGCACAATATTTCAGGGCGTATTCGACCTGATGCAGCGAAATGAACACGGTCAGCCCGTCATTGCGGTTCATGTCGGCAAGCAGATCCATGACGCGACGGGCAGAGGCCGGATCGAGCGAGGCGATCGGCTCGTCCGCGATCAGCAATTCGGCTCCCTGCACCAGCGAACGCGCGATGGCCGCGCGCTGCTGCTGGCCGCCGGACAGTTCGCTGGCGCGCTTGAGCGCATGTTCCGCGATGCCGACACGAGCCAACGCCTGCATGGCCTCGCGCTTGTCAGCCTCGCTGAACTGCCCGAGCGTTCCGCGCAGGATCGGCAATCGCCCAAGTAGTCCGAAGCAGACGTTGGTCAGAACCGAAAGCCGCGGCACCAGATTGAATTGCTGGAAGATCACGCCGACACGGGCGCGCAGGCCACGGTTTTTACTGAGGCGGCCGTCCCGCTGGATCGCCTCGCCCATGACCGAGATTTGGCCGGCGCCGCCGTTGCGGCCGCCATCGATCGGCGTCAGCCCGGCAATCGCACGAATCAATGTCGACTTGCCCGAACCCGATGCGCCGATCAGCGCGACCATTTCGCCGCGCCGCAGCGACAGCGTGACGCCATCCAGCACCGGCACGCCACGCTGGTAGGATTTCGAGATGTCTCTGGCATCGATCATGGCGTGCGATGTCAAAGCGGTACCCTCCTGATGTGTCTGGCGGCACGATCGCTAACAATGGCCTGTGACAGTCAGATGAATGGCTGGGGCTTTTCCAACGCTTGCTGCGGCGAACAGGATCAACCACCTGTCGCCGTTGGTTGTCATTCATTCGTCATGATGCCGTCATCAAGCCGACCGATGACCAGCGGCAGGATTCATCGCCCGTGGAAGCTCGCATGACCGGCAAGATGCTCTCGATCGACCCGACCATCGACCCATCCGCGCAATTGCACGACACGCGACTCGGCGCCTATTGCGAGGTCGGCGCGCGCACGATCCTGCATGAAGTGACGATGGACGACTATTCCTACGTCGTGAACGACGCGCAGATCGCCTACAGCACGATCGGGAAGTTCTGCTCGATCGCGGCCATGACGCGAATCAATCCGGGCAACCATCCGATGCAGCGGGCGTCGCAGGCCCACTTCACCTATCGTGCCAGTTCGTATTTCCCGGGAGAAGCCGACGATGCGGAATTTTTCGCATGGCGGCGCGAACACCACGTTCATATCGGCCACGACGTCTGGATCGGGCATGGCGCCGTCGTGCTGCCCGGCCGCAACATCGGCACCGGCGCGGTGATCGCCGCGGGCGCCATCGTGACCAAGGACGTCCCGGCCTACACCATCGTCGCGGGAAATCCGGCGCGGATCATCAAGCGGCGGTTCCCGGAAGATATCGCCAACCGGCTGGCCGCGCTGGCGTGGTGGAACTGGGACCACGAGACGCTACGCCGCGCCCTGCCCGATTTCCGCAAATTGACCATCGAGGGTTTTCTCGAGAAACATGAGGCTGCGGCCACCCTTGGGCGTTCGCGCGCCATGCGTGCCGCGTCATGACCAACCTGTCGATTGACGGCGGCCGGGCGCTCCTCGGCAACGAGTTTCACGAAACCTCGTTGCGAATCGCCGGGCGTGAAATCAGCGCCGTGGATTCGGATCGCGGGCATGGTTCGATCGGCATCGATGCAAGCAGCCTGAAGGTGCTGCCGGGCATCGTCGATCTGCACGGCGACGCGTTCGAGCGGCAGATGATGCCGCGTGCCGGCGTCGATTTTCCCGTCGATGTGGCCCTGATCGACAGCGACCGGCAGGCGGTCGCCAATGGCATCACCACGGTATTTCACGCCACGACCTGGTCGTGGGAGCCTGGCCTGCGGAGCGCGGACAATGCGCGAATGCTGCTCGAGGCCATCGAGGCGCTGCGGCCGCAATTGGCGGCGGACACCCGTTTCCACCTGCGCCACGAGACCTACAACCTCGATGCCGAAGCGGAAATCGGCCAATGGCTGTCCGACGGACGGATCGATCTGTTCGCGTTCAACGATCACATGGATTCCACCGTCGCGAGCCTCGCCAAGCCGCAAAAGCGCAGCCGCATGGTCGAACGCACCGGACTTTCCAGCGAGGCATTCGACGCTCTGGTGGCGCGCGTGGTGTCCCGCGGTCACGACGTCCCGGCATCGGTCTCACGGCTGGCCGGGATGGCGCGAGCGGCGGGCGTCGGCATGCTGTCGCATGACGATGAAAGCCCGGCGATGCGCCGGGCTTTTCGGGATCTGGGCGTCGGCATCGCCGAATTCCCGGTCAACGAGGAGACCGCGCGCGAGGCCGCAGCATCGGGCGATTTCATCGTGTTCGGCGCGCCCAATGTCGTGCGCGGCGGCAGCCATACCGGCTGGACCAAAGCGGCCGACATGATCGCCAAGGGTCTGTGCTCCATCCTGGCGTCCGATTACTACTATCCCGCACCCTTGCTGGCGGCGTTCCGCCTCGCCGCCGACGGCGTGCTGCCGCTGGCGCGAGCCTGGCACCTGATCTCGGCGGCGCCGGCCACGGCCGCCGGGCTCACCGATCGCGGCGTCCTCGCCGCGGGCCGGCGCGCAGACATCATCCTGGTCGATGACGCGGTGCCGCTTCGGCCGCGAATTGTCGGCGTCATCGCTGCGGGACGCCTGGTTCATCTTGCCGACGCCGACCGCCTGATCCGGTCCGCAGCCGCGCCGCGCAGGGCTGTTGCGGCGGCGTGACGCGGCTCTATGGTGCCGATATGGCCGACTATCCGCGCTACGCGATCTACTACGTCCCGGCACCCGACAGCGGCCTGGATCGCTTCGGCGCGCATTTGATCGGTTATGACGCCTTCAGCGGCGAGGACCTTCCCTTTCCGGACGGTATCCTGCAGGCGACGCCGGATTGGCGCGAGCAAACCGGCGATCCCCGCAAATACGGCTTTCATGCCACGCTCAAGGCGCCGATGACGCTGGCGCCCGGCAAGACAGAAGCCGAGCTGCTTGCCAAATGTGCCGCGTTTGCTGCAACGCCCCGGCCCGTTCCGGTGATCCGGCCCGTTGTCGGCTCGATCGAGGGCTTTATCGCGCTGGTTCCGGCCGAGCCGCTGGCGGAGCTGATCCGTCTCGCGGCCGATTGCGTCAGCGAATTCGATTCGTTCCGCGCGCCGCTCACCGAGCAGGATCGTGCGCGGCGAAAGCCAGCGCAATTGACCGCGGCGCAGCGCGGGCATCTGGAGCGCTGGGGATATCCCTATGTGATGGACGATTTCCGGTTTCACATGACGCTGACGGGCCGGCTCGGCGACGGGCGCCGCGAAACCCTGTTGGCGATGCTGGCGGAACGCTTTGCGGCTCTCCAGTTGCAGGCGCTTCCGATCGACCGGATCGCCGTGTTCCGTCAGGACAATGCTGTTTCGCGATTCCGGATCGTCGATCACTGGAAGCTCCTTGCGCAAGCGCTGCCTGATCGCAGCGCTCTCCCAGTATGACGTTTTCATGAATGATCTAGCGCAATGAAGCTGTCGCCAATGCAGTGCATATGCCTGTCACCACCGTGGAAGGCAGGCCATGAAATCGCAGATCATCGAACAGCTCGGACAGGCTGACATTCTTCTGCCGTCGCTCGTTGCCGAGGGACTGGCGGCGAACGATCGCATCAAGGTGCGCATGAGCGCGCTTCAGGCCGCATCGCGCCATGCGCAACAGCCGGATCGGCCGGCCACCGATCTGCACGTCGAATGCAACGCCGCTGGCCTTGCGCCCGCGGCGCTGGCGACGCTGATCGGCGGAGCGCATCTGGCCGGCGATGGCCGAATGGCCGCGCCCAATCTGGCCAGATTGATGAAGGAGATCCACGACGACGTCGCGGCGATGGTCCGCGCCGTAAGCGCGGGCGCCGCCGCCGAGGGTGAAGCCATGGACGCACGGCTCGCGGCGATCCGCAACACCGGCGCACTTGAGGCGTCGAATGAGATCGAAATCGCGCGGGTCGCCAAATTGACCGGCGTGGCGCAGGACGGCGCCGACAGCCTGCATCGACTGGTGATGGATCTGCACAAGGCGCTCAACCGGCTCGCCGCCGGCTGCGCCGAGGAAATCCTGGCGGGCGCCCACGTCTTCGGCTTGCGCACCGACGACCGTGGCCCGGTGGAAAGCTTCATGCAGGGGCTCAACGAGACCCGCGCCCTGAAATTCGACCATCCCGGCCTCGACACGATGGCGACGAGATCGGGTGGCCGGTTGCTGATTCAGAACGATATCGGCACGACCGACGCCCATGTGGTGGTCATTGCGGTCAAGAAGAATTCCGTGACGGTGACCTATACCGACGTGCATCGGGCGCGCGCAAAATTCTTCATCGGTCTGTTCGATAAATTCCAGGCGAAATGGAGCGGGCTCGACCGTCATACCGCGGCAGGTCTTGGCGACGATAATTCCTTCTTCCTTGTTACCGGGCGGTACGAGGCCGAGAGCTCCGAGGATCGCGACGCCTTTTTGGCCGCGCTCGGCGCGGCCCTGGTATTCCTGATCGACTGGAACAAGGCGCGCAAGCTGTTGCGCAGCTGGGTCGCTAAGGAGGATGCGGCCCGCCTTCTCGAATGGGCCGCCCGGCAGCGGATCGGCCACCGCGCCTTCCTGGAACTCGGCGGCAATGAACTGATCGGCACCGCGGTACGCAATGCGGCGCCGACGCGCATCGGCTTCGGCGAGCGGCTGGATCAGGCGCTCGGACGCAACGCCGCGATGGATTTCCTCAAAACCGCGATGCGCGCCTCGACCGAAGCTCTCAGTGCGGGCCGATCGGTCAGGCTGGTCCGCGACCAGATCGAAGCCGATCTGGTCAGGCATCTCGAACGCGTCGACAGCGCCCTGCTTGCCATCGTGCTGCGTCAAATCGGATTGGCGCACGATGTGGCCGCTGCGATCGCCCAGCATGTTGCCGCGCTACAGGCGGGCCGTCCGGCGGATGGGGCGCTGTTGACCGCCCGGGCCGGCCTCATCGAACGCAAGGCCGACCGCATTGCCATCGAGGCCCGCAAGGAAGCGACCCGCCTCGACGCCGGCCCGATCATCGAACAGCTGGTGGACCGCGTCGAGGAAGCGGTCGATGAGCTGGAACAGGCCGCCTTTATCGCCTCGCTGACGCCTGCCGGAATCGACCCTTCGCTGCTGTCCGAAGTTGCCGGCTTGTGTGCAATCGCCACGACGGCGACCGAAGCCGCGGCTTCCGGCCTCGCCGCCGCCATCGAGGTGCCGGAGGGACGTCGCGCCGACTCCGAAGACGCGCTGGACGCCGTTGTTCGCCTGATCGATGCCGAACATGCGGCGGATGCCCGGGAGCGCGAGGTCACCGCGCGGGTGTTCGCCGGCGGTTTCGACGTGGCGACGTCGCTCTCCGTTCTCGAGCTTGCCCGGGCTATCGAGCGCGCCACCGACCGGCTGGCCGGTTTCGGGCATCTGCTGCGGCGTCACATCATGACCGAACTGTCCGCCTAGGAAGGACCAGAGCCCATGCATATCGTGCGTATTGGCGGTGTGGCGACCGAACAGCATTCCGCCGAAGTGGTCGGCGCCAAAGCCGCCAACTTGGCGCGGATGGCGGCCCTCGGTCTGCCGGTGCCGCCGGCTTTCGTGCTCCCGGTGAAGCTCTGCGCTGCGATCCTCGACGGGGACGGACACGCGGAACGTCACCTGCGCGATGGGCTGAAAGACGGCATCGAGTTCCTGGAAAACGCGACCGGAAAGCGCCTCGGCGATCGCCGGCAGCCGCTGCTGGTGTCGGTACGCTCGGGCGCGGCGCGGTCGATGCCGGGCATGCTGGACACGGTCCTCAACGTCGGCTGCACGTCGACCGCCGTGCAGGGTCTGATCCGGGCCACCGGCCGGCCGCGGCTGGCGTGGGATTGTCGGCGGCGGTTCCTCGAGAGTTATGGCGAAGCGGTGCTGAGCCTCGACCCCGAACCGTTCGCGGCGTGCCTTGCCGGGTTGACCGCCAGCGAAGGCGTTGCCAGCGACCGCGAGCTCGACAGCGAGGCGCTGGAGCGTCTGGCCGCCGACGAGCAGGCATTGATCGAGGACGGCGATGACAGCTGGCTCGAGGATGCGATGGTGCAGCTCGACAGCGCCGCAAGGGCTGTCTACCGGTCGTGGATGAGCGAGCGGGCGCAGGCCTACCGCCGTATCGAGAAACTCGAGCATCTGCGAGGTACGGCGGTTACGGTTCAGGCCATGGTGTTCGGCAAGGGCGGACTTGCATCCGGGGCCGGCGTGGCGTTTTCGCGCGATCCCTCGACCGGCAGGGCGCAGCCGATGATCGATCTCGTGCTCGACGCTCAGGGCGAAGACGTCGTCTCGGGCCGCCGAACGCCGGACACGGAAGAAACCTTCGTCCGCACGCTGCCGGCGGCCGCGGCCGAACTCGGCGATACCCTCAGGCGCCTGGAGCGGGAATTCGGCGATGTGCAGGATGTCGAGTTCACGATCGAGGACAGCAAATTGTGGATTCTGCAGACCCGCGCCGCGAAGCGGACCCCGCGCGCGGCGCTCCGGATCGCCATCGACCTCGTGCATGAAGGACTGATCACACGGCCCGAAGGCCTGCAGCGGCTCGAGGGCATTGACCCCGCGGCCCTTGTCCAGATCTCGCTGGCATCGGCGGATGATCCGGTCACCGCCGGGATCGGTGCGTCGGGCGGCATCGCGGTGGGACGCACCGCGTTCTGTTCCGAAAGCGCCCAGCGCCTGGCCGCCGCGGGGGACCCGGTGATCCTGATGCGGCCCGATACCAGCACCGCCGATGTCGCGGGTTTTGCCGTCGCGGCCGGCATCGTGACGTCTGTCGGTGCCCGCACCGCGCATGCCGCACTGGTCGCGCGCCAGATGGGCAAGCCCTGCGTCGTCGGATGCGGCAGCATGGCGATCGACGTCGCGGCCGCCCGGGCACAGCTCGCAAACACCGCGATCTCGGAAAGCGACTGGATCACCATCGATGGCGACAGCGGCAAGCTCTACCTCGGGCAACGCGAAGTTATCGTAGCGCAGCCCGACGCTGAACTTGACGAAGTCAGGCGGTGGCGCGACGAGGCCGACCGGGAGCGTCCCCGCAAACGGAGGGCGCACCACGGAGATGCGCCGACCTGAATTCCGGTCGCGTCGCGACCAATCTGCCTTCAGTACCGACTATCTGAGTTCAACGGGTCCCTTGCTGCCCATGCTTCGAGACGCTCGCGCCGCTCGCTCCTCAGCATGAGGTTGTTGTGCTTCAACAAGTTAAACCTCATCCTGAGGAGCATCGCGAAGCGATGCGTCTCGAAGGATCGGCTGCAATACCTACTTGTGGTTCCAGGCATTAGTTCGAGCCCTGCGGCAGCAGATTGCGCGAATGAAAGAACAGCTCGACCAGTTTTCCCCTGGCGCCGAACAGCGAGAAAATATACTCGGGGACCTCGACGTCCATCTCCGACACGACCACTTTCGCGATCCGGTCGGCCCGGCTGGAGCCATGCTCCCAGATGAATCCTATGCCGAGCCGGTTGGCTACGGCTTCCAGCATGCCTTCGCGGGTGTTGACGATGATGGCCGGCTCGATCCGCAGACCGGCCGCGCGAAACGCCTTGTCCACGACGCGCTGGGTGGAGGAATTGCGGCTGCGAAACACCAGCGGGTATTGCGTCAGCTCGGCGACCGCCACCTGGCCCGGTCGATTGAGGGGATGTCCGGGATGACAAATCGCCACCACGCGCTGCTTGAGACAAACCTCGCATCGAAACCGGCGATCCTGTGGCACCTCGGGAAGCACGGCAACGTCGACGCGCCGATCGATGACGGCAGCCATGATGTCCGACCAGTTGCCGATTTCCACGCTGATCTGGATTTTGGGATAGAGCGCCTTGAACGCGGAAATCAGCGCCATGCCGGGCATCGAGTTGCCCAGCCCCACCCGCAACTCGCCCCCCGCCAGTTCCTCGCGTTGCTCGAGAATCGCCACCGCGTCGGCTTCCATCGCCTGGATTCGGTTGGTTGCGGCGTAGAGCTGGCGGCATAGCGAAGTAGCCACCAGATTGTGGCCGTGCCGCTCGAACAGCCTGACATTGAACTCGGACTCCAGCTCGCGAACCAGCTGGGCGATCGAAGGCTGCGAGACGCCGAGACGTCTTGCCGCAGCGGAAAAATTGCCGGCTTCGAACACCGCGTTTACCGCGCGCACGCGCGAAGACGTCAAAGCCATTCCGATTCAAGCCTCCAGCGCCGAGCAACACCCCGAACGTCCGGAATTACTCCAGAAGAAAATCCTGTGTTGAAGATAAGCAATTCCTTTGACTGTTATGTGACTGTCAAGCGCGGCCCCTACATCAACATCCATTGCTGCACTGCAGTGGGGGCACCGGCGACATGGCGAAAATCGAACTAAACGGGATACGCAAGGCCTTCGACCAGACGGCAATTCTCAAGGGAATCGATCTGGCGATCGAAGACGGCGAGTTCATCGCGCTGATCGGTCCCTCGGGCTGCGGCAAGTCGACATTGCTGCGCATCATTGCGGGTCTGGAGCCCCAGAGTTCCGGTGAGGTGCGTATCGATGGCGTCCAGGTCGACGGCATCAGGCCCAGCGCCCGCAACCTCGCGATGGTGTTTCAGTCCTACGCGCTGTACCCGCATCTGTCTGTGTTCGACAATATCGCGGTGCCGCTGCGGATGCGGCGCCATTCGGCGCTGGCGCGCATGCCCCTGATCGGCAGGCTCCATCCCGAACGCGGCCGGACGGAGCGTGGCATTCGTGAGGATGTCGAGCGCGTTGCCGCCCAGCTCGAACTCGGCGCACTGCTCAAGCGCAAACCGGGGCAATTATCCGGCGGCCAGCGCCAGCGCGTCGCGGTCGGTCGCGCCATCGTGCGCCAACCCCTGGGCTTTCTGTTCGACGAACCGCTATCGAATCTAGACGCCAAGCTGCGGGTGCATATGCGCGCGGAGCTCGCCCAGCTGCATCGCCAGTTGAAGGCGACTTTTGTTTACGTCACCCACGACCAGGCCGAGGCGATGACGATGTCGAGCCGCATCGCCGTCATGATCGAGGGCAACGTCGTCCAGATCGGCACCCCCGCCGAAGTCTACGAGAACCCGCGGGACATCCGCGTCGCGGAATTCGTCGGCAGTCCCAAGATCAACGCCATGCCGGGTATCATCCGCGAGGACCGCGGCCTGGAGGTGCTGGGACGGCAGCTTCGCCTCGGCACGGCGGCCGCGGCGGGCCGCTGCACGGTCTGCGTGCGTCCGGAGCGCATGGAGATCGGTCAAGGCCCGGGCGCCATTGCCGGCATCGTGACGCATCTCGAACATCTCGGCGCCGAGGCCTTCATTCACGTCAAGGTCGATCGCATCGACCTGCCCTTGCTCGCGCGTGTCAGCCCCGACCAGCAGTTGCCGGAGATCGGCAGCGCCATCCACCTCGGTTTTCCCGCCAACGCCGTCCGGGCATTCGACAGCGCCGGCAAACGCATCGACGTCGCGGCGCCGGCTCGCAGCGAGCGCGTCCTGGAGAAAGCCCTTGGCTGATACCCTCACCGCAACGGCGATGCCGGCCGGACACCGTGCGGCCGCCACCAAGCCGGCACGGTCGCAAGGCCGGAATCGCTCGCGACCCGCGCTGGCCATGGTGGCGCCCGCCTTCATCCTGATGTTTCTGCTGCTGCTCGGGCCATTGCTCGGCGTCATCGCGCTGTCATTTACCGACTACCAGCTCGGAAGTCCCTCGTTTTCCTGGATCGGCCTTGCGAACTATCAGGACATGTTTGGCGACCGGGTGTTCTGGCTCTCGCTGCGCAACACGCTGACCTATGTCGCGATCGTGGTGCCCGCGGCGGTGGCCCTGGGGCTCGCCGTGGCGCTTCTGATCGAAAGCGGCGGTTCCTTGCGGACCTGGTACCGCACCATCTACTTCCTGCCTGTCATGGCGACGCTGATCGCGATGTCGATCGTTTGGGAATTCATGCTGCATCCGCAGTTCGGCCTGATCAACGGGCTGCTGCACGGCATCGGGTTTGAAGGATTCAGCTGGCTGCAGGACCGCCGCACCGCGCTTTATGCGCTCTGCGTGATCGGCATCTGGCAGGCGCTGGGCTTCAACATGGTGCTGTTTCTCGCCGGCCTGGTTTCAATCCCCCGACAACTCTACGACGCCGCCGAGATCGACGGCGCCCACAGCGCCTGGGCCCGGTTCCGGCTGGTGACCTGGCCGATGCTGGGACCGACCACCGTGTTCGTGGTCGTGATCACCGGGATCCGCTCGTTCCAGGTGTTCGACACCGTCCACGTCCTGACCAAGGGCGGCCCCTCGAAATCGTCCGAAGTGCTGATCCACACCATGTATATCGAGAGCTTTGAATTTTTCCGCTCCGGCTATGGCGCCGCCCTGACGGTGGTGTTCCTGGCATTCGTGCTGTTGCTGACGCTGGTCAAATCGGCGCTGGCGAACCGCGGAGTGCATTACGCATGACGCCGCGCCATCGTTCCATCGTCTGGTCCGCTACCCGGCACTTGCTGCCCTTGTGCGGCGCCGCGATCACTCGGCTGCCGCTCGACTCGAGGATCTCGAAGGCGTCGAACCCGCAGACCGAGATCTTCACCAAGAGCATTCACTTCATTCCGCAGAGCTTCGCGTTGTGGGACAACTTTGCGACCGCCTTCGGCAAGGCCAGTCTGTGGCGATTCCTGGTCAACGGCGTCGTGGTCACCGCATCGATCTTCGTGCTGCAGGTGCTGATCGCGCTGCCTGCCGCCTACGCGCTGGCCAAGCTGCGGTTCGCCGGCCGCGAGGTGCTGTTCGCGCTGGTGCTGTTCTGCATCCTGATCCCGCCGCAGGCGACCGCGATCCCGGTGTTCCTGCTGTTTCACCAGCTCGGCATCCTCGACAGCTATGCCGCGCTGATCGTGCCGTTCACGATCTCGGCGTTCGGCATTTTCCTGATGCGGCAGTTCTTCAAGACCGTGCCGGACGACCTGATCGAGGCCGCGCGCATGGACGGCATTTCCGAGTTTGGCATCGTCTGGCGCGTGATGCTGCCGACCGCGATCCCGGCCCTCACCGCCTTCGGCATCTTCTCAGTGGTGGCGCACTGGAACGACTATTTCTGGCCGCTGATCGTACTGAACAGCGAGCATCTGCGTACTCCGCCGCTTGGCGTCGCCAGTTTCCGCAACGAGGAAGCCGGCACCAATTACGGCCCGCTGATGGCGGCCGCCATCGTCATCATCGCGCCGCTCGTGGTCGCGTTCCTGCTCGCCCAACGCCGGTTCATCGAAGGCATCACGCTGACCGGCATCAAATAGACCCCCAGGTGCAATCGTAACGAAGGAGCTATCGATGTTGAAAAGACTGACTGTCGCCGCACTGGCCGTGCTTGCCGGCGCTGCCGGCGCCCACGCCCAGAGCCAGACCGAGGTGGTGCTGCAGTATCCCTACCCGGAACTGTTCACCGAAACCCACAAGAAGATCGCCGAAGAGTTCGCCAAGATCCGGCCGGACATCAAGGTCTCGATGCGGGCGGCCTACGAGTCCTATGAGGACGGCACCCAGCGCGTGCTGCGCGAAGCCGTCACCAGCCAGATGCCCGACGTCAGCTTCCAGGGCCTCAACCGCATCCGCGTTCTGGTCGACAAGAACATCCCGGCGCCGCTCGATGGCTACATCGCCGCGGAAAAGGATTTCGACAAGCAGGGTTTCCACCAGGCGATGTTCGATATCGGCACCTCCAGCGGCAAGGTCTACGCGCTGCCGTTCGCGATCTCGCTGCCGATCGTCTATGTCAATCTCGACCTCGCCAAGAAGGCCGGCGCCGATCCGGAGAAGCTGCCGACGAGCTGGGACGGCATCATTGATCTCGCCAAAAAGATCAAGGCCAGCACGCCCGACGCCAACGGCATCACGTACGCTTGGGACATCACCGGCAACTGGCTCTGGCAGGCACCGGTGTTCGCCCGCGGCGGCTCGATGCTGAACGCCGACGAGACCAAGGTGGCGTTCGACGGACCGGAAGGCCAGTTCGCCATCCGCACGCTGGCCCGTCTCGTCACCGAGGCCGGCATGCCCAACCTCGACCAGCCCGCGATGCGCGCGGCTTTCGCCGCCGGCAAGACCGGCATCCACATCACCTCGACCTCGGACCTGAACAAGGTGACGCAGATGGTCGGCGACAAGTTCAAGCTGAAGACCCACACCTTTCCGGATGTGGTGGCCACCAAGGGCCGGCTGCCCGCCGGCGGCAACGTCGTGATGATCCTCGCCAAGGACAAGGCCAAGCGCGACGCCTCCTGGGAAGTCGTGAAATTCTGGACCGGTCCGAAGGGTGCGGCGATCATGGCCGAAACCACCGGCTATATGCCCCCCAACAAGGTCACCAACGAAGTCTATCTCAAGGACTTCTACGTCAAGAACCCGAACAACTACACCGCGGTCAAGCAGCTGCCGCTGCTCACCAAGTGGTACGCGTTTCCCGGCGACAACGGCCTGAAGATCACCGACGTCATCAAGGACCATCTCAACACCATCATCTCGGGAACGCGCACCAAGGAGCCGGATGCCGTTCTGGCCGACATGACCGCCGACGTGCAGAAGCTGCTGCCGAAGTCGGTCGGCGCGGCACGCTGACCTCGGAGCGCGCGGGCACCGTGCCCGTCCTATCCCACGGCGGGGCGCCACGGCGCCTCGCCATCCATCGCAACGAGGGTTCCATGAAACTCATCCATATGAGCGACATCCATTTGACCGCGCCCGGAAACACCATCGGCGGGCGCGATCCGCGCCATAATTTCGAGCGGGCGCTCGGCCACGTCCTTGCGGACCACAGCGACGCCGAGCTGATGGTGATCACAGGCGATCTCTCCGATTGGGGCGACCGGCTGGATTACGAATGGCTGCGCGAGCGGCTGGGCAGCTTTCCGCTTCCGGTTCGTCTCTGTATCGGCAACCACGACAATCGCGCAGCCTTCCTCACCGTGTTCCCGGAATACGCCGAGTCCGACGGCTTCGCGCAAGGTTTTCACGACACCGCCGCCGGCCGCTGCCTGTTTCTCGACACCACCGAACCCCGGACCCATGCCGGCCGCTATTGCGCGCCACGGCAGGACTGGCTGGAGCAGCAGCTATTCGAACATGACGGTCCGTTTTTGCTGTTCATGCATCACAATCCGATGCCGACCCATCTCGGCCCGATGGACCAGATCCGGCTGCTTGACGACGCCGCCTTCCGCCAGATCGTCGGCCGCCATCGCGACAAGATCCGCCATATCTTCTTCGGGCATTGCCATCTGCCGCTGGGCGGCTCGGTTGCCGGAATACCCGCGACCTCGCTGCGCGGCACCAACCACGCCAGCTATCCGCTGTTTTCGGAGAAGCTGATGCTGAGCGCGTCCGATTTGCCGGAATCCTACGGCGTCGCTTTCGTCGGGCAGGACTACGTCACCGTGCACATGGTCGAGTTCGGCTATCAGGGCCCGATCCGAACCGAGGGCTCGCCGGATTTTGCCGAGTGGGACCGGGAGACCATGCAGCGATGAGATTCGTCATTCTCACCGACACCCATTTCGTGCCGCACGGCCGTAAGCTGTACGGACTCGATCCGGCGGAGCGCCTCGCGGTCGCGGTCGAGAAGATCAACGCGACGCACAAGGACATCGCCTTCGTCATCCTGTCAGGCGATCTCGCCCATTGGGGCGAACAAGCCGCCTATGCCAGTCTTGCCGGCGTGCTGGCCGGACTCGACGCGCCCACCATCCTGATGATGGGCAACCACGACAAGCGCGCGGCGTTCCGGAGCGAATTTGCCGGCGCCGATCGTGATGCCGACGGCTTCGTTCAGGGCGTGCATCTTTTCGACGCCGCGACCATCGTCACGCTGGACACGCTGAACGAAGAGACGCCCGACCATGCCGGCATCCTGTGCGAAGCGCGGCTGCACTTTCTCGCCGAGGCGCTCGCCGCCGCGCCGGCCGACCGGCCGCTATTGCTGTTCCAGCATCATCCGCCGTTCGACAGCGGCCTGCGCTACATGGACACCATCAAGCTCGCCAATGGCGAGGCCGAGTGGGATGTCATCGTCCGCACGCGAAAACCCGATTACATGTTCATGGGCCATCTGCACCGGCCGATCGCCGGAACCTGGCGCGGCATACCGTTCCATATCCAGCGCGCGCTGACCCATCAGGTGGCGTTCGATTTCGAAACCGAGGGCCATATTCCGGGGACGCATGAGGCGCCGGATTATTCCCTGGTGAGCGTAGACGACGGAAACATCGTCATCCACCAGTGCTCGTTTCTCTACGATGGCCCGGCCTTTTCGCTGCACGACCCGAACGCCCAGAGCGCCCAGTCGGTTGGGGAACTGGTCGAGGTTACGGTCTAGGACGATCGCACTTCTGCCCCACGTTGTCCGCCCGCCGACGGGCGCGCGTCCGCTGGGAGCGCGGGACCGAGGTCCCGCGCCCCCTTCCATCGGTCAGCCGCATTTCCGCGGCATACTCTCTCTAATTAACAGCGTTGCCCGTTGGACAGCCGGCACTGGCCGCTACCCGGCTGGCTCTTCGGATCCGAAGCGGTCTGGGCCTGGGCCAGCGATCCACCGACGAAGACCGCGAGCGCAAACGCAGCGGCAACCAGCGCTGAAAAACGAATCATGGCATTTCTCCTCATTCAGGAAACCTCAGCTCCGGCTCGTCGGAGGCTGGTGACAGGTATTGTCACGCCAACAGTGATCCCGGCTGGTCGAGGCCGCATCCTCCAAATTGATGAAGACAGGAAATTGAAGGACGCAGCCTGTGCTGCGCTAGTTCCCGGCCGTGCTGCGATCAAGCGTGACATTGGCCAGCAGCGACACCAACTCGGCCTGGCGGGTGCATCCGGTCTTTTCCAGAACCTGGCGCAACTGCGAGCGCACGGTGGAGATGGCTACCCCGCCGCTCGTGGCAATCTCTTCCAGCGTCTCGCCGACGGCGAGCCCCCGCGCCACCCGGGCTTCCGACGGGGTGAGGTCGAACAGCGACCGCATCAATTCAATCGGTGGCCCCGCGGGTGCCGACACCGGCGTCACCACCAGAAGCGCGTAACTGCCGGCAAAGATGTCGTGGGCGGTGCGCCGGATCGGAATGAGATGGACCACCCGGACCGCTCTGTCGTCGGCGTCCCGCAGCGGAAACGAGCGTACCGGCGATTCGCGATCAGTATCGATTGCTGCGAGAGCTGCCCGCAGCAGCTCGTTGGCTCGGCCATCCGTCAGCGCGATACGGCTTTGCGCACGCCATTGCAGATGATCGGGTAAATCCTCGATCAAGTGATTGGCTTCGACCACCGTGCCGTCCCGGCTGAGCAGCAGCGCAGGCAACCCTATCGCCGCCAGCGCCTCGTTGGCCCCCTTGGCGCGCTGCAGCCCCAGGCGTGCCGCGACAAACGCGCTGCGTCCCAGATGGGAGCGGAGTTCGTTCAGCAACTCGACTCGATCCTTCTCGATCGGCCCGCGACTGTGATCGCGCTCGATGCTGAAGACGACATGATCGCCGGTCGGCAATTGCAGGCCCGTCCCGGCGGACCAGCCAAGTCCGTGCGGACGGAAGAAATCACGATAGATGGGATCATTATCCAGTTGTTCCGGCGTCCAGAAGTCGTGCTCGACGAAGAATTCAGGCATCGATCGTCCAAACAGGCAGATCCGGCGAGGACAACGCTTGAACCATCCGTCCTCGACATAGGAGCGAAAAATATCATTCAAATTCGCCGACGCGGTCCATTTCAAAACCCGGTCGCGGGCCGAGAACAGCAAGCCGCCACGTGAATCGGTCAAGCGGGCCAGGTCATCGAGGACACCGGGCCAGAGTTCCGGCACGAAGGAACTTTCGTAGATTCGGTCGATCAATTCGTTCTTCACGGAAATTCCATCAGGTGCAATCAAGGGCGGCAGCAATCAGCACGCTTCCCTACGGCCGATTGGCCATCATGCAGATAAATTCGTCGCCCGCCAAGCCGTTGTCATAATGCGGCCTTGTGCCGCGTGCGGTCGTCGGAACTGGGGGGTGGCGAACGGATTGCTCTGGTACAGGCCATAGCTCTCGTCAGGACAAGATCGAAATGAAAAAGAAAATGCGCGAGAGAATACGTGGAAAGGAACTCGGCCGGCCGCTGGCCGTCGCAGCCGCCGTTGCCGTGCTCAGCGCTGCGGCATTCCTGGTTCTCGAGTTCGGTCCCTGGAACCGGGAGTCTCACGATCGGGAGGCAACCAGAGCTGCCGCTCAATCCGCTGGCGCACAGGTCTTTCCGACTCAGCCCAGACCGGCATTCGAGCCTGTCCCGGGACCCAACAGGATTTGACTTTGCGACTCCCGCACAGATGATTGAAAGCGACCGTTACGCCGACCAGCGATCCTCCTCGCGGAGTTGCTCTTCCGTGTTGAGGCGTTCCGCTACCTCTTCCGCGGTTTGCTCGTTGCAGGCCTCGGCAACTTTCTCGCCATCATTCTTGAGGATTTTCTTTCGCTTGGTGCGAAGTGGAAAGTCCTCCGGCTCGAGCGGCTTGTCATCTTCCGGCATTTGAGCGACTCCCGTATCGGGTTGCTGCGCAGCACCGCTGCTGTTCTCGAACTGGTCATCCGAACGCCAGCACAGCGAGAGAACATTCCAGGTTGCTCTCGGTTCCTTCGGCCGTCGAGGCCGGCCGCCCCTAGTCGACTGAGCTGCCGTGACGTGGATCCGCGCGCCAACCCATCTGCCAGAAGTCGGCTTCGAGCCGGGTAGCCTCCTTGAAGATTCCGATCAGATCATTCTCCCGCGCCGGTGTGACGTAGAGATCCGCGAGACTATCCAGCTGCGCCAGCGCGTTCGCCGCGACCTCCTGGTAGGCT
>JBDRNF010000103.1:0-4265 GCA_043811435.1 Pseudomonadota bacterium
CGAATGGGAGGTCGTCGACGAGGACCGCGACGTCGTGCTCCTCGCGGCGCGCCGCGACGGGTCCATCACGGTCAGCGGCTAGATCGCGCTGGACGATCTCAACGCTAAAGCCGGTCTTGCGCTGCCGGACGAGGAGTTTCAAACGCTCAGCGGGTTGCTGGTGAACCAACTCGGGAGGGTGCCCTACTCGGGCGAGGAAATCGCGCTGCCGGGCGTGGTCTACCAGGTGCTCGACGCAGATCACCGGCGCATCTATCGCCTGGCAATGAAGAAGATCCCCCCTCAGAGCGGGTAGGCTCTCTCCGCGATTTTCGCCAGACACTCCTCTACCGGCCGCGCTGTATCCACCCGCACTGCCTCCGGGCCGAAGGGCTCGAACGTGTTTCTCATCGACCGGTAGACCTCCCAGCCCGCGTCGGATGGGCCCGTGTAGCCGGGGCGCCGGCGGGCGGCGAGCCGCTCGCGCGCGATGCGCACCGGGCAGCGGCACTCGACCGCGACGAGCACCCCGCCCACCGCGCGCGCCAGCGCCGCGGCGCGCCGCCGGTCCGCCGCGCGGGCGAACGTCGCATCGAGCACCACGCTGCGCCCGGCGCGCAGCTGCCGTTCGGCCTGAACGAGCAGTTCACAATAGGTCAGCTCAGTCATCCCGGCGCCGTAGACCCCATCGCCGACCTCGGCCGTGAGCCGCTCTCCCGGCTCGGCCCCGGCCAGTTCCTTGCGCAGGACGTCCGAGGCGATGCAGTCCGCGCCGATGCGCGCGGCCAGAGTACGGGCGATCGTGCTCTTGCCGCTGCCCGGCAGCCCGCCGACGAGGATCAGCCGCGGCCGCGCATCCCGTCGCGCCAGCTTGCGCGCGAGGCGGAAGTAGCTCGTCGCGCGGCGTGCCACCGCCCGCTTGCGCGACGCCGTGATGCCCGGGTCGGCGAGGCGGAAGCTCTCGACCTTCTCGCGCACCACCGCGCGGTAGCAGGCGTAGAAGGGGATGAGCAGCCGCACCTCCCAGTCGCCGGTGCGCCGCAGGTACTCGTCCATCAGGGCTGTGGCCAGGTCTGGGCGCCGGTGGTGGAGGAGGTCCATGTAGAGAAAGGCGATGTCGGCGGCCACGTCGCAATGGCGCAACCGGTCGGAGAACTCGATGCAGTCGTAGATCCGCACCCGCGAGCGTTCGATGCTGATGTGCTCGGCGTGCAGGTCGCCGTGCCCGTCGCGGATGCGCCCCTCGCGTGCCCGCTTCTCCAGCAGCGGGCGTCGGCGCTCGAAAAAGTCGTGGCTGTAGTCCCAGACCAGCAGGTAGTCCCCGCCGCTCACGGTCTTTTCGAGGAAGGGGACGGTCTGGCGGAAATTCTCCCGCAGGTTGTCGGCGAGCAGCGCGACCCGGCGCCAGCGCGGCGCGGCCTCGGCAGCCTGCGCGTGAAACGTGGCGATCCGGCGCGCGACCCGGCGCAGATCCGCCGCGTCTGCCGTGCCTCGGGCCAGCAGTGTCGTGAGCAATCGCTCCTGCGGCAGCAGACGCATCACGACGGCATGGTCGACGACGCGGCCGACGGGGCTGAGGGAATACACACGGTTGGGGATAGATTTGAAATCTGTCCCCAAAGAACGGTGCTCGAAGATCGGCACGGCACCGAGATAGAGCCCCGGCGCAAGGCGCCGGTTCAACTCGACCTCCCGCCGACACGCCTGCGCGCGCTTGCGCAACGTCGAGAAATCGAGAAAGCCGAAGTCGACGGGCTTCTTGACCTTGTAGACGCGATCGCCCGCGATGAAGACCCACGAGATGTGCGTCTGCACGAGGCGCACGCGCTCTGGTCGATGAGGATAGAAAGCCGGCTGGCGCATCGCGCGCACGAGGGGCGGAAACAGTTCGGGCCGGACCTCAGGTACGTTGGTCATGTACCCTCATTGATAAGGTATTGCTTTTCATGGTGGGAGTATATGAAGAATGATCTTGTGTGTCAATTGAATATTCAGGGTTCCGATAGAGGTGATCGTCATTGATGGGGAGTTGACAACAGACGTCATCCATGATGTATGGGGCAGCCGGGTGGCGGCTTCAGCAGCCACCCGAGGTGGTGTTAGTCGAAGGCGAATCCGATTGCCATACCCTCTGACATCACGGGTTTGCCGCGCTCGGCGTACCGGGGGCGAGGATGAACCTGCCCAGTTTCCCCACCGCGCGCGAGACGCGATCCGCCATGACGCCCATCGCCAGATCCATGCAGGCGAAAATCAACTGATCGGCGAGGAGAATGAAAATCACCCACTGCTTCGGGATTCCTGCCTGGGCCGCCAGCTTGGGCAGGAATATCACGTACACCGTCCAGGTGATGGTGAAAAAGAACTGCACCACCGTCAGGTACAGGCCGATTTGGTTCTGGGTCGCCGGGGTCACGCTCGATTGCGTCATGATTGGCAATTAGAGCGCAAGCGCGGCAAGGATGCAAAAAAAGCTGAGCCGCCGCGGACGAGCCCGAGGTTCACTGCTTATCGGCATATCCGGTCAAGCCCATCAGCAGCCGCGCAAAATTGTAGCTGGCCCAGATCAAGGCCCGCTCCAACCAGGGTTGGTGGCGCCAAGCCGTCTTGGCTACGATCATGGCGCCGCTTTCCATGTCCCGCTGCAGGTTGCGGCGCAATTCCTGCGCGAACGGCTGGTCATCGACGACGATGTTGGCTTCGCGCGCCAGCAGCAGGCTGAACGGATCGATGTTGCTCGATCCGACCGCGGACCAGCGCTGGTCGATCACCGCGACCTTGGCGTGCATGAAGCTGCGCTTGTATTCGTATATTTCGACGCCGGCATCGAGCAGCGGGCCGTAGAAGGCGCGCGAGGCGTAATGCTGCAGAAAATATTCTACCCGCCCCTGCAGCAGCAACATCACGCGCACGCCTCGCCTGGTTGCATCGAGCAGGGCGCGGCGGAAGCGCACGCCGGGGAAGAAATAGGCGTTGGCGATGATGATTTCCACGCGTGCGTTCCCGATGGCCGCCAGATAGGCGTCCTCAATGTCGGAGCGGTGGCGCAGATTGTCGCGCACCACCAGGGCCGCGCGCTGACTGCCGCGCGGGGCTGCATCGACCGCGACAATCCGCTTGTCACACCAGCGCCGCCGCAGGCTGGCCCAGGCGACCCGGCTCCACAGCCGCTCGACCTCCTCCACGATGGGCGCGAGCAAAGGCCCTTCGATGCGCACCGCATAGTCGTAGCGAGGCGGGTTGTCGCCAGGCGTATCCATGTCGTCGATGATGTTTATTCCGCTGGCGAAGGCCATGCGCGCGTCGATCACCGCCAGCTTGCGGTGCATTCGGCGCAAGCGGTTGCGACGCAACGTCAACGGCGAAATCTTGGGCCGGTAGATCAACACTTGGACGTTGGCCGCAAGCAGGCGCTCGCGTATCTCCGCAAAATGGTCCTTGCAGCCGAAACCATCGACCAGCACGCGCACGGCGACACCGCGCTGGGCCGCGCGCGCGAGCGCTGCCGCGATAGCCTGCCCGGTCTCGTCATCACGGAAAATGTAGGTCTCGAGGTAGATTTCACCCTTCGCCACGTCGATGGCCTGCTGCAACGCCGGAAAGTAGGCCGTGCCATTGCGCAGCAACTGCAGCTTGTTGCCGTCGACGAATTTCGGCGTCAATACAATTCCAGTTCTGCGGAGAGCGCGGCGTGATCGGAGATGCGCGACCAGGGCAGGCAGTGGTGCACCTCGGCACGGACCACGGAAAAACCGCGCGCGTAGATCCGGTCCTGGCGCAATAGCGGCAAAGCGCTGGGATAGGTGCGCGCCGGTCGGCCGCGCTGGTCGCGAAACACCTCCGCGAGGCCAAGTCCGCCGATGAGCGCGCGCCCGGCATTATTGCGCCAGTCGTTGAAATCGCCGGCGACGATCAGCATTGATAAGGTATTGCTTTTCACGGTGGGAGTATATGAAGAAGGATCTTGTGTGTCAATTGAATATTGACCACAAAATATGGGGTGCGGTATCGGTGATAATGAAAGGTGTGAGGGTTGGTCAATCTTCCGGTTGAGCAATACGATTTTGGGTTGTTTCACCTGCTACGAAGGGCTCTTTCGGCAGATTTCAGCCAGACCTATCCTTCAGCCTCACTTTAGCTTCGCTGATTCTTCGAATTCTCAAAGCGTTATGCCTGAATATATTCGTCCCAGGAATATTCAGGGTCCCGATAGAGGCGATCGTCCTGGATGGGGAATTGAGAAACATCGTCCATGTCGTATTGGAAAACTTGCTTGCATGTTTTGT
>JBDRNF010000104.1:0-18223 GCA_043811435.1 Pseudomonadota bacterium
GCTGCGCCACTACCTGGGCGAGCCCGTCGATTCCGTGCTCGAGGGCAAGATCGCCAATTATTTGCGCCGGGTTCAGGGCGCCCATGGCGGCTGGGCGCTGGTGCATGACGGTGCGTTCGACATGAGCGCCAGCGTGAAAGCCTATTTCGCGCTGAAGATGATCGGTGACTCCACGGATGCTCCGCACATGGCGCGGGCGCGGGAGGCGATCCGCTCGCGCGGCGGTGCCATCCACAGCAATGTCTTCACGCGTTTCATGCTGTCGATGTTCGGGGTGCTGACCTGGCGCAGCGTGCCGGTATTGCCGATCGAAATCATGCTGCTGCCGATGTGGTCGCCGTTCCACCTCAACAAGATTTCCTACTGGGCGCGGACCACCATCGTGCCGCTGATGGTGCTGGCGGCGCTGAAGCCGCGCGCCAAGAACGCCAAGGGCGTCGGCATCGACGAGTTGTTTCTGCAGCCGCCGCATTCGATCGGGATGACCGCCAAGGCGCCGCATCAGAGCGCGGGCTGGTTCTATTTGTTCCGCAGCCTCGACGGCATCCTGCGGACGCTCGAGCCGTTGTTTCCGAAGAAGTTGCGCGCCCGCGCGATCGATGCCGCGGTCGCCTTCATCGAGGAGCGGCTGAACGGCGAAGACGGCCTCGGCGCCATCTATCCGCCGATGGCCAACACCGTGATGATGTACGAGGTGCTGGGCAAGGGGCCGGACTATCCGCCGCGCGCCACGACGCGCAGGGGAATCGACAAGCTTCTGGTGATCGGCGAGCACGAAGCCTATTGCCAGCCCTGCGTCTCGCCGGTGTGGGACACCGCGCTGAGCTGTCATGCCTTGATCGAAGCCGGCAGCGAAGCGGCGCTGGCGCCGGCCAGGCAGGGCCTGGACTGGCTGAAGCCGCGGCAGGTGCTGGACGTCAAGGGGGACTGGGCGGTCAAGCGGCCCGACGTTCGACCCGGCGGCTGGGCCTTCCAGTACAACAACGACTATTATCCCGATCTCGACGATACAGCTGTCGTGGTGATGGCGATGGACCGCGCCCGGCGCGCCAGCCACGATCCGGAATACGATGTCGCGATCGCTCGCGGCCGCGAATGGATCGAGGGCATGCAGAGCGTCGATGGCGGCTGGGCCGCCTTCGACGTCAACAATCTGGAATATTATCTCAACAATATTCCGTTCTCCGATCACGGCGCGCTGCTGGATCCCCCGACCGAGGACGTCACCGCCCGCTGCGTCTCGATGCTGGCTCAGCTTGGCGAGACCGTGCAGACCAGCAAGGCGGTTGCGGACGGCGTCGACTATCTGCGCCGGACCCAGTTGGCGGAGGGATCGTGGTATGGCCGCTGGGGGCTCAATTACATCTATGGAACCTGGTCGGTACTGTGCGCGCTGAATGCCGCCGGCGTCGACCACCAGGACCCCGTGATGCGCAAGGCCGTGAACTGGCTGCTGTCGATCCAGAACGCGGACGGCGGCTGGGGCGAGGACGCCATCAGCTACCGGCTCGACTATAAGGGATTCGAGGGCGCCCCCACCACCGCCTCGCAAACGGCATGGGCCTTGCTTGGGCTGATGGCAGCGGGCGAGGTCGAACATCCGGCAGTCGCGCGTGGCGTGGAGTACCTAATAGGCACACAGACCGAAAAAGGGCTGTGGGACGAGCAACGCTACACGGCAACGGGCTTTCCCAGGGTGTTTTATCTGCGCTATCATGGTTATCCGAAGTTCTTTCCGCTCTGGGCGTTGGCGCGGTACCGGAATTTGCGGAACACCAACAGCAAGGTGGTAGGGGTCGGAATGTGATTTTGGGGGCGGGGGGCGACACGTTCGCGGGGAATCCAATTGATTCGCGGCCGGTCCTGATTGTGACTGGATTGGTGCAGGAGGCCCGGATAGCGGCCGGGCCCGGCATGACCGTCATCTGCAGCAGTAGCGATCCCAAGCAATTGCGGGCGCTGCTGACGGTTTTTGACCCATCGACGATTCGGGGCGTCATCAGCTTCGGGGTCGCGGGCGGACTGGATCCGAGCCTGAAATCAGGCGACGTCGTGGTGGCGACCGAGGTGCTGTCAGGCGATACCCGCTGGCTGGCCGGTCTGGCGCTCAATGAAGAACTGATCTCCAGCGTGGCGCTGGGGCGCCGGCGCGTGGTCAGGGGCGGTCTTGCCGGCGTGGAGCGGGTGGTTGCCGCACGGGCCTGTAAAGCCGCGCTGCGCTCGGAGACGGGCGCTGCCGCCGTCGATATGGAAAGCCATATCGCGGCCGCCTATGCGGCCGAATCCGGTTTGCCCTTCGCAGCCCTGCGCGTCATCAGCGACCCCGCCAGCCGGGCCTTGCCGGCGCTGGCGATGGCCGCGATCAAGCCGAACGGCGATATCGATCTGCGCAAGGTGCTGCGCGGCGTGGCCCGCAACCCGCTGACGCTGCGCGCGCTGGTCTCCACCGGCATCGATTTCAACCGCGCGCTGAAGAGCCTGCGCGATACCAGGAGCTTTCTGCTCGGCGGCGAGGGCTACGTCGCGGCGGAACTCTGAACGACCGAAGTCCTGAAAAACGAAAACGGGGCGCGATCGGCATCGCGCCCCGTTTTGTTTTGTCCGCGGCCGGCTCAGGCTGCAGTTGAAGCCTTCTGCTGGGCCTTGGCGGCAGCCGCGGCGGCTTCGTCCTTGCGGATATCCGACAGTCGCTTCTGCACTTCCGCCGAGAAGATGTACTGCGCCGGACGCTGGTTATCGAGACTGATTTCGGGCGCCATCGGACCGGTCGTCTTGACGCCGCGCAGCGCCACCCACATCGCCTTCAACGGATTGCTCAGCGCCGCGTTCGCCGCGGTCGGCTCGTAGCCGCAATGCGCCATGCAGTCGGCGCACTTCTCGTACTTGCCGGTGCCGTAGGTGTCCCAGTCGGTGGTCTCCATCAATTCCTTGAAGGTCTTGGTGTAGCCTTCGCCGAGCAGATAGCAGGGCTTCTGCCAGCCGAAAATGTTGCGCGCCGGCATGCCCCACGGGGTGCACTCGTATTCCTGATTGCCGGCAAGGAAATCCAGGAACAGGCCGGAATGCATGAAGTTCCACTTCTTGCCCTTGCCGAGCGCGAACACGTCGCGGAACAGCTTCTTGGTCTTGGTGCGGTTGAGGAAGTGCTCCTGGTCGGGCGCCCGCTCATAGGCGTAGCCGGGCGACATCGAGACGCCGACCCCGAGCTCGGTGGTGAAGTCGAGGAACTTGGCGATGTCCTCGGCGGCATGACCGTCGAAGATGGTGGCATTGACGTTGACCGCGAACCCCTTGGCCTTGGCGGCCTTGATCGCCGAGACCGCGCGATCGAACACGCCCTTTTGCGACACTGCCTTGTCGTGGTGGTCCTTCAGGCCGTCGAGATGAACCGAGAAGAACAGATAGGGCGACGGTTCGAACAGATCGAGCTTCTTTTCCAGGAGCAGCGCGTTGGTGCACAATGACACGAATTTCTTGCGCGCCACCAGGCCGCGGACGATCTCGCCGATTTCCTTGTGGATCAGCGGCTCGCCGCCGGGGATCGCCACCATCGGCGCGCCGCATTCTTCGGCGGCATCCCAGCATTCCTGCGCCGACATGCGGCGGTTGAGGATCGCGTCGGGATAGTCGATCTTGCCGCAACCGACGCAGGCGAGGTTGCAGCGAAACAACGGCTCGAGCATCAGCACCAGCGGATAGCGTTTTCGGCCAAGCAGCTTCTGCTTCATCATGTAGCCGCCGATACGCAACTCTTTGAAGAACGGTATTGCCATTGCCATTACAAGTTTCTTTCTGGACCCAAGTAGAGAAATTGATCAGCCCGCCGTCAGTTCGGCCGGAAGCCGGAATTCGATATTTTCTTCCCGGCCCGGCAGCACCGAGACCTTGACCGGTCCGATCCGCCGCAGGGCTTCGATCACGTCATCGACCAGAACCTCGGGGGCCGAGGCGCCGGCGGTAATGCCGACCGCCTTGGCGTCCTTCAGCCATTCCGGGTTCAGCTCGCTGCCGTCGGCAATGAGATAACTCGCGACCCCGACCTCGGTGCCGATTTCGCGCAGCCTGTTTGAGTTGGAACTATTGGTGGCCCCCACCACCAGGATGACATCCACGAGTTTGCTCAAATCCCTTACCGCAGATTGGCGGTTCTGTGTCGCATAGCAGATATCCCGGATATCCGGGCCTTGAATATCCGTAAATCGGGCCTGAAGGGCGGCAATGATATCTTTGGTGTCGTCCACGCTGAGCGTGGTCTGGGTGATATAGGCCACCGGGGTATCCGCCGGCAGCGTCAGGGAACCCACATCGTCGACGTTCTGGACCAGCGTGACCGGGCCGGGAACCTGACCCATGGTTCCCTCGACCTCGGGATGGCCGGCATGGCCGATCAGGATCAGCGTCCGGCCTTTCGACATATAGCGCTTGCCCTGGTTGTGGACCTTGGTGACGAGGGGGCAGGTGGCGTTGAGCACCGGCAGGCCGCGCACCGCGGCTTCCTCCTCGACGCTCCTGGCCACGCCATGGGCACTGAATACCGTGACCGCCAGCGGCGGCACTTCCGACAGGTCCTCGACGAAGATCGCGCCCTTGTTCTTCAGGCTTTCGACCACGTATTTATTATGGACGATCTCGTGCCGGACATAGACCGGCGGTCCATACTTCTCGAGCGCGCGCTCGACGATCTCGATCGCGCGCACCACGCCCGCGCAAAAGCCCCGCGGCTGCGCTAGATAAACTTCCATGGGATGCCCGTTACGCAAAGTTGCACCAAAATCACTCTTTCTCTCCGGACAGCCCGGATTCCGGTCCAATCCTACCGGATCTGCAATATCCGCACCACGCCGTCGGGTCGCGTCCGCTCCGTCCAAGCCCATGGCAGGACAGGACTTTGTGACAAAAAACAGTCGGTTAGAAAAGGCGTATCGCAACACGATCGCGTAACGACGTTAAGCTGGAACCGGTATCATAATACAGTAAGGATCAAGCTGCCGCGGGATCGAACCCTGTTCTGCCTCAGTCGTCCGTCACTTTACCGCCCGATCAGGCGGACTATATCCGCCTGACAGCGCAGTTTCGGCCCATTTTGCGCTATCTGGTCGTGCACCCAGGTAAAAGCCCTCAAAAACAACATTAGATCGACCTGCGGAACTCCGGTAGACAGCGGACGTTTCCGGCAAGCGGATAACATCAGAAAGAATAGATGTGCTTACAAGTATTGTCGTGTCGATTGTTAAGGCTTGCACGCGCTTTGCCCTTCCAACTGTCCTGATTGCACTCCTCCTCGCGATCGCATCGGGCTTCTATACGGCCCGCAACTTCGCCATCAACACCGACATCAACACCCTTATTTCGCCCGACCTGGATTGGCGCAAGCGCGACAATCAGTTCCTCGCGGCGTTCGATCGGGACCGCACCATCCTGGCTGTCATCGAGGCGCCGACGCCGGAACTCACCAGCACGGCAAGCGCGGCGTTGGCCCAGAAGCTCGCGGGCGATAGCAAGAACTTCGAATCGATTCAGCCGCTCGGCTCGGGGGAGTTTTTCGAGAAGAACGGGCTGCTGTTCCTCCCCACCGAAGAGGTCGGCAAGTTGACCGGGCAGTTCGCTTCCGCGGCTCCCCTGATCGAGATCATGGCCGGCGATCCCAGCATTCGCGGCCTGACCGGCGCGCTGGAAACCGGCCTTGCCGGTGTCAAGCGCGGACAGGTCAAGCTCGACAGCACCGAACGGCCGTTCAACCTGATCGCCCAGACGGTCGAGAACGCATTGGACAAGGGCACCGCGACATTCTCGTGGCGCGAACTCACGAGCGACACGCCGCTTACCGATTCGGACAAGCGCGCCTTCATCGAATTCAAGCCGATCCTCGATTTCAATGCGCTGGAACCCGGCAAGACCGCGACCGACGCGATCCGGCAGGCGGCCGCCGACCTCAATCTCGCGGGCGAGTATGGCGCCAGGGTCAGGCTGACCGGTCCGGTTCCGATCGCCAACGAGGAGTTCGCCACCGTTCAGGACGGCGCCGTCGTCAACGGCATCGGCACCGTGCTCGTCGTGCTCGTCATTCTCTGGATGGCGCTGCATTCGTCGAAAATCATCTTCGCCGTGTTTCTGAATCTCTTCATCGGGCTTGCGATCACCACGGCGGCGGGCCTGCTGATGGTGGGCTCGCTGAACCTGCTCTCGATCGCCTTTGCCGTGCTGTTCGTCGGGCTCGGCGTGGATTTCGGTATCCAGTTCAGCGTCCGCTACCGCTCCGAGCGCTTCAAGAACGACGACATGACGCAGGCGCTGGCAAATGCGGCCGAACGTTCCGCGGTTCCGTTGTCGCTCGCCGCGATGGCGACCGCGGCCGGGTTCCTGTGCTTCCTGCCGACCGACTACAAGGGCATCTCGGAACTCGGCATGATCGCCGGCGTGGGCATGATGATTGCGTATTTGAGCAGCATCACGGTGCTGCCGGCGTTGCTGAAGATGCTCAATCCGCCCGGCGAAATGGAGCCGGTCGGCTACGCCTTCCTGGCGCCGCTCGATCACTTCCTGGAAAAGCACCGCGTGATCATCATCGTCGGCACGCTATCGCTCGTGGTGGCCGGCCTGCCGCTGTTGTATTTCCTGAAATTCGATTTCAACCCGATCAATCTGCGCAGTTCGCAGGTCGAATCGATCGCGACTTTCCTCGATCTGCGCAAGGATCCGAACACCGGCGCCAATGCCATCGACGTGATGACGAATTCGGAAGCTGAGGCCAGGAAGATCGAAGCCAGGCTCGAAAAGGTCCCGGAAGTGCTTCGCGTGATGTCGCTGGACAGTTTCGTGCCGGAGGATCAGCCGGCCAAGCTGAAGCTGATCGCGCAGGGGGCGAAGGTCCTGCTTCCCGCGCTCAATCCCGATTCGATTGATGCCGCGCCTTCCGACGAGGAGAACGTCGCGTCCCTGAAGGGATCGGCGGAAGCCCTGCGCAGGACCGCCGGCGACGGCAAGGGTCCGGGCGCGGTGGCATCGCGGCGGCTGGCCGACGCGCTGTCGAAACTCGCCGAATCGAACGAGGCGATGCGCAACAAGGTCCAGGCCATTTTCGTCACGCCGCTGAAGGTGGTGCTCGACCAGCTCAAGAGTTCGCTGCAGGCGGAGCCGGTCAGCCTGAAGACCCTGCCGGCCAGTCTGGTGGCCGGCTGGAAGACCAAGGATGGCCTGATGCGCGTCGAGGCGCTGCCGCGCGGCGACCCCAACGACAACGAAACCTTGCGCACTTTTGCCAACGCGGTGCTGGCGGCCGAGCCCAATGCAGTCGGCGGACCGATATCGATTCTCAAGTCGGGCGAAACCATCGTGAAGGCGTTCATTCACGCCGGCATCGGGGCGCTTGTGGTGATCAGCCTGTTGCTCTGGCTGGCGTTGCGGCGCGTCACCGACGTGCTCAATACCATGGTGCCGCTGTTGGTGGCGGGAGCGGTGACGCTGGAAATCTGCGTGCTGATCGGGCTGCCGCTCAACTTCGCCAACATTGTCGCGCTGCCGCTGCTGCTCGGCGTCGGCGTCGCTTTCAAGATCTATTACGTCACGGCGTGGCGGGCGGGCCGAACCAATCTGCTGCAGACCAGCCTGACGCGGGCGATCTTCTTCAGCGCGCTGACGACAGCCACGGCGTTCGGAAGCCTGTGGCTATCGAGTCATCCAGGAACGGCCAGCATGGGAAAATTGCTGGCGATCTCGTTCGTCATCACGCTGGCCGCGGTGCTGCTGTTCCAGCCGGCGCTAATGGGCAAACCGCGCGATGTCGGGGAGTAGGCAGATATCGCCGATGTCGCCGGGCTGGCCGGCGGCCTGCTTCTGACCGGGTTTGGAAGCGGTGCCGACGGCGCCCGTGGTCTTGGCAGTGCTCTTGGCAGTGCTCTTGGCTGCGGTGGTCGTCGTCGGCTGCGCGGGGCGTGTCGCCGGCTGCGCGGTGGCCTTGCGAGGCGCTCCCGTGCCCTTCGGCGCGCCCTTGGCCATGCTGTTGGTCGGGCTCGAGGGGATCGGGTCCGAGACGCGGGTCCAGGTCTCGCCGCCGCAGAGGAAGCCCAACACGCAGCCTTGAATCTCCATTTGATCGGAGCCGACCGGCTTGATCGTCGTGTCGTACATCTGGCCGTCCTTGGCGTTGTAGACTTGGCCTTCCCATTGATCGACGGCCGGCTTCTTCTTCATGTCGATCAGGATCGGCATCCCCAAAGTAGGCCTGCTCTGTTTTGAGACGTCGGGATTGTTCTTGTCGCGGCCGCCGGGGGTCTTCTCCCAGGCCACTACGCCCCACATGCTGCCATTGCATTCGGCAACCCTGATGTTGGCGACACCGTCCGCCACCCGCCAGTCCCCGGTCGGATCCGCAGCCTGGGCCGATGCAATGCCCGTCGATATAAAAACAGCTAAAAACGTTACGGTGCGCATGGTATTTCCTTGACAGTGCAACATGGTTCCAGCCTGTGTGCCAAACAGATGTTTTGAGCGGGGTCAAAACGCCACAATGGGCGTTTTCAGTTGACGAAATGCCTTCCAACCGACGTATGTAGCCGATGCTATATCCAAATCTAGACGTTTCCGAGATGTTTGTGGACCGCCAGGCGCAGCGTAGTTCCATGCATACGCGCCATCTGAACGAGCAACTCGTACGGGTTCTCAAGACCATCGGCTATGACGTCGGTTTTCAGAAGGGGCAGGGCCAGTACCTGTTCGATCGCGACGGCGCACGCTATCTCGATCTACTGAGCGGATTTGGCGTTTTTGCGATTGGCCGCAATCACCCGGTGTTGCGCCAGGCCTTGAAGAGCGTGCTCGACGCCGACCTGCCGAATCTCGTGCAGCTCGACGTCTCGACGCTGGCCGGCGTGCTGGCCGAACGCCTGCTCAAGCATGTGCCCTGGCTGGACAAAGTGTTTTTTGCCAATTCCGGCGCGGAGTGCGTCGAGGCCGCGATCAAGTTTGCGCGCGGCGCCACCGGCCGGCCGGGCATCGTGTATTGCGAGCATGCATTCCACGGTCTGTCCTATGGCGCATTGTCGCTTACCGACGATCCCAACTTCCGCGCCGGGTTCGAGCCGCTGTTGCCCGGATGCACCCCGATCCCCTTCAACGATCTCGCCGCCCTCGAACAGGCGCTGTCGTCGCGCCAGATCGCGGCCTTCATCGTCGAGCCGATCCAGGGCAAGGGCGTCAACATCCCCGGCGATGACTTCCTGCCAGGCGCGGCCGCGCTGTGCCGCAAATACGGCACGCTGTTCATCGCCGACGAAATCCAGACCGGCATCGGCCGCACCGGAAAATTCCTCGCGGTCGAGCACTGGAATGTCGAACCCGACATGGTGCTGCTGGCGAAGGCGCTGTCGGGCGGCCATGTTCCGATCGGTGCGCTGCTGACGCGCAAGAGCATCTTCGACAAGATCTTCAATCAAATGGATCGCGCGGTGGTGCACGGGTCGACCTTTGCGAAGAACGATCTGGCGATGGCGGCCGGCATCGCGACGCTCGAAGTGATGGAAGCCGAAAAGCTGGTCGAGCAGGCCGCCCGGCGCGGCGCCGAGCTGCGGCTGGCGCTGACCCGGATGGTGCCGGGCTACGAATTGATGAAGGAAGTCCGCGGCAAGGGACTGATGATCGGCGTCGAGTTCGGCCCGCCGAAATCGCTCAAGCTGAAGGCGTCGTGGAATCTGCTGGAGAGCGCCAACAAGGGCCTGTTCTGCCAGCTCATCACGGTGCCGCTGTTCAAGGAGCACAAGATCCTCACGCAGGTCTCCGGCCACGGCAGCCACACCATCAAGCTGCTGCCGCCGCTGACCATCACCGAAGAAGACGGCAAGTGGATCGAGACCGCGTTCGATTCCGTCATCGCCGCCAGCCACAAGGTCCCCGGCGCGATCTGGTCGCTCGGCAAGACGCTGGTGGACAACGCGGTGCGCAAATCGGCGTAAGGCTTGCCGCACCAAGAGACGGCAGAAATGGCATTGCCTCTTTGAAGCCGCAAATCTGGAAAATGATCGATGGATGAAACGGGCTGGTCCCGTCGATCGGAGGAGCGCATGAGCAACGTCACCGGCGGATGTCACTGTGGCGCCATCCGCTATCAGGTCGAGGGCGAACCCATCGTTCACGCGCTCTGCCACTGTACGGATTGCAGACGTCATGCGGGCGCGCCGATGGTCGGCTGGACGATGTACCCCGAGGATGCAGTCAAGGTGACGAAGGGGCAGCCGAAGGTCTACGAATCCTCGGAACATGGCCGCCGGCAGTTTTGCGCCGACTGCGGCACCGGGCTCTTCTACATCAACGCGAACGTATTGCCGGGACTGATCGATATTCAGAGCGGGACCTATGACGATCCCGACGCCGTTCCGGCGGTGGTACATATTCAGGTCGCCGAGCGGCTTCACTGGATGGAAGGCGCGCACCAACTGCCGAGCTTCGAGCGCTATCCGCCGCAGTCATAGCGCCGCCGGCCCTGATCCCTACACACCCTGCCGACCACTCGTTGCGAGAGTCGCTTGATCTGGTGCGCCCGCTGCCTCGGCGATCAGATGGTAGGAATGCAGCCGCGCCGCATGATCGAACACGTCGGACACGATCATCAGCTCATCGGCCCCGGTTTCACTGACCAGCGCGTCGATGCCGGCGCGGACGGTATCGGGCGTGCCGATGATGGTGCGGGCGAGCATCTGCATGGCCTGGGCTTTTTCCATCGGCGACCAGTAGCTCTCGATATCGTCGATCGGCGGACGGCTGAGGCCGCGCGCACCACGGAAGATATTCGCAAACGACATCTGCTGCGTCGTCGCCAGCCGCCGCGCCTCGCGTTCGGTATCGGCGGCGACGATGTTGACGCCCACCATGGCATGCGGCCGTGCGAGCTGGGCTGAAGGCTTGAAGCGGCTGCGGTAGATTTCCAGCGCGGGGATCAACTGATCCGGGGCGAAATGCGACGCGAAGGCATAGGGCAGGCCGAGCGCAGCGGCCAGTTGGGCGCCGTAGGTGCTCGACCCCAAAATCCATAGCGGGACGTCGGTGCCCGCTGCCGGCACGGCCTGCACCCGCTGGCCGGGCGCCACGGGGGCGAAATAGGCCTGCAGTTCGAGCACGTCCTGCGGAAAATTATCGCCGCCCCCGAGGGTGCGGCGAAGCGCCTGGACCGTCACCTGATCAGTGCCGGGCGCGCGGCCGAGGCCGAGATCGATCCGGCCCGGGAATAGCCGCGCCAGCGTTCCGAACTGTTCGGCGATGATGATCGGCGCATGGTTGGGCAGCATGATGCCGCCGGCGCCGACACGGATGTGCCGGGT
Source organism: Pseudomonadota bacterium (assembly GCA_043811435.1). Classification (GTDB taxonomy): domain Bacteria; phylum Pseudomonadota; class Alphaproteobacteria; order Rhizobiales; family Xanthobacteraceae; genus Bradyrhizobium. The sequence continues at coordinate 11,310 of JBDRNF010000104.1, forward strand.
GCCCGCGGCGATGTGGGCGATCACAACCGACGTCGCGGCGCTGGCGATGCCGGGCATGTTGTGATGCTCGGCCACCCAGAAACGGCGATAGCCCCAGCCCTCGGCGTGGGCGGCGAGATCGCGGGCGTTGTCGAGCGCGCCGCGCGCATCGGTCGCCTCGGTGACGCGGACGAGATCGAGAATGGACAGTGCTGTCATCGGGAACTCTCGGTTGAACGTTCTATGTAGGCGCAGGAAGTCCTCAAGGCCAGCATCGGATATCGCTTCGCTGGTGTGCGGTGGGCGCAGGATTGCGCCGTTTTGCTCCTGCAATTATGCTCCGCCTCGGCCTGCAATTGCCCGCAGCCGACAGGATCATCACATGCTGACCGCGAGCCTGGCCCCGTTGGACGAGACCATCACGATCGCGGAACTCACGCGCGATCCCTATCCGATCTACCGGCGGCTGCGACGCGAAGCGCCGGTGTTGCGGGTCAGATCCGTCGGCCGCACCTTCCTCACCAAGGCCGCCGATACCAGGCTCGTGAAGGACAACGCGGCACTGTTCAGCTCGAACGATCCGAACACGCCGATGGAGCGCGCCTTTCTCGCCCGGACGCTGATGCGCAAGGACCACGACGAACACCGCAGCGAACGGATGGCGATGATGCCGGCCCTGATGCCGAAGACCATCGAAGCGGTCTGGGCGCCGCTGTATACGGAATTGGCCGCTGATTATCTCGACCGGTTGCCGCGCGGCGAGATCGTCGATCTGTTTCCCGCGCTCGCCGGACCGCTGGCCGCGCGGATTCTGGCGCATGCGATGGGCGTTCCGGACGCAGATGACGATGACATGCAGCGATGGTCGCAGACGCTGATCGACGGCGCCGGCAATTTCGGCTGGACACCGGGGCCTTTCGAAGCGACCGACGTCGCCAATGCGCAGATGGACTCGTGTATCCGCGCCAACGCCGAACGCGTACGGGCCGAGCCGGACTCCTCGGCGCTGTCTTTCATGGTGAACGCGAAATCCCCGATTGCGGAAAGCCAGATCATCGCCAACGTGAAGATCGCGATCGGCGGCGGCATCAACGAGCCGCGCGACGCGCTGCTGACGGTCCTCTACGGCCTGTTGACCAATCCGGATCAGCTCGAAGCCGTGCGCGACGGCGGCAAATGGCGTTCCGCCTTCGAGGAAGCGGTGCGCTGGGTGGCGCCGATCCAGGTGAGTTCGCGGCTGGTGATGGAGGACACGGAGATTCGCGGGCACTTGATCCCGAAAGGCGATACCGTGATGACGATCCAGGCGTCGGCCAACCGGGATGAGGATGTCTTCGAGGACGGCGAGAATTTCAACGCGCTGCGCGACCCCAATCCGCATCAGGCCTTTGGCAACGGCCCGCATCATTGCGCGGGCGCGCAGCTGTCGCGGCGAACCGTCGGCGTCATCCTGCTCCCGATGCTGTTCGAGCGCTTCCCCAACATGAAGCTCCCCGATCCCGCCGGCGTGCGCTGGCACGGTTTCGGTTTTCGGGGGCCGCTCAACCTGCCGGTTCTCTTGCAATAAAGACGGGGGCGGAGAGGGTGCTGCTCTCCCACTTGCGTCGTCCCTGCGAACGCAGGGACCCATAACCCCGGCCGTCTGATGCGATGGCGTAATGGTGCAACAGGCCCGTAACACCATCCACGACATTGACGTCACGGAGTATGGGTCCCTGCGTTCGCAGGGACGACGGTTCTTTGCAACCACACTACGGGTCAAACGCCTCCAGCGCCTCGATCACCATCCCAGGCGCCTCCTGCGCCACGCAATGGCCGACACCCTCGAACGTCCACTGGCTCACGTCTGGAATGAGGGCGACGGCCCGCGCGGACATCTCCTTGTAGACCGGCCAGGATTTCTCGGCGGTCGCGACGCGCACCGGGCATTCGATGCCAGATAGCAAGGCGAAGGGATTGCCGCGTTCGTCCCCGGCATAGACCTGTGCCATCGCCTCGAAAATCGGTCCCAGCATCGCGGCTTCGGTCTCGGGGGCGCAGAGCAGCCGCACCCGGCCGTCCGGCTGGGCTTCGAAGCCATGCCGCACATAGGCCCACAAGGCGTCCTCGGACCAGTCCACGAACGCCGGTGCTGCGCGAAAGCGCTGGAATGCCGCGGCGGCGCTGTCGAACTCGCGCTGGCGGCGCAATACGCCCTGCGCGTAGGCCTTGCTGTTGTCGCCTGAGGCGGCATCGTCGGCCTTGACCGCGCGCGGATCCATCACCGTCGGCTCCATCACGAACAATCGCTGGAAGCGCCGGGGCAACTGTTTGGCGGCGAGCAAGAGATCGGTGGCGCCGGCGCTGTGGCCGACGCCGAAAATGTCCGTGAGGTCGAGCGCCTCGACCACGGCGCAGATGTCGGAGGCGAAATCCAGGAAGTGATAATGCTCCGCCGACGGCTTGTGGCTGGCGCCGTGGCCGCGGCGGTCGATGCCGTAGACGGTATATTTCGACGCCAGCTCGCGCGCGACCTCATCCCAGACCTCGGCGACGAAGCCGGTGCCGTGCACCAGAAGGGCAGGAGGTTTGCTGGAATCAGGGTCGCCCCATCGCGCCAGCGCGATGCGCCCGCCGTCATGGTCGACCCAGATGCGATGCCGGTTCGTCATGGGCGGCGAACGCGGTTGTCTTCGAGGATCATCGAAGCGCCCTTTTCGGCGATCATCGCGGTCGGCGTGTTCGTGTTGCCCGACGTGATGGTCGGCATCACGGAGGCGTCGACCACGCGCAGTCCGTCGAGGCCATGAAACCGCAGCCGCTCATCGACGACGGCGAGGGGATCGCTTGATGTGCCCATCTTCGCGGTGCCGACAGGGTGAAAAATCGTGGTGCCGATATCGCCGGCGGCTTTCGCCAGCGACGCATCGTCATCGCCGACTGACGGCCCCGGCAGGTATTCCCGAGGGCGATACGGCGCAAGCGCCGGCTGCTGCATCAGCCGCCGCGTGGCGCGGATGGCGTCGGCGGCGACCTGGCGGTCGTCGCCGGTCGACAGATAGTTCGGCGCGATCGCCGGCGGCTCGTCGGCCTTGGGCGAACGGATGCGCACGGTGCCGCGCGAAGTCGGCTGCAGGTTGCAGGCGCTCACGGTGATCGCGGGAAAGCGGTGCAGCGGATCGCCGAACTTGTCGAGTGACAGCGGCTGCACGTGGAACTGGATATTGGCGCGCTCGCGGGTAGCGTCCGAGCGGGTGAAGATGCCGAGCTGCGACGGCGCCATGGTCAGGGGCCCGCGGCGGCGGAACGCATAATCGAGCCCCATCAGGCCGCGGCGCATCAGCGAATAATAGGTTTCGTTGAGGGTGCGCACGCCTTCGACCTGGTAGATCGCGCGCTGCTGCAGATGGTCCTGCAGGTTGCGGCCGACGCCTTGCCTGTCGAGCACGGGTTCGATCCCGAGCGGCGCCAGCCAGTCCGCGGGTCCGATGCCGGAGCGGTGCAGCACCTGGGTCGATCCGATCGAGCCGGCGCACAGGATCACTTCGCCCCTGGCGCGGGCCTCGATCGTTTCGCCGCCCTGCATGAAGCGCACGCCGACAGCGCGGCCCTGCTCGACGATCAGCCGGTCGACCAGCACGTTCTTTTCGAGGCGCAGATTGGAGCGCGTCAATGCAGGCTTGAGAAACCCGCGTGCGGAAGACCAGCGGCGTCCGCGCTTCTGGTTGACGTGGAAATAGCCGACGCCCTCATTGTCGCCCGTATTGAAATCCGGAATCTTTTTAATGCCCATTTCCGCCGCGGCGTCGCCGACCGCATCGAGGATGGCCCAGGACAATCGCGGCGCCTCGATCCGCCAGCCGCCGCCGGCGCCGTGATGCTCGCTGTCGCCGAGGAAATGATCCTCGAGCCTCCGGAATGCCGGCAGCACATCGTCATAGCCCCAGCCGGTGAGGCCGAGCTGGCGCCAGTGATCGTAGTCGGCGGCCTGTCCGCGCATCGAGATCATGGCGTTGATCGCGGAGGAGCCGCCGATCACCTTGCCGCGCGGATAGGCCAGCGACCGGCCGTTCAGCCCGGGTTCCGGTTCGGTCCGGAACATCCAGTCCGAGCGGGGATTGCCGATCGCGAAGAGATAGCCGACCGGGATGTGAAACCAGATCCAGTTGTCGTTGCCGCCGGCTTCCAGGATCAGGACGCGGTTGTTCGGATCGGCCGACAGCCGGTTGGCGACGATGCAGCCGGCGGTGCCCGCGCCGACAACGATGTAGTCGAAATCACCTTCAATCCGCCCAGGCATTTTGTTTGGTTTCCGCCCATCCCGCAGACGTCATGCCCGGGCTTGTCCCGGGCATCCACGTCTTTCCCGCTAAATAGTCAGACGTCGATGGCCGGGACAAGCCCGGCCATGACGGCCTTTGTCAATTGCCGAGGGCCATTGGGTGGACCGCCCCTTGCATGCTAGAACAGGGTCAAATCGCTCAAACCCCAGCCGAGACCCCTCATGCCCATCGTCAACCGCGTCGCCGATCTGCAACCCGATATCCAGGCCTGGCGCCGCGATATCCATGAAAACCCCGAATTGCTGTATGACGTGCACCGCACTGCGGCATTCGTGGCGGACCGCTTGCGGGAGTTCGGTTGCGACGAGGTGGCTACCGGCCTCGGCCGCACCGGCGTGGTCGGCGTCATCAGGGGCCGCAAACCCGCCGGCAATGGCGACATCAAGGTGATCGGGCTGCGCGCCGATATGGATGCGCTGCCGATCGAGGAGGAGACCGACCTGCCTTACGCCTCCAAAACGCCGGGCAAGATGCACGCCTGCGGCCATGACGGGCATACCGCGATGCTGCTGGGGGCGGCCCGCTATCTCGCCGAGACCCGGAATTTTGCCGGCGATGCGGTGGTGATCTTCCAGCCGGCGGAGGAGGGCGGCGCGGGGGCCGCCGCGATGATCGAGGACGGGCTGATGGACCGCTTCGCCATCGATCAGGTCTACGGCATGCACAACGGCCCCGGAATTCCGATCGGTTCGTTCGCGATCCGGCCGGGTCCGATCATGGCAGCGACGGACGGGATCGATATCAGGATCGAGGGGCTCGGCGGCCACGCCGCACGGCCGCACAAATGCATCGATTCGGTTCTTGTCGGCGCGCAGCTGATCGTAGCGCTGCAGTCGATCGTCTCGCGCACTGTCGATCCCCTGGAATCCGCCGTGATTTCGATGTGCGAGTTCCACGCCGGCAATGCGCGCAACGTGATCCCGCAAACGGCCGAACTCAAGGGCACGGTTCGCACCCTGACGAACGAGGTGAGGGAACTGGTGGAGAAGCGGGTACGCGAGGTGGTCGCCGGCGTGGCGCAGATGACCGGCGCCAAAATCGACCTGGTGTACGAGCGCGGTTATCCCGTGGTGGTCAACCATGCCGCGCAGACCGATTTCGCCACCCAGGTGGCGAAGGAAGTTGCCGGTGACGCCAATGTTCACGACATGCCGCCGCTGATGGGCGCGGAGGATTTCGCCTACATGCTGGAGCAGCGTCCGGGTGCGTTTATTTTCTGCGGCAACGGCGACAGCGCCGGGCTGCACCATCCCGCCTACAATTTCAACGACGAGGCGATCGTCTACGGCACCTCGTACTGGATCAAGCTGGTGGAGAACACGCTGGCGGCGTGAGCGTGAGAGCGTCCGCTGGCCGTCAGGCGATGCTGAAGCAGCGGACGCGCCAGGACGCGGCGCGACGTCTCCTCGGCATGCGCGCAGAGGAGAACTCTTGATTGAGAACAGGATAGGACCCGGGTCCCGTGCCGCAAGACCGGCACGTTGCGCGGCGTCCGGGGCTAGGGTTCGCTACGCAACGCGCCGGACTTGAGACGGCACAGTAATTTCACAATTAAAGGTTGTGAAAGGAGATGTCAAATCCCTGCGGTGACTATCTGTATGACTGGTATTGCATGGCTAAGCCGCGCGCGCCGATTTCCGCAAGACCGCGGCGGCCATCCTGAAGTCATCGACGAAGCGTTGATATTCCCGCGCTTTTGTCTCCGCATCCGGTAGCCGTAGCAGATAGGATGGATGCACGGTCAGCAGCGCCCTGGTGCCATCATCGAGTTCGATCACGCGGCCGCGGTTCTTGTTGATCGGCATGGTCTTGCCGAACACGCTCTGCGCGGCGGTGGCGCCCATCGCCACTACCAGAGCCGGTTTGATCGCGCTGAGCTCGCGTTCGTACCATGGCCGGCATGCCCTGATTTCCGATGTGTTCGGCTTCTGGTGCAGCCGGATTTTTCCGCGCGGCACGAATTTGAAATGTTTGACGGCATTGGTGACGTAAACTTTCTTCCGCTCGATGCCGGCTTGTTCCAGCGCGCGGTCGAGTATCTGGCCGGCCGGTCCCACGAAAGGCCTGCCGGCGAGGTCTTCCTTGTCGCCGGGCTGTTCGCCGACCAGCATCAAGGAGGCATGCTGCGGGCCTTCGCCGAACACGGTCTGGGTCGCGTCTTTCCACAGCGGGCAGGCGCGGCAATCGGCGGCCTCCTCGCGCAGGATTTCGAGGCTGTGGGATGTTTGAGACGCAGGGGCCATGGGCGTTTTCCGCTTCCACCTGAGATTATCGTTGCTCCGAACCGGGGCCAATGCGGGCAGGGCTCGGCAGGTTCCATCGATCCCGTTGGGATTGCTCAATAAAATAACGCCCGCCGATGCCGATTGACTCTCTCGGCCCTATTAGCTTTATATTAGAACATATCATGAACAAATGGCTGGGCTGCGGGTTCACCCCGAACCTGTGACGGCCACCATTCCAAAGGGAGCGGCGCATGACCGGCGCACGCACGAACATGCTTGCGAGTTTGCGCGGCAGCATCGAACGGATCGAGGCGCATGCCGACGCATCCGCGCCCGCGCGCGTGGCGCTCGGGCATGCGGATGCCGATGCGACGCTGCAGGGCGGCCT
>JBDRNF010000105.1:0-3185 GCA_043811435.1 Pseudomonadota bacterium
TCCATGTTCATACTACGATCTTTCCAGCCTGTCGCCGATGAGAGCCAGCACGCGGTGCGCTGTCGCAAGATCATCCGCGGGAACGCCTTCGAGCAGTTCTTCCCTGAACGCATCGGAAATGCGCGTGATCTCCTCGATAAGTGGCTTGGCGCTTTCCGCGAGATGAATCCTCTTGACGCGCCGGTCATCATCGGAATCGACGCGCTCGATCAGACCGCGCTGCTCGAGCGCATCCAGAAGACGCACCAGGGTCGGTCCCTCTACCCCGATCTGTGCGGCGAGATTCCTCTGCGAGATCGCCCCCCGCCGCCGCAGATGCAGCAGCGCGATCCATCGCGCTTGCGTCAATCCGAGATGTTTCACACGTGCATCGAGGCCGGTTCTCCAACGACGCCCAACCCGTGCAAGCTCCATGGCGAATTCCTGGCCAATATCCACTTGATAGCTTTCTTATTGATAGTATGCTACCGACATAGCGCAACTTCCGTTATGGTGCAACGTGGCAACCCAGTTATCAATGTATCGAAGAATTCTGCTTGCCTATGACGGGTCTGTCGAAGGTCGTCTGGCACTACGCGAGGGTGCACGCTTGGCGCGGCTCTGCGAGGCCCAGGTGTGTCTCCTGGCGGTTGTGCAGATTTCCACCGGGATTGTCTTTGCCGAAGGTGTTTATCCCGGAGTCGTGGGCGCGCAGAGCGAGGTTTATAAAAATATCCTTGCCGAAGGTGAAAGGCGGTTGCGGGAAATCGGATTTGAACCCGACACGCGCCTCAACATCGGCGATCCCGGACCGGAAATTCGCGCCGTCGCGAAGGAAATCAACGCTGATCTGGTCGTTATCGGGCACCGCCAGCACGGGACGCTGGCGCGCTGGTGGTCGGGGTCCGTCGCCACATACCTCATCGACCATCTCGACTGCAGCATGCTGATCGGACAAATGGAGGTTTCCGACGCGGAGTTCGACAGACTCAAACCGAGCTATGGGGTCCCAGAGTGACTGTCCTCGACCCGGCGCCGAGCAGCTCCGCGGTGACGCCACAGAGGGATACTGGCGTCGGCTTCCTCCCTGAAAAGTTCGATCTGGCCCTTGAGGCTATTGCCTTCGTCAAAGCATTTCGAAAACAACTCTTGATCGAATTCGAGTTTGCAGGACTGGCTCTGACGCCGGCCGAAGCGCGCGTGCTGATAATTTTGGGCCAAAACGAGGGTCTCAGCCAAGCCCAGCTGGCTCATATTCTGTCGTGCCAACCAATGACACTTGTGGGTATCCTTGACCGACTCGAGGCCGCCGACCGGGTTGTCCGCAAGCGCAACGAGGTGGACCGTCGCGTCAAGTGCATCTATCTGGAGCCCCGGGGCAAAGCACTGGTGCCCAGGGTCGAGGCGATTGTGAGCGCCCTCTGCAATAATGCGGAACAGGGTGTCGGCGAACAACATATCGAACTGATGCGGGCCGGGCTTTCGCATATGACGGGGAACCTGGCCAGTCCGCCGAGCATTTAGCGTGAGGGCGTCAGACTCCTGTTGACCAGCACGTGGCCCCAGACTCCGGGACCCCCATACTCACCGAAATTGGAAGGTTTTCGATGCGTTTCCTTTCTCCCCTTCTCGCCTCCGCCTTGTTGTTCGGAATGCTTATTTCTGCCTCCGCTCAGGATAGAGATCCGCTCTCGAAGTTGCCGCCGCCCGACAGCATCAAGCTGTCAACTGTGATCGAGCAAGTTGAAGGTCGTCCGGGCTTCTATGGCATCGAAAGCATCTCGTTTGCTGACGGTGAGTACCGGATCGTCTACTTTATGGCGGATGGCGCGGAAGTGCGCATCAACTACGATGCGAAAACCGGCGCCAGCCGGCCACCGCGGCGCGGCCTGTTTGGCAACTAAAGCGTACGCATTTATCTTTCAGCGCTGACCCGCGATTGTCGAGCCTGCAAATATGATTTTGAGCCTGGCCTGGGATGAGCCGCTCGCGGCTGCCGTCAGTCATGCCGATGAAGCGCTTCAATCCAGGCGGCCGGTGCCCTTCGCCGCGGCCGAGCTGGTGACAGCGATCTGTGCCTCCCGTCCGGATGCCGAGTCTCTCGCATGGGCGCTTGCCGATATTCTCATCGCCGAAAAACTCAAATGGCTTCGTGCTGGGATGATCGCCAACGGATTGCCGCCGACCATGGCCGAAGCCTTCGCGTCCTTCGACGAAGCCATCGCAAAAGGTCATATGGCCGTCACAGCACCAATGCTGTGAAAGATCTCACTGGGAAAGCGCCTGCCAGCGTGCGCGATTGCCTCGGCAAGAATGCCGCGTCGCTGCTGGAACCGGGCGCGGCTGAAGAGCGTGGACGCACAATTTCGCGAAGCTGCCGCTGACGAGGCTTGCTGACTGACTTTTCAGTCACTATAGTCTTTCTATGGTTGAGAAATTTCGAGCAGCACGTTCCGACGAGGAACGTCAAGCGCGACTCCAATCGATATTGAGCGCGGCTCTGGACGCCTTCGCCGAGAAAGGTCTTGGCGCAACGCGTCTTGAGGATATCGCGACCCGGGCGGGCATCGCCACAGGCACGATCTATCTCTACTTCCCCTCGAAACAGGCGGTGTTCGAAGAGCTGATACGGTACACTATCGTGCTGCCTGTCGATATCTTGCGAACTGAATTGCTGGCGCAGGATCTATCGGCGCAAACGGTATTTGGTCTCCTTTCCCACTGGGTGCGAAACGAATTTCTTGGCACGAATCGCGAGGTGATCGCGCGGCTTATCCTGTCGGAGGTCGGCCGATTTCCGGAGATTGCGGCGTTCTGTCACCGGGAACTCGTGCATCCTGTCATGGAGTTCCTGAAGCAAATCGCGCAGCGCGCGTGTGATCGGGGCGAATTCGGATCGGATGTCCTGGTTCGCTTTCCACAGCTTGCGGTCGCATCCGTCCTGGTGGCTATTACCTGGAACGATCTGTTCCAAAACGTCGAGCCCCTCGATTTGGGAGCCATGATTGAATCCCACCTCGACCTGCTGCAGCGAGCAATGCGATCGAACATATGACGGTACCGTAAAGTTAAAGGGCTGCGGCCAAAGCTGGCGCGCGCCGCTTCCTCTCACACAGCTTGCAGGCGTGCGATCTCACTCCAGATTTGCATGGCTGCGGTTCTCAGTTCACGGTGATGGTGGGACGGGATATCGTGGCGTGGAATGT
>JBDRNF010000106.1:0-9524 GCA_043811435.1 Pseudomonadota bacterium
CGCAGCAGCGATCCGCCCGGCTGCAGCACCCAGTCGAAACCGTGCAGCGCGTCGAGGCGCACCGCGCCCTGGCCCAGCAGCGGGTGCCCGCGCCGCACGATGAGGCAGGCCTTCTCGACGCCGATCACGCGCGCCTCGAACAGGCGCGGATTGAGATCGTCGGGGATGCGCGCGACGATGAAGTCGTGGCGCGAGGCGAGCAGTTCCTTGGCCAGCACCGCGCTGGTCTCGACCTGCATGTTGATCTCGACCTTCGGATAGGTTTCGCGGACGATCTTGATGGCCGGGATGACGAGGTCGATGGCCGGCGCGGTCACCGCGCCGAGATAGACCGAGCCGCCCTTGCCGCTGCGCAGGTCGGAGATTTCGCGGTCGACTTCGCGCAGTTCGAGCAGCACCGACTTCGCGCGCCGGGCCAGCGCGTGGCCGTAGGGCGTCAGCGCCACGCCGCGCGGCAGCCGCTCGCAGATCGAAGCGCCGACGATCGCCTCGATCTCGGCGATCATCCTGGAGGCCGCCGGCTGGGAGATATTGAGCACGGAGGCCGCAGCGCTCACCTGCCCATGTTCGTCGAGCGCCGCCACCATGCGGAGGTGGACGACTTTCAGCCCGCCCCTCGCCAATGCCTCGCCGTCCCGGCTGCGCTCGCCTCCCCAGGCTGGATTGGTCCATCCCTGCCGATCGGCCAAAATCCCCTCCCATGATCCGATCGCATACCTGTTTCGGTATACCAATCGCCGGACTTTGCATTTGACAGTTATAGCTTTCGCCGACAGTTTCGTCACCCAGCGCGGTCCCGGCGATCAGACACCAAGAAAGACGCCGGGCGACGGGAGGAGCTTCAGGCCGCGCCCCGCCAGAGCGGCATGTGCCGCGTCCCATTTTACCCTGCCGCCCAGCCACCGATGCAGTACCTGCGCGGCAGTCCATCACACCACCCAAAGGGAGGAACGACGTGAAATTCCTGAAGACAATCGTGGCGGCTGCGGCCGTAAGCATCCTGGCCATGGCCCCGCAGGCCTTCGCCCAGGGAAAGGGCCTCGTCGGCATCGCCATGCCGACCAAATCCTCGCTGCGCTGGATCAGCGACGGCGACAGCCTCAAGGCGGCGCTCGAAGGCATGGGCTACACCGTCGACCTGCAATATGCCGAGGACGACATTCCCAACCAGCTCGCCCAGATCGAAAACATGGTGACCAAGGACGCCAAGGCGTTGATCATCGCCTCCATCGACGGAACGACGCTGTCGGCCGTCCTGCAGCAGGCCGCCGACAAGGGCACCAAGGTCGTCGCCTATGACCGCCTCATCCGCGACAGCGCCAATGTCGACTACTACACCACCTTCGACAACTTCCAGGTCGGCGTGCTGCAGGCGAACTCGATCCTGCAGGGCCTCGGCTATCCGGAGAAGAAGGGTCCGTTCAACATCGAGCTGTTCGGCGGCTCGCCCGACGACAACAACGCCTTCTTCTTCTACGACGGCGCGATGAGCGTGCTGCAGCCGCTGATCGACAAGGGCGACCTCGTCGTGAAATCCGGCCAGACGGGCATGGAAAAAGTCGGCACGCTGCGCTGGGACGGCGCGGTCGCGCAGGCCCGCATGGACAATCTCCTGTCCGCCCACTACTCCGACGGCGCGCGCGTCGACGCGGTTCTGGCACCCTATGACGGCCTGTCGCGCGGCATCATCTCTTCGCTGCGCGGCGTCGGCTACGGCTCGGCCGACCAGCCCTGGCCGATCGTCTCGGGTCAGGACGCCGAGACGCCCTCGATCAAGGGCATCATCGCCGGTGAACAGTATTCGACCGTGTTCAAGGACACGCGCGAACTGGCGAAAGTCACCGCCGCTCTGGTCGACGCCGCTCTCTCCGGCGGCAAGCCCGAGATCAACGACGAGAAGACCTACAACAACGGCGTGAAGGTGGTTCCGTCCTACCTGCTCGTGCCGGTGTCGGTGGACAAGTCCAACTACCAGGCCGTCGTGGTCGACTCCGGCTATGTCAAGGCCGAAGACCTGAAGTAGGCTGACGCCTCTCCTTTTCCCCGCTTGCGGGGAGAAGGTGTCACGTAGTGACGGATGAGGGGTGAGGAGAGGTCTGCAAAGCAGACGCAAAGCCCCAAAATGGGCTTTGCGAGCGACGAACGCCCGAAGCGCGAGCGGAGGGCCTTCGACCTCTTCTCGCCCCTCATCTGCCTGCCGGAATCTTCTCCCCGCAACGGGAAGAAGAAGGCAGCTCGGAGGGAACAGGACGTTGGACGACATCATCCTCGAGATGCGCAACATCACCAAGACGTTTCCCGGCGTGAAGGCGCTGGAGAATGTCAGCCTGCAGGTGCGTCGCGGCGACATCCACGCCATCTGCGGCGAGAACGGCGCCGGCAAGTCGACTCTGATGAAGGTCCTTTCGGGCGTCTATCCTGTCGGCAGCTATTCGGGCGACATCCAGTTCGAAGGCAAGGAGTGCCGCTTCACCGGCATCCATGACTCAGAGAAGCTCGGCATCGTCATCATCCATCAGGAACTGGCGCTGGTGCCCATGCTCTCGATCGCCGAGAACATGTTCCTCGGCAACGAGCAGGCGACCGCCGGAATCATCGACTGGAACAAGGTGCGCCGCCGCGCGGCCGAATTGCTGCGCAAGGTGGGTCTGCGCGAGGACCCCGACACGCTGATCACCAATATCGGCACCGGCAAGCAGCAGCTGGTCGAGATCGCCAAGGCGCTGGCCAAGGACGTCAGGCTGCTCATCCTCGACGAGCCGACGGCTTCCCTCTCGGAAAAGGACAGCCAGGCGCTGCTCGACCTGCTGCTCGAATTCAAGGCGCAGGGCATGACCTCGATCATGATCTCGCACAAGCTGAACGAGATCAAACGCATCGCCGACAGGATCACGGTCATCCGCGACGGCCAGACGATCGAGACGATGGACAAGGCCGACGTCACCGAAGACCGTATCGTCACCTCGATGGTCGGCCGCGCGCTGGAGAACCGCTATCCGCCGCGCGACCCCAGGATCGGCGAGACGATCTTCGAGGTGAAGAACTGGTCGGTCTACCATCCGCTTCATCCGGAGCGGCAGGTGATCAAGAACGTCGACCTTCACGTGAAGAAGGGCGAGGTCGTCGGCATTGCCGGGCTGATGGGCGCGGGCCGCACGGAATTCGCCATGAGCGTGTTCGGCCAGTCCTGGGGCGTCAACATCACCGGCGAGGTCTTCCTGCACGGCAAGAAGGCCGATACGTCGACCGTGAACAAGGCGGTCGCAGCCGGCCTCGCCTATGCCACCGAGGACCGCAAGGTCTACGGCCTCAACCTGATCGACCACATCAAGCACAATGTCACGATCGCCAACCTGCCGGCCGTGTCCTCGAAGGCCGGCGTGATCGACGACATGGGCGAACTCAAGGTGGCGAACGAATACCGCCGCAAGACCAGCATCCGCTCGTCTTCGGTCTACCAGATCGCCGGCAACCTCTCGGGCGGCAACCAGCAGAAGGTCGTGCTGTCGAAGTGGCTGTTCGCCAACCCTGACGTGCTGATCCTCGACGAGCCGACGCGTGGCATCGATGTCGGCGCGAAATACGAGATCTACACGATCATCGGCAAGCTGGCGGCAGAGGGCAAGGGCGTGCTGGTGATTTCGTCGGAAATGCCGGAACTGCTCGGCATCTGCGACCGCATCTACGTGCTCAACGAAGGCCGCATCGTCGGCGAGATGCCGGCGGCGGAGGCCAGCCAGGAAAAGATCATGCGGGCGATCATGCGCGGCCAGACCCGGGAGGAACAGTTGGAAAGGGCAGCTTCATGAGCACGGAAACCGCGGCACCGACCGTCAGCCCCGCCAAGGCCTCGGCGCAGGACGCAATCAAGTCGAACTTGCGCGAATACGGCCTGATCATCGCGCTGATCGCGATCATGCTGTTCTTCCAGTTCACCACCAGCGGCATCCTGTTCAAGCCGGTCAACCTGACCAACCTGGTGCTGCAGAACTCCTATATCGTCGTGATGGCGCTCGGCATGCTGCTGGTCATCGTCGCCGGTCACATCGACCTCTCCGTCGGCGCCGTCGCCGGCTTCGTCGGCGCGGCGGCGGCGGTGCTGATGGTCGATTACGGCTTCAACCCGTTCCTCGCGGCGGCGATCTGCATCGCGCTCGGCGCCGTGATCGGCGGCGCGCAGGGCTATTTCGTCGCCTACATGAAGATCCCGTCCTTCATCGTCACGCTGGCCGGCATGCTCGTGTTCAAGGGCCTGCTCCTGTGGCTGCTCGGCGGTCGCTCGCTCGGCCCCTTCCCGACCGAGTTCCAGATGCTCTCGGCCGGCTTCATCCCCGATTTCATCGGTCCCTGGACGATCGTCGCGCCCACCCCCAACACGTCAGGCGCGCCGACCCAAGGCACCGGCATCGTGCTGCACGCGACGACGATGATCATCGGCATAATCATCGTCGCGCTGATGCTCTGGTTCGCGCTGAAGAGCCGCCGCAACCGCGAAAGCCACGGCTACGAGGCCGAGCCCTTCGCCTTCTTCATCGTCAAGAACGCGGTGCTGGCCGGCGTCATCCTGTTCCTGATGTACAAGTTCGCCTCCTACCGCGGCCTTCCCAACGTGCTGATCGTCATGGGCGTGCTGATCGCCGGCTTCGTTTTCCTGACCAAGCGGATGACCTTCGGCCGCCGCATCTACGCGATGGGCGGCAACATCAAGGCGGCGGCGCTCTCCGGCATCAACACCGAGCGGCTGACCTTCTACATCTTCTCGATCATGGGAGCGCTGGCGGGTCTGGCCGGCCTGATCTATGCCGCCCGGCTCAACCAGGCGACGCCGAAGGCGGGCGCCGGCATGGAACTCGACGTCATCGCCGCGGTCTTCGTCGGCGGGGCGTCCGCCATGGGTGGCGTCGGCGAGGTCGCGGGCGCCGTCATCGGCGCCTTCATCATGGGCGTGATGAACAACGGAATGGGCATCATGGGCATCAACATCGACTGGCAGCAGGTCATCAAGGGCCTGGTGCTGCTCGGTGCGGTTGCCTTCGATCTCTACAACAAGAAGAAGGCGTAAGCTTCGGGAGGAAGACCGAAACCGCCTTGTGAGGATTTGCACGAGCCCGGCTTGGGACGCGGCGGTGCCATGGTGCCCCGCGAACTGCGGAGCTTTGCCGGGAAGACCTGGCGAACGGGAAGGAAACGACAAATGCTATTGTCCCAGATCGTCGACGAGAGCGGCCGCATCCGGGTGCTGGCGCGGCACGAGGACCGTGTGCGCCTCGTCGAGGGTGCCGCGTCCGTCTATGCGCTGGCGCTCGAAGCCGCGCGGACCAACAAGGGACTGGCCGAACTCGTGCTGCAGCGCGGCCTCGGCGCCGACGTCGACCTCGAGCTCGCCTATCGCCAGGGCCGCGTGCGCCCGCCGATCCACCACCCGGATCCCGCCCACCTGCACCTCACAGGCACTGGCCTGACCCATCTCGGCTCGGCGTCCGCGCGCGACGCCATGCACAAGAAGCTGGAGACCGGCGAGGAGACGCTGACCGATTCGATGAAGATGTTTCGCATGGGCCTCGAAGGCGGCAAGCCCGGCGGCGGCGCGCCGGGCGTCCAGCCGGAATGGTTCTACAAGGGCAACGGGTCGATGGTCGCGGCGCCCGGAGCGGCCCTTATCTCGCCCGCCTTCGCCGAGGACGCGGGCGAAGAGCCCGAGATCGCCGGCATCTACGTCATCGGCGATGACGGCACGCCGTTCCGCGTCGGCTTCGCGCTGTCGAACGAGTTCTCCGACCATGTCACCGAACGCGTCAACTACCTCTATCTGGCGCATTCCAAGCTTCGCAATGCCGCCTTCGGCCCGGAACTGCTGGTCGGCCCCCTGCCCGCCGACGTGCGCGGCCGCTCGCGCATCCGGCGCAAGGGCGTGACCATCTGGGAAAAGCCGTTCCTGTCGGGCGAGGACAACATGTCCCACACCATCGCCAACCTCGAACACCACCACTTCAAATACGGGCTGTTCCGGCAACCGGGCGACGTCCACGTCCACATGTTCGGCACCGCGACACTGTCCTTTGCCGACGGCATCCGCACCGGCCCCGGCGACGTGTTCGAGATCGAGGCGGACGGCTTCGGGCTGCCGCTGCGCAATTCGCTGGAGATCGAGAAGCCCGCGCCGGTGACGGTGCGCGCCCTTTAGACCAAGATGAGGTCGGATTGAACCGCTCTGCCGGAGGGAATTCGGGCCAAGGTCGAGGTCTTCGGCGCGGTCGTGCTGGTGGCACGGCCAAGTCCGAAGACCGAAGGATTTGGCGCGAATTCACCCGGCCCGAAGGGTTTCCCGCTGGCGGACGCCCGCGGCGTCAGGCGGACTGGGCCGTGCCACCAGCACGGCCTGCGCCGCCTTCCTGGCGGATCGCCTCACCATCGGGAAACAGAACGGTTCAATCCGACCTCATCTTGGTCTAGGCCATAGCCGGCCTTCCCCGCATCGAGCGCCACAAAAGCAGCGTCATCGCGGTGACGTTGACGAGGTTCCAGGCGATGCCGTTGAGAAACGCCGCCGCGTAGGAACCGGTCTGGTCGTAGATCCAGCCCGACATCCAGCCGCCCAGCGCCATGCCGAGGATGGTCGCCATGATGACGATGCCCACCCGCTGGCCGGCCTCCTTCGCCGGCATGTATTCGCGCACGACGATGGCGTAGCTCGGAACGATCCCGCCCTGCGCCAGCCCGAACATCGCCGAGACGACGTAGAGCGAGGCGAGCCCGTCGAAGGGGATGTAGAACAGGAGCGACAGACCCTGCAGCACCGAGCCGATCAGGATGGTGCGGATGCCGCCGATCCGGTCGGCGAGGAAACCGGAGGCCAGACGGCTGATGATGCCGGTCGCGAGCATCAGCGACAGCATCTCCGCACCACGCGCCACGCCGTAGCCGAGGTCGGCGCAATAGGCGACGATATGCACCTGCGGCATCGACATCGCCACGCAGCAGCCGAGCCCGGCGACGACGAGCAGCGCCTGGATCGCGCCCGGCGACAGGCCGATCTCCTTCACCGCCGGCGCGCGCACCGCTCCACCCGTCTGGTGTGGCGGCCGCCGGCCGAGCAGCATGGCCAGCGGAATCATCGTCACCAGGCAGACGATGCCGATGACGAGATAGGTCCCGCGCCAGCCATAGGCGGCGAGCAGCGGCTGCATCGCCATCGGCCACAGCGCGCCGGCGAGGTAGTTGCCGCAGGCGGCGATTGCCACCGCGATGCCGCGCCGCCGGTCGAACCAGTGCGAGATGTCGGCGATCAGTGGCCCGAAGGTCGACGACGATCCCGCCCCGATCAGCAGCCCCTGCGCCAGCGCCAGCACACCGATCGACGGCGCCAGCGAAGCGAGGATGAAGCCGGCCCCGACCAGCACCGCCGAAACCAGAGCCGGCACCCGGAACCCCATCCGGTCGATCAGCCGCCCGGTCACGACATTGCCGAG
The DNA here is from genome assembly GCA_043811435.1 of Pseudomonadota bacterium. GTDB lineage: Bacteria > Pseudomonadota > Alphaproteobacteria > Rhizobiales > Xanthobacteraceae > Bradyrhizobium. The sequence goes on from JBDRNF010000106.1 coordinate 7,470, forward strand.
CGCGAAGCCGAGCATCGTCGCCGTATAGGCGAGCGAGGCCTCACCTCGCCCGGCGCCGAATTCCGCCTGCGCCGCCGGCAGCACAACGATGATCGCCCACATGCCGACGCCGCCGATCGTGGCGAGCGCCAGCGAAATGCCGAGCCTCGTCCACGCATAGGCACCGTCGGGCGCGTAGCGGTCGATTCGCACCGCCTGGTTCATATTGTCGTTCCTCCCGGCCGCGAAGCGGCGCTCGCCCCGTCGGGCGTCCGGCGGCACAATGTTCGATCGAGGCGGCCGAGGGCAGCGCCACGGAGCCACCAAGCACCGCGCCACAGCGCCGTCGCCACCACCCGGCGGAAGCAATTTACCCGCCGTCCGAAGGCAGCTTGCCATGGGACAAAATTCGCAACCCCGCGGGGTGGACACCCGGGGTCTCGTTCGCTATAGAGCCGCACCTGACGCGGTTACCGCGTCGTTTTGGCCCGGGTGCGTAGCTCAGTTGGTAGAGCAGCTGACTCTTAATCAGCGGGTCACAGGTTCGATCCCTGTACGGCCTACCACTCCGCCAGTTAACCCTTCGGCATGCAAGTCGAAGGGTTTTTCTTAATCCGGGTAAAATTATATTCCGGATTCCTAATATTTCTTCAATTTAAACAGCAATTTGGTATAATCCTTATTGATCGATTGCCGCAAGCTATACGGAGGTAAAAAATGCATAGTCTTTTAAAACGGATGGTCCCCATCATCTTAATGGCGCCGATGCTTGCCGGGTGTTCGCATACCAACACGCCTACATCTCCCGATTCAACCCGTAATAACAACCGACCGGAATCCGTCGGGGAATTTACACAATCAGACAACACTCGGCACTTCCTGTGGTCGTACGAACTTATCTATATCGACTCGACCGATCCCGAAAATATCATATTCGAATCGACTCCGATTCGCGGTGTCGCCAACCACTGGAACATCCTTTCCTGGCTGGAAAAATTCCCTTGTTCGACCTGCTTCAAACTGGTGAAACTCACTCAACAAGGCAATAATACTTGGCTTGTGGGTATCCGTATCGTCCACCCGTTCACCGATGCGTCCTTTACGGGATTCGATGTTCGGGGGATCGCGATTTTCAATGCCAGTCACGAATTTCCGATTTCAGGCCTGACCTTTTCCGACAACAATCTCGGAGATTGCGAGCTTATTAACGCCGATGGATACAGCACGCTATACAATGGGGAAACAATGGGAGGAGGTCCCGGTGGTCTTCAGGGCTATATCAAGGGCAAGCTTGCATCTTCCACACCTCCAAACGGTCTTTTAAACGGCTATAAACGATTTATCACCGCAGATTCGGCAAATACGCGCAATGCTTTTTATACGGGAACTTTGACAACAGTCACCTATGAAATCCGGAAAACTCCGGAACCGATTATGTTTGCGTATGCAGTCGACGCGTGCTGGGCGCCCCCACTCGAGAAACCGGTAACCGATCCAATGACCCAGTTTCCCCCGGAGGCAAACTGCGAGGAACCGTGGAAAATTACCGTCGACTGCGATCCAATAATTAGCGATACGGACACTTTATTAACCGCGTACGTTTACGACTGGCAGGGAAAATCGACCTACACACCCCCGACGATCGAATGCCCGGAACTGTTTGACGGTGAGCTTGTCGCCGATTGGAAGCAGGACAGCACCGGTTTCAGCAGCTGGCAGGTCTCGGTTCCCAATGCCAAATCCGCTCCTCCGGGCTCCTACAAGTGCCTCGTCAAGGTCGTCGCCAATGAGAATGATCCTGTGAATAAACCCTGGCTCGATCTGACGGCATACCGGATTGCCGAAATCACCGTAGTGTCCTACAACGGTTGGGCTCGGACCTGGGGAGGAATTGATGAAGACAAGACTTTGGATGTCGCAATAGGCGAAAATGACAGCGTGTATACGACCGGTTATTTCAACGGTACGGCCGACTTCGACCCCGGACCGACCGGAGACCTTAGGGCATCAAACGGAGGGAACGACGTTTTCCTTAGCAAATTGAGTTCCGACGGCAGTTATCTCTGGTGCGTAACA
>JBDRNF010000107.1:0-2994 GCA_043811435.1 Pseudomonadota bacterium
CGACGCCTATGGCGCGCATCTGCCTTGCGAGGCGCCCGAACACCGCCTGCCGGCGCCGACCCGCAAGGCCATGACGGTCCGCTTCGCACTGGCCGCCGCCCAGCGCATCAACCGCCTGGTCGATCCGCAGGGCCATGGCGAGTTCTAGTCTTCTCCCCTCCTCCCGCGCGGCTCTTCGCCGCGTGGTGGGGAGGGGTCGGGGGTGGGGGGCGTCACGGCAAAATTCGCTGGCAGCCGTGTGCGTTGATAGACCCCCCACCCCCGACCCCTCCCCGCCACGCGCAAGGGCGCGTGGGAGGAGGGGAGCGAAGCAGCTTGCCATAACTCACGCAGTCGCATTTTACACCACCGCAAAAAAGCTCTACCTCGCCTGACATCGATGCCGGGGCGTGGCAACGCTGCCCCCAACAACAACACGGAGAAAACGCATGGAAAAGGTCGGGTTCATTGGACTGGGGCGGATGGGGCGGCCGATGGCATCCAATCTCTGCCGCAAGGGGTTTCGCCTCACGGTCAACGACATCAATCCGGAGGCGGTGGCCGAACTGGAATTGCTGCAGGCCAGTGGCGCCGCCACCGTCGCGGAAGTGGCGCAAAAGTCCGACATCATCGTCACCATGCTGCCGAATTCCGCCGTGGTCGACGACGTGGTCTCTCGCGCCGACGGCATCATCGCCAGCGCGAAGCCGGGCGCGCTGATCCTCGACATGAGCACCATCGACCCCGGCACCACCGACCGGCTGGCCAAAGCCGCCGCGGCCAAAGGCATCGCTTTCGTCGACGCGCCGGTCGGCCGGCTCGCCAGCCACGCCGACCGCGGCGAATCGCTGTTCATGGTGGGCGGCTCGGTTGCAGATTTCGAGCGCGTCAAGCCGCTGCTCGAGGCGATGGGCAGCACGATCTATCATTGCGGCGAGGTCGGCAGCGGCACCAAGACAAAACTGGTCAACAACTTCCTCGCGGTGTCGTCCTGCCAGATGAACGCCGAGGCGCTGGCGCTGTCGCAGCGCTTCGGGCTCGACCTCGAACGAACGCTGGACGTGCTCTACGGCACCACCGCGGTCAACGGCCAGCTCAAGATCAACTGGCCGGGCAAGGTGCTGATCGACGACATCGAGCCGGGTTTCACGATCGATCTCGCCCACAAGGACCTCACTTTGATCATCGATGCCGCCAATGCGGTGAAAGTCCCGATGCCGATGGCCGCCGCTGCCCGCGAAGCCTTCTCCACCGCCCGCGCCCGCGGCTTCGGGGACAGGGATTTTTCGGCGATGGTGGACGCGCTGTGCGACCTCGCTGCAATCGAGAAGCCGCGGCTGAAGAAGAAATAGCTGTCGCAACTGCAGTCGTCATGGCCGGGCCTGTCCCGGCCATTCACGCCTTCCTTGCCTGGTGAAGATTGAAACTATTCGTTGACCGGAAAGATCATTTTGCGTTCGATGCCCTTCCCGAACGGCAGCAAGCATAATGCCGGAAAATGCCATTGGTCGAGTTTCTGAAGCATATCGCATTGATCCTGCCATTGGGCTTTCTCGTGGCCATGGCGCTTTTGAGATTTTCGGAGGGCGCGGACCGCCTGCGTGCGATCGCGGAAGCGTTCCTCTACTGGACCATTGTGAGCTATGCGGCGACCGAGATATTCGGATTGTTTCATGCCATCGCTTTCCTGCCGTTCCTGTTGCTGTGGACCGCACTCGATGGATGGCTGCTCTATCGGCTCTGGGGCGTGCGCGCCAAAGCCGTTGAATTCTGGCGAGTGCCGGTTGGGCTGCCCGCGCTGATTTTGGCCTTCATTCTTTGCATCACGCTGTTGATCGCCTGCACGGCGGCGCCGAACAACTGGGATTCGCTGACCTACCACCTGCCACGCATCGAACACTGGATACAGAACCGGTCTCTCGGTTATTATCCGACAGCGACCATGAAGCAGAATGACTATGGCCCGCTCGCCGAAATCCTGTTGCTTCAGCTGCGTGTCATCAGCGGATCGGATTTCCTCTATTCGCTGGTCCAGTGGATCGGCATGGTTTGCAGCACGGCCATCGTTTTCCGGATAACGCGGCAGCTGGGCGGCAGCGAAGCGCAGGGCTGGCTCGCTTCGGTCTTTGTTGCCAGTTTGCCGATCGGAATACTCGAAAGCACGAGCACGCAGAACGACTACGTCGTCGCCGCATTATTGGCATGCTTCGTCACCCTCGGTCTCGACGCGATTTCCCGCCCGAAGGCATCGCTCGGTCTGGTGCTTGCGGCTGCCAGCGCCGCGGCGCTGAGCGGAATTGTGAAGCCGACGGGCTACATCAGCGGCTTCGGCTTCGCCGTATGGTTTGCGTTTGAATTGAGCAGGGGCGTCGACTTTCGCACCCTGGCCAGCCGCGCCGCCGGCGTGACGCTCGTCTTGATTCTGGTGATGGGGCCTCCCGCGAGCAGATTTATGGACGCCCACCGGGGAATGGAGTCGAGGCTTTCCCAGGAATCCCTCAACGGAAGTTTTGGAATCAGGCAGACGCTCGACAACCTGATCCGCAATGGCATGTTGAATTTCAACGTCGGCATTCCGGAGATCGACCGGCGCTCGAACCAGGCGGTTGAAGCCCTCGCATCCAGCCTTGGTCTCGATACCAATCGACGGCAGACCTCCTATGGCCACTTCGTCGGGAGCGCGCCCCCGGTCGGACTTTACGTTTTTCACGAGGACTTCGGTCCGAATTCGGTTCATTCGCTGCTTCTGATCCTGGCTTTCCTGGCAACGATGATACGATGGAGAGCTTCGAATCCGGCGCGCCGGATTCCCTACTTCATCGCCTTGCTGGCCGGACTGATCCTCCGGGCCGCGGTGTTGCGATGGGACCCCTGGCAGATCAGGTATCAACTGCCCCTGTTTGTTCTGGCCGCGCCGATTTTTGCGACGGCGTTGTCCGGGCGCTGGTTATCCAGGCGAATTGTCAATGCATTTCATCTGGCGTTGACACTCGTTGCACTGCCCCCGCTGCTGTT
>JBDRNF010000108.1:0-33800 GCA_043811435.1 Pseudomonadota bacterium
ACTGTTCGTGCTCGGGGTGACGGTGGCGCTGCGCCCGTTCGGTCGCGTGCCCTGGGAAGTGCCCGGCGTCATCGCCATCAAGCTGCTGGTCCATCCGCTCGCCGTATTCGGATTGATGCTGCTGTTCGGGCCCTTCGCGCAGCCCTGGGCAGCCACCGCCGTGCTGATGGCCGCGCTGCCGCCGGCGCTCAGCGTGTTCGTGATCGCCCGGCAGCACGACACCTGGGTAGAGCCCGCGTCGGTCGCCGTCCTGATCGGAACATTCGCCTCCGTGATCACGCTGACCAGCGTGATGTGGTTCATTCAGAGCGGCCGGCTGGTATTTCCGTGACCCCGCGACCGCCGCCACGACGGCGCGAGGCCCTCGCGCATGGCCAGGCGGCGGATCGCGCCAACCGACCCGATCAGATGCATGCCGACCGCGCGCAGCGATTGCACGGGCAGAAAATCGCTGAGCAGTGAGCGGTTCGCCACGTCGATCGCGAAGGTCCGGCTGGCGACGTCGCTGCGCCGCGCCGAATCGTAACGCTTGATCACCTGCGGGGAGCCGGGGTCTTCGCCTGCCAGCATCGCGTCGCGCACGATATCGGCGATATCGGCGGCGTCGCGCAGTCCCAGATTCAGGCCCTGCGCGCCGATCGGCGGCACCACATGCGCGGCTTCGCCGACCAGCACGGTACGCGCTTTGGCGAACTGGCGGGGTTGTTCGATGCCGAGCGGAAACATGTGCCGCCCGGGCTCGACGCTGACGCGGCCCAGAATGGAATGCGATTGCCGTTCCGCGACCTCCGACAATTCGTCATCGCTCAACGCGATCAGCCGTTCGGCGTCCCTGGGTGCCGCGACCCACACCACGCTGCTGCGGTCGCCGGGCAGGGGAACGAATACGCACGGACCATGCGGCGTGTGAAACTCCGTGGAAATATCTCGATGCGGCCGCGAATGGCGGATGTTGAAGGTCAGGGCCGTCTGGTTGAGACTTCGGCGGCTGACCTCGATGCCGGCTGCCTGGCGGCACAATGATTGCCGCCCGTCGGCGCCGACCACGAGACGTGCGGCCAGTGACCGGCCGGCGCGCGTCTGGATGGCGACCTCGACGTCGTCAGGGCTGATCGTCGCAGCCTCGTCGTCATACCGCGCCAGACCGGGCAGTTCGGCGGCCCGCTGTTCCAGAGCTTCGATCAGTGCGCGGTTCTCGATATTGTAGCCGAACACGTCAAGGCCGATTTCCTCGCAGGCGAACCGGACCTCAGGCGCCCGGATCAGGCGGCCGGTATCGTCGACCAGCCGCATCACGCGAAGCGCCGCCGCCTGGTCGGCGCAGCGCGGCCAGACCTCCAGACGTTCGAGCAGGTCGACGGAATCGCCCAGCAGTGCCGTGGTGCGGTTGTCGGGATAGGGTACGCGGCGGGCGACGAGCGCCGTGCGTGCGCCGGTTTCCGCCAGAGCGATCGCTGCGCCAAGTCCCGCGGGGCCGCCGCCGATCACGACGACGTCATGGGTACCGGATCCATCATTCATGGCGGGACAATCGGCGTTCCCGGTGGCATTTTCAAGTCTGCATCGCCTGATCGAACGTTCCCCTCGATTTGCGCGGCGGAACGCCGCAAGCACCGGTGTGCAAATCGCGGCAATTCCTGATAGCAGTGCGGGCCGATGGACGAGTCGAACCAGCCAGTTTCTACGCCGCGAGCATCGCCGGGAACGCGGGCGGCTGCATTTTCCGTGCATATCTTCACGGCGATGGGGGCGGGCATCGGCCTGCTCGCGATGCTGGAGGCGGTGCGCGAGCACTGGGCGGCGATGTTCGCGTGGCTCGGGCTGGCGCTGGTGGTCGACGCGCTCGATGGTCCGATCGCGCGGCGGTTCGACGTCGTGCGCCTGCAGCCGAACTGGTCGGGCGAGGTGCTCGATCTCGTGGTCGATTTCGTCACCTATGTCTTCGTGCCGGCCTATGCGATCACCGCCAGCGGCATGCTATTGCCGGTCATGGGGCCGCTGCTGGGCGCCGGCATCGTGGTGTCCGGCGCGCTGTATTTCGCCGATCGTCGCATGAAGACCGACGACAATCATTTTCGCGGTTTTCCGGCGCTGTGGAACGCCGCGGCATTCTATCTGTTCCTGCTGCATCCGCGGCCGTGGCTGGGGAGCCTTATGGTCGCGGTTCTGATCGTGCTGACGTTCGTGCCCTTGCACGTGATGCATCCGGTCCGCGTCGTTCGGCTGCGCGGCCTGACGTTGTCGCTGATCGGCGTCTGGGCGGTGCTCGCGATCTTCGCGCTGGCAAGGGATTTTGATGTAAGCACACCAGTAACCATCGGGCTCTGCGCGATCGCCCTCTACATCGTGGCGAGCGACGCGGCGATCCGAATGGTAGGGTTTTTCAAGGCATGATCGAATTACTGACCAGTCCGGAAGCATAGCTGCCACCGCGGCGAGTTGACAACGCAGTCCCGATGGCTTTCGGTCGGCTTCAAGGCAATGCCGAAGGAGAATTCGATATGATCAAGGCCGTGCGCGTGCACAAGGTGGGGGGCCCGGAGGCCCTGGTTTACGAAGCCGTCGACGTGCCCGCGCCAGGGCCCGGCGAGGTTCGCATCCGCCAGCATGCCATCGGTCTGAACTTCATCGACGTCTATTATCGCACCGGCCTCTACAAGGCGCCGGGGCTGCCTTTCATCGCCGGCAATGAGGCCGCCGGCGAGGTTCTGGCGGTGGGGCCGGGCGTCACCAATTTTCATCCCGGCGACCGTGTCGCCTACTATTTCAATCTCGGCGGCTACAGCACCGAACGCAACATTCCCTGGGACAAGCTGGTAAAGCTGCCCGACCACATCACCTACGAGCAGGGCGCCGTCCTGATGCTCAAGGGCCTGACGGTCTGGTACCTGCTGCACAAGACGTTCAAGGTCGAGCCGCACCATCGCGTGCTGATTCATGCCGCGGCCGGCGGCATCGGGCTTTTGGCGTGCCAGTGGGCGAGGGCGATGGGTGCGCATGTCATCGGCACCGTCGGCACCAAGGCGAAGGCGGATCTGGCGCTCGCCAACGGCTGCGATCACGTCATCCTCTACAACGAGGAGGACTTTGTCGCCCGCGTCAAGCAGATCAGCCGCAACGAACTCTGCGACGTCGTCTATGACGGCGTCGGCAAGACCACCTTCCCGGGTTCGCTGTCCTGCCTGAAGCCGCGCGGGTTGTTCGTGAGCTTCGGCAACGCCTCGGGTCCGGTGCCGCCGTTCTCGATTGCCGAACTCAACAACCACGGCTCGCTGTTTGCGACCCGTCCTAAACTCAACGACTACATCGCCAAGCGCTCGGACCTGCTGGAAGGCGCCGACACCCTGTTTTCCGCCGTCATCAACGGTAAGCTGCACGTGCCGATCAACCACGCCTATGCACTGAAGGACGCGGCGAGGGCGCATACCGAACTCGAAGCCAGAGCAACGACCGGCGCGTCGATCCTGAAGCCGTAGGGCATCAAAGCCGTCATTGCGAGGAGCGCGCTTGTCCGCCGAAGCCCGCCTTCGGGCGAAGGCGGATGCGACGAAGCAATCCATGCCTCCGCGGAAAGGAAGAATGGATTGCTTCGCTTCGCTCGCAATGACGAGGCGCGCTGACGCGCGCCTCGTTGAGTCGCAAACGACGATGTATGTAACCGTTCACGCCACCCGCCGTGCCGCCCCCATCCGTGTCAGGATCGCGTCGAGGCCGTCGATCATCTCCGCGATTTCCTCCCGTGAAACGTTGAGCGCGGGCATGAAGCGCAGCGCGTCCGGTTGCGGCGAGTTCAGCAGAATGCCGTCCGCCAGGGCCTGCGCAACAATCGAAGAACCGATCGGGTGCTTGAGGTCGAGCGCCAGCAGCAGCCCGCGGCCGCGAACCTCGCCGAGGCCATGCCGCGCCGAAAGCCGCTGCAACTCGCTTTCCAGAAACAGCCCGGCATCGGCCGTCGACTTCAGGAATTCCGGCTTGCTGACCTCGGCGAGAACCGCAAGCCCGACCGCGCACATCAGCGGATTGCCGTTGAACGTGCCGCCCTGGTCGCCATGCTCGAAGCAGGAAGCCTTGTTCGTCGCCAGCAACGCCGCCAGCGGCACGCCGCCGCCGATGCCCTTGCCCAGCGTCATGATGTCGGGCGCGATCCCGGCATGCTGGTAGTGAAACAGCTTTCCGGTGCGCCCCATGCCGGTCTGGATCTCGTCGAAGATCAGCAGTAGGCCGTGCGCCTCCGTCAGCGCGCGCAACTCCCTGAGGAATTCATCCGTCGCCGGCCAGACTCCGGACTCGCCCTGGATCGGCTCAAGCATCACGCCGATGGTTTTGTCAGAGATCAGCCGCTTGACGGAGTCGAGGTCGTTCAGCCTGGCCTTGGGAAAGCCCGATACCTTCGGCTCGAACAGCGGTTCAAACGCCTTCTTGCCGGATGCCGACATCGTCGCCAGCGTGCGGCCGTGAAAGCCGCCTTCGAAGGTGACGATCTCGTAGGCGCCGTTCTTGTGCTGGGCACCGAATTTGCGCGCAAGCTTGATCGCGCCTTCGTTGGCTTCCGCGCCGGAATTGGCGAAGAACACCTGGTCGAAGCAGCTGTGATCGGTGAGCGCCTTCGCCAGTTCGAGGCTGGGGCCGTTGTAGAACGCCGGGCTCGGCGTCAGCAGCAGCTTTGCCTGCGCGGCCAACGCATCGGCAATCGCTGGCGGCGAGTGGCCGAGACAATTGACCGCCCAGCCCTGGACGAAGTCCAGATAGCGCTTGCCTGAGTCGTCCCACAGCAACGAGCCTTCGCCGCGGACGAAAACCGTCGGCGGCCGGGAGGTGATTTCCATCAATGCGTCAAACGAATGCGTGGCGATGCTCATGTCGAACTCCTCGGCGGGGTTGGGAAGCAAAGCGGGCCGAAACGCGAGAAGGCCGCACTTTGCGGGTGCGGCCTTCTCGAAAACGTTGCTGATCCCTATGCTTCAGCGTTGTCGTCGGACACGGCGCGACCCATCATCGTCGAGCGAGCGACGACGGAAAGTGGCGCGGGTGTTGGTCCGGTTCAGGATCATGGCGCACGGCCATACAGCCGGACGGCGCGGGTTGTCAAGCGGTGTCGTTCGGTATCTCTCCATGGTCGTCCCTGCGAACGCAGGGACCCATACGCCGCGGCTTATCGTTCCGGCACGGATGCAGACATCTTGGACAACAACAGACGACCTGGATTATGGGTCCCCTGCGTTCGCAGGGACGACGGGAAATTCAAAACCCCGCGACGCTGCCGTGCAAGTCGTATTGGTCCGCGCGCTCGATCTTCGCGGTGACGATTTCGCCGACTTTCAAGGGGCGGCGGCTCGACAGGTAGACCGCGCCGTCGATCTGCGGCGCATCTGCCTTCGAACGGCCCTTTGAGACGGTCGGACCGACTTCATCGATGATGATTTGCTGCCGCGTGCCCACCTTGCGCTTCAGGAGGCGGGCGGAAATCTTCTGCTGCCGCGCCATCAGCGCATTCCAGCGCTCCTGCTTGATTTCCGGCGGCACGTGGTTGCCGAGCGCGTTCGAGGTGGCGCCTGCGACCGGCTCGTATTTGAAGCAGCCGGCGCGATCGATCTCGGCTTCCTCGAGCCAGTCGAGCAAATGGGCAAAGTCGGAATCGGTCTCGCCGGGGAAACCGACGATGAAGGTGGAGCGCAGCGTTAGCTCCGGACACTCCTCGCGCCACTTCTTGATCCGCGCCAGCGTCTTGTCCTGCGCCGCGGGGCGCTTCATGGCTTTCAGGACTTCCGGGCTGGCGTGCTGGAACGGGATGTCGAGGTACGGCAGCACCTTGCCTTCGGTCATCAGGCCGATGACTTCATCGACATGCGGGTAGGGGTAGACATATTGCAGCCGGACCCAGGCGCCGAGCTCGCCGAGCTCTTTGGCGAGATCGAAGAATTTGGCGCGGACCTGGCGATCCTTCCAGGGGCTGTCGGCATATTTGATGTCGACGCCGTAGGCCGAGGTGTCCTGCGAGATCACAAGCAATTCCCTGACGCCGGCCGTGACCAGTTTTTCCGCCTCGCGCAGCACCTCGCCCGCCGGCCGCGATACCAGGTCGCCGCGGAGTTTCGGGATGATGCAGAAACTGCAGCGATTGTTGCAGCCTTCGGAAATCTTCAAATAGGCGTAGTGCCGCGGCGTCAGCTTGACGCCTTGCGGCGGCACCAGATCGAGGTGCGGATTATGCACCGGCGGCAACGCACGATGCACGGCGGCCAGCACGCTTTCATATTGCTGCGGCCCCGATATCGAGAGCACACCGGGGTAGGCGGCCTCGATCTGTTCGGGCTCCGCGCCCATGCAGCCGGTGACGATCACCTTGCCGTTCTCGGCCATCGCCTCGCCGATCGCGCCGAGCGATTCCTGCTTGGCGCTGTCGAGAAAACCGCAGGTGTTGACGATGACGATGTCCGCGCCGTCATGCTTGCGCGCCAGTTCATAGCCTTCCGCACGCAGCCGGGTGATGATCCGCTCGGAATCCACCAGCGCCTTGGGACATCCCAGGGAAACAAAGCTGACTTTGGGCGCGGCGGCCTGGTTCATGTCGGATCTGCCTGATTGATGGGCAGGAGCTAGTCCCAATTGTCCATAATTACAAGGCTTTAAGCCGGCTTCGGGCGTGCTAAGAGGTGCTTTGCCGGAAATGCGAGTGATCGATGGGCTCCGAGACGTCTCCCAAAATCGTCATTGTTGACGAAAGCCCGATCCGCGCAGCGATCCTCGAAGAGGGGCTGCGGGAGGCGGGCTTTACCGGCGTCACGCATATCAGCGAGATGCACAATCTCCTGGCCCGGGTCTATGCGCTGGACCCCGACGTCATCCTGATCGACCTGGAAAACCCCAGCCGCGACGTTCTGGAGCAGATGTTCCAGGTCAGCCGCGCGGTGCGGCGGCCGATCGCGATGTTCGTCGACCAGAGCGACTCGGCCTCGATCCAGGCCTCGGTCGATGCCGGCGTTTCCGCCTATATCGTCGACGGCCTGAAGAAGGAGCGGATCAAGCCGATCCTCGACCTCTGCATCTCGCGCTTCAACGCTTTTTCCAAGCTGCAGGACGAACTCGATCGCGCCAAATCCGCGCTCGAGGACCGCAAGGTGATCGACCGCGCCAAGGGCATCCTGATGAAACTGAAGGGCCTCACCGAAGACGAGGCCTATGTGCTGCTGCGCTCCACCGCGATGCGCGAGAAAAAGAAAATCGGCGAGATCGCGCAGTCGATCCTGACCGCTTCGGAGTTGCTGAAATGACCAAACCGCTGCGCATAGGCTTCATTCCGCTGGTCGACGCTGCGGCCCTGATCGTCGCCGTCGACAAGGGGTTTTGCGCGGCCGAAGGGCTCGATGTCACGCTGGTCCGCGAAGTGTCGTGGTCCAACGTCCGCGACAAGCTCAATATCGGCCTGTTCGACGCGGCCCACCTTCTGGCGCCGGTCGCGATCGCCTCCAGCCTCGGGCTCGGACACGTCAAGGTGCCGATCGTGGCCCCGTTCAATCTCGGGCTCAACGGCAATGCCATCACGGTATCGCCGGCGTTGCATGCGGCGATCATGTCGGAGTTGTCAGGCGATCCGTTCGACCCGATGGCGACGGCGCTGGCCTTGGCCCGCGTGGTCGCGGCCCGGCGCAAAAGCGGCGCCGAACCGCTCACTTTCGGCATGACGTTTCCGTTCTCGACCCACAATTACCAGCTGCGGTTCTGGATGGCCGCCGGGGGCGTCGATCCCGACGAGGACGTTCGTCTGGTGGTGTTGCCGCCGCCCTATATGGTGGACAGTGTCGCCAACGGTCATGTCGACGCCTTCTGCGTCGGCGCGCCCTGGAATTCGATCGCGGTCGATCTCGGCGTCGGCCATATCCTGCATTTCGTCGCCGACATTCTGGTCCGCGCGGTCGAAAAAGTACTGGCGGTCAGGCAGGACTGGTCGGAGAAGAATCCGGCCGTGCTGGCCGCGCTGGTCCGGGCACACGATCGCGCCGCCGAATATATCGAGCAGCCGCAGAACCGCGCCGAGGCGGCACGCCTCCTCAGCGCCCCCGAACGTATCGGTGTCGATCCGGAGGTGATCCAGCGAACGCTCGACGGCCGCCTGAAGATTTCCCCTGACGGAACCATGCGCGAGAGCAACCGCTATCTGCTGGTGGGGCGGCAGGGCGCGGCACGGCCCGATCCCGCGCAGGCAGCCTGGCTCTACGCCCAGATGGTGCGGTGGGGGCAGACGACGGTCAGCCCCGAGGCGCTGAAGGTGGCCATGGCGGTGTTCAGGCCGGACCTGTACGACGCAGCCCTCGGACGCGAGGCAAAGCCAACCGGAGCCTCTGAAGGGATCGGCGCCTTCGCCGGGCCAGCGTTCGATGCCAACGACATTGCCGGCCATCTGGCGGCGTTCAAGATCGGACGCCAGAAGCCCTGAGGTGGCGCGTGGAGGGATGTTAGGCATCCGGGCGAACCGTCTAATTATTAGGCGACCTGCTTGAAATCAGCCGTTTGGCCAATCGCCCGGTTCCAATCCTAATACGCAACCCATTGAATACATTTATCATCTCCTGAGAATCAGGATGGCACGCAACTTGAATGTTGCAGTGCAGCCAGCCGTCGCAGATGCCCGCTGGCCTACGTCCAAGATGGATTTCCGCAGCAACGAAGCTGGTGGGCCGGTTCGTATGACATGAACGCGGTCGCATTCCTTTTCCGTTGAAGCCACCCGTGGTGGCCGCAGGAGCTTCGTCGCGCACCATGAAACTGGAAACGCTCACAGTCGACTTTACCGACGAGCAGAAACGCTACCTCGAAGGATTCACGACGGGCCTGCAGATCAGCCGGGTCGGCCGCGGCCTCGGCGGCGCAGCCACTGGGAAAGCGACGGCGGAGCCGACCGGCCCCGAAGCGTCGCACATCAAGGCGCAGGACCGCACGCTTGCCGCGGGCAAGAAGCTCGTCGACCAGGAAAAATGGAAGCGCGAGCAGCATCCGTTCGACGCCTATCCGCGGCTGAAGGACCAGGCGCTGGCCGATGCGCGGCCGTCGCCGGCGGACAATTTCCGCTGGCGCTATTACGGCCTGTTCTATGTCGGGCCGACGCAGGACTCCTATATGAGCCGCCTGCGGATTCCGAACGGCATCATGAAGCACTGGCAGTTTTCCGGGCTTGCCGACCTGATCGAACCGCTCTGCGGCCCGTTCAGCAACGTCACCACCCGCGCCAATTTGCAGGTGCGCGAGATTCCGCCGAAGCACGCGGTGATGCTGATCGAAGGCATCCAGGACCTCGGCCTGTGCTCGCGCGGTTCGGGCGCCGACAACATCCGCAACGTCACGGGCACCCCGACGGCCGGCATCGATCCACAGGAGTTGCTCGACACCCGCCCATACGCCCGCGAATGGCACTACCACATCCTCAATGACCGTTCGCTGACCGGGCTGCCGCGCAAATTCAACGTCGCCTTCGACGGCGCCGGCAAGATCGCGGTGCTGGAAGACACCAACGACATCGCCTTTGCCGCGGTCGAGGTCAAGGACGGCTTTGATGTCGAACCTGGCGTCTGGTTCAAGCTCGGCATCGGCGGCATTACTGGCCACAAGGATTTCGCGACCGATACCGGCATCATCGTCAAGCCGGCCGATGCGACCAGGGTTTCTGACGCCATCGTCCGCGTCTTCATCGACCTCGGCGACCGCACCAACCGGCTGAAGGCGCGATTGAAATACGTCATCGACGGCATGGGCATGGAAAAATTCCTCGACCTGGTCGAGGAAAAGCTCGGGCATCCGTTCACCCGCGTGCCGCCGGAAGCGCTCGCGCCCCGTCCGGTGTTCGACCGATCAGCTCATATCGGCGTGCACCGGCAGAAGCAGAACGGCCTGAACTGGATCGGCGTCGCGCTGCCGTTGGGCAAGGTGACCTGCGAACAGATGCGCGGCCTCGCCAAAATCGCGCAAGACCTTGGCGACGGCGATATCCGCCTCACGGTCTGGCAGAACCTGCTGATTTCGGGCGTGCCCGACGACAAGGTGGCGCTGGCCACGGCCGCGATCGAGGGCATCGGACTTGCCATCAAAACCTCGGAAATCCGCGCCGGGCTGATTGCCTGCACCGGCCGCGCCGGCTGCAAGTTCGGCAATGCCGACACCAAGCGCACCGCCGCCCGGATCGCGGACTGGTGCGACCCGAGGGTACCGATCGAGACCCCGATCAACATCCATCTCACCGGCTGCCATCATTCCTGCGCGCAGCACTACATCAGCGACATCGGCATGGTCGGCGCGCGTATCGCAGTCGGCGATGGCGACGACACCGTCGATGGCTTTCATGTCTTCACCGGGGGCGGTTTCGGTCCCGACGCCGAGATGGGGCAGGAGGTGTTTCGTGACGTCACGGCGGAGGATGCACCTGTTTATGTCGAGCGGCTGCTGAAAGCCTATGTCACCCATCGCACCTCGCCCGACGAGACGTTCCTGACCTTCGCGCGCCGCCATGATGGCGAGACGCTGCGCAAATTGGCCGATGCCGAGGTTTCCTCATGAACCAGATGACACCGCCTCCGAAGATCGAGATCATTCCCTCCAGCGCACCGTTCTCCGATGCGCAGCGATCCTGGCTGAACGGCTTTTTTGCCGGGCTGCTGACGGATGGCGGTCCGGCGCCGCTCACGTCGGAGCAGGGTGCTGCCGTATTGCAGGGCGATGGCGACGATGGCGAGGCGCCCTGGCACGACCAGACCATGCCCATCGCCGACCGCATGAAACTGGCCGAAGGCCGGCCGCTGCGCCGGCGCATGATGGCGGCGATGGCCCAGCAGGATTGCGGCCAGTGCGGCTACAATTGCCACGATTATTCGGATGCCATCGCCAGCAAAGCCGAGCCGCGTCTCAATCTCTGCGTCCCCGGCGGCAAGGAAACCGCCCGGATGCTGAAGACGCTGCACGAGGAGCTGGAAAAGGCGCCGGCGGCGTCATCCGGCCCGGTGGCGGCGGCTCCCGCTGCGGCAGCCTCCGTCACGGCGGAGCCCGGCCGTTCGCGCGACAATCCGGTCGCGGCCACCTTCCTGTCGCGCCGGCTGCTCAACAAGGCCGGATCGGAAAAGGAAACCTGGCATATCGATTTCGACCTCTCCGGCGCCGGCCTCGACTATGTCGTCGGCGACAGCTTCGGCATCTTCGCGCGCAACGATCTTGGCCATGTCGACCAGATCATTGCCTTGCTGGGCGCCTCGCACACCACCAAGGTGCGTGGCAAGACGCTGCGCGAGATGCTGACCGACGAGGTTTCGCTGGCGCCGGCGCCGGACAGCTTGTTCGAACTCATTTCCTACATAACCGGCGGCGCGCAGCGCGAGAAGGCGCGCGCGCTGGCGCAGGGCGAGGATCCCGACGGCGATGCCGCCACCCTCGACGTGATGGCGGCCCTGCAGAAATTTTCCGGCGTGCGTCCGCATCCCGAAGCCTTCGTCGAGGCGCTGGAGCCGCTGCAGCCGCGGCTCTATTCGATCTCCTCGTCGCACAATGCGACGCCCGGCAAACTGTCGCTGACGGTCGACTGCGTGCGCTACGTGATCGGCAAGCGCAAGCGCATCGGCCTCGCATCGACTTTCCTGGCCGAGCGCATCAATCCCGGCGACGAACTCAAGGTCTATGTGCAGAAGGCCCACGGCTTCGCGCTGCCGCAGGATCCCAAGGTGCCGATCATCATGATCGGGCCCGGCACCGGCATCGCGCCGTTTCGCGCCTTCCTGCTCGACCGCAAGGCGACCGGCGCGCAGGGCAAGAACTGGCTGTTCTTCGGCCATCAGCGCAGCGACTGCGATTTCTTTTATGCCGATGAACTGAATGCGATGAAAACATCGGGTTTGCTGACGCGGCTGTCGCTGGCATGGTCACGCGACGGCGACAAGAAATTCTATGTGCAGGACCGCATGCGCGAACTCGGCCGCGAGGTGTGGACCTGGCTGGCCGACGGTGCGAACATCTACATCTGTGGCGACGCCAAGCGGATGGCGAAGGATGTCGAGCGCGCGCTGGTGGATATCGTCGCGCAATTCGGCGCGCGTTCGACCGACGAGGCGGTACTGTTTGTCGCCGATCTCAAGAAGAAGGGCCGGTTCCAGCAGGACGTGTACTGATGGAACCGGTCAATCTGCATCGAATTGGAGCGAATAATATTCTCGCCGGAATCCCCGGCGGAGAATTTTAGGCTGCGACGCCACGCCATTTGGCCGTCGGCATCGCTATTTTTCCGGTCATCTTGCATCCGGCAGCAAACGGCCTTTCATTACCGGCCCATGCTGCGTTGGAGATCGACCATGCGCGAACTATCGGCGGAAGCCCGCCTGCACTTGCACGCGCGCCAGCTTTCGCGACAGACCGGAACCGGCTTTCATATCGCTGCGCTCTACAGTTCACTGGCGCTGATCGCCGCCATCGTGTTCGGCACACTGACGGTTCATCCGTTCTGAAATCGTAGGGTGGGCAAAGGCGCCTCTTGCGCCGTGCCCACCATTTTTTCCCCTTGGCGCCGGCGCTGTGGTGGGCACGCTATCGGGACGCGCATTCGCGCGACCCTTACGCTTTGCCCACCCTACGATTCAACTCACCTTGAACGGCGCCACGTCGATCTTCGCCGCCTTCAACGCCTGCCGGATACCTTGCGCGATATCGACGGCGCCCGGCGTGTCGCCGTGAATGCATACCGTATCGGTGCGCATCTTGATCGCCTTGCCGGTGACCGAGACCACCGCACCGTCCTGCACCATGCGCACCACGCGCTCGGCGATATCAGCCGGGTCGTGCAGCACCGCGCCGGGCTTGCGCCGCGACACCAGCGAGCCGTCGTCCTCATAGGCACGGTCGGCGAACACTTCGTGCACCATCGGCAAATTGGCGGCTTCGCCGGCCTGCACCAGTTTCGAGTTGGCGAGCACCACGAAAACCAGATTGGGGTCGACTGCCCTGATGGCGGAGGCGATCGCCTTGGCTGTCATGTCGTCCTCGCAGGCGACATTGGACAGCGCGCCATGCGCCTTGACATGCGTCACCTTGTGGCCGGCCGCGGTCGCGATCGCCTGCAGCGCGCCGATCTGGTAGGCGACGAGATTTTCGATCTCCGACGCCTTCATGCCGGGAAACGGCCGCCGTCCGAAACCGTGCAGATCGCGATAGCCCGGATGCGCGCCGATGCTGACGCCGCGCGCCTTCGCCAGTTCCACCGTCCTGCGCATGATGTCGGCATCGCCGGCATGAAAACCGCAGGCGATATTGACCGAGGTGGCGAGTTCGATCATGGCGGCGTCATTGCCCATTTCCCAAGCGCCAAACCCTTCACCGAGATCGCAATTCAGATCGACTGTCTTCATCTTGTTTGCTCGCATTTCGTTTACGGCGACCACGTCGCGGCATCGACGGCGCTGACGGCGGCGCCGGCGACGTTGGCATCTTGCAGCGCTTCGATATTGAGATCAAAGTTTTCGATCGGCCTGAGACGGTCGGGCAGGGTGCGCAGGAACTCGGCCGATTTCCGGAACTCGGCCTGCGCTTCCGCCATGCTGACGGACTTGAACCGGAAACCCTTGCCGGCCGGGGTCTGCGCGAAGCGCCCGAGATCGGCCGAAATCACCGTGGCGATCTTGGGATAACCGCCGCTGGTGCCGCGGTCCGGCATCAGCACGATCGGCGCGCCATTACCGGGCACCTGGATGCTGCCGTTGACGGTGCCGTCGGAGACGATGTTGTGGCCGTGCAGATGTGTGATCACGGGGCCTTCGAGCCGGTAGCCCATGCGGTCGCTGGTCGCCGAAATCTTCCATTCCGAGTCCAGAAACAGCTGCTTCTGCGCGTCATCGAATTCGTCATCCTGCGGACCCAGCACCACGCGGATCGGCGCGTCCATTTCAGCAGGAAGATCGATCCGCCGCTCGGCCGTGCCGCTGGCGGTTGCCGCCGGCAGTTCGTCGCCAGCTTGCAGCGGGCGAGGATAGGGGCTGCCGAGGCCGGCGCGGGCATTGACCGCGAGGCTGCCGAACATCGGCTCGCCGGCAATGCCGCCCTCGATCGCGAGGTAGCTGAACGAGCCGACACGCGCAAAGCCCAGCGTCAGCGTCTCGCCGTCGGCGAGCGTCATGGAAGTGTTGAATGCCGCGGCATGCCCGGAGATGTCGGCATTGCGCGAGGCGCCCGCCAGGGCGACGCGGACCGCGCCGTCGCGCGCGGTGAACGACGCGCCAAACGGACCGATCTCGATCGCCGCCGCCAATGGCGCGTTGCCGACCAGAACGTTCGCCGCCGCCAGTGCGAGCCGATCCATCGCGCCGCTCGGCGTCAAACCATAGCGCTGGGCGCCGTGCCGTCCGCCGTCCTGCACCGAGCTTGCGGGTCCGATGGCTGAAATCACCAGTTTGGTCATGCGGCAATCAATTCGGCGACGAACTCGCCGGCTTCGGCGGCGCGGTCCTGGTCCGCGAAAGTTTTGGCATCGATCGCGGCAAAGGTGACGGCGTCGCCGGGTTCCAGCAGGAAGGTCGGATCGCGATGCAGTTGATAGGTGCGGACCGGCGTCCGTCCCAGCAGATGCCAGCCGCTCGGACCGGCGAGACACTGCACGCCGGTCTGCACGCCGCCGATCGAGATCGTGCCGGCCGGCGTCAGCAGCCGCGGATTTTGCCGCCGCGACAGATGCAGCGATTTTTCCAGGCCGCTCAGATAGGACCAGCCCGGCGTGAAGCCGATCATGGCGACCCGGTAGTCGCCGGCGACATGCCGCGCCACGATGTCGTCCGGCGTGGTGTTCAACGTCCTGGCGACGTCCTCGAGGTCGATGCCGTGCTCGCCGCCATAAACCACGGGAATGCGCCAGCGCCGGGTTGTCGTCGCAGGCGGAACCGGCAGCTGCGCCAGCGCCGCGAGTTGTTCGCTCAGCGCGTCGAAGCCGATCTGGACGGGGTCGTAATGCACCAGCAGGGACCGATAGGTCGGCACCGTCTCGGTCACGCCGGCGATCGGTTCACGCGCGATCGTGCGGTCGAGCGCCAGCACGCGCTGGTTGGCGGCGTCATCGATGTTGCGACTGAATTCCACCGTGATGGCGCTGTCGCCACTGGGCAAAAGACGGGGCGGGGGCAGCGTCGCGGACATGGCCTCATCACTCTTCGGCGGATATCCTGCTCTAGCGCGTTTTGCGCCGGAGTGGAATTCAGTTCCCGCAAATCAGCCTGCGAGTTCAATAAATTAATCACCGCACCTGTGATAAGGGATGATGGTCGCGCTGCGCGATGCAGACCCTGCGCCAACGCCACTTGACGCGATGGCCGCGCCCCGCAAGATGCGCCGCCCATCCATCCCGACCGGAGCCGATTGTTCGATGTCCCTGACCCCTGAAGCGATCGCGACCCTGTCGCGCGTGTCCACCGCCACCATCACCACGGTTCTGCTCAAGAAGGGGCTGCGCAACGTCTGGATGCGCGGCTCGCGACCGCTTCGGCCGGGACAGCCACGGCTGGTCGGGCCGGCCTTCACGCTACGTTTCGTGCCGGCGCGGGAGGATCTGGCGACGCCGGAATCCTGGTCGTCGCCGATCTCGACCCGCACCGCGATCGAGGCCATGCCGGAGGGCTGCATCGCCGTGGTTGACGCCATGGGCGTCACCGATGCCGGCATCTTCGGCGACATCCTGTGCGCCCGCATGATGAAACGCGGCGTGTCGGCGCTGGTGACCGACGGCGTGGTGCGCGATCTCGAGGGCGTGCTCGGCACCGGCCTGCCGGTGTGGTGCGACGGTTTTGCCGCGCCGCCCTCGGTCGCCGGGCTGACCTTTGTGGGCTGGGGCGAGCCGATCGGCTGCGGCGGGGTCGCGATCTTCCCCAATGACATCATCGTCGCCGACCAGGACGGCGCCGTGGTGATCCCGGCGGCATTCCTCGACCTCATTCTGGCCGAGGGCGCCGAGCAGGAGCGCATGGAAGCCTGGATCGTCGATCAGGTAAATGCCGGCGCGGTATTGCCGGGCCTCTACCCCATGAACGCCGAAACCAAGGCGCGCTACGCCGCCTCGAAGAAATAACCAGGGCGCAACGAACAGCGGAGGACTCCATGGATATCTATCTCGCGGGATCGCGGCCGACACGCCGGGCGCCCAAGGAGCATTTCACCGGCACGGTCTGGCAGGATCCGATCATCGCTACCGAGGCCCCGGCGCGGGTCGCCTCGAACCGCGTCGCCTTCGAGCCGGGCGCGCGGACCAATTGGCATACGCATCCACTGGGACAGACGCTCTACGTGCTCTCGGGTGTCGGCCGGGTCCAGACCAAGGGCGGCCCAATCCATGAGATACGGCCGGGCGACGTGGTGTGGATTCCCGCGGGCGAAAAGCATTGGCATGGCGCCTCGCCAGCCAATGGCATGACCCACGTTGCGATGCAGGAAGCGCTGGATGGAAGTTTCGTCAACTGGATGGAGCCGGTGACCGACGAGGAATATGCGGCGAAGGTCGGGTGACGATCTCCGTGCCCCGGACGCTGCGCAGCGCGTAGCGGTGCGCTGCTGAGCCGGGGCCCATCTTCTTGATTGGATGATCCGTGGGTCCCGGCTCTGCGGCGCACCGCCGAAGAGGCGCTGCACCGCGTCCGGGACAGGAGTCGGTCACATCCGCTGCGCGGTCCAGGTGCCCGAGCACATCGCGCCGCGCCAGGTGCCTGACCCCGATGTCGCGGTGAGGCGGCCCGAGCCGACGGCCCGCTTCATGCCGCTGCTCAGCGTTACACTGATGTTGCCGGCTTCCGCGACACGGCCGGACGCGGTGACCATGGCGTTGGTCGATGCGACCTGACCATTGTTGATGCCGATCGAGACGCTGGTTCCGCTCGGGCACGCCACGTTGGTCGAGGCGATCTGAACGTTCCAGGCACCATCGAACGTCGCGGCCGCGGCGGGCGTGGCGATCGACATGCCTGCGAGCAGCAGGATACGGCTGGCGATGAGTATTTTGCGATACGGTTCCATGGCGCGTCTTCCTTGATGACGCCGGCATGGTCACACATCCGCAAGCCGCAGAATGTGATGGCAGTCACGTCGACAGGAAGCGCTGTTTTGGTGTCCATGCGTGCGAACGCGGCCTCATCCCTGACGCTGCGCGAAGCCTGCCCGTTGCGGCAGGCCGCACCCGATGGAGTTACGGCCTAGTTCAACCGGCTCCAGGTCTGGCCGCCGCAAAACATGCCGCCAAACGCGCAGCCCTGAACCCGCAACCGGTCGGAGCCTTTCAGCGCGATCGTCGAATCATAGGTGCTGCCGCTGCTTGGATCCAGAATCCGCCCGCTCCACTTGGAATCCTTGCCAGGCTTCATGTTGATCAGCACCTGCTCGCCGTTCTGGTTCGACTTGGCGTCGACGGAATAGCCGCAGAGGTTGGGGCCGCATTGCTCGATCCGGACCTTGCCTTCCTTCTCCTCGGTCAGCCACATGCCGAGCGGCGAGTTGGCCGCGGCGGCGGGGACGGCTGCCTGCGGTTGCGGAGCAGGTGCTTGTGCTGCGGGCGCCGTCGCAACGACAGGCGCCGGTGCTGGCGGGGCAGCAGCACGGGTCGGTGGATTCTGCGGCGCGGGCGCGCTGGCCGGAGGCTGGGCCGCGGTCGCGGCGGGGGCTGCTACCGCAGTTGCAGGTGCGGGAGCCGGCGCAGGCGCGACTGCCGTAGTGGCAGGCGCCGGGGCCTGCTGGGACGGTGCTGGTGCGGCAGCCGGGGCCTGCGGATCATTTTTGGCCTGTTGCGGCGCCTGTTTGCGTGGCCGGTCGGCGTCCTGATTGTCGCGCGACCGTTTCGCCTTCTTTCCGGTGTTGTCGTAGACGCCCGGGATCGAAACCGTGCCGCGATCGGGATCGATGGTAATGGTGCGTCCGCCGTAGTCGAAGGTGTACTGCGCCTGCGCGGCGGTGCTCGCCAGCAAAAAGGCGGCGATCACAAAAAACGTTCTCATCAAGACCTCCTGAGCAGGTGAAACCTCAGCATTCACCGTACGTTGCGACAGTCTCTTGCAACGTGACCTGGATCACTTTCATGGCTATGAGTCGTGGGCTAACAGGTTTGGTTCAACAGGCGTTTGAGCAGCCAGTCTGGCTGACGGCGACGGACGCGGTCAAGTTTCGGCGGCGGTATCCATCCGGCCCGCGAAAATCACATTTCGCCGGCGTCCTTGCGGAGAAGATTTGCCGCCGCGGCGCGTCCGGACATTTCGCTTCTGATCTGCTCGAAGCGCTCCCGCGCCTCGCTCGCACGCTCGTCCACAAACCTGATCGCTTCATCCGCCGCCAGCGGGCCGCTGACGACAGGCGCGGAATTCTCGCCGATGGTCTCGTCCACATAATATTCGTCGTTGGCCTCGCGGCGCACCGTCCATTTGAAGCGGATCGCGGCCATCGGGCCGGGGCCGACTTTCGAATAGCCCTCGGCCACGATCGGCTCGGGCACAACGGGCGCGACAGGCTGCTCCTCGACCGCCAATTTCTCCGGCTCGCGTTGGGTTTCCGGATGATCGAGAATGCTGGCTATGGCCGCAAGCGCGTGATCGGTCGGGTCGCTCTGATTCAAGATCTCAAGCCTCCGGGCATTACGTAGCAGGCCAACAGAGGAAAACTACGCTGCCGGCCCCGAGTTC
Organism: Pseudomonadota bacterium; assembly: GCA_043811435.1. Lineage (GTDB taxonomy): Bacteria > Pseudomonadota > Alphaproteobacteria > Rhizobiales > Xanthobacteraceae > Bradyrhizobium. Next base: position 18,657 of record JBDRNF010000108.1, read on the forward strand.
CTTTCCTCGCTCTTGAATAAGGCTGAGTTTTGTCAGTTTAGGCGCAAACCGGAGGCAATTTGCCCTTCCAGGGAAGGGCTTGCTCCAGCTGCGCCGCCAGCCGGAACAAGGTTGCCTCGTCGCCGAAGCGTGCGGAAAACATCATGCCGAGCGGCAATCCGGCTGCGTTCCAGGCCAGCGGCACCGACATCGCGGGCTGGCCGGACATGTTGAACATGGCGGTCCCCGGCATGTAGCGCCGCAGGATCGGGGCGATATGCGACAGGTCCTCCGACATCGTATTGAGCTCACCGATCCGCAGCGGCGGCGAACACAGCGTCGGGCACAGCAGCACATCCCAGTTCTCGAAGAACGCGGCGAGGGCGCGCGAAATCTGGAACGCGCCGAGTTGGGCGGCGACATAGTCGGTCGCCGTCGCCTTTTGCGCGTTACGCGCGCTCGCCAGCGTCAAAACCTCGAAATCGTCCGACGTCATCGCGCGGCCGAAGCGTTGCTCGGTCTGCCGCACGGTAAGCGCGGTGTTGGCGGCCACGATGGTCGACATAACCGCCGCCGGATCGGCAGCCAGGTCAGGCGCGCGCTCCTCGACATCATGGCCGAGGCCTGCGAGCAGGGCTGCGATCCCGCGGGTCGCCGCGGCGATTTCCGGGTCGATGGCGTCGCCATAGGGCGACCTGTCGGTGAAAGCGATGCGCAAGCGGCCGGGATCGCGACCGACCTCCTCCAGGAAGGGCCGTTGCGGCTGCGGCGCCACATAGGGGCTCGACGGCTCCGGTCCGTGGATCGCGTCCAGCATCGCCGCGCTGTCGCGCACGCTGATGCTGACGGCGTGGCCGCAGGAAAACCCGCCCCAGCCTTCGCCGCGATCGGGTCCGAGCGGGGTGCGCGCGCGGGTCGGTTTCAATCCGAACACGCCGGATGCGGAGGCCGGAATCCGGATCGACCCGCCGCCATCGCTGGCATGCGCGACAGGCAGGATGCGCGCCGCGACCGCCGCGGCCGCGCCGCCGGACGACCCGCCCGACGAATGCGCCAGATTCCACGGATTTCGGGTCGGCCCGAACAGGCGCGGCTCGGTGGTCGGCATCAGACCGAATTCCGGACTGGAGGTCTTGCCGAAGATCGCAAGCCCGGCGTCGAGAAAGCGCCGGGCGAGGGTGCCGCTGTGGTCGGCGACATTGTCCTTGTAGACGCTGGCGCCGAAAGTCGTCCGCGTGCCCTCGAGATTTTCCAGATCCTTCAGCAGGAACGGCACGCCGGTGAAGGGACCATCCGCAAGCCCCTTGTCGATCTGCCGCCTCGCAAAATCCTCATGCTTGACCACGACCGCATTGATCTGCGGATCGACCCTTGCGGTGCGGGCGATGGCCTCGTCCAGCAATTCCCCGGCGCTGACCTGCTTCGTCCGGACGAGTTCGGCAAGGCCGATCCCGTCATAGCTGCCGTATTCCTTGAAGGCCATGGCGATATCCGTGGAGTCGCTGAAGTGGCGAAGCGGTCGTTCGAGGTTGGAGGCCGCAGCCTCCGGTTCAGCCGAGCACGTCCTGGTTGATGACGTTCTGGCGCAGCGGCTGACCGTCGAGCGCGCTCAGGATATTGCGCGCGGTTTGCTCGCTCATCCGGTCGACCGCCTCCCGCGTCACGCCCGCCACATGCGGCGCCATGATGACATTGGGAAGCGCGAACAGCGAATGGCCCGAGGGCGGCGGCTCCTGTTCGAACACATCCAGGCCAGCACCCGCAAGCTTGCCGGACGACAGTGCGTCATACAGTGCCGGTTCATCGACGATGCCGCCGCGCGCGGTGTTGATCAGATAGGCGGTCGGCTTCATGCGTTGCAGCCGCGCCGCGTTGAACATCCCGACCGTTTCGGGGTTTTTCGGGCAGTGGATGCTGACGAAATCGGCGCGCGGCAGCGCCGCATCGAGATCGGCGACCGGCTCGCAGCCAGCGGCCGCAATTTCGGCGGCGGGCTTGTAGGGATCGTAGACCAGCACGTTCATTTCCATGGCAAGGCAGCGCTTGGCGGTGCGGGTGCCGATGCGGCCGAATCCCACGATCAGCACGGTCTTGCCGTAGAGGTCGTAGGGCAGCAGGCCGAGCCGGGTGGCCCATTTACCGTCCTTGACGATGGAATGCATTTCGACGGCGCGCTTGGCCAGCATCAGCATCATGAACAGCGCCTGTTCGGCGACCGATGGCGAATTCGCGGTGCCCGCCACCATCAGCGGGACCTTGCGGCGGCTCAGCGCGGGAACGTCGACGGCGTCGAAACCGACGCCGATCCGGGTCACCACCTTCATGTCGCCGGAAGCCACCAGCTCCGGCTCGCCGAACCGGGTGGCTCCGAGCGCCACGCCGTGGACCGGCGCATGTTCCCTGAGCTTGGCTTCGAAATCCGCGGCGGAGATCATGTTCGGAAATTCGACGAGGTCGAGGTCGTCGCGTTCCTGCAGTAGCACTCTTCCGGCTTGCGAAAACGACTCGGTGATGAAGATTTTTTTCTTGTTGGTGGTGGTGGTCATTCCCGCGCCCCTGCTTCTTTCGTTGTGCGGCCGTCAAATGACGGCGCCCGTGGCCTCATTTAGCAGGTGCATATTGTTGAGGTCCATCGCCAATCGCATCGGGGCGCCGGCGCGTGCATCGGCATTGGGACTGACCCGTCCGCAGATCTCGGCGCCCTCCATGATGAAATAGATCATCGTCTCCATGCCCATCGGTTCGATCACATCCAGCGTCACATCGAAGGGCTCCACCCCGGGCTCGGCATGCGGCCTGGCTTCGGTAATATGTTCAGGCCGGATACCGAGCAGCAATTTGTCGGTTCGCGAGATGGTCTTGTAGCGTTCGGCGCGGGCCGGCGGCAGCGGGAAGGCGATGCGATCGGTCAGGCGGATATGCATCTTGCCGCCGACGTCCTCCAGCCTGCAGGTCATGAAATTCATCGCCGGCGAACCGATGAAGCCCGCCACGAAGCGGGTAGCCGGATTGTGATAGAGTTCGTTCGGCGTGCCGATCTGCTCGATCCGGCCATGGTTCATGACCACCACCCGGTCGGCGAGCGTCATGGCCTCGACCTGGTCATGGGTGACGTAGACGGTGGTGGTGCGGACCTTCTGATGCACCTTCTTGATTTCGATCCGCATCTGCACCCGCGACTTGGCGTCGAGATTCGACAACGGTTCGTCGAACAGGAACACCTTGGGGTTTCGCACGATGGCGCGGCCCATGGCGACGCGCTGGCGCTGGCCGCCGGACAGCTGCTTCGGCTTGCGGTCGACCAGCTCGACGATATCAAGCATGCGGGCGGCCTCGTCGATCCGGGGTCTTGATCTCGGCCTTCGGATAGCGCTTCAGCCGCAGCCCGAACGACATGTTCTCCGCGACCGTCATATGCGGGTAGAGCGCGTAGTTCTGGAACACCATCGCGATGTCGCGGTCCTTCGGCGGCACGTCGTTGACGACGTCGCCCCCGATCATGATATCGCCGTCGGTGATATCCTCGAGCCCCGCGATCATCCGCAACGTGGTCGACTTGCCGCAGCCCGACGGTCCCACCAGCACGACGAATTCATGATCGGCGATGTCGAGATCGATGCCGCGCACCGCCTCGACCTCGTCGTAACGCTTCACAACCTTACGCAACGTGACGTCAGCCATTGAGTTCAACCCTTTGTCGCACCGGCGGTCAGGCCGGCGATGTAGTAGTCCATCAGGAAGGCATAGATGATCAGCGGCGGTGCGGCGCCGAGCAGGGCGCCGGTCATGATCTGTCCCCAGGCGAACACGTCGCCCTTGATCAGGGTAGTGATGATGCCGACCGGCAGCACCAGCTGATCGGTCGATGTCGTGAACACCAGCGGATAGAGGAACTGCGCCCACGACACCGTGAAGGCGAAGATGGTGGCGGCAATCAGGCCGGGCATGGCGACCGGAATGAATATCCGCGTCAGCGTCTGGAACCATGACGCGCCGTCGATGATGGCGGCCTCGTCGAGCTCCTTGGGGATGGACGCGAAATAGCCGATCATGATCCAGGTGCAGAACGGCACGGTCAGCGTCGGATAGACGATCAACAGCACGTACCATTTGTTGATCAGCTGGATCCCGGTCAGGTCGCCGAACACCACGAACATCTTGAACAAGGGGAGAAACAGCAGGGTCTCAGGGATGAGGTAGGTCAGAAACACGCCGGTCGCGAGCGTAGCCGAACCCCAGAACCGCATCCGCGCCAGGGCGAATGCCGCGGGCACGCTTATCAGCATGGTGATCGTCACCACGAAGATCGAGACCAGCGCCGAATTGCGAAAGAAGGTCAGGAACTGGTTCGACGTCAGCAACTCGACGTAGTTCGACAATGTCGGATGGTAGACCCACCACGGATTGGTCGCCGCCGAGATTTCGGCACTGGTCTTCAGCGACGTAATCAGCATGTAGAGCGGCGGTATCAGCGCGAAGATCGCGAACAAGGTGAGGAAGAAGTACGACCATCGCAGCGCCCAGGTGCGGTCGCGGCTCATGCTGCGCAGCTTGACGGCGCGGGTCGGCGCGGATTTGTCGATCACGGCGGTGCTGGTCATCAGGCTTCATTCCCACGTTTGTTGATATCGCGCAGGATGAAGACCGCCGCGATTGCGAGGATCGGTATCATGAACAGCGAGACGCTGGCGCCCAGCGGGATGTCGCCGCCCTCGATACCAATGCGGAATGCCCATGTCGCGAAAATATGGGTGCGGTCGAGCGGACCGCCGGCAGTCAGGATGCGAACGATGTCGAAGTTGGCGAAGGTGACGATCAGGGAAAACAACGTCGTGATCGCGATGATGTTGCGCATCATCGGCAGCGTCACGTACCAGATGCGCTGCCACCAGTTGGCGCCGTCGATGGCCGCGGCTTCATAGAGCTGATCGGGCACCGACTTGAGCGAAGCCAGATACATGATCATGAAGAACGGAGCGCCGACCCAGATATTCACCAGGATGACCGAGAACCGGGCCCAGCCGGTCTCGCCGGTCCATGGAATCCGGTCGACGCCGATGCCCGCCAGCAGATAGTTGAAGGCGCTGTACGACGGATCGAACAGCCACAACCATGCCAGCGTGCTCATGGCCGGCGGGATGACCCACGGCACCAGCAGCATTCCGCGCCACTTGCGCTGGCCCTTGGCCGGAATGTTGTGGACGAAGTGGGCGACGACAAACCCGATCAGCGCCTTGAAGATCACGGCCGTGATCGCGAAAATGCAGGACTGCTGAACGACCAGCCAGAACGTCTCGCGCGTGAACAGAAACTGGAAATTTCCAAGTCCGACGAAGCGCTGCATCGACTTGTTCAGCGTCGCCAGATGCAGCGAGTAGAACGCGGGATAGATGACCAGCACCAGGATCAGCAGGATCAGCGGCAGCGTCATCAGAAAAGCCGCGGTGGATTTTCGCTTCAGCATGGTTCGCAGGCCGGCGCGCTTGCGGACCCTTGGCGCAGAAGCGGCGCTCTTCTCAACCGCGACATCAACCATGATGCATCTTCCTCGCGAAGCTTGATTTCAAATGAGTGAGATTTTCCACGTCGGGAAACCGGCGCGGGCCGGCTCCCAATCGTGTCGGCAGGCGGACAGGCGCCGCCGCGGCCCGCGTCGGGCCGTAGCGGCGCGTCCCCTCAGCTCCGCATGAAGCCTTCGAGTTCGCCCTGTGCCCAGGACAGCGTCGTCTCCATGGCTTCGCCCCGGTAGTAACGAACGCACATCTTGGTGAGGGTCGCCTGCGTATAGATCTGCTGGGCAATCTTCGGTGGCGCTCCCGCCGCCGAGATCGAGAGCTTCTGGTGGTTGTGCGGATTCGGATAGTGGTAAAGCGTCCCCTTCGGGGGACTCTCCTCCGCCCAGGTCTTCAGCGTGGTGAGTTTCTCGAACGCCGGCAAGTCGTAGCCGCCGCTCGCCGCCACCAGCTTCTCCACCGCCGCCGGTTGCGACAGATGCGTCAACAGGCTCTTGGCCGCCGGCTTGTTCTTGCCGAAGTTCCAGGCGGTCCAGAAATACGGAAGGTATGGGGCAAAGCGGCCCTTCGGTCCCAGCGGGAAGCCGTGGGTCCAGCACTGCTCGGCGATCTGCGGCGCATCGCGCTTGGCCACCGCCCATGCGCTCGGCGGGTTCATGATCAGCGCGCCCTTGCCCGAGACCAGCCACCTGTTGTTGGAGCCATCGTCCCACGCCGGCGCGTCCGACGGCAGAAATGCCATCAGCTTCTTGTAGAACTCGAGAACCTGACGCACGTTGTCATTCTTCACGACGACCTCGCCCTTGCCGTTGACGACCTCGGCGCCGAAGGCCAGGAAGAACGCGCCGACGGTGTCGACGGAGTCGCTGGTTTCGCCGAGACCGATGCCGAAGGGAACGCCACCCTTGTGGCAGGCCTCTGCGGCTTTCAGGAAGTTGTCCGTGGTCCAGGCATCCGCCTTTGGCGCCTGGCCGGCCGGGTACATGGCCTGGACGTCGATGTTGGCGTGCTTCTTCATCAGATCGATGCGGGAGCAGGGGCCTTTGATCTGGCTGCCGATGCAGGCTGGCACGGCCAGCCACTTGTCGCCGGATTTGCCGAGATACTTGACGGTCCCGTTGACTTCCCCGTTCTGCTTGATGAGCGCTTCGACCACATCATTCATGGGCTCGAGCAGATCGGCCTGCGCATGCGGCCACCATGTCGGCATCGCGAGAATGTCGTGGCCGGACTTGGCCTGGGCTTCGGCGGCGATGGTCAGGAGGTTCTTGTTGCCCTGGCTCGGGATGTAGTCGATCGTGACCTCGACCTTCTCCCTGGCGGCCCACTCGTTGACGAGTTCGGTGCTGGCCTTGTTGGCTCCCGGCACCCAATGATCCCAGAAACCGATATTGAGCTTGCCGGCCGCATTGGCCGCTCGGATGTACGGCGCGGTTATCAATGCCGCCGATGACATGGCGGTAGCAGCGACGAATTGTCGACGAGAAAGCTTCTTCTTTGACATTGGCATTCTCTCCCTGGTGAGCCAATCGAAATGCGATTGGTGATCTCGTTTTATTTGTTTTGTTTAGTCTTTCATCCGTCGCCGGGCAGGCCGAGATGGCATTGCAAGACGTCGCAGAGACTTCGTTATTGACGATCAGAGCAGAATTGAAAGCGTCTGTCGAGAAATCCGATGCCGCAATCCATAGAACTGATGTTGTGCTCAAACCGGCGGCAGCGGATTGTTGATGATCGGGCAATGATTGCAGGGCCGGAAGCGCGCCCCGGCCTGCACGGCCTGGCGATGCATATTGCGGCGCACACATGCCGCGCGCGCTGCCATCCCGGATGCGCAATCGCGCATCCGGGATGCGCAATCGCGCCGCAGGTTCCCTCGCGACCGAGTTAACTCCGCGCCCGCTTCGGTGATTTCTCGTCACGATCGTCGCTTGGCGGCGTAGACGAGGTTGCTGCGAAAACGATAATGTCCGTACTCAATGCGAACGCTGCCAGGTTCCACGGCAGCCTGTCGAAATCACCATGGAGACCGACGAATGATCAACCCGACACCCGCAGCGCGTGCGCGGTTGAGATTACACCTTGTGCTTGGCGCGGTTGTTGCGCTGCTTCTCGGCGCTCCCCCGGCGGCCAATGCGCAATTGGTCGAGGGCGTTCAAAAAGGCGCCCGCGAAGGCAACAAGGCGGCCGGACCGGTCGGCGGCGTGTTGGGTGGCGCGATCGGCGGCGTGGTCGGCGTCTTTACCGGCGTTCTCGGCACCGGAAAGAATGCGTCGCCGCCGCCAGCCGGCGGCAAGCAAGGCAATTCGGCAAAAACGGAGAAGGGTTCCAAGGGAAAGAAGGGGACCAAGCAGACCCCCGTGCTGACCCAGGACAGTGCTCCGCAATTGACTGCCGAACAGATCGTCGCCAACAGCGACGCCAATATCGAACGGATCAAGACCGAATTGAAGCTGACGCCGGAGCAGGAGAAGCATTGGGCCGGCTTCAACAGCGCGATGCATTATCTCGGCCACAACGGCGCCGACCGCCTCAACCTGCGAATTGCGCGCGCCAAGCGCGACCCGCCCGACGACATTATCGAGCAGATGCGCAACGAAGCCCAGTTCCTCAACGACCGCGCGGTCGACCAGCGCAACGTCGCCGATGCGGCGGAGCCGCTCTTCGCGAGCCTCGACGCCAGGCAGAAGGCGAAGTTCATCGAGGAGATGGTGCGGCTGAGCCGTGAGCGCGGGCTGGATTGACCCTCGACCTGATCCGGCCGGCGGCACAACGACTAATCCGGTTCAGCAACCCCGGATCGGATCGGTCCGCTTAATTTAGGCGCCACACGAATAGCCGGGCACGCGCGCCTCTGGGGTAAGGGTCAGGCGCGGCACCCGGCTATCCTGCCGCAGCGGCGCGGCAACTCAACTCGTCACGCAATATTGGGGAAACACCGACCGATTCACGCCCGAGACGTGGCTTACTCGGGGCGTTGTCGGGACATCCCGCAAGAACGCGATCGGCCGGCATTTCGCCGGCCGATGTGTCGAGCGGGCAACAAGGCGGCTCTGCGCAGCCCGGCTGACGCAGCCATGGCCGGCATTTGCAAGCGCGAACACGAACGGAGCGTCAATTGTTTAGGATTTGGCGCTATCCTTCCACAGATGCCAGCCAGGGCCCATGCGGTGGAAGAAAAACGAAAGCACCCGCGCACCGAAGTCGATGAACCGGCTTACGTTTCGTCCGGCGGCTCGGTCATGAGCTGCACGGTCCGGAATGTCTCGGCCGAGGGTGCGGCCATCGATATCGAAAACCCGGCCTTCGTACCCGCACGCTTTCGTCTGGTCATGGCCAACGGCACCTCGGTCCGGGAATGTCAGGTGGCCTGGATCCAGCGCAACCGGATCGGCCTGACCTTCGTCGAGACGCCGCCGACATAGCGCGAAACGGGGGCAGGGTGGCCGTTACTTCTCCAGCAGCGGCTTGATGGCTGCTTCCAGCTCCTCGAACGACATCGCGCCCTTGAGCCTTGTGCCATTGACGAAAAACGTCGGCGTCGAATCCACCTTGATGACCTCATGGGCAAACCGCTGGTCCGCGGCGAGCTTGTCGAGCAGGGTCTGATCCCTGCCGCAGGTCTCGACGGCCTGTTCGCTCATTCCGGACTGCTTGCCGATCACCCTCAGGGTCATGTTGGTCTGCGCCATCAGCATCTGCTGTTGCTGGAACAGGAGCTGGACGGCGCCGAAAAATTTCTCGGCATCGCCATTGGCGACGCAGCGCGCCAGCATCGATGCCGCCGCGGCCTTGAGGTCGAGCGGGAATTCCCGGAACACGAAACGCACCTTGCCGGTGTCGATATATTTCGCCCGCAGCATCGGAAACACATTCTCGCCGAACGCCGCGCAATGCGGGCAGCTCATCGACGAATATTCGGTGATGGTCACCGGCGCGTCGGCGGGGCCGAGCGCCATGTCCGGCAGCGATACCGGCTGTGCCACCAATGCCGCGGCGGCAAGCTGCGCCATCACGCCGCCGGTCGCATGGAGCGACATCAACCCGATCAGAGCGGCAAACCCGACCCGGGTCAGCGCGACGGTAAAGGCCCGGCGAAGTGCGACCAACAGACAGCTCCCGTTCAGGTCCGTGAGGCGCCGAGAATGCTGGCAACGGTCTTCGCCGTGATCGCCAGCCGCTCGGAGGTGCTGTGGGCTTTCAGCCGTTCCCTGGCGCGCTCTTCGATCAACACGTCGATCAACGCCAGCCGGCTCGGCTCGTCGACCGCTTCGGCCAGCAGGGTCTGATAGCGGTGGTAGTCGAAACCCTCGTCCTGCTTACTCATCTCACGCCCCCGCGGACTTTCCGGTCAGCCTGTTTATCAGCCTGCGACGCCGCGCAATAGTGTTTTGCGAACATGCCTCCCGTGCAGCCGCTTCGCCGCGCCAGCCGGCCGGGAAAGGCAGGCGGAGAGGGGACTATTTGGGCTGCTCGGCCTTCGGCCGGGCGGCCTCCTGGGCGCGCGCGGCCATCCACGCATCGTATTCGGGTGTGCCACGCCGCGGCGGTACGCCGGGGGGCAAGCCGCCCATCCAGTGCGGCATGTCCGCCAGACTTTCGCCCGCGGTTTTCCCGGCGCAGGATGTCAGCATGATGCCGGCAAGGCCCAGCAAGGCGCATGTGAGGATGGGCGGGAATCGGTTCATTCGGGGGTGGTGCCACGCCATTGTGGCGATCGCGATGCGCAATCAAGGCTGGGATGAGGTGACGCAGGTTCCGTTAACCATAACACTTGCCAACGCGTTGCTTGAACCCGGTCCGGCGCGGTTCACGCCGGGGTCGTCAGCCCCGGGATATTTGTTAACCGCTTGCGGTTACCGTTTGATCAGTCGCGGATTTCGTAACTCATACCGCGAGAGCTAGCGAAACCCGCCGTCTCAACCGGCGGGTTTTTTCGTGAGAAAGGTTGCCGATGTCGCTGTCCTCCGCCAAGAATTATGCGCTTCGCGCCGCCCGCTCGCAGGACGAGAAGGAAGCGATCGAACTGCTGTCGAAGGCCATCCTGGAACTGGCGGCCTCGATCGAGGCGACCGATTCAAAGGTGAAGCAGATCAACAAATCGAAGGGTTGATCGACGTACCCGCCGACGTAGCTTTCATCGTTTCCGGGGAGGGCGATAGCGTCCGGCGCTGGCGGGATCACCGGTGGTTTTCGTCTTGGAGAATTCGCACTTCGGGCATTTGAAAACATGCTTCTCGGCGCCATTGGCCCCCGGCTCTCGGCTTGCCAGCTCCATTCGCGTTCGGCACATGGCGCAGCGCGGCGGCTTGATGGGCTCGGGGGGCAGGGCTGCGGGGGTGTTAGAACGCGGCATGAATTTCCCAGCGAAGCACGGCGCCTGTTTCGGCGGAGTTTGGCGGAAGGGGTGTCCTGTCCAACGCACTGATTTTGTTTGTCTTTCATCGATAAGAATAGCCAAAGCCACGGTCCAGTCTACGGGATCGAAAGGCGCGTCATCAACCTCGATACCGAGATACCGAACCGTACTTTCGATCTTATGTCCTAGTCACAAACAGCGATAGCCGATCGGGTATAATGCACGAACCAGGGTCTCAAGGATGCCGAACTCAAGTGGAAGAAGCGGGCGAAGGAAACGAAGGTCCTTTCGATCCAGAACAAGACCCTGCTGAAGGCGTTCGTCGAAGATCCCGCGGCCTTCCGAGACCAGAGGCGCAAAAGCAGCCATTCGCACCTAACCCAGCGGCTACAAGTGACTCCCGTGCCAATTCGGATAGCGGCTGTGAGGATGACAACGGTCCGTCGACAGGCACCTCGCTTAAGCTATTTGAAGCAAACGGTGCGAAAGCGTTTGAGCGCGGGCGCTATTCCGGCGATCGGTATTGTCACGGTTTTTGCGGCACCTGTCGCCGAGCCCGGATCGATCGTCATGCGGATATCGCTCGTACCCTCGAGTACTGGAAGCAGTTGTCGTCCAATCGTGCGAAGTTGTTTATCCGTGACGTTGATGTCGCTGATGAAGCTCGATCGGTCCATTGCCGGATATGGAGCCGTCTGACCGTTCACCGTAAAGCTCGCCTGACCGTTGGAAAGCGTCAGCTTCACCCGTTCGATCTCGTCGTGCTCGCCGACGGAATAGGACATCGTCGTGAATGTGCCGGCGTCGCGCAGGCATCCAAGCATCAGCACGCGTGGCCCGCCTTCACCGTCCACCCACTGAAGGAAGGCGCGGCGTCGGGGATCGGTATTGACGGACCAGCCAGCCTTGTCATCTCGGTCGGCCATTGCGGGTGATACCAATGCCAACGACAACGCCAAGCCCGCCCAGGATGGCAAACTTCTCCGAACCGCCACTCCAAACGTATGCATTGGATGTCATTCCGATTAGCAATCGTTGCAGCAAAGCAGATTGCATTTGGCGAGCCTTGACATGTCTCAACTCGCGCCGATGGTTTGCAGGCAACCTTTAAATTTGGCGGTTTAGGGACATCTGTTTGGATTTTGGGGAAGCCTGCAATGCATGCTCATTCCGGAAGTAGATGGGGCAACATGATCATGAGAGCGCTCATCGTGATTCTCTGCGCCTTCGGCAGCAAGGCCGTGGCAGCGCCGGCCTGGACTAGGCCCGAGCTTCCGGCGGCGCTCGGCTTTCTCGTCATGCAGTGCGACCAGCGCGACTTCTGTTTCGCCATCGCCTGTCCTGACGGGAAGCTGCAGCTCGTCAACATCTCGCCCGGCGGCGGTCCGATGGGCAATCCGGACTTCGGTGCAAGCGGTCGCGTCGCGAAACTGACCGTGGGCCGGGAAACATTTTCGCTGGCATTCAGCTGGGACGACAGCATCCTGGAACAGGTGGGCAATGCCGGAAGCCGCAGCGAATTGCCGGTCGCAGCGCTGATGGCGCTGGCCCGGAACAACGGCAGGATCGAGGGAACCAACACCGGGCCGGTCAGGGCCACGATCCGCAGCGGCGGGCTGAAGCAGCATTGGCCCGTGATCGCCAGGACCTGCGGACTTCCCGACTTGCCGCGCTGATCTGGCAGCCGGCCTGCCTCCTTACTTTTCGAAATGCGCCGGATTTTCGATGGCGCCGCTGTCACAGAACCGCTGGAATGATCCCCATCGCGAACCGAGGTCGGAAAGATTGATGGCGTAACTTCGGCCCGCCAGCGTCAAGTCCAGATCGCTGGCCGTCTTGATCGAGCCCAGCAACGGCGCGCCGAGTTCGGCATAGTGAATATCCGCATCCCAGTTCAGGCTGCGCGAAAGCAGCGATTTCGTCATGTAGAGATTGCGGAAGGTCAACGGCGCCGGGGCTGATCCGCTCACCGTATTCGCCGCTCGCGCGGAGATCGTGGCCGGTTCGGCATCGCGCAATTTGACCGTCGGCTGGACCAGCAGCATGTAATAGCTCGATTTCAAGCAAACGAATTCGAACAGGCCGATCCCGGCCTCGACCAGGCTGTCCTGCTGCTTCGGCAACAGCGCGGGCAGGTCCTTGTACGCCTTGCTGGGCCTGTGGATCCGCCAGCCACCCGTCGTGACCTTCACCGCCTCTGCGGCAGGCGCAACGGCCGGATCGACGCCCGCAGGCTTCCCGGTCCGGCAGGGGCCGGAGTCGGCCGGGGGCTTTTTGACGATGAAGGCATCGCCCGGCAGCAGCTCGCCACTGATCGTCACTTGACGTCCCTCGAACGGGCGGAGATCAATCGCTTGGCCGTCCGCAGTCCTCGGATGGATCACGTAGCCATCGGTCGAGACGAAGCTTCCGTTGGTGACACAGCCGACAATGGTTTTCGGCACCGGCTTTGACGCAACGGCCGGGGCGATGCCCACTATGCTTGCTCCTGCGAGGGCGGCGAAGAGGCCGATAGCGATCCTGTGACGTTGAGCCGACATTGCGTTTCTCTGTTGGAACTGAGACCATGAAACGCCAGAAACAGTGAGGTTCATTGATCTGGGACAAGCTCAGGCGAGCCGAGCCGGACTCCTCACGTCAATTCGGCTCCGCACTTGCCGCAGAAGTGGTCGGCAGGAGTTGCGGGATGACCGCATTGCTTGCAGAAGCGCGGCGCTGCGGTCGCGTTCTGCGCCTGCGGCGGCGCGGCGGGCTCCTTCAGCGCCAGTACAATGGCGTCGTGCACCAGCTTCCTCGCGTCGGCTGCGCTGACGGAGCTGAGGCGAACCGCGGACGGCGCGCCGGCCGCGCCGAGCGGTTCGATCACCCAGACGGCGGCGAAGCTGCGCAGGAATACCAGCGACGCTGAATCGAATCCGCCCGTCCGCCGGCGGTCGACCGACAGCACCGCAGCGGCGAGCGGCAATTCGAGATGCGCGAAGGCGGTGACGAATGCCGGTTGCGGCGACCACAGTCCCGTCTTCGCCCGCGCGATCAGTCCGCCGCGCGCCAGCACGTCGAGGCCTGCGAGCAGCCGCGCCTCCGTGACGTCGCCGGGGCCGAAAATCTGCGTCAACATTCCCGACAGCCAGCGCGGATCGGGCATCGTCGCGCCGTCCAGCGCGCGCAGGTAGATGCTGTCCTCGTTGAGCGCGATCTGACGTGCCGGCGCGCGCGCCAGCAGGCTTTCTAGTTCCGCTTGCCGGTGCGCATCCGCCATCGCCGCCAGCGCCCACAATGCGGCGATGTCGAGTTCGCTGCGATGGTCTACAGGGGCGAGCGGCTGGTCGAGGCCAAGAGTTTCGACAATCAGGCCTTCAGCCAGCGCGCCATCGACCGGGAATGACACCGCGGCGCCGCCCTCGGCGTCCGGCGTCACCGCCGCCATCTGCTTCCCCGCGCCCGCGACCGAATAGCAGTCGAGTCGTCGCCCGCCGTCGCGGGTTACCGTGGTCACCGCGATGCGCGCGGAGGGATCGGCGAGACCGGCTCGCACCGCCGGCGGCAATTGAGCTGCGTTTGCCGCGCGTTCAAGCTGCCGCAGGTCCGGTGCGATTGTCTGGATAGTCATGGTAGTCCTCCTGGGCGCGGTTGCGCGCGTGTTATGGTGTCCATTTCAGTCCCTCGAACTGGCTTGAGAGCTTGTGGCTGAAGTCGCCGAGATCGCTGAAGCCGAGGCCTTCCAGTCTGCCTTCCAGTGTGTGCAGTACCGCGGCGTCGGGATGGGCAGGCAGGTTCGATGACTTCACGAGATCCATCGCCTGGCGCAGATTGCCGGGCAGGGTGCCGGCCGGGATGTTCTGCGCGCCATAGGCCGTGCGGACGGTGTCGAGCGTGTCGACGCCCTTCTGCGCCTGCGCGATCGCCTCGAACGGGTCGCCGCGGCGCAGATTGCCGGTCACCTTCTCGTGGAACTGCTGCGCCAGCCCCTGCGGATCGGCGAGTTTTACCGGCTGCGACGGGACGGGCGCCTTGCCTGACGCGATGTCCTTGAGTTCGGCGATGCGGGTGGTGCCGGTGCCTCCCACTTCGCCACCGGGAAGGCTGACGCGCTGGCCGGTCCTGAGATCGGCGATCTGGTCGGAGTAGTCCCGCCCCGCCTCGCGGAAGGTGCGGTCGGTCGGGGTGTGGCCGTGCTGCTCGGCCCACCACGCCTTCTGCTGCGCCGGATCCATGCCATCAGGACATTTTGCCTTGTCGAAGAAGGTCAGCTCCGCAAAGGCGTCGTTGGAGTGCTGCTCCCATTTTGTTTTG
>JBDRNF010000109.1:0-16667 GCA_043811435.1 Pseudomonadota bacterium
AAAGGGAGAAAGGGAGAAAGGGAGAAAGGGAGAAAGGGAGAAAGGGAGAAAGGGAGAAAGGGAGAAAGGGAGAAAGGGGAGGGGTTCGCCACAATGCCACAATGTCAACGCAGCTGCAATCATCTGATAACGTCACCACTACAGCGTTTGTACCTGAAGTCTGTCACCTGAGATCTTGCATATGGTGGTGTACAGTCAGTTGAGTGCGACGCAACTTCCTTCATATATCTTCATGAGGTTCCACTATCTGAGGTAGGATATGCGCATGGATAAAAACTTCTGAGATTCCCTGCTCAGATTGAACGGAAAAATATACTCCGCGCCCGGGCGCGAAGCGCAGTCTTAACGATTCGTCTCCTGATAACCTTGCAACCTTAACCAGATGCTGGAAGAGTACAAAGCTCGGGGGGCTTGAAACCTCCGATGGAGAACCGTCCGTCACAAATATGCTTGCTGACGTCTCACCTTTGATGCCGGGGTCCCGCCGAGTAAAGACGAGTTTGCGGTTATCTGCGCTTTGAGAATCAACGTAGAGGCCGATCATTGACGAAGGTGTTGATACCCCGGCCATCGCTGACACGCAGTGCCTCAATTGCTCGGCGGGAACGCCGAATTCGGGGCCTGTCGCGGTTGCAAAAGTCGACGCTAGGTCTGGAAATTTGTGTTCTACCATCTGGAAGTGACAGGTAAGAACTGGATCAAAGATGGTGGCATGATGACCACTAATGCGTAACTGGCATTCGTCTGAGCGAAAGCGATGCAGCACCTTCTCGAGTATGCCGGCAATTGAAGCGTCAATAAGCAATTCAGTATTAAAAGAAATCGCGGGCGTATGCCTGATTACACTTTCGCGCGTGCCACACCTTACGTCGCCAAGGTCGAACTGTATGGTCCGATAAACTTTTTCGGCTTTCGGGGGTGAAAACATCCGCACGAGTCTGAGGCTCCGTGAAAACGCACTGGCATCAAATCGCGTTCCACCGACTTCTGCTGTTTGCGAGACGGTGAGATCAGCTTGGTTCTCTGCATGCGTCACCAATGAAATGAATGACCGGCCCATCGCGACCGTGAGATGGCGATCGGAGGCTTGGTATACAAATTGTATCGCCCCAGACGGGAGATTCGCGACAAGTTGTAAAAGAGACCACGCCCGTGCCTGGAAGGAGAGACCCTTTGACGGGACACCCTTAGCAGCGTCAGCAAGTGGAATGATCGTTGATAGGCTTAGGCCATTCGCAAAGCTGAAAATACGGACGCGATCTGGTAGGATGAGCACGGACCATCTTGAAAATGAGTCGCTTCGATCCCCCGAATTTCCCTGTCGAACGCCTTTTCCACTTGAGCCCCGTTCAGCCGTAACAGGTTTGTCGTCCCAGAATGGCAACACAACGGCTCGACAAGCGTTAAGTAACAAATCTCGGTCGATCGTAAAAATTGCTTGCTGGTTTTGTATCGAAACGTTGTTAATAACGTCAGCGTCGATGACAGCTGGAAACTCAAACTGGTATTCGCTCAGTCGTTCAGCGGCAGCCTTGCTTTTTTCTAGATCACTTGATTGCTCAACCTGTTCGCCGTCGAAATCATGCGGCATCGAATATTTGTTGTCTTCTGGAGTCATTGGAGATACGGTTCCGATTATGTGGCAGTTGTCTTGGCCCCTGCTTTATCGTTCAAACCTATTTGACAGTCTGCTGCCATGGAAGGCATTTATCAGCCATGGAGTTCAGTTTTGCAGAGAAATATCGCCCGCGCTCGTTCGATGAAATAGTCGGTCAAGGTCCCATCGTCGAGCAGCTGCGCGGGTTTGTCCAGCGCGGACAGCGGCGTCATGTGTTGCTCTCTGGACCATCGGGTAGTGGGAAGACCACACTCGCCAAGCTGTATGCAAAGTCCCTGCAGTGCCTAGACCCCAACTCCAACGGACAATTCTGCAATGCGTGCGCGGCCTGCAAGGAATTTGGTTCCCCGTGGGACTTCCACGACATCAACTGTGGTCTGGACGGCGGCAGGGATGTCATCAAAGAGTATCTGGAATTTCTTACAACCTCGCCCCAAACCGCGCGCCTTCGCGTTTATTTTTTCGACGAGGCGCACCGATTGTCGAGAGAGGCACTCGCGGCACTTCTCGTGCCACTTGAGATCCCATCGCCACCGTCCGTGTTCATTTTCAGTACGATAGACGAGGAGGTCTTACCGGAATCTTTCCGCGCACGTTGTCGTCTGTTTAAAGTTACACAGCCAACCGAAGCCGAGGCAGCCATCTTCCTCACGCGAATCTGTCAAGCTGAGGAGCTCACTTTTGAACCCGAAGCAATGCAGCTTATGCTGGTCCTCCGCGGGGGCTTTCGGACCCATGCTGGCAATTTGGAACGGGTGGCGGGAGCGCTTTCCAAATCCCCGCGCCACATCAGTGTTCAGCTCGTGCGCGACACACTCATGCACGACCGCTCACATCGGCTGATAGCTTACTTTGACGCATTAGACAGCGGCGACATTGGCAGGCAGCTGGAGCAAATCGAAGGGTCTTTGCTCACTCCAACGGAAAATCTCCGAGCGTTGCAAGACATGCTTATCTACCTTGGTTGTGGATACATCGGACCTTACGAGGGCGTTAGGGAGACCGGCGCTCTGGGGCTCTTAATAGATCAGGGAACTTGGCGGCGACTCGCGAAAATCTTCGCTGATCGCGCGATCGCGCTCAAAATACCGCTTCTTTTACTATTTGACGAAGTCCTGGACTTTTGGACCGAAGCGCCGGAGACCGTGACCGCGCAGACGTTGAGCATCCTTCTGATCCGCTTCAACAACCTGATGCAGGTACCAAGTTTACGGGCGAAACGAACTCGAAGTGTACCGCCCGTCGATAACAGAACCCTGAGTGATGAAGAGAGACTCGATCGCTTCAGGAATGGGCGAGGGAGGGTTGGAAAGGCGGCATCAAAAATGGCCGGGAGTCCGACGAGAGCGGTTTATCTTGATTGGGACGACGCGCAAGAGTTCTATGAGGCTGCCACCTTCCTGGTGCAGGAAACTGGAAGGTCGTTCAACACTCGCATAGTCCTCAACTGGACGGCCTTGGGACATCGTAATGACAAGCAAGCTGCCGTCTTGTGTGGCCGACTAACAAATGATTTGCGACTTCGTTTGGTGGAGTGGGGTGGCGTTGCACAGCAACATCCGTTCGTTCGAATTGTGTTGCATGAGCGTATCTCCACGGGCGCATTCACGAGTACAATTGTTGCCCACATTCCTGAAGACCTGCACGGCCGGGCCAAGACTTGGCTATACGAGCATCGGGTTAGTGTCTTGGACATGATGAAAACCGCCAGCGACGGTGTCTTTGTTGATATGACTCATATCGCGTCGACCCGCGGGAGGATGCAGCGTCACTGGGAATTAGTTCGTATGCTTTGGCACGGGGTAGATCCTGAAATCAGGGTTAAGCAGGCCGATGGCTCCGTGAGCAGGTTGCTGGACGTTCTAAAAGTCGGTGTCAGTCGCCGCGCCGCAGGAGTCGTGAATTGCCGACGTTACTCTGTTTCACAATCGATTGGGCGAGCAGGACGGATCGCAGCGAATGCAGATCGACTGCCGCATTGGTCGTGTTTTCAGGAAGCCCGGTGGAGTGACATCTTCAATGGCTGGGAGCAGGACGTGTTCGCCCTTCGCAACAAGGAGCGCAAAGCCAGAATCGCTCAATTGAAAGCTCTACAGCAGGACTTTGTAGATGTTGGGCCTTCGCTAAATGAGATTTACTCGTCGAAACTGAAGGCCTTAAAAAACGGGTGGTCATGGCCCGATCGAAGACCTGTGCAGGAGGATTAGGCAACAATTTCAAATAGTTAGATAATTTCGCGTTCGGGGAAGTGGGCTCGTCAAGCTTGAAGTTAGGCCCGCGTGAAACTTAAGTTATTTTCCATTTGTGACCACGTCTCGAGTCGCCGGATGACTGCGCCCAACTTAGCCAGTATTCATTTCTGGCTTAACCGCGACCACGACAGCGTCATTGCCACCTCGATCGCACCCTTAGAGCGGGATGTTCATTGCGAGATGATTGGGTGCGGAACCAACTGAATCACGTACCGGTGATTGTTTTCGTCGCGGTAGCTCAGCGACGATCTTCGGCGATGTATTCCGCGGCTCGCGACGCGTGGGCGGCCGCAGTGAAGATGGCGCGAGGGTCGTCCCGAAGGAGCGATATCCAGCTGGCAATGTAGCTTGCGTGGTCGGGGTGCGGGACGGATGCAAGCTTGAACTTTGCCAAGAGAAAGGCCGCACCGAGTTCGGCAATGAGTTCCTCGGCAGCATAAGCTCGCGAAGCGAACCTGTTCTGGAGCTGGCGATCCAGTCGATGCTTGGCACCCGTCCAGTGAATAATTTCATGGGCGAGGGTGCCGGCATATCCCTCGGCGGATAAGAAGGCCCCACGGCAGGGCATTCGGATAACGTCGAGCGAAGGGACATAGGATGGTTGCCTCGCTTCGATGACCGTAGCGCCTGCTGTGGCAGCAAGCCGGTCAATCGCTGTCTCGGCGTGCGAGGCGGCCGGACTCAGTTCGATCTCCGGGGAGGGGGGAGCGCCGGCCACCTGGTCAGCGTTGAAGACCGTCGAGAAACGTAAGACGAAATGTGTTTCCACCGCTTCCGACTGATCCCCGTTTGACCTCGGCGCACTTGCCTCATGGCCGGCGCGACTATCGAGTGGTTTGTAGAAGATGCAGGGCGTGCCCTTCTCCCCTTTGCGTACCTGTGCCCCGAGCTCACCCCATTGACGGAAACTTGCCCAGCGGCTGTCGCTGTAACCGGCACCGGATGCCGACGCCCAGAATGTCAGGACGTTGACGCCCCGGTAAGACCTGCCCGTCAGTGCGTTGACAGGCATACCTCCTCCGGTTCTGTGCCACGGGCAGACCCATGTCGCGGGATCGGCTGTCGCGAGTTGGCCGATGATCAGATCTGTAATGCGCTGATAGATGCGGTCCGACATCGCTCTCACCCCTTGATGATCCTGCCGATGGCTTCAGGGGAGGGGATGAGAACTGCACACGCTCGTGTGCGTGGCCGGCCACTTGTGCCTAGCCTAATGGCCGGCTGCCCCGGTCATAGAGAAAGACGGTTACCGCAAAGGGCCAGGTGGCTTCGGCGTGAAGGATTGCCTCCCGGACAGTCGTCGACGGCAGTTCCGACACATAGAAGTATCGTGCGTCGGCGGTGGCTTCGTCGTAGCTGAAAAGCTCCGCGCCACGCGCGTCTCTTGCCTGGTCATGCGCTGACGGCTCGAAGACGGCGTCACACAACGGCGTGGTGCGATTGGTCCGGTGATCGACGATGTTTCCAAGCATGCGGGGCGCTCACTGCGGCTGGCGACGGACGTCGTCAACGATGTCGGCTAGTTTGACGGCAATACCGATGTCATTGAGCGGCTTGCGATCAAGGGCCATGCCCTCTAACCCGACGGCTAGCCCGACGAAGTGGCCGATCAGCTGTCCATCAACGACCGGGCTGTCCAGCAATACGAACTGAAACGCATATTCCGTGGGCTCATTTGTCAGAACATAAATACCCGAGGCTCTGAGGACGAAGTTGCGGTGATCGACAGGCGCCCAGGTGAGTTCGAGATTGCGGGACCGGAGATAGCTCACGAGCTGGTGCAAGGAAATCCTAAGGCCGACGTAGGGCCGCGCAACTGCAATCTGACGCTTCAGGATCTCGGCGTTTGGCTGGCCATCGGGGAAGGCCGCGGCAAGGCGCCGTTCCGCGATCCGTGTTCCGACGTCTTTCCCGAACATCAGCTTGTAGCCGGTGACCGGGATCATCATCGCTGCAACAATCGTCAGTGAGAATTTCCAAGACTTAAGGTAAGCGCGGTCCAATGTTGTCTCCCAGCCAGATCAACTAGGCAGTGTCCGCTTGTCAGAGCGCCTGCCGGATGACTATTCAGTTCGGATGCCGAAAACTTGCGGCGCTGGGACGGAGAAACGCGCGGGAGAAGGTCACCGGGGTCGCAATTCACGTAATTGTTGGCTATCGGCACTACCGCTTGTGCGGCAAGGGGGCAGCAACACGCCGCAAGTCGCCGTATCGTAAGCCGTTCGCTCGACCCTGCCGCAATCGCCCTGGCTCAGGCCAGTCCGCTTTGCGCCCCCAATTCAGACGTTCGACCGCCCTTTGCCATTTCCCGAAAGCGGACATCGCCTTATTCTGGCTTAACACCCATCCTCGATCGCCGCGCCCCAGAGGATCAACCGCCGGTCCCGGCGCAATACCGCGATCTGCTGATCATGATAGCGTGAAGGGTAGCATAGATGAGCGAACGGAAGTGGCGATGCCGGACGAGGATATACCAGCTCAGATCGATGAAGCGTGCAAATTGGGAGGCATAAGCTCTTCGGAGTGGCAGTCCTACACGTGGAAGAACGAGCTCGCCGAGCAGCGCCGCAGAATAGTTCTGCATCTTGGAGAGGCGCTGACGGACGCGGACACCGAGCAAAATCCCTATCACATGCTGGAAAGAGCGGTTGGTATTGCCGCCGTGTGCATGAGACGGCTGATAGAATGTCGTCTGGTGACGGATCACTTTCGCGCAACGATGCTGGAAGTTCATGAGATCGCCGTCAAGAAGGATGTGGAATGGCGAGAGCCATTCGTAAGCCGCACGGCAAGCGAGATCTTCAACAACTATAATATGACGTCGCGGCGTCTCGAAAAACGAACGCCAAAGATGATCTCCGATAAGATGCTGCATGCGCGCGTTATCGGCGTGCTTTCCGGAAGCGCCTATTTGCCGGACGGCTTGCTGATCGCGTCGGACACGCAGAGCAAGACACAGCTCTTTCATTTTTCGCCGCCCGAGATCGCGCGGATTTTCGACGCGTTCCTGGAAGATGAAGTCCGGCGGACTTCCGACGGATACATGGATGGGGAGGGCAAGGTCTCAGGAACGCGCAAGGTGTTTGCGATCAGAGAGTAGACCCGAGTTGGGAGAAGGATTTCTGGTGGAGATCGACGAATATTTCGAGAATCTCGGGTACTTAGCCAAGATCGCCAAGGAGACGAACGTCGCGGTCCATGAGTTGGTCGAGAATCCGGGCTCGCACGCCGCGATGGTTGCGCCGTTGCTTGCGTTTCGCGAAAGCATTTTGACGTCCGAGGACGAGAATGGGCTAAGTGGCTATTTGGCGATCGGCTTCTTCGCAGGTCGAACCCGTCGAGAGCGTCTTGCGGCCTTCGCGATGACGTTCGAGATCGGGCATGAGTGGAAGCGTCGCGAGGTCAAGAGACTGTGTGAGCGCTATGATAATGGTCAACGCCTCTTCCAGAGCGTCCCTGGGCTTTTTGACAAGATCCGACGTCGGGCGAGCGGGAGCCAGGATTTTGAGCTGATTGAGGTCAGCGCAGTGAGCTCCGTCAGTGGTAGCGAGATCTATCGATCTGGAAACGGCTTTACGAAACTCTGCCCTTACCTCAGCCCGGGTATCGTAAACTGGGCGCAGAACGAATGGCCAACTGCGCCGGCCTTTGTTCGGCTCGACGCAGGATACTACTCCGCGACACAGCCGCTGCAGTTGTTCACCGAAGCCACGCTGGTGCCTGCAAACCCGCGATGGCTAGAGGATTTCAGCCTTCGCAAAGGCATGAATGATTTCGCTGCATACCATCTGTTGAACCGTCCACCATCCGAGGGACATGCGGAATACTGGGACTATCATGTGAAGAACATCCGGCGGCTTGAGGTTCGTGTTGAACGCCGTGAGGACGACTACCTGACGATGATCATCGAAGAACTGCCGCGGCCAGACGATCCCAGCGGATTGATGATCGCCCGCTGCATCCATCTCGACACTTGCAACCCAGCGTTTACGCCGCTTGGCCAGGTAGAAATGCAGCACCTCGACCTGGCTATCAATGTCTATGAGGGAGAAGACCGGGAAAAGCGCTTCGCTCAGAGTCTGCAGAACGGCAAAGTCCAGGATGCGAGCTTTCGGACGCACCTATTCCGTATTGAGCGGACTCCATTTGTGTCATTATTTAGCTTTTGCGGGATGTTTTTCGAATCCAAAGTTCTGCTCAGCGAGTGGCTCAATGAACTCGTGAGGGCGTAGGCTTCATTGCTGTAGTGGTCCAGTCTCCCGCGAGATTCGGACCTTACGTGACCCTTTTCCATCGCGCGTCAGTGTCCCGTATCGATGCAAAAGCACCTGAAATTCATCCCAGACGTCGGTCTTTTCCTTGATTCTCATGGCGAGGAGCGTGGCGATCGTCATCGAGATGCCGAGTTCTGTCGCGGTCACTAGAATGTCGACCTCGTCTAGTTCCGGGTTGATGATCAGGGTCGCCGAGCCGTCCATCGGATTCTCGACATTGTGTCGGTTAAGCGCCCCAATTTCCGTCATCCACAATGCCGGTGGCCGTTTCCGCAATCGGCCACCAACCGAGACAGTTTTGGCTTGGAGGCGTTCTGGCCGCCACTAGACCAGTACCCAAATGCCGTACATCTTGTTGGTGTCTTAAGCGAAGTATTGCAGCCCGGAACCAAACATTGTCGCGTGGAGGATTGCTGGGTTACAATATCCTATGCAGTTGCGCGACGACTCACTCCTGCTTAGCGCGTCCGACCTGATCGGGCACCTGAACTGCCGTCATCTGACCGGCCTCGACATCGAAGTCGCCCGCGGCACGCTTCCCAAACCCGCCGTCTGGGACCCGCTCCTGCAGATCCTGTGGGAGCGCGGCGCACGCCACGAACAGGGCTACGTCGAGCATCTGAAGGCGCAGGGATTCGACGTGATCGTGATCGACGGCGTCGGGGTCGATGACGACGC
The DNA here is from genome assembly GCA_043811435.1 of Pseudomonadota bacterium. Classification (GTDB taxonomy): domain Bacteria; phylum Pseudomonadota; class Alphaproteobacteria; order Rhizobiales; family Xanthobacteraceae; genus Bradyrhizobium. The sequence goes on from JBDRNF010000109.1 coordinate 8,823, forward strand.
CGTGGCGCAGACTTGCGCGGCAATGATCGAAGGCCACCCGATCATTGTGCAGGGTGCGTTTCAACTGAATGGCTGGGTCGGCCGTACCGACATTCTCCGGCGCATCGAAACGCCAAGCGATCTCGGCCCTTGGTCCTATGAAGTCATAGACACCAAGCTCGCCCGTGAGACCAAGGGCGGCACCGTCCTGCAACTCTGCCTTTATGCCGAACTCGTGGCCTCCGTGCAGGGCCTGACGCCTGAATATTCCTATGTCGTCGCCCCCTGGTCGGACTACGAACCGCAGATATTCCGCATGGACGATTACGCGGCCTATTACCGGCGGGTACGGGACGGGCTCGCCCGCGCGATTGATGAGCACGGCGGGCCGGAGATCTATCCCGACCCGAAAACGCATTGCGATATCTGCCGCTGGCAGGATCGTTGCGATCAGCGGTGGCGGGCCGACGATCATCTCTACCTCGTCGCCGGCATCAGCAAAGTCCAAATTGACGAACTCAAGCGCCAGGGCATCGAGACCGCCGCTAACCTCGCGGCCATGCCCTTGCCGCTTGCCTGGAAGCCCACCCGCGGCGCCGCCTATTCCTATGAGCGCGTGCGTGAACAAGCGCGCATCCAGGTGGAAGGGCGCGCGGCAGACGCCATACTCCACGAGTTGCTGCCGGTGGTGCCGGGGTTTGGCCTTGCGAGCCTGCCGGTGCCGTCCGCAGGGGATGTCTTCTTCGACCTCGAAGGCGATCCCTTCGCAGGCGAAGGCGGGCTCGAATATCTGTTCGGCTACAGCTTCACAGATGTGGACGGCACCGCCAGCTACACCTGCGACTGGGCTTTCTCCCGAGAGGACGAGAAGGCGAATTTCGAGCGCTTCATCGACTTCGTGATGGCGCGGCTCGAACAGCACCCGGATTTGCATATCTACCATTTTGCGCCCTACGAACCGGCGGCACTCAAGCGGCTGATGGGCCGTTACGCGAGCCGCGAGGAGGAGATCGACTTCCTGCTGCGCTCCAAGCGCTTCGTCGATCTGTACGGTGTCGTTCGGAACGCGTTGCGGGCTAGCGTCGAGAGCTACTCCATCAAGAAGCTCGAACCCCTTTACGGCTTCACGCGCGACACGAAGCTGTCCGACGCCAACATGGCGCTCGCCAAGGTGCAGGCCTGCCTGGAGCTTGGCGATCTCGAATTCATCGACGAGGCCGACCGGGCGGTCGTCGCCGGCTATAACCGCGACGACTGCGTTTCGACCTGGCGATTGCGCGACTGGCTCGAAACCCGCCGTGGTGGATTGGTCGCAGCCGGCACGGACGTGCCGCGCCCGGAGGCACCAGAAGGGGCTCCGAGTGAGAAGCTCAGTGAGTGGCAGGAGCAGATCAATGCGCTGATCGCGCAGCTGACCGGTGACGTGCCGCCCGATCCCGCCGACCGGACGCCTGAGCAGCATGCGCGCTGGCTGCTTGCCCATTCGCTCGACTGGCACCGGCGGGAGCAGAAGGCGCTCTGGTGGGAGTATTTTCGGCTATCGGATCTCGCGGCCGAGGATTTGCTCGAAGAGCGGGCGGGCCTGTCCGGCCTCACCTTCATCGGCCTGACCGGCGGCACCGCCAAGGCGCCAATCCACCGCTACAGCTTCCCGCCGCAGGAGACAGAACTGCGCGGTGGCGAAAACCTGCGGAGCATGGGCGGCGCCCATTTTGGCAAGGTCGAGGAGATGTCCCTCGACGAACGCTGGGTCGACATCAAAAAGCGAGGTGATACAGCCGACCTCCACAGCGAGGCCGTTTTCGCGCACAAGGTGATTGATGCCGACGTGCTGGCGAAGGCACTTGTTCGCATCGGCGAATATGTCGCTGCGAACGGCATGGAAGGCGACGGCCCATACAGGGCCGCGCGCGATCTTCTTATGCGGATGCCACCGCGGATCGGCGACCGGCCGATCCAGCAGGACGGCGAACCGACGCTCGATGCCGCGCTGCGCATCGCACCCCATCTGCAGCCGGGCGTGTTTCCCATTCAAGGCCCGCCCGGTGCCGGCAAGACCCACACCGGCGCCCGCATGATTTGCGCCCTCGTTCAGGCCGGTAAGACCGTCGGCGTGACCGCCAACAGCCACAAGGTCATCCGCAATCTTCTGAACGCTGTCGTGACGGCGGCCGACGAGATGGGCGTCGACGTCCAGTGCATGCAGAAGCCTTCGGACAAAGAGGACGACGTTCACCGCCTGCGCTTCACGACCAAGGCGCCTGAACTACTCGGCGCCATCGGCCACGGCATTCACGTCGGCGGCGGCACGGCGTGGCTCTGGGCATCGCCCGACGCCGCCGAAGCCGTCGATGTTCTCTTTATTGATGAAGCCGCGCAGATGGCGCTTGCCAATGTGCTGGCCGTCTCGCAGGCGGCATCCACCATAGTGCTGCTCGGTGATCCGCAACAGCTCGATCAGCCCATGCAGGGCAGCCATCCCGAAGGCACCGACGTCTCATCGCTCCATCACATTCTGGGCGGTGATCAGACCATTGCTGACGACCGCGGGCTGTTCCTGGCCGAGACGTGGCGGCTCCACCCGGATATCTGCACCTACACCTCCGAGCTGTTCTACGGCGACCGTCTTCACCCGCGGCCGGGGCTGGAAGTGCAGGACATAAGATCGGGCGGCCGTATCAGGGGCGCAGGCCTGCGCTACGTGCCGGTGCCGTCCGAAGGCAATCAGAGTTCTTCGCCTGAGGAAGCCAATTGCGTCCGCGATCTGGTGAATGAGATCCTTGGAGCGGGCACGACATGGATCGACAAGCACGGCGTCGAAGCGCCGGTGACGCTCCACGACATCCTCATCATCGCGCCTTACAACGCGCAAGTATTCGAACTTCAGGACCGCATCCCCGGCGGCCGCATAGGCACGGTCGACAAGTTCCAGGGGCAGGAAGCGCCGATTGTCATCTACTCCATGACGACCTCAAGCTATGCCGACGCGCCGCGCGGCATGGAGTTTCTCTACAGCTTGAACCGGCTCAACGTGGCCACGTCGCGCGCCAAATGCATCTGCGTTTTGGTGGCATCGCCGTCCGTCTTTGAAGCGCAGTGCCGAACGCCCCGGCAAATGCAGCTTGCGAACGCCTTCTGCCGGTATCTTGAACGGGCGAACGTGATCTGAGGCGGCTCGCATCGGCAGCGAGTTTCACGCGAAGGTCCCCGTCGGTGCCATTACCATTCTGTCCGAAGACACAAGGAAAGCGTGACGCGAATGTCCAGGACGCAACGGACTCACGAAACGTCGTGAACGGCGACGTGGCCAACGCAAGTTGGCCCGTGCAGGTCGAGCAATACGGCTGTTGGCAGGAGGCGGAGGAAAAGCGCAGTCGGCCCCCAGCGACCGGCGAGAACGCCAGTACGAAATCCGGCGTCCTCAAGGTCCATGTTGAACAGCTTTTGATCCGGCGTCATCGCGACCTCAGCCCTGCGGTGTAACTTCTTTGATGAGGTCGAACGACACCGTGCACATCGGCACGATCGTGAGTTCGCCGACATGCGTACTGCCTAAACGACAGCGGAGCTAAGACCTACGTTCTCAAGCAGTAGGGACTAGAATTTCACATTCCCAAACGCCGACGTTTTCTGGCGTCCCATGGCGCAATGAAAGAGCCTTGCCACAATCCGGAACGGCTTGATTCCGCGGCGCGTTCGTCGTCGGCGTATGCTCCAAGACTATAATGGGGCCAATCCAACGCGTGACCGTTGCGTACCATCCATGTGGCGACGCTGTGTCCGTCTGCACGCCAGCACTCGGCGACGACCCTTCTATAGCGGTCTCGATCAACCTCTCGGCAGCGTGTTGGGAGCGATTTGGCCAGCCATTCATCCAATGCGTTCGCCGCATCCCGTCCGCATCTATAATCACTGTCATCGGCACGCTTGCAGGACTGCCAAGACTCAGGCGCGTCTATGCCGGACAGCCTAATGCGGGTTCCGTGAATTTCGATAGTGTCGCCATCGATGACGGAAGGCCGCCCGATGATCTCTGCAGACCAAGCCGAGGTCGACAGATGGCTGGCAAGGAAGATCGCCAAAGTCAATGCAAGAGCACGGGCTCTCAACGCAGCGTCCGCTGATTTGATGTGCGGATATCCGTGGCGCGTGCATCCGACGTTCCCTTGAGAGCGACACGCTTGAGCGGGACCTCGCCAACCGGCCGGGACTTTTCGATGATCAGCCCGGCTCCGGCTTTCGCGAGATCGGCACCCAGTTCGGATACCTCTCCGCACCAAATGGTCTCCGCATCACGATCACGCGCTCGATTGGCTGTGTCGCCATCCGCATCGAACGCGACGGCGCGCATCTGCATTCGCTCGGATCCCGCCGAGCTGACTTCAACGCCATAATCGGGACGCGTCGTGCTTCGTAGGACCAGCCGCCCATCCTGCGGTGAGGCGAGTGTCATGCCTTCGGTCACATGATAGCCAAGCCTCGCCAACCCTTCCAAGACGGCTGCCCGGCGTGCTTCGGCCGCCGTCGCCTCGCGCTGCGTTGTCAGCTTCGCCTCCGTTTGAGCGAGAAGCGCTGCTAAGGCCTTGATGTCCAGCGCATCGATATCGCTCGACACTGGCTCAGGGTTCTGCTCGATCGCCGCCAGTTCCCCCATGCTCAGCCTGATGTCCAGGATCAACGCTCGCCGCTTCCTGTACTCGACGAGCGCACGGGACGTCTCGACTTCGAGCCCGTCCAGCGTGAGATTTCGGCGTACTTCATCTGTATCCTCGATCTCCGCGACGCGTGCCAGCCACGTGGGCGCAGCCGGATGGTCCTGGAGTTCGTCCAGTCGCGCATAAATACGTTCGATGGCTGGGTCGAGCGGCGGCAGCGGTTGCCGCGCCAACCAATCCGCGAACGACAGTGATCCGCTGCCTTCTCGCAGACTGGCCGCCAGCGAGCTCGAAGCGGCCACACGATCCGATCTCGGCATCGCTATCTCGAGCAGCCTGAATCCCTCAGCCAATGCGGTCGCATCGCCTCGAGACAAGCGATCCGCAAGTCCCGTCGGCATGGAGACGTTCAGTCCTCCGAGGCGTTTGAAGAGGCTCGCCGACGCTTCCTTGCCTCGGCGTACCTTGGTGCGCTGGGCGGCCTTCGCGGCCGCGACGGCATCCAGTCTTCTTTGGATGTCGTCCCGTAGGAACTGCTCCTCAAGCGGGGCCTGCTTTTGGAAATCCATGAACCGATCGCTTGCGATCATGGCAGCAAGCGCATCACGTCGGCGACGCGTCGACGCAATGGCGTCATCATCGATCGACTCGTTTCGTTGGCCGACCTTCAGCCACTCGGCGAGCGCGGCATCGACACGCGCCAACAGTCCGTTGCAGAGATCGATGATTTCTTCTCGGGTGACGATGCGGACGACTTTAGGTCCACTCATTGCGCGCTCCCCATTGCGTTGATGACTGCCTTGCGCAGCAGATCTCGCTCGGTTGTCGGATCGTGGAACCAACGATGTGACGAGACACGATGTATTGCGGGGATGGAGCGGCGCAGGACCGTCGGCCGCCACATCTCTCGGGCACGGGCGGTCTCAAGGAGTGGATGACGCGGTGCATCGCATTCGATCCCCAACCCGAAGAGCCCGGTTCTCGGATCTTCAATGGCAAAGTCGAGACCGAACGCCCCGTCGTCGCTCACTCCGACAGGTTCCCAACCCAATGCGCGTATCTCTTGAGCTACGGCCAATTCGAGGCCATCCCGGTCGCCGCCTACCTGCCTGCTGCGCCGCTTTTCCGGTGTCAACCGACTGAGCAATGCCTCGACAGACTGGAAATCCCCGTCAGACATGATGCGCGCGTACTCGAAATAGGCCTGCAGGTAATCGCGCGGAGTTTGAGCCTGACGCCGAGTCGACAGGAGGTCGGAGATCAGCGGGATGGGCATCGAAGTGACGAGGATTACCTTCTGACGCGCGCGGGTCACCGCCACGTTCAGACGGCGCTCACCCCCCTTTTGACCCAGAACGCCGAACGAGCGTCTGAAGGTGCCCTGTTCGTTCCTGCCGAAGGTCGAGGAGAAGATGATGACGTCGCGCTCGTCACCCTGAACGTTTTCGACGTTCTTCACGAAGAGACCCATGTCCTCGCCACCCTCGAGCCTCTCGCGTTCCCGTGACAATGCCATCCGGAACGCAGGATCGCTTTCGGCCCTTTCCTCGAGGACGTCGTCGATCAAGTCTGCCTGCTTGCGGTTGAACGTAACGATGCCGACGGTCGGCGGATTGGATCCGTGTGCGGCCCACAGGTCCCGAAGGATGTCGACGACGCGCTCCGCTTCCTGGAGATTGGTTTGATCCTGGTAGATGCCATCGACGCGGACGAGTTCGACGGGGCGCTTTCTCCTGATTTCGTCGGCCGGCTGACGTGCCGGGACGCTCAGGCCGTTCCTGTAGAAGGCAGCATTCGAGAACTGGATCAGCTCTCGATAGACCGACCTGTAATGGATCTGCAGCGTCGTGGCGGGTAGCACGGTTTTGGCGAGTTGTAGGAGGTCAGGGCAGTCCTTGATCTCACGCCTGTTCCAGGTCTCCTCCATCACCTCGCGCTCTTCCTCGGCCATGTCGTCGTCCGAGAAGTTACCGTCGAACACCTCTGCTTCGTCGCTCTCCACTTTGCTGGAGAAGAACGAAGTCGGCGGCATCTGTTTCTCGTCGCCGGAAACGACCATTCGGCCGCTCCGGAACAGCGTCGGCAGCGCATACTCGATCGGCATCTGGGATGCTTCGTCGAAGATCACGGAATCGAACAGGGCCTTCCTAAGCGGAAGAAGCCTGCTAGCGACGTCCGGGTTGACCAGCCATACAGGGCGCAGCTTCATCAACCCGAGATCGGCCCCCAGTTCCATGAACTCTCGAAGACGTCGGGAGCGTACCCCACGCAGGCGTGTGATGTCCTCCCATGCCCGCAGGGGCTGTATGCTGGCAGGATCGAATCCTTCTACGAGCAGCCGCCGGTTCAGGCGACGCATGTCCTGATCGGCCGTTGCGAGAGATGAGGCCTTGGCCGAGAGCTCCCGGGCATCGAGGTGGAGGGTCGGATTCGCTCCCTCCAGCCTAGCCTTCCAGGCCAGGCGTGCCTCCGTGTTGACGATGCTCCTGACCACCGACTCCAGGTCGAATGTATTTACCTGTTCAAGGCGTGAGCGAATACGCGCGAGATGCGAGAAGACCTCCATGGTCTCCTCGCTCATCTGCGGAACCCGGGCACGGAAGCGTTGATAGGGTAATAGCTGCGGCAGCGCCTTCATCAGCGGGACGACGCGAGATGCGTTGGAATCGTCAAGTTCGATCGCCATCAAGCATTGATGTACGAACTCTTCGTTCAGCCATGCGGACAGGCGTCTCACGGCAGCCTTACTGACTTCCCGTGCCGCATGACGGTCGAGACTTTGTCGCATCCGGCGCAGGAGAGTGTCGACGGCCTGCGTGTCCGCGGCCCTCGCCATGGCGAAAGCATGTTCCCGATCAGGATGCGTCTCCAGCGACCGGACCAACCTCTCCACGGATGCCAAAGCGTCGATCTTTTCGCGCGCTCCTTCGAGAAGCAAGGGGACGCGTAATGGGCCAAGGTCGGCGGGTTCACCAATGCCGTCCATCGCCTTGTGCAGCCGCGCGCGCAGAGGACGAAGCATCACCTCGCGCGCTAGAGCGTCCGCGAGATCGGATTCACTGGTCAGTTCAGATGCCTTCATCAGCTTGCGTCGTCTGCTAGATGCCATCCAGCGTCCTGGCGAGAGCCTCTGGAAAAACGTCGGTGGCGATGAGAGCCGATCCGAGACCTCTTTCCAACTCGATAGCGATGCGTCGTCCATCGCTCGCGC
>JBDRNF010000110.1:0-21133 GCA_043811435.1 Pseudomonadota bacterium
CGCCGCGACGGCAGCCAGCGCGGTTCCCCATGCGCCGGCGCCGATCACGCTTACGGATTTGAAGGACGGCATGATGGCGGGCTTCCGCTAAGCTGTTCGGGGAGCTGGATATTCTTACTGTACATGGGGTTGTTTTCGCGATTCTCAGAAGCCCGCGCGGGTCTTGCCATATCCGGCCGGCGCCGTGGCGTTGGCGTCGAGCAGCCAGCGGGCGCGAGGGGCGGCGTCCATGGTGTCGACCATGCCCAATGCCAGCCGCTCCGCGCCGGCCCAGGCGATCATCGCGCCGTTATCGGTGCACAACGCCGGCGGCGGAATGATCAGCGTGGTCTGCGCCTTGGCGGCGACATCCTGCAGCGCGCTGCGGATCGCCTGATTGGCGGCGACGCCGCCGGCGGCGACCAGCGCGCGCGGCGGTCCGAATTGTTCATGAAACAGCCGCAGGCCGACGCTCAACCGGTCCGCCGTCGATTCCAGCACCGCGGCCTGAAAGCCGGCACAGAGATCGCTGATGTCCTGCGGCTCCAGCGGCACCAGCCGGCTGGCCTCGGTGCGAACCGCGGTCTTCAATCCCGACAGCGAAAAATTGGCATCGGCGCGGCCGAGCATCGGCCGCGGCAATGCAAACCGTTTGGCGTCGCCGCCGACAGCAGCGCGCTCGACCTCCGGTCCGCCGGGATAGGGCAACCCGAGCATCTTTGCCACCTTGTCGAAGGCTTCGCCCATGGCGTCGTCGACGGTGGTGCCGAGCCGAACATAGTTGCCGACGCCGATCACGGCGACGATCTGGGTGTGGCCGCCGGAGGCGAGAAACAGGCAATAGGGAAACGCCAGCGCGCAGGTCAGCCGCGGCGTCAGCGCGTGGGCCTCGAGATGGTTCACCGCGATCAGCGGCGTATCGTGCACCATCGCGATCGCCTTCGCGGTGGTGAGGCCGACGATCACGCCGCCGATCAGGCCGGGACCCGCGGCCGCCGCGACCGCCGAAAGCTCGGCGTAGCCGACCCCCGCCTGCTTCATCGCGCTGTCGACGATGCCGTCGAGCACATCGACATGGGCGCGCGCCGCGATCTCCGGCACCACGCCGCCGAACCTTGCGTGTTCCTCGGTCTGCGAGCGCACGATATTGGACAGAATGCGGCCCGATCCGTCGCCCAGCCGCTCGACCACGGCGGCTGCGGTTTCATCGCAGGTGGTCTCGATTCCCAGCACCAGCATTCGCGTTTCGTTATCCAATTTGAGCCCTTGCATTGGCGGCCGAAGCGGCGTTTCGGTATCTCCAGGAAGCGTTTTCAAGCGAAGTGGCTGCCGGTTCGCGCCCGGAAAACCCGTCAAAACGAGATCAGGCTCTAGCATTGCGAGGTCTCGAAGTGCAATCGTCCGTTGCTGCCGAAATCCTGGGGCCAGATCCGACGCATGGCTGTTCTCGTCACCCGCCCGTATCCTGACGATGAGACCACTGCCGCGGCACTTCGCGCCCGAGGCTTCGAGGTGCTGCAGGCGCCGATGCTGCGGTTCGAGCCGGTCGCATTCCACGATGACCTCGATGCGCGCTACGGCGCGGTCCTCCTCACCAGCGCCAACGCGCTGCGCGGCATCGAACTCAAGGGCCACCGGCTGCTCGAATTGCCGCTGTTCGCGGTCGGCGAGCACACCGCCGCCGCCGCCCGCCACGCCGGCTTCACCCATGTAATGCCGGCCAGCGGCGATGCCGCGGGGTTACGTGACCTCGTGCTGGCGAGGGTGAAGGCGAAGCAGCTGAAGAAGGCCTCGACGCTGCTTTATCTGGCCGGCGCCGATCTGGCCCGGGATCTGGCCGGCGAACTCGATCAAAGCGGCCTGCGAGTCGTCACCCACACTACCTACCGGATGGTTCCGGTCGCGAGCCTGCCGCGCGAGGTCTGCGACGCCTTCGCCGCCAGCCGGATCGAGGCGGTGCTGCATTATTCACGCCGCAGCGCGCGCGCTTTCCTGGATGCGGCGCGGGCCGGCGGCGTCGAAATATCGGCGCTGTCGATTCCGCAATGCTGCCTCTCGGCCGCGGTGGCTGCCGTGGTCCGCGAGGCCGGGGCCACGCAGGTCATGGTGGCGGCGAAGCCGGATGAAAATGCCTTGTTCGAGGCGCTTGAGCGTGCTTTGCGGGCCTGATCGCGGTAAGACAATTAAGTCGAATCTCGTAATGTTCGCCGCAATTGATGAGGAACCGTCATAATGGTCGATGACAGGCCCGAAGATACCGGACCATCGCCCGATACCGGCCGCGCCAGGCGCGAGCCGCCGACCATCGACCTCGAAGCGACGGAAGTCTCCGCCGAGACCCGGAATGCCGCCTCCTCTGCCGCGGAGCCGGAACCGGCGCCGGAGCTGGAGCCGGAATCATCGACGCCGCAGCCTGCGCCGGCGAAGGGTTCCGCGGCCATGATCGGAGCCCTCTCGGGCGCCGGCGCTGCCGCGCTGCTGCTTGGCGCCGCCTGGTTCGCGGGATGGCCGGCGATGACGTCGCCGACGGCCCCCGCGCCCCAAATCAATCCTCAGGTCAATTCCCTGATCAGTTCCGCCGCCGTCGATGACCTTGCCGCGCGCGTTGCGGGTCTCGAATCCAGGATGGACAAGCCCGCCGCCGCGACGCCCGATCCCGCGGCCGCTGCGCGCGCCGACGCCCTGGAAAAATCGCTGGCCGAACTGCGCGGCGAACTCGCCAATCAGCGCGCGCAATCGGACAAGCTGGCTTCAGCGATCGATGATGTGAAATCGGCGCCGCGCGAAACACCACCGCCGCCGGATCTGTCCGCGATCAACGAACGCATCGCCCAGATCGAGCGCGCCGTCCGGGCGCAGAGCGCCGAGATCACCAGGGAAAGTGCCAGGCCGGCCGACGATGTGCCGCTGCGCCGCGTCGTGGCGGCAGCCCTGCTCGATGTTCTCGTCCGGACCGGCGATCCCTATCCCGCGGCGATCAGCGCTGCGAAGGCGCTGGCGTCGAATCCGGATGCGTTGAAGCCGCTCGAAGAGTTTGCTGCTTCCGGCGTACCCAACGCCGCCAGGTTGAGCCGCGAATTGCTGACGCTGGTGCCGAAATTGTCGCCCCCGGCGCCGGGCAGTTCGACGACGGGTACCGGTATCGTCGAGCGGCTGCAGGCCGGCGCCGCCAAACTCGTCCGCATCGAGCGCAGCGACGCAACCGGTAATGATCGCGGCGCCGTTGTGGCACGGGTCACGGCGGCGGCGCTGCGCAACGATTTCGCCGAGGCGCGGCGCGAATTGAAGACGCTGGCGCCGGCCGATCGCGCCGCCGCGCAAGCCTGGCTCGACAAGGCCGATGCCCGCGATGCGGCGCTCGCGGCCTCCCGCCAGTTCGCCGCCGACGCGATGGCGGCGCTCGCCAAATCCCCTCAATAGGCCCGCACACCAAGCCCGCAGAACAGGACTTTCATGTATCGGATCATTCTGTACCTGGTGTTGATCGCGCTCGCAGCGGCCGGCGCCGCCTGGGTTGCCGATCAGGGCGGCGATGTCACGCTGAACTGGGGTGGCTGGCGCGTCCAGGCCTCGCTGCCGGTGTTCGCGCTGGCGCTCGGCGTTGCCATCGTCGCCGTCATGCTGGTGTGGGCGATGCTGCGCGGGCTGTGGCGCGCGCCGGCGCGGCTCCGGCACCGGCAGCGCGAACGCCGCGAGGCGCGCGGCCGCCATGCCATCACCCATGGGCTGCTGGCGATCGGCCACGGCGATTCCGCCGCGGCCCGTCGCCATGCCGATATCGCGCGCCGGGATGCCGGACACGATCCGCTGGCGCTGCTGCTGCATGCGCAATCCGCCCAGCTCGACGGCGACCGCGAAGGCGCGCAACGTGCCTTCCACGCCATGGCGGAGCGCGAAGACACGCGGCTGCTCGGCCTGCGCGGGCTGTTCATCGAGGCGCAGCGCGCCGACGATCCGGTCGCCGCGGTCATGATCGCCGAGGAGGCGTTGAAGCTGGCGCCGGCGTCGACCTGGGCCTCGCACGCCCTGCTGGGATTTCGCTGCGCCAAGGGCGACTGGAGCGGCGCGCTCAGCATCCTCGACAACAATCTCGCCTCGGGGCTGATCGACAAGGCGCTCTACAAGCGCCATCGCGGCGTGCTGCTGACGGCGCGCGCACTGGAGCTGGAAAAGATCGACCGCGACAAGTCGCGCGAAAGCGCGATGGAAGCGATCAAGCTGGCGCCGACACTGGTGCCGGCCGCGGTGCTGGCGAGCAAGTATCAGACCGAGGCGCATCAGATCCGCCGCTCGATGCGGATCGTGGAGACGGCGTGGCTGGCGCAGCCGCATCCCGACCTCGCCGATGCCTATGCCCATGTGAAGCTCGGCGATTCCGCGCGGCAGCGGCTGGTGCGGATCGAGACGCTGGCGGCGAAGGCGCCCGGCCATATCGAAAGCGCGCTGGCGATCGCGCGCGCCGCGATCGACGCCGCGGAATTCGGGCGCGCCCGCGAGGCGCTGGAGTCGTTCACCGCGGCGCCTACCCAGCGGGTGGCGCTGCTGATGGCGGAGATCGAGCGCGTCGAGCATGGCGACAGCGGCCGGGCGAGGGCCTGGACCTTGCGCGCGGTGCGCGCGGCGCACGATCCGGTGTGGACCGCGGATGGCTATGTCAGCGACCGCTGGCGGCCGGTGTCGCCGGTGACCGGGCGGCTCGATGCGTTCCAGTGGCAGACGCCGCTGGCGGCCTTGCCGTCCGACAGCAGCGCCGCCATTGAAGCCTACGCCCTCGAAGAGGAGATGCTGGCGCCGCCACGCCGCGTCGAGCCGCCGAAGGAACCTGTCGCCGAGATGTCCGCCGAGGAGGCCATGCCTTTAGCGGCGCAGGACAATTCCCCGGTGCCGGCGCCGGCTGCCGAGACCACCCTTCCCGCGGAGCCCGAACCGGAGCCCGCGCCGTCACCGCCACCGCCCGAATCCGTGGCCCCGGTGCCCGGCCCCCTGTTCCGCTCCCGCCAGGATATCCCCAAGACCGTCCGCCCCGTACCCCAGGTGATTCCCCTTGTCCGGGCGCCCGACGACCCCGGCATCGACGACGATCCCGCCGGGGAGGAATTCCGGGAGCAATTAAGCCCCGCGCAGAGCCAGGCCGGCGGCTGGCGCGGGTTTCTGTCCCGCTGGGGCAGCTAGGCGCAGCGTTTTCGAGCGAAGCATGCCCCGGGCCATAGACCCGGGGTGGAGACCGGTTCGCGTCAAGAAAACGCGTCCAAAAATGAGCCTATCGGAGATTTCGGGGAGCGTTTTTCTTGCAAAAACGCCTCCTGCCCGATATCAGGGGCCAGCGTTTTCGGGCCGTTGCTTGAGCGCATCGCTTGGTCCGCCGCAATAGCTCAGTTGGTAGAGCACGTCATTCGTAATGACGGGGTCACAGGTTCGAGTCCTGTTTGCGGCACCAGTTTTGTTTTTTATCCCGATGAAACCGCACGGCCTGTTTGAAGGAACGTCCCGGACGGCGACCCGCCGACCTCAGCCCTTCCACCTTCTGGCCCTGCGCAAGGCTGCCGAAGGCAACTCGCCGAATACATTGCGATAGTCGCGTGCGAAATGACCGGGATTCTGGAAACCGCACTTCAGTGCGATCTGTATCACCGAGCCATTTTCATTCGGTTGTTCAAGCATTTCGCGCGCGCGGTTGAGGCGCACCTGTTTTGCAAAATCCGCCGGTGAGCAGCCGCGGTCCTTCCTGAACTGCCGGAACAGGCTTCGCCCGCTGACTTTGGCCACCGCGACCATCGCCTCGATGTCGATCGGCTTGTCCCAATTGGCTTCGATGAATTCCTCGACCCTCCTCACCGCCGTCGAGGAAACCGGAAGCGGCTCGCGCAACAGCAGGTTCGTATAGGTGTGCCGGTGGCACATCAGGAATTTCATGATCATCATGCGCTGGACTTCGGCAGCAGCCAAATCGGAGAAGAACCTGCCGCGTTCATTGTAGTCGATGGCAAACTGAAATAGCCGCCGCCGCAACGCATGCATCGCCGGCTGGCGCGCCGGGGTTTCGTCGAATACCAGCGTTCGGCCGATGTCCTGACCAAGCAGGGCACCGAGATTGCGCAGCAGCGCATCGAATTCGATTCGCAGCACAAGTTGTCGATAGCCGGACCGGAAGTCGAGCTTGAGTGGCTCCTGCGCGTGCAGGACCGGGGTCCATGAGCCCGGCGTTATCTCTCCCGATTGTTTACCTGCCGCGTAACGCGCCATGCCTTCGATATTGAAGATCTGCCGCACGAAGGAGGCTTCGCCGAAACCGACCGATACATCGCCGCTGTAGTCGCAATAAGAAACTCCGAGATCGCCGACCTGCAAATGATTGGCATTAACGGCAAAGGCCCGATTTGCCTTTCCGGCGTCGAAGCTATTTGCACCAAATACGTTGAACAGCCGATCCTGCACGTACGCGGGATCGGCGGAGTGCATGACCGGATAGTTGCTCAGAGGGACGAAACTGGTGGGCATGGTCCTTACGGCGCCATCAATTCGGGGCTTCAGACGATCTGTACGCTGGGTAATCCCGGACTCAACTGATCTAAGGTTGCCACGACAGGGAAAATCGTCGCACCCAGCGCTCAATGGATGCCACTACTATCCGAATTCTGCCGCGCGACCCCTTCGTTATGGCGGAATCCGGCCATGCCTGTCGCTGCGCGGACTTAGCGAGCGCTAACCCCATTGTTCTATTTTGTTGGTCGGGCGTTCACTTCCCGAACGCAGCATCGAGATCGATGGGTCGCCGAATGGCACAAGTGATAATGCTCGATCGGGAGGTATGCGCGCGCTCGACGCAGCAATCGCCCCCGCTCCAGGCCTCCGGCACCGGAATCGCGTCGGCTCTATCCGCCAGCCGACACTCGCCGAGGAGCGAAGACGTCTACCGCGCGATCCTGCTCCTCGACCAGGCCGCGCAGCATGCACGTCTGCTCGTGAAGCATATTTCCGACTCGTCGCGAAGAGCTAGTTTTGAAGCGCAGATCGTTGCAATCGATCACCTGCTTCAAATCGCGCGCGGCATGGCGCTCAGACTGTGAAGCGGCGCCGGGCCTCGTCGTGCCAGACGCGGAAATCAAGCGGCCTGCCGCCGCGGCGTGCGGTTCGTCGCAAACCAAATCAAGTCATTCTCATTTCGAGCGCTCTCACTGAAAACCAGCAAGAGCTGCGCTTGAGCCACCCAAACGCATCCTGATCGCCAACTTTTCTCGATTTGAAGGAATACTTCCATGAGTAAATCTACGTCATCGGCAAGCGGTGCACCGACCGGCCTGTCCGGATTCTTCGCCAACCGCAAGATCAGCACCAAGATCGCGATCGGATTTGCCTCTATCCTCGTCATCACGGGCCTGATTTCGGCGATTTCCTACGTCGAGTTCGGGAAGATAGATCGGGATTTTACCGATTATTCGCGAAAGGTGACCAACGGCGCCGTCATCGGCGACATCGATCGGCAGTTCCTGGCGTTCCGGCGCTATGCCGGCGAGGTCTCGGAGAACATCGAAGAGAATTTCGCGGCTGCCGACAAGACGCGCAAGATCGTGCGCGAGCGGCTCGACCAGGCCTTGAAAGGCATCAAGGACACCGAGCGTCTCGCCAAAGTGAAGCATATGTCCGATCAGTTCGACATCTATTCAAAGGATTTCGACAAGGTCGTGCCGATGCAGCGCGAGCAGGCAAAACTCGTGAAGGAAGTGCTCGACCCTCTTGGACAGAAGCTGCGCGTCGACCTCGAGCGACTGCAGAAGAATGCCGCCGTTCAGGCCGGCAACAGCAATACCGTGATCCTCGCCGGCGAGGCCATCAAACTGCTCATGCAGGTGCGCCTCAACTCCGACAAGGCGCTTGCGCGCCATGACGAGGCCTTCGTGAAGGTCGCCGAAGTCGCGTTTGTGGACCTCAAGCGTGTTTTGGCGACATTCGAGGCAGCAGTAACCAATCCTGACGTCCGCAAGCAATTCGACGAAGTCAAGTCCAACGCCGACAAGTTCCACGATGCCTTCGCCAAGGCCATGCACGACTCCAAGGAAGTAAGCGGGCTCATGCACGGCGAGATGCGGAAGGCGGCCCGTGAGATCGCCGCCGATGCCGCTTCGATCAAGGAGGCCGTGGTCGCCGAAGAACACAAGATCGAGCAGGAAGTGACCAGCCTGATCGCCTGGGCCAACACGATGATTGTCTGGGTTGCCGTCGGCAGCCTGGTGCTCGGCATGGTGCTGGTATGGCTGATCGGACGGGCGATTTCGAAGCCTGTGGTCGGGTTGTGCGCCGGAATGCGCGAACTCGCCGACGGCAATTTCCAGGTCGTATTGCCCGGTCTCGGCCGCGGCGATGAAGTCGGCGACATGGCGCAGGCGGTCGAAACCTTCAAGGTCAAGGCCGAGCAAAAGGCCCGCGATGAGGCAGAAGCCAAGATGAAGCAGGATCAGGTCGCGGCGCAGCAGCGCAAGGCCGACATGGTCAAGCTGGCGGATTCCTTCGAATCTGCCGTCGGCGAGATCATCGAGACCGTTTCGTCGGCCTCGACCGAGCTGGAGGCTTCCGCCTCAACGCTCACCTCGACCGCGGAACGGGCGCAGGAATTGACCATTGTGGTCGCGGCGGCCTCCGAGGAGGCATCCACCAACGTGCAGTCGGTCGCCTCTGCCACAGAAGAACTGACCTCCTCCGTCAACGAGATCAGCCGGCAGGTACAGGAATCGGCACGGATCGCCAACGATGCGGTCGATCAGGCGCGCAAGACCAACGATCGTGTCGCCGAACTGTCGAAGGCGGCGGCGCGGATCGGCGACGTCGTCGAATTGATCAACACCATCGCAGGACAAACCAACCTGCTCGCGTTGAACGCCACGATCGAGGCTGCCCGTGCCGGCGAGGCAGGCCGCGGGTTCGCGGTCGTCGCTTCCGAGGTCAAGGCGCTTGCCGAGCAAACGGCGAAGGCCACAGGCGAAATCGGCCAGCAGGTTACCGGCATTCAGGCGGCAACGCTGGAATCAGTGGGTGCGATCAAGGAGATCAGCGGTACGATCGCAAGGCTTTCCGAGATCTCCTCAACGATCGCGGCCGCGGTGGAGGAGCAGGGCGCGGCGACGCAGGAAATCGCTCGCAACGTGCAGCAGGCCGCACAGGGCACCATGCAGGTATCTTCCAACATCACCGACGTCCAGCGCGGAGCCACCGAGACCGGATCGGCTTCCTCGCAAGTTCTGTCAGCGGCACAAATGCTGTCCGGCGACAGCAACCGTCTCAAGACCGAGGTCGGAAAGTTCCTCGAGACAGTGCGGGCGGCTTAGAAGAGGCGCGGTTCGGTACCCACGTATAGGCCGGCTCCGCAAGTTTGAACCGGCCTATATGTGGGGTTTCTGCTCAAGTGCTGCCCGTGCCATGATGCCGCTTGATCCCGAATCAGGCAGCCCATGCGCGTTTTCAGCGTCCCCGTATCCGCGCCGTTCCTGCGCACCGTCATCGCCGCTTTGGTCGATGGCCGCCTGGTCGATGGCTTCGAGGCCCGCACCGATCCGGCGAGGCTGGCGCAGGCGACGCTGTATCTGCCGACCCTGCGCGCCGGGCGCATGGCGCGGGAAATCTTTCTCGACGAGTTGAAAACCGACGCGGTGGTGCTGCCGCGCATCGTGGCGCTGGGCGACATCGACGAGGACGAGCTGGCGTTCGCGCAGGCCACCTCGCCCGGATCGGCCGCGCTGGAAATTCCCCCCGCCATGGAGGGGCTGCAGCGCCGCCTGCTGCTGGCACAACTGATCGCCCTGTGGGCGAAGCAGATCCGGCCGGCCGACGCGGCGCAGGCGCCGCTGGTGACGGGCGGGCCGGCATCGACGCTGGCACTGGCCGACGATCTGGCGCGGCTGATGGACGACATGGTGACCCGCAAGGTCGCGTGGGCAGCGCTCGACGGGTTGGTGCCGGATGCCCTCGACCGCTACTGGCAGCTCACTTTGCAGTTCCTCGACATCGCCAGGACGGCGTGGCCCAATATCCTCTCCGCCTATGGCCGGATCGAGCCGGCGGCGCGGCGAGACCTGCTGATCGAGGCCGAAGCCGCCCGCCTGACCGCGCATCATGACGGCCCTGTCATCGCGGCGGGCTCGACCGGATCGATGCCGTCGACGGCGCGGCTGCTGCATACCGTCGCCGGCCTGCCGCGGGGCGCGGTGGTCCTGGCGGGGCTCGATACCGATCTCGACGACGACGCCTGGCAACTGATCGGCGGCGTCCGGAATGCGGATGGCAGGTTCACCGCGCATCCAGCCTCGAACCATCCGCAATTCGCCATGCACGCGCTGCTCGATCGCTTCGGCATCAAGCGCGGCGATGTGGAAATTCTCGGCGAACCGGCGCCGCATGGGCGCGACGTGCTGGTCTCCGAGGCGATGCGGCCGTCGAATGCGACCGCGCAATGGCACCGCCGGCTGGGCGAGCCGGAAATTTCGGCGAAGATTTCCCTGGGGATGACCAACCTCGCCGTCATCGCCGCTGCGAATCCCGAGATGGAGGCGCTGGCGATCGCGGTGGCGATGCGCGAAGCGCGGCACCTGAACAAATCGGCGGCACTGGTGACGCCGGATCGCGCGCTGGCGCGGCGCGTGGCCGCGGCACTCGGCCGCTGGAGCCTGGAGTTCGACGATTCCGGCGGCGACGCGCTGACGGACACGTCGGCGGGAATTTTCGCACGGCTCGCCGCCGAGGCGGCGGCGAACGGACTGGAGCCGCCGACGCTGCTGGCGCTGCTGAAACATCCGCTGTGCCGGCTCGGCGGCGCGCCCGCCGCTTTCAAGGGCGCCATCGAGGTGCTCGAACTGGCGCTGTTGCGCGGCACCCGTCCGCAGGCGGGGAGCAACGGACTGGCGCGCGATCTCTCCGGATTTCGCCAGGAGCTGACCAAGCTTGGGAAAGGCGAGACCTCCTCGCTGCACCGCGCCGAGCCACGGGCCAGACTCGGCAACGATGAACTTGATTTGGCCCAGGGGCTGGTCGAGCTGTTGCGGAAGGCGCTCTCTCCGCTGGAAAACCTGAGCGCGTCAAGGCCGTATGATTTTGCCGAACTTGCAAAATGCCACCGCGATGTCCTGGTGGAGCTGTCGCGCGACCCGCATGGCGTCGCGATCGCCTTCGACGGGCCGCAAGGGTCGGCGCTGGCATCCGCATTCGACGAACTGCTCGGCGCCCAGGCGCCCAGCGGCCTGATGGTCGAGCTTGGCGATTACCCGGAAGTATTCCAGACCGCGTTTGCCGACCGCATCGTGCGGCGGCCGGAATCGGCCCGGGCACAGCTTCACATCTACGGCCAGCTGGAAGCGCGGCTGACGCAATCCGACCGGGTCATTCTCGGCGGGCTCGTGGAAGGCGTCTGGCCGCCGGCGCCGCGGGTGGATCCGTGGCTGAGCCGGCCGATGCGGCACGAACTCGGCCTCGATTTGCCGGAGCGGCGCATCGGCCTCTCCGCGCATGATTTTGCCCAGCTGCTCGGCGCCGATGACGTGATCCTCAGCCACGCCGCCAAGGTCGGCGGCGCGCCCGCCGTCGCCTCGCGGTTCCTGCACCGGCTCGAAGCGGTGGCGGGCGAGGAACGATGGAATACAGCGGTCGCCGCCGGCGAAAAATATGTCGGCTACGCCGACCGGCTCGACAGCCCCGACAAGGTCGAGCCGATCAAGCAGCCCGCGCCAACACCGCCGCGCGCGGTGAGGCCGTTGAAACTCTCGGTGACGGCGATCGAGGATTGGCTGCGCGATCCCTATACGATCTACGCGAAATACATTTTGAAACTCGCGCCGCTCGACCCCGTCGACATGCCGTTGTCGGCCGCCGACCGCGGTTCGGCGATCCACGATGCGCTTGGCGAATTCACGCAAGTGTACGCCACCGCGCTGCCCGACGATCCCGCGCGCGAGCTGCGCCGCATCGGCGAGAAATATTTCGCGCCTTTGATGGAGCGGCCGGAAGCCCGCGCGTTGTGGTGGCCGCGGTTTCAGCGAATCGCCGGATGGTTTGCAAACTGGGAAATTGGGCGGCGGGCCGATGTCAGCGTCATCGAGGCCGAGATCCGCGGCGAAATCCCGATCCCGCTCGACAATGCGCGCATCTTCTATCTGTCGGCGCGCGCCGACCGGATCGAACGCCGCCATGACGGCAGTTTTGCCATTCTCGATTACAAGACCGGGCAGCCGCCGACCGGCAAGCAGGTGCGCATGGGGCTTTCGCCGCAGCTCACCCTGGAGGCGGCGATCCTGCGCGAGGGCGGCTTTGCAGGCATCGCGGCAGGCGCCTCGGTAAGCGAACTCGGCTATGTCCGGCTCAGCGGCAACAATCCGCCGGGCGAAGCGAAGCCGCTGGAATTGAAGATCAACCAGCGCGACACGGCGCAGCTGCCCGATGCCGCCGCCGACGAGGCGCGCAACAAGCTGGAAAATCTGATCCGCGCGTTCGAGAATGAGGCCCAAGCCTATACCTCGCTCAATCTGTCGATGTGGTCGAACCGCTACGGCTCCTACGACGATCTCGCGCGCATCAAGGAATGGTCGGCGGCGGGCGGGCTGGGGATCGAGGAATGGTGACCGCGCCGCGCCCCATTCCCGACGCCGTGCGCGCCACGCAGGCGCGCGCGTCCGATCCCTCGGCATCCGCCTTCGTCTCGGCCAATGCCGGCTCGGGCAAGACCCACGTGCTGGTGCAGCGGGTGATCCGGCTCTTGCTCAGCAACGTGCCGCCGGAAAAGATCCTTTGCATCACCTTCACCAAGGCCGCCGCCGCCAATATGGCGGAGCGGGTGTTCTCCACCCTCGGCCATTGGGTCACACTCGATGACAGGGCGCTTGATGCCGCGATCGTCGAGGCGGAGATCGCGCGCGTCGATGCGGGCTTGCGGATGCGCGCCCGCGAATTGTTCGCATCCGCGCTGGAGACGCCGGGCGGGCTGAAGGTGCAGACCATCCACGCGCTGTGCACAAGGCTGCTGCAGCAGTTTCCGTTCGAGGCCAATGTGCCGGCGCGCTTCGCCGTGCTCGACGACCGCGACCAGACCGCGATGATGGAGCGCGCCAACCTCGCGGTGCTGCTCGAAGCCTCCAGCGATCCCGACAGCCCGACCGGGCGCGCCTTAGCGGTCGCGATGGCCAGCGCGGCCGACGTCACGTTCAAGGATGTCGTGCGCGAGGCTTGCCTGAGCCGCGACCATTTCATGGCCTGGACCGACAGCGCCGGCTCGGCCGTTAGAGCGGCGGCGCAGGTGTCCGACGCGCTCGGCGTCAGTCCCGGCGATGACATCGAGAGCGTCGAACACGAGATTGTCGACGGACCGCATCTGCCGCGATCGCGGTGGGAAGAGGTTGCCGCCATTCTTGGCGGCAGCAGCAAGGCCGACCAGGATCAGGCCGGGCGGCTGCGTGAGGCGCTGGTGCTCTCCGGCATCGAGCAGGTGAACAAATATCTCGAAGTATTTCTCACCGACGCCAGCACGCCGCGGAGATCGGTGGTGACCAAAAAACTTTGCGACGCCAGGCCGCAGCTCGCCGAATGGTTCAACGCCGAGGCCGGCCGGCTCGAAGGCCTGATCGAGCGGCGCCGTGCGCTGACCACCCGCGACCGCACCCAGGCCCTGCTGCAGATCGCTACCGCCGCGGCGGCGAACTACCGCCGCGAGAAACAGGAACGCGGCCTGCTCGATTATGACGATCTGATCGACAAGACGCTGGCGATGCTGAATGGCGGCGCATCCGCCTGGGTGCATTACAAGCTCGATCGCGGCGTCGACCACGTGCTGATCGACGAGGCGCAGGACACCAGCCCCCGGCAATGGGACATCGTCGACCACATCATCTCCGAGTTCACCTCCGGCGCAGGTGCCCGCGACGGCGTGGTGCGCACGGTGTTCGCGGTCGGCGACGAGAAACAGTCGATCTTTTCGTTCCAGGGCGCAGCCCCCCGCGAGTTCGATGCCCGACGCAGGGCCTTGCACAGGAAGTTCGTCGACGCCGGACTGAAATTCGATCCGATCTCGTTCACCTATTCGTTCCGCTCCGGGCCGTCGATCCTGCAATCGGTCGATCATGTGTTCCGCGAGCCGGAGATTTACGGGAGCATTCACGCGGTCGAAACCGGCTATCCGATCCATCATTCGCTCGACGACGCCGGCCCGGGCCTGATCGATCTCTGGGAATTGGCCGAAGCCGACGACCGCCAGGACATCGAGGGCTGGCGCGCGCCGTTCGACGGGGTGTCGGCGACATCGCCGGAAGTCAAACTTTCGAAGCGCATCCAGGCCGAAATCAAATCGCTGGTCGAAGGCGGCACCATGACGGGTCACGCCGGCTCGCGCCGCCGCCTGCGTTACGGTGACGTGCTGGTGCTGGTGCGGCGGCGCGGCAATGCCTTCGACGCCGTGATCCAGGCGCTGAAGCACGCCAATGTCCCGGTGGCCGGCGCCGACCGGCTGAAATTGACCGAGCATATCGCGATCATCGACCTGATGAATCTCGCGGACGCGCTGCTGCTGCCGCAGGACGACCTGGCGCTGGCGGTGGCGCTCAAGAGCCCGCTGTTCGGGCTTGATGACGACGACCTGTTCACGCTGGCGTGGCAGCGCAAGGGCTCGCTGCGCAACGCCTTGAGCTCTCACGCGGCGGACGCGAGGTTCGGCGAAGCGTTGCAGCGCCTTGAAGCCTGCGAGCGGCGGTTTGCCACCGAGCCGCCGTTCGCCTTCTATGCCTGGCTGCTCGGCGGCGATGGCGGCCGCAAGCGAATCCTGAAGCGGCTCGGCCATGAGGCCAACGACGCGCTCGACGAATTTCTCGAGCTGGCGCTGGGCTATGAGCGCAAGGCGCCGGCCTCGTTGCAAGGATTCATGGCGTGGCTGCGCGCCGCCGACACCGAGGTGAAGCGCGACATGGAAATCTCGCGCGACGAAGTCCGCGTCATGACCGTGCACGGCGCCAAGGGGCTGGAGGCGCCCGTCGTGTTCCTGGTCGACACCACCTCGTCGCCGGCGGATACCCAGCGCCTGAAGCTCATCCATCTGCCCCGCGGCAATGCGCAACCTCACGCGCCCGGCGTCGTGGTCTGGGCCGGCCGGAAGGCCGACGATCCCTCCGCGGTCGCCGCCGCCCGCACCGCGATGCTTGCAGAGACCGAGGACGAATACCGCCGCCTGCTCTATGTGGCGATGACGCGGGCGGCCGACCGCCTGATCGTCGGCGGCTGCATGCCCGGCAACATGAACCGCGTGCGCGAATTCTCCTGGTACGACCTGATCGTCAAGGGCCTCGGCAGGTCCGGATTGCAACTGCAGGAGATCGAGACGGCCGACGGCTTGACGGTGAAGCGCTATTCGCGGCCCGAGGATGCCGCTGCTCCCACCGTCGGGCCCGCCGTTTCGCCGAGCAACCCCCGAGCCGAGTTACCGTCATGGCTGCACGGGGCCGCGCCCGCCGAACCCGCCGCCGACAATCGGCTGCGTCCGTCCGATCCCGCCGCGGGCGAGGGCCATCCCGTCCGATCAGGCGAATCGCTACAGCTGCGGGCGCAGGCGCTGTTGCGCGGCACGCTGGTGCACCGGCTGCTGCAATCCCTGCCCGACGTCGCCGAAGAAAACCGTCGCGATGCGGCGCTGCGGTATCTCGCCCGCAACGCCGGCGGCTGGACCGAGGCTGAGCGCGAGGCGCTGGCGAAAAGCATGCTGGCCCTGATCGGGGATCCGCGCTTTGCCCCAGTGTTTGCGCCCGGCAGCCGGGCCGAGGTCTCGATCGCGGGACGGCTGGAGCGGCCGGGGCGGCCGCCGGCGCTGGTTTCGGGGCAGATCGACCGGCTGGTGGTGACCGCAGCCGAGGTCCTGATCGTCGATTACAAGACGAATCACGTCCCGCCGACCGCTGGAGGCGAGGCTCCCACGGGCTATGTCAGGCAACTCGCGCTCTACCGGGCGATATTGCAGAAGCTTTATCCCCAACTGCCGGTCCGGGCAGCACTGCTTTGGACCGAAACCTCTGAATTGATGGAGATTTCTACTCCTGCGCTGGACGCGCAACTGGCAGCCATTGTCCAGGGGGATGAGCGAGCTTGACCCGGCAGGACCGCGTTCATAGGTTGCTTGCATGATCTGGCGGCGATTCTTATCCCGCGTCTTCCCCAACCGAACGAGGTATTCCCATGGCCGTTGGCAAGGTTTCTGACGCCGATTTCGAAGCCGAAGTGCTCCAGGCGACCGGACCGGTCGTGGTCGATTTCTGGGCCGAATGGTGCGGTCCCTGCCGCATGATCGCGCCCGCGCTCGACGAGATTTCCGGCGCGATGGGCGACAAGGTCAAGATCGTCAAGCTGAACGTCGATGAGAGCCCGAAGACGGCCTCGAAATACGGCGTGATGTCGATCCCGACCCTGATGATCTTCAAGGGTGGCGAGATGGCCTCGCGCCAGGTCGGCGCCGCGCCGAAGGCGAAGCTGCAGCAGTGGATCACGGCTGCGGTCTGATCCGTCTGTTGCAATCATCTGGTTCTGACGGCCGGCGAACAGCCGGCCGTTTGCGTTCGGGGAGATGCAAGCATGCTCTCTTCTTCCCCCTCTCCCGCTTGCGGGGGAGGGAAGAAGTCGCGCTGCCGCTTCGCCTCTACCTGATCCACCCCGTCGCCAGCGCCGAGGCGAATTCAGCAAAACCCTTTTGTCGCGCCATTGCCGCCATCGCCTCGTGATCGTACGGCACAAGCCGGAAGCTCACGTGCCACTCACTGCCTGCCAGTTCCAAAATCGCGTAACGCGCGTCCGGCGTGCCGGCCTCGATCAGATGCGGATAGGGCACGTTGTAGGAAAAGCCGGGAACGCCGACGCTGCCGGGATTGACCACCATGCGGCCGTCGCCGAGCCGAACCGCCCGCGCGATGTGGGTATGGCCGCACAGAATCAGCGACTGCGAAATGCCTTCCGCCTCCTTCTCGATGGCTTCCCGCGTCGACAGCGTGACCGAGCCATCGGGCATTACCGTCTCCAGCCAGTAGAGATCGTCATTGCCGGGTGTGGCGTGGCAAAGAAACACCTGGTCGCGGTACACAAGCGTCGGCGGCACCTTGCGCAGCCAGTCGAGATGTTTCTCGTCGAGCTGCGCGTAAGCGGGGCGGTCCCACGCCCCCATCTTCTCCGGCGGCCGGTCGATCAGACAGCGGTCGTGATTGCCCCGCACATGGACGGCGTCGAGCGCCATCAGCGCATCCATGGTCCGCCCGGCTTCGAGCGGGCTGCTCGCCATGTCGCCGAGATTGACGATGGCGTCGATGCCCTGGGCGCGGATGTCGGCGACAACGGCTTCCAGCGCGAGGTGGTTTCCGTGTACATCGGCGATCGCGGCAAAGCGCATGGTGAATTCCTGTTTCGAGTCTATCCCGGCGGAGTGCCGTTGGCGGCCAGCACCTGCCCCGCGAGATACAGCGACCCCGTGATCAGGATGCGCGGCGGCACCTCATAGGCCAGCCGCGTCAGCGAACGCAAGGCGGCTTCGACACTGCCGAGCGTTTCCACGCGCATGCCGAGCGCGCGGGCGGCATCCGCCAGCCGGTCCGGCGGCATCGAATTGTCGAGACCCGGTATCTGCACCGCGATGATATGGCGGGTGAGGCCGGCGAAATTGGCGAGAAAGCCGCCGGCATCCTTGCTGGCCATCATGCCGACGATCACCACCAGCGGCCGCGATACCCGCTCCTCGAGATCGCCGAGCGCTGCGGCGACCACGCGCCCGCCCTCGGCGTTGTGCCCGCCGTCGAGCCAGACCTCGCAGCCAGGCGGGGCCTGGTCGACCAGCGCGCCCGACGCCAGCCGCTGCATCCGCGCCGGCCATTCGGCGCTGACGATGCCAGCCTCAAATGCCGCGCTGTCGACTTTCAAGCTATCGAGCGCGCGCAGCGTGGCGATGGCGAGCCCGGCATTGTCGAACTGATGCCGGCCGAACAGTCTGGGCGCCGCCAGATCCATCAACCCGCGCTCGTCCTGATAGACCAGCCGTCCGCGCTCGACACTGACGTGCCACTCCTGGCCGGCGCTGTACAGCGGCGCGTGCATGCGCTTCGCCTGCGCCTCGATGATGGTGGCGGCATCGGGGGATTGCTCCGCGCAGATCACCGGCACGTGGCGCTTGATGATGGCGGCCTTTTCCCCGGCGATCGTGGTCAGCGTGTCGCCGAGATACTCGGTGTGGTCCAGGCTGACAGGCGCGATCACGGTCGCCAAGGGCTGCTCTATCACGTTGGTGGCGTCCAGCCGTCCGCCAAGGCCGACTTCCAGCAGCACCACGTCGGCCGGATGCCGCGCGAACAGGCAAAATGCCGCAGCGGTCTCGATTTCGAAAAGCGTGATGGGCGCACCGGCGTTGGCCTGCTCGCAACGCTCCAGCACCGCGCGCAGTTCTTCATCTCCGACCAGAGCGCCACCGCCGGCTGCGCCCAACCGAAAGCATTCGTTGATCCGCACCAGCGAGGGCGAGGTATAGGCGTGCACGCGCAGGTGTGCTGCTTCCAGGATCGCGCGCAGATAGGCGATCGTCGAACCCTTGCCGTTGGTGCCGGCGACGTGAATCACCGGCGGCAGCTCGCGTTCGGGATGACCGAGCCGCTGCAGCAGAAGCTGCATCCGCTCCAGGCCCAAATCGATGCGGTTGGGATGCAGCGCGGAAAGCCGCGCGATCAATTCGCCGAGCGGCTGATTCGGTTTGGCGGCCGGTAAATTCACGCCTGGGGTGCTGCCGGCGCCGTATCGGCAGCTGGGGCGATCTCGGCCGGTTCGACGATCGGGTCTGCGGGCTTGGGAGCGGTTTCCACCGCCGGCGATTTCGTCAGCAGCCGGCACAGCCGCGCCAGCGTCGGCCGCAGATCGTGGCGATGCACCACCATGTCGACCATGCCGTGGTCCTTCAGGTATTCCGCGCGCTGAAACCCTTCCGGCAGTTTCTCGCGGATGGTCTGCTCGATCACGCGGGCGCCGGCAAAGCCGATCAACGCGCCGGGCTCGGCGATCTGCACGTCGCCCAGCATGGCATAGGAGGCGGTGACGCCGCCGGTGGTCGGATTGGTCAGCACCACGATATAGGGCTGTTTGATCTCGCGCAGCATCTGCACGCCCACCGTGGTGCGCGGCATCTGCATGAGCGACAAGATGCCTTCCTGCATGCGGGCGCCGCCGGAGGCCGCGAACACGATGAACGGCGATTTCTTTTCGACCGCGAGCTCGAGACCGCGCACGATCGCCTCGCCGGCGGCCATGCCGAGCGAGCCGCCCATGAAATCGAAATCCTGCACCGCGATCACGACGCCGGCACCTTCGAGCTTGCCGTAGCCGACCTTGATGGCGTCGTTCAGTCCGGTCCTGGCGCGCGCATCCTTGATGCGGTCGGCATATTTGCGCTCGTCGCGGAATTTCAGGGGATCGGCGGTCACCTCGGGCAGCGCCACGTCGAACCAGGTCTCGTTGTCGAACACCGATTTCAGCCGCGCCACCGCGCCCATGCGCATGTGGTAGTTCGATCCGGGAATCACGAACTGGTTGGCCTCGACGTCCTTGTAGAATACCAGCTGACCGGAATCCGGACATTTGATCCACAGATTCTCCGGCGTCTCGCGGCGCAGGATGCTGCGGATCTTCGGTCGGACGACGTTGGTGAGCCAATTCATGCTTCGCTCCGAAATGCGGTCTCTATCGTTTTGACGCGTTTTCTTGACGCGAACCGGTACCCACTTCGCTCGAGAACGCCATGGGACGCATTGACTGAAATATATGGCGGTGGGGGAATGCCCCGGCAAGCCGCCGCCAAGGGTCTATCTCCACCGCAATTGTGGCTTATTCCGCGGCCTGTTTGGCTCCCCGGACTCCCTGCGCCAGC
This sequence comes from Pseudomonadota bacterium, assembly GCA_043811435.1. Lineage (GTDB taxonomy): Bacteria > Pseudomonadota > Alphaproteobacteria > Rhizobiales > Xanthobacteraceae > Bradyrhizobium. Next base: position 19,874 of record JBDRNF010000110.1, read on the forward strand.
GTCGCCACCAGGTCAGCCACTGCACCGACGGTTCCGGCGGTCGCATGGCCAGCGGCATCGAGGCTGCCGGCCAGCGCGTCGACCAGCGCGGTGCCGACCACCGCGCCATCGGCAGTCTCGGCGATGCCGCGGGCGGCCTCCGGGGTCCGGATGCCGAAGCCGACGCAAACAGGCAATTTGGTATGACGCTTGATGCGGGCGACCGCCTGGCCGACCACGGCGGTATTGGCGCTGGCGCTGCCGGTGATGCCGGTGATCGAGACGTAATAGACAAAGCCCGAGGTGTTGGCGAGCACCGCCGGCAGCCGCTTGTCGTCGGTGGTCGGCGTCGCCAGCCGGATGAAATTCAATCCCGCCTTCATCGCCGGCAGGCACAATTCGGCGTCTTCCTCGGGCGGCAGGTCGACGATGATCAGCCCGTCGACCCCGGCGGATTTTGCATCGACCAGGAACTTGTCGACGCCGTAGATGTAGATCGGATTGTAGTAGCCCATCAGCACGATCGGGGTGGCGTTGTCGCCCTTGCGAAACTCGCCCACCATCGCCAGCGTCTTCTTCAGGGTCATGCCGGCCTTCAGCGCGCGCAGTCCCGCCGCCTGAATCGACGGACCATCCGCCATCGGATCGGTAAACGGCATGCCGATCTCGATAATGTCGGCGCCGGCCTTCGGCAGCGCCTTGATGATATCGAGCGAGGTCGCGGGATCGGGATCGCCGGCCATCAGGAAGGTGACGAAGGCCGAGCGGCCCCGTTTTTTCAGTTCGGCGAAGCGGGCGTCGATGCGGGTGGTCATGTTGCGGCGTTCGCTGTGCTATGCCTCTCCCCGTCGGGGAGAGGTCGGCTGCGCAGCAGCCGGGTGAGGGGGATGGACAAGTTCAAGGCAAGAGCCCGAAGCCTTCGCGCCTCGCAAACCAGCGCCGAAGCGAAGCTTTGGCAGGCGCTGCGCAACCGGCGGCTGGCGCGGTGGAAATTCCGCCGCCAGCATTCGATCGATCGATATGTCGTCGATTTCGTGACGCTTGACGGAAAACTGATCGTTGAAGTCGACGGCGTCACGCACAGCGAGCCGGCGGAACTGGCGAGAGACAAAGCCCGATCAGAGGTGTTGGAGGGTTGCGGATTTCTCGTCGTCCGCGTTTCCAATACCGACGTGTATGACAATTCCGAGGGGGTGCTGGAAATGATCGAAAGCACGCTTCGGTCAGAGTGACCGGAAAAACCCCTCACCCGGCTGCTGCGCAGCCGACCTCTCCCCGACG
>JBDRNF010000111.1:0-54905 GCA_043811435.1 Pseudomonadota bacterium
CAGAAATTTGTTGATGCGGAGGATCTCCTCGCGGATTAGATCGGCTACCGCCGTCATCTGCGACAGGTCGGCGAATGTCGAGTAAGCCAGCCTGCGTTCCTCAGCCCATCGCGACACGACGCCCATGTCGATATTGATCAACGCTCCGATATAGTCGCGCGACGCATCGCCAAGCGTCATGATGTCCTTGATAAACGGACTGAAGCGCAGCCGCGTTTCGATGAATTGCGGTGGATAGCTATGACCGGAACTCAGCTTGGCGAGATCCTCGATCCTCTCGAGGAAAACCAGCTCGCCGGAGGTGGTGACGGAAACCGCGTCGCCGGTGCGGTACCATCCGCCCTCTATTCGTTCAGCGCTCTTCTCGGGTTTGCCGAAATAGCCCTGAAAGAAAGAGCCGCCGCGTACCAGCAACTCGCCTGCCGGTGAAACCTTCCATTCCAGCGCCGCCGTCTCGGGGTGCGCTTCAAGCCAATGACCCACGGTTTCGAGATCGTACCGTTCGCCCTTGTGGATCGTCATGATGCCGATCTCGGTCGAACCGTAGATGTTGCGCAACGGTACGCCGATGGCATGAAACAGCCGGAACACATCGGGCGCCATGGTTGATCCGCCGCTCAGCGCGACCTTCACGCGCGTCAGGCCGAGCTTGTCGCGCAACGGCTTCAGAACCAAAGCCTCCGCGATCGGAAATGCCAAGCGGGCTGCCAATGGTACCGGCTTGCCGTCGAGTCGAGCGACGTTGACCTTGCGTCCGATCTCGACGCCCCATTCGTAAATGCGACGGCGGATGGGCCCCGCGTCGAGCATCTTTGCCTGGATCGTCGAGGCCAGGCTCTCCCATTGCCGGGGTGCGAACACCATCGCCTCGACCGCGAGTTCGCGGAGATTGGCCAGAATCTGCTCCGGCGACTCCGGAAAGTTGACCACCAGCGGCAAGGTGACGCCGATCGTAACACCGAACAATTGTTCGGTGACCCAGGCGGGCGCAATGTAGGTGAGGTAATCCATGCCCGGCGTCAGGTCGGTGCCATTGACCAATCGATGCGCGTTGTCGATCAGATAACGGTGCGTGATAACGACGCCTTTGGGACGCCCTGTCGTGCCGGATGTGTAGGACAGGATGGCGATGTCGTCAGGCTGGCCCAATGCGACAAGGCTATCGAACAACCCCGGCTCAGCGGCGTTCCGCTTGCGTCCCTCGTCTTCCATGCGCTCGAGCTTCATGAGGCTCGGCTGCCGGTAAGACCACATGCCGGTGTCATCCCAGTAGATCAGCCGGCGCAAGGTCGGGACGCTGCCGAGTACTGCGAGCCCCTTGTCGATCTGTTCCTGGTCCTGGCCTACGAAGTAAACCGCCTGGCTGTCGTTCAGGAGGTATTCGATTTCACCGACAGTGAGGTCGGGGTAGAGCGAGACGACCTTGCCGCCGAGCGAGAGCACGGCCAATTCGACCCAGAAATTCTCCGGCTCGTTCTCGCCGATGATGGCAACCGTTTCGCCGCGCGCAAACGACATCGATTGCAAGCCAACCGCCAGATTGCGGACGCGCTCCAGCACGTCGCGGTAACAGAACTCGCGCCATATGCCTCGATATTTGTGTCGCGCGATCAGCCGGTCAGGCTCCGCGGTGGCCCGGTCGACGAATGCTTGCGGCAATGTTTTCATTGTTGCGGCGGCTAAGGTCATTTTTCGCCCAGGTAAGCCTTCATGACCAGGGGATCTCGCTGGATCTGCGCCGACGATCCGGTCGCGATCATTTTTCCGAAATCCAGCACGTAGATACGGTCCGCGAGGTCCATGACCACACCCATATCGTGCTCGACGAGCACTACCGGGATGCCGCGCGCCTCACGTACGTCGAGGATGAAACGGGCGAGGTCTTCCTTTTCCTCGTTGTTCATCCCAGCCATCGGCTCGTCCATCAGCAGAATTTTCGGTTCCTGCGCGAGCGCGCGGCCAAGGTCGACACGCTTGCGCAAGCCATATCCCAGCGTTCCGACCGGCTGATGGCGGATCGATTCGATTTCCAGCAATTCAATGATTTCCTCGACGACCTCGCGGTGCTGCGCTTCCTCGTTTTGGGCCCAGTGAAAATGCACGAAGGCCTGCAAGATCGAGCTGCGCATATGCATATGCCGTCCGATCAGGATATTCTCGATGACGGTCATGCCGGGAAAGATGTGCGTTCCCTGAAATGTCCGCGCCAACCCGGCTCGCGCGATTTGATGAACGCTGCGGCCGACCATCTGCTCGCCATCGAAGACGATGTCGCCTTGCTGCGGGCGATAGAAGCCGCTCATGCAGTTCATCAGGGAGGTTTTGCCGGCGCCATTGGGACCGATGATCGCGATCAGTTCGTCGGGCCTGATCTCGATCGAGACCTCATTCAGGGCGACAACGCCGCCGAACGACATGCGCAAACGGTTTGCGGTCAGAATCGGCCGCATGCCGCTCACGCTGGGCGCCGCATGGGCCGCCGCTTCGGCGCTCATGTCTCCTCCGTAAGCGCGGTCGTTCAACGCGCGCGCTGTTATTTTCTTGCGTTATGACCAATCAGGCATACTATTTACTTGAAAGTCAAATAGATTTTTGACGGCTGTCCTGCGACCAATTCACGGCGTGAACAAATGTTCGGCGACCCCAATCTTGCTACGAAAATGCGGACGCAGTTCAAATTGCCCGTTCTGGTTGGGCCGATGTTTCTCGTATCGGGTCCCGACCTTGTCATCGCTTGTTCCCAGGCCGGCGTCGCGGGCTCTTTTCCGACCCTTAATGCGCGGTCGACGGCAATCCTGGATCAATGGCTCGCGAGGATCACGGCCGAGTTGCAGCCGGACACGGCTCCCTATGCGGCGAACCTGATCGTCCATCCAACCAACACGAGGCTGGCGGAAGACGTCGATCTGATCGTCAAACACAAGTCGCCGCTGGTGATCGCCAGTGTCGGAAATCCGGGTCGTGTTGTTGCCGCGGTAAAGAGCTACGGCGGCTTGGTTTTCTCCGACGTCGCCTCGCTCAAACACGCCCAACGCGCGGCGGAAACCGGCGTTGATGGTCTGATTTTGTTGTGTGGCGGCTCCGGCGGCAACACCGGTTGGCTCAACCCCTTCGCATTCGTCACCGCCGTTCGTAAATTCTTCTCCGGGCCCCTTGGTCTCGCCGGGGCGATCTCGAACGGCCGCCTGATCCATGTTGCGGAAGAGCTCGGCGCCGACTTCGCCTATGTTGGTACGCCCTTTATCGCGGCGACGGAGAGCATGGCGGCGGATGATTACCGGCAAATGCTGATCGAGAGCAACGCCGACGACATTCAGCTGACGGCCGAAGTCACTGGCATCCCCGCCAACATGCTCCGCAAGAGCCTCGAACGCAGCGGCTTCAGGCCGGAGCCGAAGCATGACGGTTTCAATCTCCTGAAGGAGATCGAGACGCTGAAGGCATGGCGAGATATCTGGAGCGCGGGGCAGGGCGTTGGCGATGTCGAGCGTGTTGAGCCGGCTGCGGGCGTGATCGACCGCATGACGCATGATTACGATGCGGCGCGCGCAGCAAGCCAGCAACGGGCCGCGCGCAGGTTCGCTTCAGTCGGCAGTCAATAGCTCGCGGGACGGCTCTCGTCCGCTTTTGCCTTAACGGCTCAAGGTGGGGGCCGATCCCACGGATATACGCAATATCCAGCAATCGCGGGATACGCTCTTAGGCTAGCCCGGATATCTCACACCACCAATCGCGAGGTAGCGGTTTGGGCTACCGGGAGCCGTTTTTGGGCTGATTTTGTGTTTGCGCTCCGCTCCGACCACAGAACTCGCGCGGGGCGAGTCTCGGCGTCCGTGATTGCACGGCCTGCGGGTGGAGACGGGCGCGCGGCATCGGCTTGCGCTTACATTGGTGCTGTCGGGGCGGTCTCGGCTCAGGTGCTATCGAGGGCACGATGCGCCGTGGCGAAGACGGCCTTGTATGGACAGCCGGAGGCCATTGCGAACTTGATCCGACGAACGCTGATGGTGACGAGGGCGCCGATCTTGAACAGCTTGCGGCGGATGGTGCCGCAGGTGGCGTCGGCGAGATCGGTGGCCCGCAGAGCCAGCCGACGGGTACCCTCGATCAGGACGTAAGCCATCGAGGCAAACCACAGGCGAAGCTGGTTGGCCGCCATGGTGGCGGTCGAGGTGCGGTCGGCAAAAAGGTCGATCTGGCACTCCTTGATCCGGTTCTCCATTTCGCCGCGGGCGCAATAGATATCCTCGTAGAGATAGCGGCCGTCGCCTTCGGTCAGCGTCGTGACGATGAAGCGCGGGTTTTCTTCGCCCCTGGTCCACTCCGCTTTGGCAATGACGCGCCGCTCGCGGCTCCAGCTCTTGAGCGTCGACCAGCTAAAGTCCTTGAAGCGGCGTGCCGGCTTGCCGGTTTGTTGGCTCTCCTGTTGGGCTTCGCCAAGCTCGGCCGCAATCATGTCCTTGAGGCGGGCGTTCCTCGCCAGACCAAAGATGTAGTCGACCGCATTGGCTTCACACCACCCCATCAGGGCGTCGCGGGCAAAGCCTGAATCGGCGCGCAGGATGATCCGCGTGTGCGGCCAGCGCCCCCGGATCTGCGCCACGATGCGGGCCATCTGCTCCGCCGTGCCGGCGGCAGCGTCGATATTCGCCGGCCGCAGCTTGGCCGCCAACAGATGCCGCCCGCAGAACACGTACAGCGGCAGATAGCAGTAGCCATCATAATAGCCGTGGAAGAACCGTCCTTCCTGGTGCCCGTGCAGCGGATCGTCGGTGGCATCGATATCAAGAATGATCTCCTCCGGCGGCGTCTTGTACGCTTCCAGGAACAGCGTCACGAACAGGCTCTCAATGGCTTTCGGATCAGCGGCGATCTTGTGATAGCGCGTGGCCGTCTCGCGGCTCAGCTCAAGACGGTTGAGGGTCGACTTCCCCGCCACCGGGGCGCAGTTCGCCCGGCCCGCTTCGAGCTTGCCGGCCAGCACCGCCATCACCGGATCGCGCCGCAACTCGTCGTGATCGTTGAGGTCCTCGTAGCCCAGCGCAATACCGAACACCCGCTGACCCACCAAGGTCGCGACCCGATGTTCGATCAGTTCCACCTTGCAATAATCGGTGAAGCAAGCGGCCAATCGATCAACCAGTCCGATCGCCCGATCCGTCCTCCCCAGCAGCAGGGCGCCGGCGTCCGAGGTGATCGCTCCCCCGTCAAAACTACCCACAACTTCGCGGCGTTCGACGAGTCCAAAGTCAAACTGTTCTGCGTTACACTCTGTTTGCATCGGGGCTCTCCTCGAATCATCAAGAAGTCGTTCTCGCAAAACAACTTTCGCTGATTCGGAGCCCCGATGCGCTTATCGACTGTGAGATATCCGGGCTAGGGCGAAACGGCGTGGTCGAGAAGGTCTGTAAAAACCTTCGCGATCTCCGCGCCGCTTTTCGGTCCGTCCTTATCGAACCACCGCGCCATCCAGTTGACCGCGCCCATGAAGAAAAACACGGTCAATTTTGGATCGACCTGCCGTATGCTGCCGTCGGCCATGCCCTTCTCGATAATCGCCTGCATCTGATGCTGCGCCTTGTCACGGCGCGCGGCGACGATCTTGCGGTTGGCGGGATCGAGCGCCTGGAATTCGACGAGGACGGCGCAATCGCCGATCTCGCTGTTGTGCGACTCGATGAATTCGTTCGCAAACGAAAGCAGGATTTCACGGCCGTTCCTGCCGGTCTTGTACGCGTGCTCGAACGCGCGATCGCCGAGATCCTGCGACAGCATATGGCACTCGAACAGGATTTCCTGCTTGTTCTTGATGTAATAATAGAGCGCGGGCTTGGTCACGCCAAGCGTCTTGGCGACATCGTCGAGCGACGTCGCATGATATCCTTGCGAGCTGAATGCGCGCGCCGCCTCTTTCAGCAAGGCGGTTCGCTTCAGATTGAATTGCTGGTCGCGGGTCTGAACGGTGTCGTTCCACGCGGCAAGCTGACGGTCACGGCCTGACACCACCACTCCTAGAATTTTATTGCGAGAACAGCAGCGCTGATCCCGGCACAATTAAGCTGATTCGGCCAGCTTTTATCAACGCGAATACCCATCGCAAGTCAAAGATTGCGGGCGATGATGAGTTTCTGGATGTTGCTGGTGCCCTCGTAGATCTTGCAGACGCGGACATCGCGGCAGTAACGCTCCACCGGGAAATCCCGCAGATAACCGTATCCGCCATGAATCTGCAGCGCCTCGGAGCACACTTTCTCGGCCATTTCGCTGGCGAACAGCTTCGCGATGGCAGCCTCCTTCATGCAGGGCAGGCCGGCCTCGAGCAGGCGCGCGGCATGAATATAGTATTGTCGGGCGATATCGACCTGCGCCGCCATGTCGGCGAGAGCGAAGCTGACGCCCTGCAGCTCCATGATCGGTTTGCCTGCGACCTCACGTTCGCGCGCATAATGTATGGCTGCTTCGAGTGCCGCCTGAGCGATGCCGACCGCCTGCGCAGCGATGGCGATGCGGCCGTCGGAAAGACCTGACATCATGATGCCGTAGCCGCCATCCAACGTGCCCAAGATATTTTCCTTCGGGAGGCGGAGGTCGTCGAGTTGGATTTGGGCGGTATGCGCGGTCCGCTGCCCGAGCTTGTCCTCGACGCGACTGACGACGTAACCTTTGGCAGGCGGCTCGACCAGGAAGGTAGTGAAACCGCGCTTGCCGGCGTCCGGATTGGTGCGTGCGACGACGATTGCAACGCCGGCCTCGCTGCCGTTGGAGATGAACTGCTTGGTCCCGTTGATCACGAAATCGTCGCCGTCGCGGCGTGCCGAGGTTCGAAGCGCCGACGTTTCAGAGCCAGCCTGTGGCTCGGTGATCAAGAAAGCGCCGATCTTCTCGCCCGATGCCAGCGCTGGAAGAAGTCGTTGTTTCTGCTCGGCGGTTCCGTTTTTTGCGATGACATGTGCGGCGCCCAGATTGTGGACATGGACGATCGTTCCGACCCCTCCGTCGGCGGCGGAAAGTTCCTCTATCGCGATACAGTAGGCGAGAAAGCCTGCTCCCGATCCGCCATATTCCTCGGGAACGGTCATTCCCATGAAGCCTTGGGCCGCAAGGACTTTCAGCTCCTGCGTCGGCCATGCCGACGTGCGGTCCCGCTCGGCGGCCGTCGGGACAAGCACATCGCGTCCGAGTTTGCGGGCTGTGTCGCGGATCATCCGCTGCTGGTCGGATAAGAACGGCTCTGACTTGGTATCGCCGAAATGCTTGTTCATCGCTGGATCGCACTCCCATCCAGGCCGATAAAGCTCGGCCGTACTTGTTTACGGTAGGATACATTAATTTACTCGTCGGTCAAATAGCTGCCCCATTGGGAAATATAGAGTTTTCGGGTTTGACTTGATCGATATCGCTCCGTTAGACGCGGAGGTACGGAGGCACGGGTCGTGAGCCCACAGCTATTTTCGAGGCATCCGACAGGCGCGTCGATATCGAGATTCGCCAGCTCGTAGCCGCGGCAAAAATCCACAATGTGGTTGGCCATCCATGCGCTTCGGTGGCGTCACGATTGCCTAGCGCTTGCAGAATTCTCTCATGCGTGAAAACCATGTGCTCATCGGCGTTGAGGCGGGAGAACACCTAAAGGAAGGCAGGATAAAAGAGCAGGCTGATTTGCGCGCGGCATAGTTGCAAGGCGCGATTGCCCAATGCTCTGGCGATGGTTTGATGGAACTCCATCCTGATCCGAAATGGGGTATTAAAATCAAGGGAGGGTCCGATGGCCGTTTGCGAACATTGCGGCAATGACTACGACAAATCCTTTTGGGCCGTCATCAAGCGGCAAGACCCACAATTTCGACAGTGCACTTGCGCCGTCATGTGCCCATCGCGGCGTCAGGATCGTGGGCCACGGACTGGAGAAGGACGGCACATGCTACTGCTGCGACTACTTCGGCGGAGCGGAAGGAGTGAGGCGTTTACGCGATCGGACCTAGAGCTGTTTTTGGTTGATGTGAATCGGAACAGTAAGGGGGTTCCCAGAGACGCGCAAATCAAATTCGGTTGCTTTGACAGCAACGGCGAGGTCGCGCGATGGCGAAGGGATACTCGAAGGACCTCAGGGCGCGGGCGGTGGCGCTTGTCGAAGACGGCGAGAGCAGACGGGAAGCGGCGCGGGTGCTCGGTCTTGGCGCCTCGACCGCAATCCGTTGGATCGAGCGCTGGGCGACAACGGGGAGCGTAGCGGCATTGCCCGGCACGGGCCACAGTCGCTCACCGCTCGAGGCGCATCGCCAATGGCTGCTTGATCTGGTCGCCGCGGAGCCGGACTTGACGCTCGAAGAGATTCGCGCGCGGCTCAAGTCCGAGAAGCGGCTGAAAACCGGTACGACCTCGGTCTGGCGCTTCAACGAACGCCACGACATCACGTTCAAAAAAAACTCTGCACGCCGCCGAACAGGATCGTCCTGATGTCGCTGCAGCGCGTGCCGAGTTGAAGGTCGAGCAATCCAAGCTTGACGCGCCTCGTCTTCATCGACGAGACGGCGGTTACGACCAAGATGGTCCGGCACCGCGGCCGCTCACCACGTGGCGAGCGTCTCGTTGCGAGCGTGCCGCACGGCCACTGGAAGACGCTGACGCTCGTTGCCGCGCTGCGGATCAATGGCCTGACGGCGCCTTATGTCATTGACGGCGCGATGGATGGGCCATCGTTCCTCGCTTATGTTGAGCAGATCCTCGCGCCGACGCTGCGCAAAGGCGATATCGTCTTCATGGATAACCTGCGCACCCACAAGATCGACGGCGTTCGCCAGGCGGTCGAAGCGGTCGGCGCCAAAGTGCGCTATTTGCCGGCCTACTCGCCGGACCTCAATCCGATCGAAATGGCATTCTCGAAGCCGAAATCGGCGCTGCGCAAGGGTGCCGCTCGCACCGTGACAACGCTGATAAAGCTGATCGGCAAGCTCATCAAGACATTTGCACCTGAGCAGTGCGCGAACTACTTTCGACATGCCGGATACGCGTAGTGACCCATATCAAGTGGAAACTGCTCTAGTCGCGCATAGGTAGCTGGTCGCCATCGATTTGCGGCACGGCTTTCCATGAACACGGGCCTGCTCGGTTCCAGTCATTCTCAGCCTACTGCATAGGTCTTACCCAAAGCTTTCCAGTCCTCCACTGGCTAACAAGCAATACAAGCCTATACAGTTTGAGAGGGCTGCGTTTTGACGTTGACTGGGCCACACAGCGAGGGTGGGACCCGTACTGCTGTCTATCCGAGTTCGGCCACAGCCTCATCAGATGTGGATAGGTACCGGCCGTTTGGTGACGCTGCGGAACTTCAAATATCTAGCAGCGTTTCGCCGCTCACACGTTCCAAGCCATCGCGATAGATTCCGCCGCGGACACGCTCCAAGCGCAGCCACCAAGGATCGGCGGCGTGCTCAACCGCCATGCTCGCGGCGCGTTAGCATTTTAACGCTCGGCTGCTCGCCGGGCTTGTGCCCGCCTAATCAGTTGCGAACATCAAGGCCCAAGGCGCGAAACGCATGGATGTGTTCTTTCGCCAGCTTCAGTTGACTAGACGGGGCCGCTAAGAGGAGTTTAGCGGCAACGTTCCAGGCAACTTCAGCCCTCGCGGAGACACGTCAACCATGACAACATTTCGTTTCATGTGGCTCGTCCTGGCAATATCGGCGGCATTCGGTTCGGATGAACTACGTGCGCAAAGTGCGCTATCGGCCGAATCTATTAAGATACCGGCCTTAACGGCGCTAACAGGCCCGTTGGCGATCCTTGGACAAGATGGCAAAAAAGGTATTGAGATCGCGGTCGATCAAATCAACAGGACCGGCGGTATCGCGGGTCGCAAGCTCATTGTTGACGTCAGCGACTCCCAAGGCAAGCCGGATACAGCACGGCGCGAAATGGAGCGGCTCGTCAGACTGCAGAACGCGCCCTTGGTCTTGGGGTGCGATATCAGTGCATCGACTGCCAGCGCCGCCCAGTTCGCAGAGGCTTCGCAAGTTGTCCTGTTCAATGCCGCCGCCGTATCGAGCGAAATTTTGGATCGTCACTATCGCTGGTATTTCACACAACAAATAACCAACAACGACGAAGCAGACACCGTCCTGGCCTTTCTCAAAAAGATTTCTGGCGACCTGAACAATCAAAAGATTGCGCTGCTCTACGAAGACAGTCCGCGCGGCGCCGGAACTGGCGAACTCGTCCGCAAGCTTCTTGACAAGCAAGGCATAAAACCAACTGCCGAAGTCTCTTACAATCGCGCTGAGCGAAATCTGCTCCCATTCATGAAAAAGCTGCAGGAGACTGAACCGAGTGTCCTCGTTTGGGCGGGGTACACGGAGGATATCGTCGCCGGGATCAAGGCAATGCAGCAACTCGAATTTGTACCTTACGTCATTGGCGTCGGCGGCGGAGCGGGCGATCCAAGGTTGCCCACACTTATCGACGCGAAGTTCATCGATCGGCTCAAGCTATCGAACATCGATTATTTTAATTCGGACTTCAAGAGAGTCGCAGCGCTGGTAGAAGAGTATCGCGCGAAGTACAACGCCGCACCCTCAAGCTACGTTGGAATGTGCTATGCGGGCGGGATGACGCTTAAGCCGATCTTGGAAGCGGCGTACAAAAAATCCAACAATCCAACGCGCGCCGACATACAAAGTGTGTTGCGCGATCTCAACATCCTCGGCGATCAAACGGCGATTCCGGGAGAGTTTATCAAATTTGATCCGGATGGTCGGAATCTTGGCGCACGTGCGCTCGTCACCCAATGGAAGGACGGGGCGACCCGCAAGGCCACGGTTTTCCCCCCAAGCATTGCGACTGACGAACCCACGCCTCTGAAGTAGGCGAACTGCATGCCAAGCGCTAACCTTCTGCTGCAGGCCGTGGTCTCTGGCGTCATGATGGGAGGCATTTATGCGTTGATCGCTATATCATTGGCGCTTATCTTTGGCGTGATGCGTGTGTTGAATTTCGCGCATGGCGATCTCCTAATGATCGCGATGTACGGCATCGTCGTCCTGAATCACCACTTCGGCTTGAATCCATACATCGCGGTTATCGTGCTTTTGCCCATTATGGCCGCATTCGGCTTCGTGTTGTTCAGGTTCGTTATCCGTCCGGTCCTCGGATCCAGCCCGCTGATGCAGGCCCAACTCACGATCGGTTTATCCTTTGTCATTCAGAGCGCGGTGCTGATGATTTTCGGCGCCGATCTGCTCAACACCCGATCGGCATTTGCGGATGCCGCATATCGAATTGGAGGCGTCGTTATCGGCGCGCCGCAGCTTGCTGGTTTCGTACTCTCGATTCTTGTCTGCGCCGCGCTTTCGCTCTTTCTAACGCGGACCGATACCGGTCATCGAATTCGTGCGACTGCACAGGACCCGACCATGGCCTGGCTCTGCGGCGTTAACATCGAGCGATCGCAGATGCTTGTCTTTGTGGGCTGCATCGCTCTCCTTGCGATCCCCGCCGGATGTCTGATGACCTTCTCCTATGCGACGCCCTCTGTGGGCATCCGATTTAGTCTTCTCTCGTTGCTCGTTGTCGTTCTCGGCGGATTGGGAGATCTGCGAGGTGCATTCTTCGGCGCTCTCATCATCGGCGTGATTGAATCACTCGCAGGCGCGCTACTCAATAGCGCGGCAGCGCCGTCGTTGACCTATGTTGTATTCGGCCTTGCTCTTCTTTTTCGTCCAAGAGGTCTGTTTGGACGCGGAAGTAACGCATGAAAATGCTGCTTTCTCGTATTGATCGACAGATCGCGACCAGCATTGCCCTGATCGCCGTTGCAGTTGTTCTGCTGGCGCAATTTGCCGGCTCATATGCCATCAGCATCGTAGTTAGTTTACTGACCTGGATGTATCTGTGCGTCGCATGGAATATCATCGGCGGATTTGTCGGCCAGATTTCATTTGGCCACGCCGCTTTCTTCGGCATCGGAGGCTACGTTTCGACTTATTTGACGCTGGCCTATGGAGTAAGTCCTTGGATTGGTATGATCGCCGGCGGAATCGTGGCAGCTGCCGCGGCGGTTGCGCTGGGCTATCTGCCATTTCGCTGGGGCCTCAGCCCGCTCGTCTTTTCCCTCCTGACGCTTGCGTTCTCATACGTTCTTGAGTTTGGCGTGAGCGGGATTCGCGAACTCGGCGGCACGAACGGCCTCTACACACAAACTGTAGGAAAAACAGTCTGGGATTTTCGTTTCGAAGAGCCGTCCTCCTTCATGTTTGTTGTAGCAGGGATGCTTTGCAGTCTGCTGGCGGTTGTATCCGTGCTCTATACAGGGCGGGTAGGCCTTTTCTGGCGCGCGGTGCACGACAATGAATCCGCTGCGGCCGCAATGGGCGTCAATCCTTTTAAAATAAAGCAAAGTGCCTTCGCGCTCAGTGCATTTGCAACGGCGCTTGCCGGCAGCCTTCAGGCGCAGTTCGTGGGATTCATCGATCCGCTATCGATGTTCGGGATCGAAATCACGATCTATATCTTGTTGTTTACAGTCGTCGGTGGCGCCGGAACTTTGATCGGTCCGTTGCTTGGCCCGCTTTTGCTGATGCCGTTCGGCGAGTTCATGCGGGTCTATTTCGCCGAGCATGGCGGCGGCGCACTTCATCACATGATCTACGGTGCTGCGCTCGTTGCCGTCATTCTAGTGTGGCCGGGGGGAATCGTCGCAGGTCTTTCACGATGGGGCCTGTCGAGAGGCCGCTTGCGAATTGCTCAGGCCGCGCCCGCGTCGATTCCAGATAAGGCGATCATGCCGGCCTTACCGGTTGGCACCACGGTGCTGGAGACCAAGCAACTCACAAAGACCTTCGGTGGCCTGACCGCGGTCAACAAGGTTTCCTTCATTGTGAAGAGCGGCGAGATCTTTGGCGTTATCGGGCCAAACGGCGCGGGCAAGACGACCATGTTCTCCATGCTCGGAGGTTTTGAAAGGCCAACGTCCGGAACCATCCTGTTTGATGGTGCGGAGATACAGTCACTGGCCCCTTACGAGGTTTGTGCCCGCGGCATCGCACGGACATTTCAAATTACACAGGCGTTCTCGACGCTGAGCGCGCGCGAAGTCGTCATTGCAGCTGCATTGGTTCAAGATGCGCCTGAGCAGGCATCACGACTTGCCGACAAAATTCTCGAGGATATGGCACTGTCGGCGCGTCAGGATGTGAAATCGGGTGACCTCACTCTAGCCGAGCAGCGCCGGCTTGAGATTGCGCGGGCGTTGGCAACGCGTCCCCGTCTGATACTGCTCGACGAAATTCTGGGTGGATTGACCCCTCGGGAGGCGGATGACGCAATTCAGAACATTCGTCGAATTCGTGATACCGGGATTACTGTCGTCGTCATTGAGCACATGATGCGAGCGGTGATGGCACTATGCGACCGGATTTTGGTGCTCGATGCTGGCGATGCCATCTGCTTGGGAACGCCGCAGGAAGTGAGTCATGATCCGCTGGTGATTACTGCGTATCTCGGCGGCTCTGAATGATGACAATGCTCAACATTTCGAACGTTTATGCAGGTTACGGGGCCCTGCAGGTTCTTCATGGCATCGACCTTAAAGTTAATGAAGGGGAAGTTGTGGCGATCCTGGGCTCGAACGGCGCGGGAAAGTCAACGTTGTTACGATGCTTGTCCGGGCTTCGACCTTTTTCAGGTGAGATTGAATTTCTTGGCCAATCTGTTCGCGATATTCCTCCCTATGTGATTGCCCGAAATGGCCTTATCCAGGTCCCAGAGGCACGGCGCGTTTTCGCCGGTCTAACGGTCAGGGAAAATCTACTTGTCGGAGGCACCCCGTTGCCGAACAGCGCAGATCGCATGAAGGTGCTGGACGAGGTTTTTGGCTTATTCCCGATACTTGGAGAGCGGCATCAGCAGATTGCAGGGTCCATGTCGGGGGGGCAGCAGCAGATGCTGGCGATCGGGCGCGCACTGATGGGTCGGCCCAAGTTACTTATGTTGGATGAACCATCACTCGGACTAGCCCCCCTCGTCATCCGTGAGTTGTACGAAGCTATCCGAAGGCTGATTGATACCGGGCTAACTGTTTTGCTCGTGGAGCAGGATATTAATCTCGCCTTGAAAGCGGCGAAACGCGCCTACGTGCTGGAAGGTGGACGCGTAGTTCTTCAGGGAGCAGCTTCCGAACTGTGCAAGAGCGAGCACATTAAGAGCCATTATCTCGGTATTTAGTGCGCCGAAGGTACATTCAGTGTACTCGTATAGCTTGCGCGCAAGCCGACGAAGCGACGCATCTCGCGGCGGTGTAAGCATTCCGCGACAAGAGGGTACCAATATTTCGCGGAAGACAGCCCGCCAGTTCGCTGCGGCCGATCCTGAAATTAAAAGATATCACTTACGGTTGGATCGTGAGGCCTGATGCGCGGAGCCTCTCGATTTGGTCGCGATCCATCCATCCGTAGAGAGCCTCTGAAAGGGGCGTATCCACCACCTTTTTCGGTGCCGACGGGTCCTGCGGGATGGTTCTGCTGAAGCGTGGTGCTGGCGCAGGTTGGACGACTCCATCCACATCAATGAAAACCCCGCGTGCATGCATGTGCGGATGGTGTGGTGCTTCTTCCATGCTCAGTACCGGCGCAAAACAGACATCGCTTCCTTCGAGAATTGCGCACCACTCATCCCGTGTCTTTCTTGCAAAGATTTGAGCGAGGGTTGCTTTGCCTTCTTCCCAGCGGGATTTATCAGATTGAGGCGGCAGGCTGTCCGGATCAATGCCGAGTTTCTCAAGGAGGTCGCTGTAGAATTTTGCTTCGATCGGCGCGATCGAGATCAATTTGTCGTCGGAGCACGCGTAGATCTCGTAGAAAAACGCGCCGGTGTCGGTGATATTCTGCCCACGATCAAGCACAATTATTCCAGCGCCATACGCTCCAAAGATGCTCGTCATGAGATGCGCTGTGCCATCGATGATGGCTGCGTCAATGACTTGGCCTTTGCCGGAGCGCTGCGCCTCCAGAAGGGCGCAGACCATTCCGAACGCGAGATAGGTGGCGCCGCCGGCAAAGTCGCCGAGCACGTTCGACGGCGGTACAGGCATCTGTCCTTTGCGGCCGAACGCATTGAGCGCTCCCGTCAAGGCAATGTAATTCAAGTCGTGACCAGCGGCGTGCGACAGTGGACCTTGCTGGCCCCATCCAGTCATTCGGCCAAAGATCAGCTTTGGGTTGCGTTGATGGCAGATATCGGGGCTTAAGCCGAGCCGCTCCATTACGCCTGGACGAAAGCCCTCGATGAGGCCATCCGATTTTTCAACCAGCCCGAGAACAACCTCAATCGCATCCGCTTTCTTGAGATCAAGAGCGATTGCCTTGCGACCGCGGAGCAGCAGATCGTATTTGGTCGGTCGCCGAATGCCGAGACCTGAATCTGATTGCCTTTCAATTCGCAGAACCGTTGCGCCCATATCGGATAGCATCATCGCCGCCATTGGGCCCGGTCCGATGCCGGCCATTTCGAGTATTCTTATTCCGGACAACGGTCCCATGCTGATGTGCCTTCCAGTCTAAGCGACGTGTTGCCCGAGCTCACTCATCGTCAAAGTGTTGATCGATGCCAGTGCCGGAATGGTGATCTTATGCCGGTGGCTCGCCGGAGTGACGTCTTCCGCGGCCTCCGTCTTGAGGTAAATTCTCATTTCTTCCCGAATAATCTGGATAATCTCGACTTCACGCGCTTCCAGTGCCTCGCATTGGCCCCCAACGCCCAAGGCTAGGGGTTGGCTCGTGCACGACAACGGTATCGAGAGTGCAATCATCCCGTAGCCCTCGACCACGAGATTGCGAGAAAATGCGTAACCTCGCTTTCGCACCACGGCCAGTTGTGCCAACAATGCGGGCACATCGATCCGATCTTCGGGCGCTTTCGCATAAGCATTCATCCGATGATAGAGACGTTTGACGTCCTTCTCGATCATGGCGCTCAGCAAGATTTGGCCAACACCGGACGGTGCCAAGGCACGCCTTTGTCCAATTCGAATGTGGTGGGTCACCGCTTTTGGTTCGTTCAGGACGTGAATATATTGCGCCATGTCGTTATTGCGGGCCGCGAGCACGACGAGTTGTCCGGTTCGCCTTCTAATCGCCCGCATCAGCCGCGGTAGACCGGCCTCTTGAAACAAGGCGGGATTGATCCAGCTTCCGAGAAAGGGAACGCGATCGGTCGGCACATATGTTCGCTTCCGCGCGTTGTAATGCAGATAGCCCATGGTCGTCAGGCTTCGTAGCAGCGCCGCGGCGCTTGATGGCGGATAATCCAATGCCGTTGCCACAGCAACGATGTTGAGAGGCTGCTGGACCTCATCAAAATATTCGAGAATCTCTAGCGTTCGGATCGCCGATTTAACGACGCCAGTTTCTCCCGGACATGGGCTGAGTTCCTGCGCTTTCATGGGCTCCCTCCCTGCTATGACGGTCGAATTCTGATGATCGACCAGTTTTCGAACGTTGTTCGGGATTGTGAACGGACAGGCCGATGGCTGTCAATGGCGACAAGAATGGTTTCTGCCCGTTTGGCAGCGGTTTAGGCGCTCGGTCAGAGACTTAGAATGGCGGGCCGGTAGTGGAACACGAATAGGGTCGGCTTCTCGCAAATCGAGAGATCGCAGCTCATGAACATGGATGTGTTGTCCATTGGCGCTCGCTATAAAAACGCATCCAAATATTGACGTCGCAAAGTACGAGGTTCACCAATGCGATAGGAATGCACACTTCGATTTCGCGCCAATAGCCGTGCGGCGGCGCGAGTCATCAACCAGGTCAGGAGACCCATCGCGTGAGTCAGTGGTTGAATGAGGACCAGCTGCAAGTCCAGGAACTGACCCGGCGATTTGCGCGGGAACGCGTCGCGCCGCGCGCACAGGCTATCGACCGGCAAGCTGAGTATCCACACGACATGTTCCAGCAGCTGAAGGAGTTGGGACTGTTCACGCTCCCATTCCCTGTGGAATATGGAGGAGCCAATAGCCTTCTATCAGCGTGTGTCGCCGTGGAGGAGCTTGGGCGGGTTTGCTACAATACGGCCTACCTGCTGGTGCTTCAGTGGGTGCCGATCGGAGCCATTCTTGCCGGCGGCTCGAAAGAGCAGAAAGCCAAATATCTTCCAGGACTTTCGAGCGGGTCGTTGAAGTCCGCTCTGTCCCTCACCGAACCGCAAAGCGGCTCCGATGTCGCCGGAATAAAAACGCGCGCGACGCGCGACGGCAAGGGTTACCGAATCAATGGTTCGAAGATCTGGTGCACAAACTCCGGCAACGCTGATTTCGTGCTTGTCGCGGCCAAAACCGGCGAGAGCGAGTCCCGCGGGAAGATCAACCTGTTCATTGTCGAAAAAGACACGCCCGGCTTCGTGGTAGGAGAGAAAGAGGACAAAATGGGCGCACGAGGCGTGGGCGCCCACGCTCTCTTTTTCGATAATGCCTATGTCCCCGAAGAAAATCGGCTTGGTGGCGAAGAAACCGGTTTCAAGGTCGTGATGTCGACGCTCAACGACTCGCGCCCGATCATGGCCGCTCGCGGCGTCGGACTGGCGCAAGGTGCCATGGATCACGCTATCGAGTTTATTAGCAACAGGCGCGCATTCGGCCAATCGATTTCCGATTTCCAGGGCGTTCGCTGGATGATTGCGGATATGGCGATCCAAATCGCAGCCGCGCGAAATCTCACTTATGAGGCGGCAACGGCCGTGGATCGCGGCATTCGCGGTGCAAGTCTGGCTCCGCTTGCTGCTATTGCGAAATGCTTTGCGACTGACACAGCGATGAAAGTCGCGACCGACGCGGTTCAATTGTTTGGTGCGGCGGGTATATCAAATGAATACCCCATCAATCGATATTTTCGCGACGCCAAAGTACTGCAGATCATCGAAGGTACAAATCAGATCCAGCGCAACATTGTCGCCAGGTCGCTGCTAACTCACTAAATCCGCTAGTCAAGCGAGCGAATGGAAACAACATGGAAACACTTGGGATTGGACTGCACTTCGAAGATGCGACCCTCGGCCGTAAATTCAAGACAATCGGCCGGACCATCACGGAGCCGGACATCGTCAATTTCATCAACTGCACAGGGATGACCGAGGTTCTATTCACAAATCTCGAATTCCTGAAGAGCGAGTCCGACCTGAAGGGGCGCCCGGCGCCCGGTGCCCTGGTATTCTGTTTTGCCGAGGGCCTGCTCGTTCAGGCGACCATGCAGCATACCGGCTTCGCCTTCCTTAACATGCAGTTCGACATTAAAGGACCGGTTGTTGTGGGCGATACCATTCATGTCGAGTGTGAGGTCGTGGAGTCCCGACGAAGCAAGAGCCGTCCAAATCGTGGTCTTGTAAGAACGAAGAATATCGTGCGCAAGCAGGATGGATCGATCGTTCTGGAGTATACGCCGCTCCGCATGATGAAGGCTCGTACGAACGGCTGAGGAGTACTGATGCCTACGGCAAGCAATTTCGAGCTCCAGGACCGAACCGGCCCGCTCGCCGGGATACGAGTCATTGATCTGACAATCAATGTTCTAGGACCGGTCTGCACCCAGATTTTGGGTGATATGGGCGCGGATGTCATCAAGATCGAGGCGCCCGGCGGTGACTACATGCGGCATCTCGGTCCATCCCGAAGTGACGGCATGGGCGTTTTCTTTCTGAATGTAAATCGCAATAAGCGCTCGGCACTTCTCGATCTCAAGCAGGCTGAAGCGCGTACGACGCTCCATCGGTTGATCGAGACGGCCGATGTATTTGTTCATTCCATGCGGCCCAAGGCAGCCGAACGGCTCGGCGTCGATTATCAAGCACTTTCCACCAAGAACCCTCGACTTGTTTACGCCTCCGCCGGAGGGTATCGAAAGGACAGCTCTCGCAGGGATTGGCCAGCATATGACGATGTCATTCAGGGAGCGTCCGGAATCGCGGCAATGAACAAAATTGATGGCGAGCCGCGATACTTTCCGACCGTGATCTGTGATAAGCTGTGCGGTTACATTCTGGCGTCGTCGATAGGGATGGCTTTATATTCAAGGGAGAGAACGGGAGCCGGTCAGGAAGTTCACGTTGCCATGATGGATACGATGGTTGGTTTCAATATGATTGAACATTTGTGGTGTGGCGTGCTCGACGAAGCCGAAAAAGGGCTTGGCTATAGTCGCATGTTGACGCCACATCGGCGGCCCTACCAGACGTTGGATGGTTATGTGTCACTACTTGCTGTAACCAACGACCAATGGCAACGTCTGCTCACTGCGGTAGACAGAGCTGACCTCGCTGGTGACCCCCGGTTTACAGAGATTGGACCACGCGCGAGCAATATCGACGAGCTATACGCCATTGTCGTGGAGCAAATGAAAAAGAGGACAACTGGGGACTGGATCAAACGTTTGGATGAAGCGGAGATTCCGAACGGCGTCGTTAATGATTTTCAAGATCTGCTGGTTGATGAGTACCTTGCAGAGAGCCGCTTCTTTCGGCGGATGCAGCATCCAACCGAGGGCAGGGTCGTATCCATGGCTGTTCCGGTGAGCTTCTCGAAAACGGCAGCGTCCATCCATCGTCTGGCGCCGCGACTCGGCGAACATACCGAAGAAATTCTCAACGAGGTTTTGAATAGTCCGCAGCGGAAAAAGTCTCATTGAATGACGGAAGAGAGTAAATTCTCTTGGTCTCTTTCTGATTTTCGGCGTTACCTTCGGCCTCTTCAGCTCGAAACGATCGGGCCTAAATTGCGGCCTCGTTTCTCATAGGGATTCTGCGTGTGTTAGCATGAACGTGAGAGCGTCCATTGAACAGCCATCAAAGGATCGGCGCGTGGCGGCCGAGCAAAAGATTCCGAATGTCAGCGAAAGCAATGTTAGCGGTCCGCGCTCGCTGCGGCGCATGCTCGGAATTTTCGATGAGATTGCGCGGTCGCCAGATGGACTATCCCTGGCGGAACTCAGCGGGCGTTTGGAGTCGCCGAAAAGCAGCCTCTTGACGTTGCTGCGCCCCTTGGCGGCAAGCGGCTATCTTGTCCATTTGAATGGCCGATACGTGTTGGGAAACGAAAGCTTCGCGCTGGCTACGAACATCATATCAGCACGAAAATTCGGAGCGGTCGTGCGCGGCCTGATGTTGGAAGCGCAGAAGCAATGCCCTGAAACCGTCATTCTCGCGGTGATGGATCAGGCGACGCAGACCGTGACCTACTCGGATGTTCTCGAAAGCCCGAAGCTCATTCGCTACTCGGTGGCAGCTGGCGCGACGCGGCCGCTTTTCACATCTGCGGCCGGTCAACTGCTTCTCGCCTATCAAGACGAAAAATGGCAAAATCGGTATTTGCGAACGGTCAAACTCAAGCCGCTAACCAAACGCACAATTGTCGACATGTCGCAACTGCGCAAGAAGCTTGATTTGATCAGGAAAACGGGCCTTTCGGTCAGCATCTCGGAGGCAGTTGAAGGCGCCACTGGTGCGGCGGCTCCAATTTTCGGTTCTGACGGAAACGTTCTAGCGGCGCTGTTAATTGCCGGTCCTACCGAGCGTCATGCTCGCGAGGGACGAAAGTGGAGCGAAGTCGTGAAGGAGTTTGCGGAGCAGGCGTCGCGAGCCGTGGGCTTCGTTGGCTAATTCTGAACTGACCGCGGAATTTCTAATCCCAGTTCTTATGCCCTCCAATTCGGTTAGACCGCCGAAAATAATTGTGCGACACATTCGTGTTGTTTGAGTATCGTCGGCTCCAAAAAACGTGCAAAAGGCGCCTCGCTTAGTGTTCGACACTTTCGAGCGCCTCGGAAGCGCGACACGGACCGTCAAGTTCTTCTTGGACGAGGCATCCCGTTTCCGAGACGGCCACGCAAAGAGCCCAACAAGGGCGAGCTCCTATGGGCCCCACCCCGTCATGCCCGTATTCTGCGGTTCTGCATAATCCCCGATATGCCGCCGCAGGCGCCTTCGTTTATGGCCGAACACGCGGCCGCCACCGGCCGGGCGGAGGCGTATCTCAGATCAAGGTGCCTATGGATGACTGGCAATTCGCCTTCACTGACCACCACCGTGATAGATCGACTGGGAGCGCTTCAAGGCGAACCAGGTTCGTCTCACCGACAACGCCCAAGCCTACGGCATTCAGCGCCGATCGGGACCGGTTCGCGAAGGAACCGCCTTGCTCCAAGGCCGCGTGCTTTGCGGCCTCTGCGGGGGACGCATGGGCGTCCACTATAACCAGGAACATGGTCAGTCAGCCCCGACTTATATTTGCCAGGAGACCATGACCCGCAAGGGCGGAAAGGTCTGCCAGTCGGTTCCCGGCAAGGTCGTCGATCCGGGCGATTGGTGCGCTGTTGGTCGAACTGATGACGCCGATGACGCTGGAGGTCAGCCTTGCGTTCCAGGGCGAGATAGAAGCCCGATCCGCAGAAACCGACGCCTTGCGCCGCCAGGATATCGAGAGAACGCGTTACGAGGCTGGCCGAAATGCTGAATGCCGTCTACGAGGCCGACTTTCTGGGGTTCAAGCGTCGTAAAAAAGGCGCTCACTGATCGAGCCGAAGCCCAGCGGCAGTCTTGGCAGACCTCGCTGCAAGCGATCCGGGCGAGCGCTGCAGCCACGATTCATCAGGCGCGTGGTGAAGTCGATGCGTCGATGCCGCCATTCGCCACCTTACTGCCGAAGCCGAGAAAGCCGAAGCCAAGATTGGGAAGGTTTCTGCGGTCGGCAATGAAGAAGGGCCACCTGTCGCGCCGGATCTATGTGTTCGTGACCGCTGTGCTGAGCGACCTGCACGAGCAGTTACTGTAGGTCCATTCTACAGCGATATCGGCCGACCTTCGATTGATCCCGAGCTGCTGATCCGGATGCATCTCGTCGGCTGCTGCTTCGGCATCCGCTCGGAGAAGAAGCTGTGCGAGGAAGTGACACTTCACCGTAAGCATCCGGTGAGGTCTTCAGCGAAGGGATACGAATCATATGAATCACCTGTGATTCAAGAGTGGTGGCCTGATTCGAGGAGGGGTCACCGATGTGGACGAGCAAGAACCGCTGTGCCTGTCGTAAATCAAATCTGGACATATTGATGATGCAATCTACCCAAGATCGGAGGGCAAAGTATATGTCCAGCTCTCTGAACGCAGCGCGGTTCTGGCACATCCTAGTCCAAGGATAGATGCGTGCTGAAAGGGATACAGGAATCGTAGGCGTTTCCTCGAACGCTTCAACTCACCCATTCTTGCGCGAGGGCTGCTTCGTGCCTGCAGCGCTCAGGAGCACCAAGAAGCTGCCGGTTGAACGCAATGCGCTTGAACCAATAATGAAGGCCTAGCAGGTCCGTAAACCCCATGCCGCCATGAACCTCGGTCGCAAGACGGGCTATTTCGCGGCCAGTATCGCCCAGATGCGCCTTGGCTTGCAGCGCGGCAACGCGCGCTTCCTCGGGAGGCCCATCTTGTGCGTGAGCGGCGAACCAAACCAACGAACGGCACGGCTCGAGCATGGTAATGATGTCGGCGAGCGTATGCTTGACGCCTTGAAACGAACCGATAACACGATTGAATTGAACCCGCTCCTTGGAATAGAGGAGCGCTTTGTCGAACATGGATTGTGCTGCTCCCAGCGTGTCCGCAGCAAGCATGACGCGGCCTGCGTCGAGCACGTGGGTCGCTGCTGCTTTCGGGTTATTGGCGGCGCCAAGGATCACAGCGCTTGCATTGTCTAGTGCTAAACTTGTCACAGGTCGTGTACGATCCAGGCTGCGAAGCGTGCTTACGCTGACACCGGGTTCCTCGACCGCAGCGAAGAGAGCCGCACGGCCGTCATTCAAATAGACAATGAAATGCGTAGCGTCCCCGCCGTCGAGCGCGCCCGTTATGCACCCGGACAATTTATTTCCATCAAGGCGGGCAAACGCTTTGCCAGTCTGGTCCGACGACATATCCGCGAAACCAACCCCAATCCGGACTTCGCCGTTTGCGATCCGCGGCAGCCATGCTTTTTGCTGGGCGCGGTCTCCACTGGCGATCAGTGCGAGGGGGGCCATCACTAGCGCAGCCGCGAATGGTGTTGGTGCTGCGTGATACCCCAGTGCCTCTGCGGCAACAGCTGCGTCAAGCAGCGAGAGGCCCAGACCCCCAAAGTCCTCCGGGACCATGATGCCCATGATGCCCTGCTCGGCAAGGCCCGACCACAGTTCACCGTCGAAGCCCAAACCGCTCTCCGCGATCTTGCGCAATCTGTCCATTGGCAGCCTCTCGGCAAGAAAGCCGCGCAAGGATTCCGTGAGCATCAATTGCTCTTCGCTGAGACCGAACTCCATGCTCACCCTCTAACGGTTGTAGCGGCGGATTTTGGCTCGCGCGGGAGGCCCAGTCCGCGATCGCCAATGATGTTCTTCTGGATATTTGATGAGCCGCCGCCGATGATGAGGCCGATGTCGTACATATTATCGATTTGCCAAGTAGTGGCTTCATCGTCTTCGAATGTTTCGCCCACCGGTTCGTAAGAGAGGCCTGCTGCACCCAGCACGTCAACGGCCAGCGAAGACAGTCGATACGCAATCATCGTCCCGTTAAGCTTGACGATCAGACGCTTGACCCCTGAATCCTCCCCCTTGGCCTGCTCGGTCATTAATCTAAGACCGTGGTATTTCGATGCCATTACCTCGCCTTGCAGCTTCAGGAGCCGCTCGCGATACTCAGGGATGTCGATGAAGCGGCGGCCATCGAATGTTGTTTTTTTCATCAGATCGACAACTCGAACCAAGCGGTGCGTCAACTTATTCGCGTCGCCAAGCAGCATCCGCTCGTATTTCAATGTTACATTAGCAACGTGCCAGCCTTCACCTCGTCCCATCACAATCTGGTCGGCCGACACGCGAACATCCGTGAAAAATGTCTCGTTGAACTCGGCGCGCCCGGTCATCGTGACCAACGGGCGCACCTCAATGCCAGGCGCGCTCATGGGAACAAGAAGATAGGACAGCCCATCGTGCTTGCTCTTGTCGGACTCCGTGCGACAGAGAAGGAACATCATGTCGGCATAGTGGGCAGAGCTGGTCCAGATCTTCTGGCCATTTATAACAAATTGGCCATCCTCGATACGGGCGCTGGTTTTGGCGGCCGCAAGGTCCGAACCTGACCCCGGTTCCGAATAGCCTTGGCACCAAATAATGTCACCGCGGATCGTAGGCCCGATCCATCGAGCGCATTGCTCCTTCGTCCCGATCTCCAGCAACGTTGGCACCAGCATGGAAATGCCCTGGTTCATGATGCCAGGAGATACGCCCGCGTTCGAGAATTCATCCGCGATAATTGCGAGCTCCATGATGTCGAGCGGCAGGCCAAAGCCGCCATATTCGCGGGGAATGTTGCGCGCAAAATAGCCTCGCTCCAGCAGAAATTTCTGCCAATCCAAGGCTCGCGCGTCAGGCCGCTTGCGTCCACCCCCGGTTCTCGGTGAAAGGTGACCGTATCTTTTTATGAAACTGCGAGCGTCCTCCTGAAGAGCGCGATGTTGGGGGCTATAGCGAATATCCATGGGCATCCTCCGTCAGGCGCCGCTTTTCTGCGTGGAAACGACGATCCGATAGATAACGGTGCCTTGTGAGCAGACGCAATATTTCATCCCGAACGTTGGCTTGGTGTGATTCAACGAAGGCTCACGGTCCAAGTCCAAATCGAGCTGCGGTCGTTCAGTGATGATCGCCGATGCAGTCAATTGACTGCATCCCGAATTAATTCTAACAATTGTTCGGAAATATTCCTACCTTGGGCGATCGACGTCAAGAGGAAAGCTCGAGGACCTTAACGTCGTGGAAAGCGTTTAGACGCAGCGAGCCTTCGTGGGAGCTACGCCTCATGTCACTGAAAGAAAAGGCCGCCATCACTGGCGTGGGAGAAACCGCGTATACTCGCATGTCGGGCAAGAGCGTACTTGCGCTGCAACTCGAGGCTTCGTTGAATGCGATCGCGGATGCGGGGATCAGTCCCAAGGAGATCGACGGCATCATTCCATATTCCAACTCGCCTGTCGTAGCTGAAGACTTTGTCACGAATTTCGGCATATCTGACTTGCGCTTTTCGGCCACTGCGCCGCTAGGCGGAGCGAGTTGTGTCGCGGCGATACAAAGTGCGCTACTCGCGATCAGTAGCGGCGTGTGCCAAAACGTGCTGATTCCGATCGGTCGTAACGGCTCATCTGCAGGTCGTATTGGTACGCGTGTTCAGCAAATGCCCCAGTTCAAGGTCGTTGGTGAGCATGAGATGCCGATCGGCGCGATTGCCCCGGCACAGCTATATGCACCGATGGCCCGCCGCCATATGGAACTGTTCGGCACAACGAGCTTACAGCTTGGTGAAATTGCTGTGTCTACCCGTCACAATGCAATTCTCAATGGCAATGGCATGATGACGAAACCGCTGACTCTCGAGGATCACCAGGCTTCTCGCATGATCTCCGATCCTTTGAGGCTCTATGACTGCAGCCTGGAAAGCGACGGCGGCGCGGCGATCGTGGTCAGTGGCGCGGACCGGGCAAAAGATCTTGGCAAGCCTCCAGTCTATATAATGGGAGTCGCCGAAGGCCATCCGGATTCACCGAGCGTCATCACTCAACGCCCGGATATTACGCGCCTTGGGATCGCGAAGGCTGCGCCGAAAGCATTTGCTATGGCCGGCGTTTCGCCTGCGGACATCGACGTTGCCGAGATTTATGACTGCTTCACCTACATCGTTCTGTGCCAGCTTGAAGACCTCGGCTTTTGCAAGAAAGGTGAGGGTGGTCCGTTTGTGGAGAGCGGAGCCATCCGGCTTGGAGGAAAACTGCCGATCAACACCCACGGCGGGCTTCTGTCTCAGGCTCATATGGTCGGCATGAACCATATTGTCGAGCTGGTACGGCAGCTCAGAGGCGAGGCCGGCAAGGCACAGGTTAGGGGTGCCGAGATCGGCCTTGTGACAGGCTACGGCGACATGGGCGACGGGTCCGTCGCTATCATGCGCAGAGGATGATCGCCATGACGGCGGAGACCTATCTTAAGCCCGTTCCTGATCCAACGCATGAGTCGAAGCCCTATTGGGATGGACTCAAGAGCGGGCGGCTGCTTCTGCAAAAATGCGGGCAATGCGAAAAGATTCGCCACTACCCGAGGCCTCTCTGTGACGCCTGTTACTCGTTTGAGGTGAAATGGATAGAGGCCTCTGGCCTGGGAGCGGTCCATAGCTGGACTATCACCCATCATGCCTTCAATCCGGGGTTCAAGCTCGAGCTGCCGTACATTCTGGTCACAATTGACCTTGAAGAGGGCGTTCGGGTGCAAGTTCCTCTCCGCGGCGCCAAAGAGACGGACATCAAACTTGGACTGCCGGTTCGTATCATTTTCGAACAGACAAAACCCGATCTGGTGACTCCCGCGTGTGTAACCGCGTTGTGACCATCTCATTATCGAGACCAACATGACCATCGACATTGACGCACTGCGCAAGCATATCGGGACGAAAATCGTCGAGGAAGATGTAGCGGCGCAGGCCCCGCTCCGAGGCCTCGCGGTGACTTTCGATCGGGACGAGCAGATACCCGGGCAGGGGGAGTCGATCCCGCCGGGCTGGCATCTCGTGTATTTCGCGCAATTCTCGCGCAAGGCGACACTTGGTGACGATGGGTTGCCGACCATCGGCGGCGTTCTGCCTCCGATGCCGTTTCCCCGGCGCATGTATGCGGGAACCGAACTGACCTTCCACCACGCTGTTCGCGTTGGTGACGCCGTAAGGCGCGAGACGGAGTTCACTGATGTTTCGCTGCGATCAGGTGGTACCGGAACGTTGATTTTCGCAACGCAGACTCGTCGCATTTTCACGCCTCGCGGCCTCGCGATTGTAGAACAAGGTCACACTGTCTTCCGCGAAGAAAAGGCTGGAGAGAAGATCGCCACACCGAAAAGGAATAAGCCACCAGCCGATACACCGTGGCTCCGGTCGATTACGACGGATCCGGTTTCTTTGTTCCGCTATTCCGCGCTGACTTTCAACCCGCACCGCATTCATTACGATCGAGATTATGCGATGCGCATCGAGGGTTATCCCGGACTTGTTGTGCATGGTCCATACTCGCAGCAGTGCCTGATTGACCTTGCGCGCGATCACGCTCCAGGACAAACGCTAAAATCGTTCACGCAGCGAGCCCGTGCGCCACTATTCGACACGGCGCCCTTCAGCATTGTTGGCCGCCCTCTTGACGGCGGAAAAGGCGCGGAGCTGTGGGCCCTCACGCCGGAGGGGACTATCGCCATGGAAGTTACACTTCGGTACACGTGAAAGTGAAAGCCCAAAGGACCATAAACATGAACATACCCAAGCCGGAAGCCATCCCCGTGATGCCGGCGGCCTCAGCTGTTATCCTGCGCAATGGTTCGGCAGGGATCGAAGCGTTTATGGTCGTGCGTCATCATCAGATAGACTTTGCATCCGGAGCGCTGGTATTTCCCGGCGGCAAAGTCGAGCCGGAAGACGGGAATGAGCTTTGGCGACATTCAATATCGCCAAGTGGTTCAGAACCGATTTTATCCTTCTGGATCGCTGCCATTCGCGAGACCTTCGAGGAGGCGGGCTTGCTATTGGCTAGGCGGCAGGATGAGCCGCAGTTGCTCGGCGCCGATGAAACCCGCATCATCGTCGAGACACATCGGCATGCGCTAATCGACGGCAAGATTTCGTTTAGCGAGCTGCTTGAACAAGAAAAACTGAAGCCGGCCCTAGATCTCATGGAGCATTTCGCCCATTGGATTACGCCACCTGGACCGCCCCGGCGATTCGATACTCATTTCTTCCTTATTGCTGCCCCGGTCGAGCAGACCGGAGCGCACGACGGATTGGAGGCGACCGAGGGATTCTGGATCGCGCCACGCCAAGCCATATGCGATGCCGATGCTGGGCATCGCATTCTGCTTCCGCCCACCCGTCTCAACCTGCAAAAGTTGGCACAATTTCCGTCGGTGCAAGCTGCGGTGGAGGCGACCCAGCTCTCGAAGGTCGTAACCGTGTTACCGCGTGTCGAGCGGGTCGAAGGCGGGCGGCGGCTCATGTTGCCCATCGAAGCCGGCTATGGCGTATCTGAATTGTTCATTCCGACTGCGTGAACTAGTAGGCATTCGTGCGCCAATAGAGTAGCGTGTGTGAATTTGAGCGAATGCGATTTCGCAGTATTGGGAAACAAAACCGCAGATCCGCGGTCGACCTAAGACGGGCGCGCAGTCCGGAAACACATCGATTGAGTTAGAGAACTGCCCCGCAAAATGGTAAGCGCATCGTTTAGAAGACTGAACGCCAGATGAAACTGGAAGCGGGGTGTGATGGCTGACGCCATGGATCGGCTCGAAGAATGGAGGTGGCATTACAACAACGCAGACCTCATACCTCACTCGGTAGCTTGACGCCGAGCGAGTTCGCACACTTATCGGCATGCGCCTAAACTTTGGTCCGCGCGAGGGGTCGACCGTGTTTCCTCGCCAAGCGGATACAAGTCGCAGACTGTTGCTTCTCAGTGAGCAATCAGTAGCGGAACGGCGGCGTCTCGTAGCAAGGATCGGGTCACGCCGCCAAAGATCATTTCGGTCGTTCGAGCATGGCTATAAGCGCCGACAACAATGAGATCGGTATTGTGGCGTTCCGCATAAGCCAGGATGACGTTGGCGATGGGGTCGCCATGCGACTGCACCTGTTCGACGACCACCTTGGCTCCGTGACGGGTCAGATAATGAGCCACGTCCGCGCCAGGCTCCTCGCCGTGACGGGGATTCTTCTGCGGATCGACTACGAGGATGGTAACGGACAGCGCGCCGACGAGAAACGGAAGCGCATCTGCTATAGCGCGCCGCGCCTCGCGGCTGGCATTCCAAGCGACAACAACATGCTCGGCAGCGGACCCCGTCCAGGGCTCCGGCAAAAGGAGAAATGGCACGCCGGTGGCGATAAGAAGCGCTTCAGCCGACCAGTCGCTCGGCAATCCACCGGGTCGCGGACCACCGACGATCACCAGATCGGTATGTAGGGAATTCAGCGTAACGCTGTCATTGACGTCACCTTGACGGAGGAAGCGGAACTCGAAGCTGATGTCTTCACGAGCACAGCCTGCCGAGAAACTTCGGTTCGCAGCGTCCATCGCAGCTGCTTCACTTGCCTGGTGGCGGTCAATGACGAGCCGAACAGCCTGCTGTCCTCGAACAAAAGATTCCGCGGGACTACCATCCCAAATCGATGGCACCGCGAAAATTCCGATGAGGTGAGCTCCATGACGGAATGCCATCCTAACCGCATAGGAGGTGCGCGCCTCACCGGCGGGCGAGGGGTCGACAAAGACAGCTATGCTTTTGAATGGCATTGAAAAATCCCCCTCGCGCCACTAAGCGTGCCGACCGTGGGCTCGCCACGATCGGCATCGTAATATTAATCGTAATGTTGATCTAGATAGCCTCCCACCAGTCCGCACATTGATCGAGCTCAATGGGCGCCGCGTTCAATACGATCATCCGCGCAAGCCCTGGTCATCGACGGGACGAGCCAAAAACGGTTCATGAATGCGAGCAAAAGCATTCCGGCAAATAACACCAATTTCGCTAGAAGCGAGAAAATCGACCTGCCGCAGTGTCATGAAAGTTCCTCTTTTGGATTGGGTCCGGAGTAATTGCGGCGACGCGACTGCGTCAGCAGCACTTTTCGGAAGCGCGGCAGCGATACCATGAAATACGCGATCCCGATGGCTGACCAGTACTGGAAGCTCCGGCCAAACGATCTCGATCCCGGCCGCGCGGTAGAGAACCGCCATAATCTCCATTTAGCCGTCAAAGTTCTTCGAACGCATAACAACCGCTCGCAATCGCGTGTCGTTCACGCGTGTGGTCCGTCTGTCTTTGGCTGCTTGTCGGGATCTATGTTAATCCGAAACCACGTCACATAGAGGGCAGGCAGAAACAGCAGCGTCAGCAAGGTTCCGACGATGATGCCGCCCATCATGGCGTAAGCCATCGGCCCCCAGAAAACCTCCCGGGCAATCGGAATCAGCGCCAGGCTCGCCGCCGCGGCCGTCAGAATGATCGGGCGCATGCGATGCTCGGTCGCCTCTACGACCGCTTCCCAGGCCGGTCTTCCTTCGGCGCGCAGTTGCTCAATCTGCACGATTAGGATCACCGAGTTGCGGATAAGGATGCCGATCAGAGCCAGTACCCCTAGAATAGCGACGAAACCAAGCGGAGCACCGCTCGGCAGCAGCGCGGCGACCACGCCAATCAGGGCAAGTGGCGCAACCGCGAAGACCAGGAACAGCCGATGGAAGCTCTGCAACTGGAGCATCAGGATCGTCGCCATGCCAAACAGCATCAGCGGAACGACCGCGAGGATCGGCGCCTGGGCTTTGCCGCTTTCCTCGACGGTGCCCCCCACCGCGACCGAATAGCCTACGGGGAGCCTGGATCCGAATATTCCAATTTGCGGCTTGAGTTGGTCGACCACGGTAGCCGGCTGAACGCTGTCAAGAATTCCAGCCTTCAACGTGATTGTCGGCGAGCGCGAGCGGCGCCAGATCGTCGGCTGTTCGAGCTCGTAGCGGAATGAAGTGATGGCTGCGAGCGGGACGGATTGGCCGCTTGCGCCCGGCAACTGAAGATTGCGCAGCGTCTCGATCGAGCCACGTTCCGAAGCGTTCGCACGCCCGATCACTTTGACAAGGTAGATGTCGTCGCGGACCTGGGTGATCGAGGCTCCGGCGACCACGCCGTTCAATGTCGAGGCGATGTCTTCGGAAGTCACCCCCAGCTGACGGGCTTTGTCCTGCAGCACATCGACCTTGACGACCCGTTCGGGCTCCATCCAGTCGAAGACGACGTCGCTGAGATGCATGTTGGTGCTGATGATTCCTGCAAGCTGCTGGGAGAACTCGCGCACCTTGACGATATCGGGCCCGCTCACGCGATACTGGATCGGACGGCCGACGGGCGGTCCGATATCGAGTAGTTTCACGAAGGCGTCGGTGCCGGGGAATGTCTTCTTCAGATACTCCGCCACGCGTCTTGAAGACGTCGCGAAACGCGCCGGCGTGACCAAGGGCACGATCTATTTTTATTTCGACACCAAGGAGCGCGTTTTCGCCGAAATGATCCGCCATGTTTCGCGATCGATGTTTCCCGAACTCGACGGGTTCGTTGCGTCGCTCACGGGTCCGTATTCGAAGCGCCTGCATTCCTTGATCATCTTCGTATACAGCAGGCTTGCGGAAGACCGGGCCTCGCGCGAGATATTGCGCTTTCTGATTTCCGAAGGATCACGCTTTCCCGACCTCGTCGATCGGCACTACGAAGAATACCTGCGCCCTGTCATCGAACGGTTCCGCGAACTGATTGAAGTCGGGGTCACGGCCGGCGAATTCCGGGAGGCCCCCGCAATCAAGTTCACGGAGCTCATCATGAGCCCGGCGTTGCTTCTGAGCGTATGGTCGCTGCTGTTCGAAAGCCGAAAAAAGATCGACGTCACCGCCTTTATCGCCGCGCATGTTGATCTGCTGATGAATGGATTGTCGGCGGCGACCGCCATGTTGGAATAAAGCACGTCTTCTTCGCGTCACGTCAGTTTCATCCGTTTCGTTGACTTCAATGAGGCGGCGAGATTCGATCAACGAAATGTATG
Organism: Pseudomonadota bacterium; assembly: GCA_043811435.1. Taxonomy (GTDB): domain Bacteria; phylum Pseudomonadota; class Alphaproteobacteria; order Rhizobiales; family Xanthobacteraceae; genus Bradyrhizobium. Next base: position 31,669 of record JBDRNF010000111.1, read on the forward strand.
CGGCGCTGAAATCTAGCACGCAGATATCGCTCTGTTTGCCTCTCGGGCTTTCTGCCAAACGGCGTGCATGATGAAATCCGAAATCTCCTGGACTTAATCAACCTGAGTACGCTGCTCGAACCGACGTCTCGGCAAAGATCGACTTGCAAAAACTATCCTTTCACCAAGGTGATCAAAACGCCCCTGATCTCGCCTTGTGAACTGATGGTTACGGTCTGTCGCGCTCCGCGCGTCACAATTGAGAGATTGGCGGCAAACCCCGCAGCTTCGACAAATACGCTGATGCGTCCGGCGCCTGCGCGGCCCTGCAGATTGCCGTTTATGTTTCGGCTGGCTTCCCCCCATGTCCCGGTCAGTGTTCCGGCCTGGCTCGTCACATCGCTGCTCAGGTCGAATTTGTAACTGTCACTTGCGCATCGCAGCGTCTGCTTCAAGTGATCGCCTTCGGCATCAGTCCTATAGCTGGCCCTGCACCTAATTCTTTCCGTGGATCCGTCGGAAAGCGAAACAGTACCTGTCCCTGACCACGCTCCCTCGAATCCCTTGAAGGTTCCTGACTGCGCAAAGCTTGTGGCCGCCGACAACGTCAGGGCCACAACTGTGAAAAGTACCAATTTGGCTGATTTCAAAACAAAAGCTCCTTTCCAACCCTCCGGACGGAACTAAAGAGAATTGAACCTCTCCAGTTCCCGGGCGGCACAGTAAATCGGACACCCCGTGCACGGGACAACGCGACCCAAATTGTAGCCCCAGAGGAGAAGTTGAGCTGGATTAGCCAGCCTTGACTGCATCCAAAGCATGCTTATAATAAGCATGCTTGCTAAAGGAAAGCAAATGGAACCTAATGCGCCGACACTTGGTTTTCTCGTGCACGACGTCGCGCGGCTATTGCGGCGGCGATTCGAGCAGAATGCGCGCGGCTCTGGCCTGACCAGGTCCCAATGGCAGGTGCTGGCCTACCTGGCCCAGAACGAGGGGATCAACCAGACCGGACTCGCTGACCTGCTTGAGATCGAGGCGGTCACGTTGGGTCGCATCGTCGACAAGCTCGAAACTCAGGGACTGGTCGAAAGGCTGCCGGATCCTGCCGATCGCCGGGCCTGGATTCTGCGGCTCACGCCGGCCGCCCGCCCTGTGCTCACGCAGGTGCGCAATCTCGGCGATAGGACGCGCGGTGAGGCGCTGGCGGGATTATCCGAAGCGGACACCAGGCACCTGTTGATCACGTTGCAAAAACTCAAGGTAAACCTGATCCGCGCCTGCGAAGCGCCGGTCACAGGCCAGAGAAGAACAAGCCATGGCTAATTCTAGTGAAGTTCCCGGCGTCCGGAGTCCGGACGAAATTGATGGCTCCGGGACGGAGGATAATATCCGCCATCTAACTCGACGCGTGCCGGAGAGTAGCGATACGCCAGGCGCCGTCGCTGCCCGGTCGGAATCCAAAGCCCGGCCCGACGACCGAAAGCCGGAGGCAAGACCATCGGACGGACCTGCCCAGGCGCCGGCGGCCGTTCCTGCATCGCCAAAGAGATCGATGCGGCGGCCTTTGATGTTTGCCCTGCTGCCGGTGGCGCTGGTCCTTGGCGGCTATTTCTACGTCACGGGCGGCGCGGTGATGTCGACGGACAACGCCTACGTTCAGGCTGACATGGTCGGACTGTCTACCGACGTTTCCGGTATCGTTCGCGAGGTGCTGATCAAGGACAACCAGACGGTTGCCAAGGGCGATATATTGTTCAAGCTCGACGATCTGCCGTTTCGACTGGCGCTACAGCGGGCCGAAGCGCAGCTTGGTAATACGCGCAACGATCTCCTCGCCCTGCAGGCCAGCTACCGCAACATGCAGACCCAGGTCGAACAGGCAAAGACCGACGTCGATTTCAACACCGTGAATTTCAAGCGGCAGCAGCAATTGATCGCCAACAATTTCACTCCGCAGGCATCCTTCGACGCGGTCCGCAACACGCTGCAGGGGGCACAGCAAAAGCTTGCGTCGCTGACGCAGCAGCTTGCCGGCACCGCGGCCAACCTCAACGGCAATCCCGATGCACCGGTCGAGGATCATCCCCGCTACAAGGATTCGCTTGCTTCGCGCGACGAGGCTGCGCGGCAGCTTGCGCACACGACCGTGCGGGCGCCGTTTGCCGGAATCGTGACCAACGTGCCGTCGCTGCAACCCGGCCAGTATCTTGCTGCCGCGACGACCGCCTTCAATATCGTCTCCTCGGATCATGTCTGGGTTCAGTCTAGTCCCAAAGAAACCGAATTGACTTACGTCAAGCCCGGGCAGCATGCAGTGATCGAGGTCGACTCTTATCCTGGCTACCAATGGACTGGCACCGTCGAAAGCATAAGCCCGGCATCGGCATCGAGCTTTTCGCTGCTGCCGGCAGAAAATAGCAGCGGGAACTGGGTCAAGGTGGTGCAACGCATTCCGATGCGTGTGCGTGTCGACAATACGCTAGGCAAACCGCCGCTGCGCGTCGGCATGAGCGTGGCACTGAGCATCGACACTGGACATCCGCGCGGATTCCCGCATTTTCTGACTGCGCTGCTCGGCGCGTCTGGAGCGTAACGTGCCTGGCGCCAGTGACAGCTCGCCACAGGCGATCAACCGTCCTGCGATCACTGCCTGCATCATCCTTGCCGTCATCATGCAAGCGCTGGACACGACGATTGCCAACGTGGCGCTTCCCTACATGCAGGGCAGCGTCTCGGCAAGTGCTGATCAGATCAATTGGGTGCTGACGTCCTATATCGTGGCTGCGGCAATTATGACCCCGCCCTCAGGATTTTTCGCCAACCGATTTGGCCGCAAGCGCGTTCTCATGGTGGCGATCACCGGCTTCACCGTTGCCTCTGTGCTATGCGGAATTGCACAATCCCTGTTCCAGATCGTTGCATTTCGTCTGTTGCAAGGGATGTTCGGAGCGGCCCTCGTTCCAATCGCGCAATCGGTTCTGCTGGACATCTATACACCGGAAGAGCGCGGCTCGGCGATGGCGCTGTTCGGGGTGTCGGTGATGGTGGGCCCCGTGCTCGGCCCCGTGATCGGCGGATGGTTGACGGATCACTTCTCGTGGCGATGGGTATTCTATATCAATGTTCCGATTGGCGCCCTCGCGTTCGCGGGGATATCGCTCTACATGAGAGAGACCAGGATCACAGCCACCACAAGGCTAGATTGGCTAGGATTTGGAAGTCTCAGCGTCGCCATTGCGGCCATGCAGGTGTTTCTCGACCGGGGGGCGCAGCTTGACTGGTTCTCGTCCTTCGAGATTCTGATAGAGGCGGTCGTCGCCGCGTCGGCATTCTATATATTTCTTGTGCACACATTCACGGCAGAGCGCTCCTTCGTAAATCCAAAGCTGTTTCTCGACCGCAATTTCTCGGTTGGGATGTTCTTCATTTTTATCGTCGGCGTCACCTATCTAGCGTCGATGGCGTTGATGACGCCTTACCTGCAGACGCTGATGGGCTATCCCGTAGTGACTGCGGGACTTGTCATGGGTCCACGGGGACTTGGCACCATGGTCTGCATGTTCGTGGTCGGCCGCCTGATCGGCAAGATTGACACAAGACTTCTGCTCATGACCGGCCTGCTGCTGACCGCATGGGCTATGTACGACATGACGGGCTGGACGCCGGACGTCTCGCAGGGGACCATCGCCGTGACTGGCTTTGTCCAGGGAGCGGGATTGGGATTCTTATTTGTGCCGCTGACCACGGTGACGTTTGCTAAGCTCGCACCGGAGCATCGTGCGGACGCGACCGGCCTCTACAATCTTTCACGCAATGTCGGCTCAAGCGTCGGAATATCGATCGTTTCCTACCTGTTGATCAGAAACAACCAGATCAATCACGCGATCATCGGGAGCCACGTCACCGCCGTAAACCGTGCATTCAACGACGGGGTGGTGCTGAAAATGTTGAGTCCGTGGACGGCAAGCGGCCGCGCGGCATTGGATCTCGTAATACAAAAACAGGCCGCGATCATCAGCTACATGAACGATTTTAAGTTGATGATGATCCTCAGTCTCGCCGCTATTCCCTTGTTGTTGTTGCTGCGTCGTGCTCCATCAGCGAGCGTGAGCGACCATGCAGCGGTGATGGAGTGAGCGAGTGGGCAAACCGTACAATATGCCCCTGCAACGATTGCTGAAAAAGTACTCTGCAGTTCATGCATGCTCGCCTTGGTGGTCAGAGGCGTGAGACGCGAATGCATCTAAGCCATCAAATTTCGCTCTCATAAGAGAAGGCAGGCGAAGATCGTGGCGAGCGCCGCAATTATTCCCAAGATCACTGCAAGCACGACCAGCAGTGCCGTGTATCCAGAGACGGGGCGGACCGTTTCACTCAAATTTCCACCCTGAAACAATATCCGAGCTTCGGCTTTGCGCGAATGGCCGGCCAGCGGAGGGGGCTTCATTCCGGTGGCCGGCCGCTTCACGACGCAGTCCTGACGGCGGTCCCAAGCCAGTCGTCGTGCCGCGGGCCGGCGGGTCGCGCGATTTTTATTCTAAGAGCCGGACTGAAAAAGAAGCTGAGTGATTTCAGCCAGTTGTGATTCCTTCGGATTTGCGAAGATTCGAGGGAGAGCACGATGGCCTGGACTGAAATCACTCGTCGACATTATAGGCGCGAGGGCTTGCGGTATGAAAGCGATACGACCGATTCGGAGTGGTTTGTGATGCAGCCGCTTCTGCCGCCTGATGCAGCCCTCGGGCGTCCACGTGCAACCGACATGCGGACGGTGATAGATGCGATCCTCTACATTGCGTCCACCGGTTGCCAATGGCGGCAGTTGCCCAAGGACTTCCCACCCTATTCGACGGTGCAAGGTTATTTTTATGCATGGTCGCGCGGTGGAATTTTTGCCTCGCTGAACTACACCCTCGTCATGGCGTCGCGTGAGGCGGCTGGCCGAGAGGCGAGCCCGACGGCCGGAGTGATTGACAGCCAGTCGGTGAAAACCACGGAAAGCGGTGGCCCACGGGGCTTTGACGCAGGCAAGAAAATCAAGGGCCGCAAGCGCCACATCGTCACCGACACCCAAGGCAATCTGGTCGGGCTCGTCGTGCACGAAGCCAGCATTCAAGATCGCGATGGCGCCCCGTGCGTCCTTGCTTCGATCCGCTCGCGCGATCCCTGGCTGCGCCATATCTTTGCCGATGGTGGCTATGCCGGAGATAAATTGCGCAAGGCTTTGAAGCGCATCGGCGAATGGACGATAGAGATTGTCGCGCTACAAGAGATCATCAAACGTTCCGACACGGCGCAGGGCTTCGAAGTTCTGCCCCGCCGATGGGTCGTCGAACGTACTTTCGCATGGCTCGGTCGCTGTCGCAGACTGGCAAAGGATTTCGAAGCGACAATCGCCAGCGCCGTGGCTTGGGCGTTCGTTGCCCACATCCGAACCCTCACGCGGCGACTCGCAAGAGCTTGAAATCAAATGCAATCATTATGAGTCGGACACTAAGGGATCGCTTCAAACCCCGCCGGAGCTCTGATCTTCCGAATTGCGTCGATGAGTGAATGCGGTTGGAATACACGTCGAGGCCGGGGCTTAGTCCGTCCTTACGGGCCTGAAAGATTGTTTCTAGGCTGTGAATCACGACACTAGCCTCACAAAAAACTATACTGTATCGTTTATACAATTCTTCCCCGAACCCGCAAGGAAAATCGTGACGGACCAGCAAACAACCAGAGTTAGATATGCCCCTCCTGCGCTGCAGCAAAGAAGATCGGGGGGGCGGCCCACCCGAGAGGAAGCCGCCCGCCGAGATGCCCGGTTGCTGGATATCGCGACAACACTGTTCATGGAGCGGGGTTTTGACGGCACGTCGATGGACGCGGTCGCGGAGGCGGCCGGGGTGAGCAAGCCGACCGTCTACAATCGATATCAAGACAAGCGCGACCTGTTCGCCGCCGTGCTGCGCAGCAGAATCAAGCATTGGCTGGCGCCGTTGTCCGCGGCTGCGGAAAGCCACGTAGGTGCGACCGGCGTCGTGAGCATTGATGAGACCCTTCACCTGCTGAGCCGTGAGATTCTCACCCATTCGATGACGCCGGACACCGCGATGTTGCAGCGGGTTGTTGCAGCACAGGCTGTTCACTTTCCCGAACTGGCCAAGCTGGCTCATGAAGAGGGATGGCTGCGCGCGGTCCGCGCGGTTGCAGCACTGCTGCATTATTTTGCGAAAAAGGGTCAGATAAATGTCGACAATCCCGAAGTCGCAGCAGATCTTTTTTTAAATCTTGTACTGGGGCATTCCAGACGGCTGGCGCTTTTCGGCATCACCGTCGATCCGGCGATAGAGGAGTTGCACAGGCGCAAGGCCGTGGAACTTTTCCTGAACGGCATCAGAACGCGCTGACGGAGTTGCTTCCTGAATTCGACTGTTAACGTTGAGAGTAGAGTGAATGTCTTATGGAACAAATGCCGGCGGCATATCCGAAAAGGTGGGCGACGGCGAGAGTCAGGCGATCGGAATGGCCGAGCTGAACGCAGGTTTCGAGGCCGGGACATCGTTGGCGGAGGGCGACCGAGTCAGGATGAGCCCACGCGGGCGGGCGCGGCACCCGAAATACGGTCAACGCGAGGGCGTCCTTGTCGGAAAAGGTTCTCCCAGCAGTTGGCGCGTCAAGTTTGATGAGCGCAAATCAATCCAGGGCATCCATCAGGACTACCTCGAGAGGGTGCAGTTCTGCTGCACGACCGATATCGCCACGCGGGCTTCGGCGCCGGTGACGAAGACGCGGGTCCGCTCCATTTTGCAGGGGCCGCATGATTCAACCGCCGGAACCGCTTCGGGTTCAAGCTGACTTACGTCGACGAGGACGTCCCGTCCTCCGGATTGCTCTTTGGTTTTAGACGGATTTTATGCGCGGACTTTATCAGTACGGCTTCGAGAAGGCGAAAACACCTCGATTCTTTGTCAACGCGCGTCCATCGGATCGATGCTTGCCTTCAGGTCGCCTTCGCACGCCTGCGGCGATATGACCTACGGTGGCAGGCCACTTCGCATGATTATCCGCCCGCGCACGGGCAGGTAGCACTGGTATTGGGGGATCAGGTGACATTCAAACGGGTTGCAATAGCGGGAGGCCTTTTGATAGCGATGGCCGTTGCCGCCTACCTATATTTTGGCACCACGTCCAAGTTAGCTCAGAAGGCCGCTCCGTCCCCGCCCGAAGTCGGCGTCGTCGAATTACGCCGTTCCGATGTCCCCCTGGAATTAACCTACGCAGGGCGTGTCGCGGGATTTCGCATCGTCGAGGTCCGCCCGCAGATCAGCGGCACCATCCTGAAGCGAGAATACGTCGAGGGATCCAAGGTCAAACAGGGCGACGTGCTCTTCCGCATCGACCCGCGCTCCTACCAAGCCGTGCTCGACCGCGCCAATGCGCAACTGGCGCAGGCCGAGGCCACCTCGGTTCAGGCCGAGGAAAATTTCAACCGGATCGACGAACTGGCGAGGAGGCAGGTCGCAACGGCCAAACAGCTTGAAGACGCCCGCGCCGCCCGCGACCAGTCGCGCGCTGCAATCATGGCGACCAAAGCCGACATCAACAATGCCAAGCTGAACATAGAACACACCACGATCGCCGCGCCAGTGTCGGGGCCGACCAGTCTGGTGTCGCCGCCTGAAGGCTCACTTGCGTTGGCGCAGCAGACAGTCCTCACTACGATCACACAGCTTGATCCGGCCTACGTGAATTTCTCAATGAGCGAGACCGAATTCGTCGAATTACGCAACATCAACCAGGCGCGCGATAAGCCACTTACCGAGGACGACGTCGAGGTATCGATCCGTTACGGTGACGGCGCCGCCTATCCAGTCAAGGGTAAGCTGAACGTGTCGTCCTCCACCGTCGATGCACGCACCGGCACCCTCCAAGTCCGGTCGATCTTTCCAAACGCGGACGGCACCCTACTGCCTAACCAGTTTGTGCGAATACTGCTGAGCGGCGTCTCTCTTTCGAACGTTTTCGTCGTTCCGCAGCAGGCGGTGTCCCAGGGCCCTCAGGGCGCATTCGTCTACGTCGTCAAATCGACCAACAACGGCGTCGCCGCTCGCCCCGTCAAGCTCGACCGCGAGGTCAAGGGAGGCTGGGTGGTGAAAGAAGGCTTAACCAGCGGAGAAAAGATCGTGATCGATGGCGTAATGCGCGTTCGCCCCGGCGCTCCAGTCAAGCCTGTGCCGTTCGTTATCAAGGATGATAGCGCAAAGCCGGAAGAGGCCAAAGCACCTTCAACTGAAAAGGCTCCCGCGCCCGATAAGCCCCCCGCGGTGTCCGACAGGTCAGGCCCAAAATAATGTTCTCGAAATTCTTCATTGATCGGCCGGTCTTCGCCGCGGTCATTTCCATCATTATCGTGCTCGCCGGCTTCGTCGCCATGCGCGCTCTGCCGATCGCACAGTATCCGGCCATCGTCCCGCCCGAAGTCACAGTAACGGCGAACTATCCAGGGGCATCCGCGCAGACCATCGCGGAGACCGTGGCGGCACCGCTCGAACAGCAGATCAACGGCGTCGAAAACATGCTCTACATGCAGTCGACTTCGACGGGCTCCGGCACGCTGAGCATTTCTTTGACCTTTGCCATCGGCACCAACCCCGACCAGAACACTATCAACGTCAGCAACCGCGTGCAGCGCGCCACGCCCCTTCTGCCCTCCGAGGTACAGCGCCAGGGCGTCGTCGTACAAAAGCGGTCGACGGCGATCCTTCAGCTCTTGACGATGTCGTCACCGAACGGGCGCTACGATACGATCTTCATTGGCAACTACGCTCTCATCAACGTGATCGACGAGTTGCGCCGCACGCCCGGCGTTGGTGACGCGTCGCTATTTGGCGCGTCCGACTATTCGATGCGGATCTGGCTGCGGCCCGACAAGCTCGCCCAGTACAACCTGACGACGGGAGATGTCGCTGCCGCTATCCGCGAGCAGAACGCGCAATTCGCAGCCGGACGCTTCGGCGAGGAGCCGCAGAAGAATGCGGCGACATTCACATATTCGGTGACGACCCAGGGCCGATTCGCCGATCCCCACGAATTCGAGGAGATCATCATCCGTTCCGACGACTTCGGCGGCGCGCTTCGTATCAAGGATGTCGCCCGCGTGGAGCTTGGCGCGCTGAACTATAGCTTCTCCGCGACCTATAACGGCGCACCGACCGTTCCCATCGGCGTCTATCTGCAGCCGGGTGCCAATGCGCTCGACGTTGCCAAGAGCGTCAGGGCGACCATGGACCGCCTGCAGACGCGGTTTCCCGAAGGTCTCGAATACAAGATCCCGTTCAACACCACGCGTTTCGTCGAAGTCTCCATCGAAGAAGTCCTCAAGACCTTCATCGAGGCGATCGCTCTCGTCGTGCTGGTGGTGTTCCTGTTCCTGCAAAGCGTACGAGCGACCATTATTCCCGTGATCGCGGTGCCGGTTTCGCTTATAGGTACGTTCGCCGGGATGTATCTGCTGGGATTCTCCATCAATCTCCTCACGCTGTTCGGGCTTGTGCTTGCCATCGGCATTGTCGTCGATGACGCCATCGTGGTGCTGGAAAACGTCGAACGCATCATGCGCACGCAGCACAAGCCGGCGCGCGAGGCCACCATTCAGGCGATGCAGGAAGTCAGCGGGCCGGTGGTCGCCATCGTGCTCGCGCTGTGCGCGGTGTTCATTCCGGTGTCGTTCCTCGGCGGACTAGCCGGCGAATTGTATCGGCAATTCGCGGTAACAATCGCCGTATCGGTGGTGATTTCAGGCGTCGTCGCGCTGACGCTGACGCCCGCGCTCGCGGCGTTGCTGTTGGAGCAGCAGCATAAGGAACCCGCAAAGCCGTTTCGTGTGTTCAACCGCGGCTTCGCGTGGCTCACCTTGCGCTACACCGGAGTGGTGGAATTTTTTTTGCAGCGAGCCTTCATCTCGGTGGTCCTTGTCGCTGCGATGCTTGGCGCGACGGGGTACTTGTTCACGAAAGTCCCCGGCAGTCTCGTACCCCAGGAAGACCAGGGCTATGTGCTGATGGTAACGCAGTTGCCCGCTGCGGCCGCGATCAGTCGCACACGTGCGGTAACCGTCGTCACAGCGGACGCCATCGCCAAGATGCCGACCGTCCAGGGCGTCGTATCGCTTTCCGGTTTCGATATTCTCTCCCGTGCGCAGAAGACCAATGCCGGCGTTTCGTTTATTACGTTGAAGGACTGGGTTGAACGAACCAGGGCCGGCGAGGACGCGCGAGAAATCGCGCCCGGGCTGTCGAAGCTCAACGGCTTGTTCCGGGACGGCGTCGTGATCGGCTTCAATCCTCCGCCGATCCAGGGCATCAGCACCACCGGTGGCTTCGAACTGTTTCTGCAGAACCGGTCTGGCGCGTCACTCGAAGCGCTGGCCGAGGCGGCCAGGAAGGTCGTTACAGAGGCCGCCAAGCGGCCGGAGTTGCGCGGCGTCAGTACGCAGTTTTCGACCTCGATCCCGCAATACAGGATCAATGTCGACCGCGGCAAGGCCAAGACCCTCGGCATACCCATCAACACCATATTTGACTCGATGCAGAGTGGCTTCGGCAGCCTATATGTCAACGACTTCAGCCTGTTCGGACGGACCTACCGCGTCAGCCTGTCGTCGGAATCTGATTTCCGGTCCTCGCCGGACGATCTTCGATTCATCTATGTACGCGCCGATACCGGTGCGATGGTTCCCCTGAATGCACTTGTCAGCGTCGAACGCGTGGTCGGTCCGGATACGGTCGACCGCTTCAACATCTTCCCGGCTGCCAAGATCCTCGGCAACCCCGCGCCGGGATATTCCTCGGGCCAGTCGCTCGCCGCGATGCAGGAGGTCGTCAGCAGCACTCTTGGCACCGACTATTCCATCGGCTGGACGGGCTCGGCTTACCAGGAGCTATCCACCGCAGGGACCGGTTATCAGGGTTTTCTGTTCGGATTGCTGATGGTGTTCCTGATTCTCGCTGCACAGTACGAGCGCTGGTCGCTCCCGCTGGCAGTGCTCACCGCCGTGCCGTTCGCTCTGTTCGGCGCAATTGTCGCGATCTGGCTGCGAGGCACCGAGAACGATATCTATTTCCAGATCGGCCTCGTCACGCTGATCGGTCTGGCTGCGAAGAATGCGATTTTGATCGTGGAATTTGCCGCCCAACGCCATCGTGAAGGCCTGTCGGTCTCCGATGCCGCGCTCGAAGCAGCACGGTTGAGATTCCGCCCGATCGTCATGACCTCGCTGGCGTTCATCTTGGGCGTCCTGCCGCTGGCGATCAGCACAGGCGCTGGTTCGGCCAGCCGCCATTCCATAGGCACCGGCGTGATAGGCGGTATGATCGCGGCCACGGCGCTCGCGATCATCTTCGTGCCGCTGTTCTTCCGTCTGGTGACGCGCAACGTGGAACGGAAGTCCAAGGCTGCTGTTGCGCCTTCCACTGCTGGGGAACCGAAGTAGTTTCGATGCTGCGCCGCTGTAGGAACGCGGCGTTTGCTGGGGCAGATTGAAGCGCGGGTGCTCGAGTCGTATCGGATTGGCTCAACCGCTCCAAATTCCTATGGCGCGCTGCGCGCGACGCACCAAGAGCTTCTGTGAAGCTTGTCACTAGCGACCAGCCGATACGCTGCGCTACCAAAATCAATGTTTTGCATTCTTCTCAAGGTAGCTCAAGACATCACCAGGAGTGCGAAATGTTTCTGCCACCTCGTCGGGAATTTCGCAGCCAAATTCGTCTTCGAATGCCAGTACGAGTTCTAGTCCATCGAGACTGTCAGCGCCCAGGTCGGAAAAGCTGACTGACTCCGTGACCTTTTCCGCGGGTATTTTGAGGTGCTTAGCGATTATCATTTTAGCCCGATCGGCAATTCCATTCATGTTTGGCTCCTTGAACACTGACGGAACGCGACAACTGGAGGTGAGGCGCGGAACTCGCGAAGCGATAACTTCCTCTACAAGACATCTGCCGCGACATTTTTTTCGTCCCAACCTGCACCGCTGCATTCCGATCAAGGTGCGTTGACGGCGAGTCTGCTTGCGACGGCGGGTGGTAGATAGTTTGGGTACGAGCTACGGCAACTCGTGTGCCTCCATTGAACGAGGGATTCCTCAAGTACCAGTGAAATCGATTCCTCGGTTTGATTGGGTGTAATGGTATCAGCCCACAAACCTCCGTCCCTAGCGAGTGGTTCCGATTTAATCGTCCAATCCAGTCTACACCAAGCGCTCTCCTATCAGGTCGGGGGTCCAATAAATATATGGGCCCGACTTAACGCGACCGGAACTTTTGTATCATTCTGCCAGCAGCGAATGCCGACGGTTGCAATCCGCCTGCCAACCCGATGCACTTCGCACCTAGCGTAAAGGTCTAGAGGACCAGCGGAGTTGAGGTAGTCAATAGAAAAGTTCACCAGCTTCGGCAGCCGACCCTCAGTTATCAGATCATAGACCGTCGTCAGTGCGGCCACTTGCATGAAAGTTGCAACAACACCGCCATGATACGCCGGTAACGTCACATTCCCGACCAATCGCGCCTCGAATGGCAGGTGAAACAAGATGGAGTCCGCGCCACCGTTTGCGACAACAACGCCGATGCCGAGATGCCGAGCATAGGGCATTGCCGAAATTGCAGACGCGACTCTTTTGCTTTTCTCTGTCATTTCTGGGTCGCTCGATTGGCGAGAACGCTCTCATGGTCGGGGACCTTCGTCGATGCAGACGAGAGCATGAACGTGCCCATCACGACGGCAGCCAGCCTTTGATGCGGGCCGCTCAACAACTCGCAACGCACAAAGGCAATCGATTTAGTGAGTCGGTAGCACTCGGCCACAGCTACTAGGTCGCCGTCCATTGTGGCGGGTGCCAGATGGTCGATACGCATATCCAGCGTTGCAATGGGTACGAAGTACCCCAGCGCGCGAAATACCGCGAGGCCACATGCGGAGTCTGCAAGACTGAACATCACACCGGGAAAAAAGAAAGCTCCTGCCGGATCGGTGGCAAGGAACGGTTGCGCTGCAAGGCGCATTCGGGTGCGGCCGTCGGGCGCAGGGTCGTCAATGCGCATCCCGAGGTCGCGTCCATGCGGAACGTGCTGCGCAAACAATTGCGCCATTGCTTCTACCGAAGGTGCAGATGACTTCGCATCACTCATCGAGTTGTCCTTACATATCGAAGCGCACAACTTAAAAGTCACGGTTGACGGCGATTGTATGGGATATTAGTGTAAGTTGCCATACAATAAGCTCAGATATGCATGAGTCAGTCATGACGCTAGATGCTCCGATTAAGGACGACATTGCGTTCGCGATGGAGGAGATCTCGCGAGGCCTGCGTCGGACTTTTGACAATCGAATGCAATCTGCCGGGCTGTCGCGAACCAAATGGAGGCTTTTGGTTCATTTGCAGCGCAGCAACGGGATAAATCAAACTGAATTGGCGCGTCTGCTCGAACTCGAACGGGCCAGCGTAGGCCAGGCGATTGACGACCTGGAAAAGCTGGACCTCGTTAAGCGTGAGCCGTCACCCAGCGATCGCAGGGTGTGGCTCATTCGGCTGCGTCCCGAAGCCCGTGTCATCTTGAAGCGACTGCGTCGGGAGGCGGATGACGTTTACGCTACGATGTGGAGTGGGTTTGCATCAGCCGATTTAGTGCAGCTTCAGTCACAGCTAAGGCGACTCGCGACGCAACTTGCGGCCGTCGACCGTGAGTGCGACATCTGGGGCGATAAAGGCGTAAGCCGTGCGAGTTGAGATGGTTTCCACATCGGCCGGCGAAATTGCGGCGCTGTCTTGGAGTGACGCCGGAAGCGAAGCCCCACTCCTTCATTTTGCGCATGCGACTGGATTCAATGCGCATACATACCGGAGGTTATTGGAGCCGCTTTCGAAAAGATTTCGCATCGCCGCTTCCGATGCGCGGGGGCATGGTCGCACGCGTTTATTGGCGGTTCCTGAAAATCTGGTCAGTTGGCAAACATACGAAGCTGATCTCGAACGTCTGCTCGAAGTTCTAGGAGAGCCGGCTTTCCTTATTGGCCATTCGATGGGAGCAACCGTAAGCCTGATGCTGGCGGCCAGGAGACCAGATTTGGCGCTCGGCGTCGCCATGATCGAACCGTCATTCGTGCCATTCAATAGAGCGTGCCAAGTCGCCTTGGACCGGCGCGAAGGGAGCTTCATTCCGTTTGATATTGCGCTTCAAGCTCGCAAACGTCGCCCAATCTGGTCGTCGCGACAGGAGATTCGAAATTCCTACTCCGGAAAAGCGATGTTTTCTTCTTGGCGAGAGGGTTTGCTCGACGATTACCTCGAGGCTGGCTTGCATTTTTTAGATGATGGCCGAGTTGCTTTGGCCTGCGATCCGGCTTGGGAAGCGGCGACCTTCCAGGCAGCAACAACAGAATTTTGGGAGCTTCTTCCTCGTTATAAAGGAAAACTCTCATTAGCCTATGGCTCGCGCTTCAGTACGGTTAGCGAAGCCGATGCGGCGAAGATTGTCGAACTTGCTCCACAGGCTCGCGTCCTCAGATTTCGGGAGAACAGTCATTTCCTTCCGATGGAATGTCCCGAAGCCATAGCTCAAATGATTGAGGACGGGTTCACCGGTATGTGACACCGCATCGCAATATGCCGATGACGTTCCGCTCTCAACAAGCAGCGAGATCCGGAAATTATTCGCTAGAATCAGCAGATCTGAAAAGCGCGAGGAGAACCGCAACAGCAATGATCCAGTGAACGACCGATATCTGAGTAGAGCGGAAGAGGATCAAACTGGAAGTCGTGTTCCCAGTGGCAGTTCTCTGTATCCAACCGTCAACGGTTCTGACGGTCGAATAATCATCCTAACACAGTCAATCTAGGGAGATCTGAAATGACTAGCATTCAAAGAGGGTTCGCGGCGTTTGCAGCGATGGCAACGCTGTTGATGACAACAGCACCTGATGCGCTTGCGCAAAAGAAGTACGATGCCGGCGTGAGCGATACTGAGATAAAGGTCGGCAATATCATCCCCTACAGCGGTCCGGCCTCGGCCTACGGTATGATAGGCAAGACCGAGACCGCGTTCTTCAAAATGATCAATGATCAAGGTGGTATCAACGGTCGCAAGATTAACTTTATCAGCTACGACGACGCTTACAGCCCGCCCAAGGCGGTCGAGCAGGTGCGCAAGCTTGTCGAGAGTGATGAAGTATTGTTGGTCTTCAACTCGCTCGGCACACCATCAAATTCGGCAATTCAAAAGTATATGAACAGCAAGAAGGTGCCGCAGTTATTTGTTGCAACCGGGGCGACCAAATGGAATGAGCCCAAAGAATTTCCCTGGACGATGGGCTGGCAGCCCAGTTACCAGAGCGAAGCGCGGATTTACGCGAAGTACCTGCTAAAGGAGAAGCCCGGCGCAAAAATTGCGGTGCTTTTTCAAAATGATGATTTTGGAAAAGACTATCTCAAGGGTCTCAAAGATGGGCTAGGCGATAAATCTTCGAGCATTGTGGCTGAGGAGAGCTACGAGGTATCAGAACCGTCCGTCGATTCCCACATCGTCAAGCTCAAGTCACTGAATCCGGACGTGGTGCTGAGCATCACGACCCCAAAATTCGCAGCTCAGACGATCAAGAAGATCAGCGAGCTTGGCTGGAAGCCGCTACAAATCGTGGCCAACGTAAGCGCATCCGTTGGATCAGTGATGAAGCCCGCCGGCCTCGAAAATTCTCAGGGCGTTCTTTCGGCGGCCTATGCCAAGGATGGCGCAGATCGGCAGTGGGATAATGATCCGGGTATGAAAAAATTCTACGCTTTTCTGGCGAAGTATATGCCGGAAGCGGATCGGTCGGATGGCAACCATGTTTACGGCTACGGTGCTGCGCAAACACTGGTGAAAGTGCTTGAGCAGTGTGGCGACGATCTGACGCGCGCCAACGTGATGAAACAGGCCGCCAACCTTAAGGGCTTTACGACTGACACTCTTCTCCCTGGCGTCAAAATTGACACCAGCCCGACCGATTTTGCGCCGATATCGCAACTGCAGATGATGCGCTTTAAAGGCGAAAAGTGGGAGCTGTTCGGCGACATTGTTAGCGGCGACCTCGGCGGCTGAAGCATCTCGCAACAGCAGCAACGATCTGAAGCAGGCGCCTCGCCTCGGGTCTCATTGACGGCGAGCAAGTGGTCGTCAATGAGACCAGATGTGGTTGGGTGCACGGATAGTCGGGTAGGAGGGCGATATGCCGACGTCGTCGGCTATCGTGCGTCGGTGCCCCGGTGAGGCTGGTCACCCGTTGGATGCGGATACCGCTGCGGATACCACGATCGCCCAGCGGCGCATCGATGCTGGGAAAAACAATTGGTTTGAAGCAACCCCGCAAGTCGCTTCTTGACCTGCGCTTTGTTCAGACCAGCGGGCTTCGCTAATATCATTTGCACGCCCATCATGTGTTCATGCTATCGTGGCGATCGTATTGCGGAACCGGGCGAGCGCAAGGCCGAACAGGGCGGCGCCGATCAAGGCGAGGGCGAGGAATTGCGGCCACACAACGTCGAGGCCCGCGCCGCGATAAAGGATAGCCTGTGCCAATATCACAAAATGTGTGTTGGGCGCGGCCAGCATGAGATACTGAACGGCCTCCGGCATGCTCTCGCGCGGCGTTGCGCCACCGGAAAGCATCTGCAATGGCAGCAGCACGAGCATCAGCAGCAGCGCGAACTGTGGCATGGAACGGGCGATGGTGCCGAGGAAGATGCCCATCGACGTGGTGGCGAACAGCTGCAGCGCGGTGCCTGCAAGAAACAGCGCGCGCGAACCCTCGATCGGCACGGACAGCAGGGCTTGCACCACGAATAGGAGCGAGAATGCGGAAGCGGCGAGCACGACGAGGCCCATGGCCCAGACCTTGCTGGTCATGATTTCGAACGGCGTGACCGGCATCACCAGCAGGTGCTCGACGGTGCCGTGCTCGCGCTCGCGGATCAGCGCGGCGCCGGTCAGGACGATGGAGAGCATTGTGATATTCTCGATGATCGCCATGATGGCGCTGAACCAGGACTTGGTGAGTTCCGGATTGAAGCGCACCCGCAGCGCCAGATCGACCGGCAGTTGCGGGACATCACGGTAACGTTGGGCGAAAGCGCGGACTTCATCGGTGACGATGCTCTGGATATAGCCGCTGCCGACGAACGCCTGGCTCATGCGCGTGGCATCGACGTTGAGCTGAATCGTCGGTCTGCGACCCGCCAGGAGATCGCGCTGGAACTCGGGAGGTATATCGAGCGCGAAGGTATCGAGGCCGTCATCCATCCGGGCATCCATCTCGGCCTGGGTGATGAACTTGGGCGGCAGGAAGTAGGGTGGATAGAAGGCGCTGGAGATGCGCACCGAGAGCGGTGAGCGGTCCTCGTCCACGATGGCGATCGGCGCCTTGTTGAGCGTCTCCGGTATCGCCCTGGCCCGCGTATAGATCGAAAAGGTGAAGGCATAGACGATCAGCACCAGCATTATCCAGTCGCGCATCAGACTGCGCAGCTCCTTGACGCCAAGATGCAGGATGTTGGCGGCGCGCATGGCTCAACTCTCCCGTTTTTTCAAGAAAACCGCGGACAGCGCGAGCAAGACCGGAGTGGCCAGAGCCAGGGGGATGAAGGAGGCCTGCAGATCGGAAAAGCTCAAAGTTTTGGAGAAAGTCCCGCGTGCGATCGTCAGAAAATGCGTCGTCGGAAAGATTTCGCCGATTAGCCTGCCCGCCCCCTCGAGCGAGGAAACCGGGTCGATCATTCCCGAAAAGTTTGCCGCCGGCAGCATGGTGAGGACGGCCGTGCCGAAGAGGGCGGCGATCTGGCTGCGCGTAAAGGTCGAAATCAGCAGGCCAATGGCAGTGGCGGCCCCGACATAGAGCAACGCGCCAGCTGCCAGAGCAAAAAAACTACCCTTCAACGGCACGCCGAACACGGTAACCGCGAGAAGCGTCAGCAACAGGAAGTTCAGAATGGACAATACCAGGTAGGGGAGCTGTTTGCCGAACAGGAATTCCAGCCGGGTGGTGGGCGTGACGTAGAAATTGATGATCGAGCCGAGTTCCTTCTCCTGCACCACGCTGAGCGCGGTAAGCATCGCCGGGATCAGCAGGAGCAGCAACGGGATCATGGCCGGTACCATCGCCACCAGACTCTGGACATCGGGGTTGTAGCGGAAGCGCGTCTCGATGTTCGCCAACCCCGCCAATCCCTGGCTGAGCCCGGCTTCTCGTGCCTTGGCTGCAAGCCATTGAGCATGCATCCCCAGCACGTAGCCGCGGGCGGTCTCCGCCCGCATGGGCATGGCGCCGTCGATCCAGGCACCGATCTCGACTCGCCGACCGCGGGCGACATCCCGCGCAAAGCCCGGCGGTATCTCGATCGCGAGACTGAGTTTTCCCCCACGCATCCGCCGATCGAGATCCTCGTAGCCGGAAATCGGCGACTGTTGGACGAAGTAGCGCGAACCGGCGATATTGAGCACATAACCGCGGCTCAAGGTGGTCTGGTCGCGATCCAGGACCGCAAAGGTCAGATCCTCAACGTCCAGGTTGATGCCGTAACCCATCACGAACATGAGAACGACGCTGCCGAGCAGCGCGAGCGTCAGGCGAACGGGGTCGCGCCGCAGTTCCAGCGACTCGCGCCGCGCATAACTGAACATGCGGCAGAGATCGAAGAAACGCCGCCAACCGTCGTGCCCGATGGGGCGCTGCGGGAGAGCTTGAGCCGGAATCTCCAGCGCCTCGGCCTGCTGCTCCGGCACGCTGCCTTCGGTTTTGTCCCCTGCTATCGCGTCTTGCAGATAGCTGATGAAGGCGTCTTCCAAAGATTGAACGCCGCGCCTTTTGACCAGCGCGGCGGGGGCATCGGTCGCTAACACCTTTCCGGCGTGCATGAGCGAGACGCGGTCGCAACGCTCGGCCTCGTTCATAAAGTGGGTCGAAACGAAGATGGTAACCTTGTCGCGGCGGGAGAGGTCGATCATCGCTTGCCAGAAGACGTCGCGCGCGATCGGGTCGACGCCGGATGTCGGCTCGTCGAGGATGAGGATCTCGGGGCCGTGGATCATCGCCACCGCCAAAGACAGGCGCTGGCGCATGCCCAGCGGCAGGCTGTCGGGCAAGGCATCGACAGCGGCCGTGAGATCGAAGCGGCGGGTCATTTCTTCGACGCGGCCGGGAAT
Source organism: Pseudomonadota bacterium (assembly GCA_043811435.1). Taxonomy (GTDB): domain Bacteria; phylum Pseudomonadota; class Alphaproteobacteria; order Rhizobiales; family Xanthobacteraceae; genus Bradyrhizobium. The sequence continues at coordinate 50,865 of JBDRNF010000111.1, forward strand.
CGTCTCCGCAGTCATCTGGAACAGCCGGGCATGCAGCTCCAGATTCTGCCGCACCGTGAGTTCGGAATAGAGCGAGAAGCCCTGCGACATATAACCGACCCGCCGCCGGATTGCGAGATCGTGCGGGTCGATCGGCTGCCCGAAGAGCCAGGCCTGCCCTTCGCTGGGCGGCAAGAGACCCGTGAGCATCTTCATGGTTGTCGTCTTGCCGCACCCGTTGGAGCCGACAAAGCCGAATATCTCGCCCCGCTTGATGCGAAAGCTCACATGATCGACTGCGACGAAGTCATCAAAATGCTTCGTCAGTTCGTTGGCCTCGATGGCGACCGCACCGTCGTCTTCCGCGGCGCGCGGAGGGATGGTCACCGCCCGATGCTGCCGGCGTTTTTCTTCCGGCAACAGCGCAATGAAAGCCTCTTCCAAAGAGGAAACCCCAGCGTGATCGAGGAGGCTTTGCGGACTTCCGGACGCGAGCACCCGGCCTGCATCCATCGCGACCAGCCAGTCGAAGCGCGCCGCCTCTTCCATGTACGCCGTTGCCACCAGCACGCTCATCCCGGGCCGGCCGGCACGGATACTTGCGATCAGCTCCCAGAATTGCCGGCGGGAGAGCGGATCGACGCCGGTGGTGGGCTCATCCAGGATCAGCAGATCCGGATCGTGGATCAGTGCGCAGCACAGGCCAAGCTTTTGCTTCATGCCGCCGGAGAGCTTGCCGGCGGGCCTGTCGATGAAGGGAGCAAGCCCCGTGCTCCTGGTGAGCGCTTCGATACGGCGCGCCCGCTCGCCGCCGTCATGGCCGAACAAGCGGCCGAAGAAGTCGATGTTCTCGTAGACTGTCAGTGTTGGATAAAGGTTTTTGCCCAGCCCCTGCGGCATGTACGCGATGCGCGGACACACCGCCCGGCGGTGGCCCGCTTCAGCCATGTCGCCGCCGAGCACCTCGACTTGTCCGTCCTGGATTTCGCGGGCGCCGGCGATCAGCGAGAGCAGACTCGACTTGCCGACGCTGTCGGGGCCGATCAGGCCGGCGAGGCAGCCTGCGGGCACTTCGAGGTTGACCGCCTCAAGCGCGCATTTTTTGCGGTAGCGTAGGCTGACGTCCCGGAGTTGCGCAACCGGCGCCGTTCCAGGGCCTGCTCGCACGGCTGTTGGAGCACGGTCAGTCATTGCGGAAGTTTGCCCTGAAGATGGGCGGGCCACTCGGCCTGAGGATCGAGACGAACATAGGCCATGCCCGGCAGGCCGGTCTTGACCCGGGTGATGTACTTGCGAAGGAGATCGGGAGAAATCCTCGCCTTTATCCGGAATACAAGCTTCTGACGTTCTTCTGCCGTCTCCACGGTCTTGGGCGTGAACTGTGCAACATCAGCCACATAAGAGACGCTTGCCGGAATGATATATTGAGGTGCGGCGTCGAGGACGAGCCGCACATCGGTCCCCAACCGCACGCGCCCAGCGGCAGTTGCCGGCAAGAAGAACGTCATGTAGACGTCGCCGAGATCGACCATGTTCAATACCTTGCCGCCTGCCGAAAGCACCTCGCCAGCCTGAGCAACCCGGAATTGCACGCGACCATCGCGCGGCGCACGGAGAGCGCTGTCATCGATGTCGGCCTGAATACGCTGGATTGTGGCGCTCCCAGCCTCCACTTGCGATCGCGCCGCGGTAACCTGGGATTTGGCGAAGCCGATGGCCGCGTCTGCCGCCGCCATCTGCGCTTGCGCCGCGCTCAGCGCCGCCGTGGCCGCCTGGAACTGGGCGCGTTCGTCATCCAGCTTTTGAAGCGGAGCCGCACCCTTTGGGACAAGGTCTTCGGTGCGCGCCGCGCGTTTCTGCGCGGCATCGAGCTCGGCCTGGCGCTGCGCGATAATGGCCCGAGCGGCTTCTTTTTCGGCCTCGCGCTGCGTGACCAGGTTTTGCGCGCTTTCGATACCAATGGTTGCGCGCTGCAGCTGCGCCTCTGCCTCCCGGAGTTGCGCCGCCAGCACCGTAGTGTCCATCCTGGCCAAAAGTTGACCAGCAGTGACGAAATCGCCTTCGTCGACCAGGACTTCCTTGATCCGCCCGGGCAGCTTCGTGGCAATATCGATCTCCACCGCCTCGACGCGGCCGTTGCCGGCGGCAATCCCCTGGGGCAGACCCGCCGGCCGAAATGACTGCCAGGCCCAGACAGCCAGTCCGCCGACAGTGGCGGCAACGGTAAGCCTCAACACCCAAGTCTTGATTGATCTTGTCACTATCGCCTTCTTCCTGCTTAACTTATACCAAATGAAGTCTTTGGCTATGTCCGATGATGAGCAGCCCGGTCGGCTTGGTTTCGCTGATTTGGATCCCGAGGCCGGTCGCGGTTGGACCGCGCACCCCGCTCCATATCGTGCCCCGTAAAATGGTAGCGATGGAGTGAGGCGGCGCAAAGGGCGGAAGGCTCATTCCCCGGCAGCGCAGCACAAATGCTGGGGAACGGCTTCCCACGCGATCCGGACGCTTGGCGGTCGCAAGGTACGCCGGTGGCTCCACCCGGGAATTGCCGGTGGTTTCGCTCTCAAAAAAGAAGAAACGCGAAAAATGCGGCTGGTACGACGATGACTGTAAAGCCGACGGCAAGCACGACCACAATCAGCAGCGCGGCATGACCGGAGACTGAGCGGGCCGCGTCACTCAAATGACCGCACCTGCCTGCAACCAGTGGGGCCGACGTGCAAGAAGAAGTAGCCAGCCTGCGGAAGGGGCTTCGTCCCGCAGGCCGGCCGCATCGCGACGCTGTCGGGACGGGCGTTTCCAAGCCAGCCGTCGTGCAGCGGACCGGCAGGTTGCGCGATTTTTTATTCGATGTAATCGCTGCAAGTCCGGCCGGAACGCCGATCGCGTAATTTGCGGGGATGAGCCCGTGCGAGAACCCACGTCCGATCGCCGACGGTCGCTGCCCTTGCGATGTTTAACGGAGATCCGGCGAGAGGCATTCACGGCGCTAGCCTCGCAAAAAACTATACTGTATCGTTTATATAATTAATCGCCGAATCTGCAAGGAAAATTTGTGACAAGAGATTCCACAGCCACCATCGACGCACACTCACCTCTGCTGCGGTGCAAAAAGTCGGGCGGCCGCCCTACCCGGGAGGAGGCCGCCGCGACGCCCGTTTGCTCGACATTGCAACGACCCTGTTCATGGAACGGGGAATCGACGGCACGTTCATCGATGCGGTGGCGGAAGCTGCGGGCGTGAGCAAGCCGACCGTTTACGCCCGCTACCAGGACAAGCGCAACCTGTTTGGACTCGACAGGCAGAAGATTGAAACATGAAAACGGAATTTCACGGCCAAGCCTCGCCCGTCGAACAGTACCTCGGTCAAAGGTACTTGGGGCGAAGTTGGCAGAAGTCGTCTGGATGGCGAAAAACCGGTTTGTTGCCGGATATTGCAAAACGCATTTTGATTGAGACGTGCGCCTGCAGCCTGGAACAGGAATTGAGGGCCTGTGCGCCTCGAATTCGCTCGTTCTCAAAAACTCTGAATAATTTGCGTTATTCTCCGGCGTTAATAGTATTCCTGCTTTCGGCTATCGTGATACCAGCACCGGCGCGTAGTTCGACAGATATTTCGATGTCGGAGTTTTCCAGGGATGGACAGGAATCCAGAGAACTTTCAATTGAACAAGAGATCGAAGCCTTCAAACGCTCTTCAATATCTGCTCGTGAAGCAATCGCAACTGCTGAAAAACGTTTTTCGGGAGCCAAGGTTGTTGATATCAGCTTCAACGTCCAGGGCACTACCAGCTTTTATAAAGTGAAAGTTTATCATCAAGAGGAAATTTGGGATGGCAGAGTTGATGCTACGACAAATGCAATCACGATTGAAGCCAAGACGCCTTTGTCGAGCCTGGATATGGAAGATAGATCAAGGGTTAAAGATTTGAAAAAAGCGGGCCTGGATCTTTCTAATGCGGTAGCTGTCGCAGAAAAATACGGATCGGGAAAGGCAGTTGGTGGTGGCTTGGACAGAAGCGGGGGGAAACTCGTTTTTTTAGTTGTGGTATTATCCA
>JBDRNF010000112.1:0-4834 GCA_043811435.1 Pseudomonadota bacterium
CCGGTGGCCCGGCTCGACGAGGACGACGAGGTCTACCGCACCCAGAACGAGAAATACGCGGCGATCCTGGCCGAGGTGGAGCGCGCCAATTCCCGGCTGCAGCCGGTGCTGGTCGGCACCGCCTCGATCGAGAAGTCCGAAGTGCTGGCCGACTACCTGAAAAGCCACGGCTACAAGCAACTCGATTTCGAAAGCCCGAAGTCGATGCAGAAACTGTACGACGCCGCCCGCGCCGGCAAACCGGCAAAGCTGTTCGCGGTGCTGAACGCGCGCTTCCACGAGCAGGAAGCCTATATCGTCGCCGAGGCCGGCGTGCCCGGCGCGATCACGATCGCGACCAACATGGCCGGCCGCGGCACCGACATCAAGCTCGGCGGTTCACTGGAAATGCGGATCCAGCACGAGACCGCCGATATTACCGACGAGGCCGAGAAGGCCAAAAGGATCGAGCAGATCAAGGCCGACGTCGAGCGTTTTCGCGAGATCGTGCTGAAGGCGGAAGACGTGGTCGAGGTCGAGCCCGCCAAGGGCTCGAAGCCGGCCAAGACCGTGACAAAGCCCGGCGGGCTCTACATCATCGGCTCCGAGCGGCATGAATCGCGGCGCATCGACAATCAGCTGCGCGGCCGATCCGGACGCCAGGGCGATCCCGGGCGCTCGAAATTCTTCCTGTCGCTGGAAGACGATCTGATGCGGATTTTCGGCTCCGACCGGCTCGACAGCATGCTGACGCGGCTCGGCCTGAAAGAGGGCGAGGCCATCATCCATCCCTGGATCAACAAGGCGCTGGAGAAGGCGCAGCAGAAGGTCGAGGCCCGCAACTTCGACATCCGCAAGAACCTGCTGAAGTTCGACAACGTCCAGAACGACCAGCGCAAGGTGATCTTCGAGCAGCGCGTCGAACTGATGAAGAGCGAGAACGTGGCCGACATGGTCACGGACATGCGCCGCGACTTCGTCGACGACGTCGTCGCCAAGCATGTGCCCGAGCACGCCTATGCCGAGCAGTGGGATGTCGCCGGCCTTCGGGAAGAACTGAAGCGGGTGCTCGACATCGACCTGCCGGTCGACGAATGGGCCAAAGAAGAGGGCATCGCCGACGAGGAATTGCTGACGCGGATCGAGCAGCGCGTCGACGAGCACATGGCCGCGAAAGTGGCGCAGTGGGGCCCCGACGTGATGCGTTACGTCGAGAAGACCATCCTGCTGCAGACGCTGGATCACCTGTGGCGCGAGCATCTGGTGATGCTCGATCATCTGCGTCAGGTGATCGGCCTGCGCGGCTACGGCCAGCGCGATCCGCTGCAGGAATACAAGTCGGAAGCCTTCGCCCTGTACGAGGCGATGACCGCGCATCTGCGCGAGGCGGTGACGGCGCAGCTGATGCGCGTCGAGATCGTGCCGCCGGAGGAGCAGCCGCCCTTGCCGGTGATGGAAGCGCACAAGCTCGATCCCAATACCGGTGAGGATGAAATGGCGTTCGCCAACGCCTCGCTGGTGCCGGCGGCCGCCGCCGACCGCGATCCGAACAACCCGGCGACCTGGGGCAAGATCGGTCGCAACGAGGATTGCCCCTGCGGAAGCGGCAAGAAGTACAAGCACTGCCACGGCAAGTACGGCTGAGACCCTTCACCCTCCCCTGGAGGGGTCGAGACGAGCGAAGCTCGCTCTCTGGGTCGGACGGCGTCAGCCGTTCGGGGTGGGGTGATCTCTCCGCGCGCGAGAATGCAGCCGTCATGACGGGCGCTGCAGCGTTTTGATAAAATCGCTGAACTTGTGACTGGGTGAGAGTTCACCCCACCCCGATCGCTGCGGACGATGCTGCGCATCGCCGGGCGCGATCGACCCTCCCCCTCCAGGGGAGGGTAAAGTGCTGTGTGCCTTACTTCACCGCCGAGAAGCGGCTGTCGAACGAATTCGCGGGCACGATCGGCTGCGACCCGGCGACCAGGGCGGGCTTGGCGGCGGGTGCGGGCGTGTCCGATAGCGAGGGCTTCAGAGGCGGCCTGCTGTCGGCCGGCTTCGGCGCGGCCACGACCTTCGGCTCCGATACTTCGGGACGTCGCTCGTGGCGCGGCGGTTCGTGGCGCCTGCTCTCGATGACTTTCGGTCTGGCCGGTGCAGGCACGGGCGCCGGCCTGGACGCCGGTTTGGTGGTTGCGGTGGTTTCCGTTCCGCCGATGCCGACCTTGCGGGCCAGGGTGGAGAAGAACCCGTCGGATTTTTCCGGGGGCGCCGCAGACGCCACGCGGGTTGCCGGAGTTGGGGCCGCCATGGAGGCTGCCAGCGGTTCATCAGGCGATGACACCGATCCGCGCGGCGGATTGACGTGGGCCGGAATTGTGCCGGGCGCGCGGGACAGGGCCGCCAGCGACAGGCTCTGGCCCTCGCCGCCTTCCGACAGGCCGGTCGAGGCTTGGGGCAGCTTGGCAGCAAACACCCGGTGCATGCCGCCATCGATGCCGGTATTCAGCCGCGCGACCGGTGTTCCCTTCGAAATCAGCCGGGCGGTCTCGACCTGATCCCGCTGCTGCTTTTCGCGCACGGCGTCGGCGATGTCGTCCGGGATCGCGTAAACAGGACATCTGGCCGAGGCTTCGAACACCGGATCCCGCCTGGCATCGGGGGCCTTCATGGCGTCGAACACGTATTTCTTCTCGCAGAAATCGACCTTCGGCTCTTGCCGCGTCACCTCGAAATGATCCCAGCCCTGCTTGATCATTTTCCAGAACGGCATGTTCGGGTTGTTGCGATGCTTCGCCATGTTGACCGGCGTCATCTTGAACGGATAGGCCTGCAGCTGGAATGCGCGCTGGCCGCCGAAGAAGGATTCCCGCCCCAGCGAATAGATTTCCGCGATCTGTTCGTCGGTCATGGCGTAGCAGCCGCGCGACGAGCAGTCGCCATGCACCATCAGCTGCGATCCGGTGCGTCCCAGCGCCTTGTCGAAGGCGTTGGGGTAGCCGGTATTGAACGACAGATAGAACGACGATTGCGGATTCATCTGCGCCGGGCTGATGGAATAGAAGCCTTCCGGGGCCTGGCGGTCGCCTTCCTTGATCTTGGGTCCGAGGTCTCCCGACCAGCGGCAGATCGGATAGGTCTTCAGCAGCGCGAAGCGGCCGGAGCGATCCTGCTTCCAGACCTCGAGCTCGGCTTCCTGCTTGAAGATCCGGACCAGCATCGGCGACTGCAGGTCCATGTCCTTCGCCGTCATGTCGGCGACCAGTTTCGGCGATACCGGCTGGTTGGCCTTGGCGTTATTGGCCAGCGAGATCTGGTTGCTGTTGCAGCCGGCCAGCAGCACACCGGCCGCGAGCGCGGCCGACGTGATGAGCGCGCGAAACAGCGGGCGATAGATCAATGCAGAGCTCCACACCCCAAGGACAATTCAAAGCGCAATTTCCGCACCCCGAACATAGCGACCATGTCCTGAATCCATTGGCTAAAATACTACCCTTCGGGTCCCCGGGTCGCAAGCTGACGGGGCCCTCCCGGAGGGCTCCCCGTCAGGCATGGTCAATAGAGGTTAAATATCGATGTCCGGGCCTAATTGGGGCGAAACTGGCAGATTCCCAAAAAAGCCTGATGTTCACGATTCTTACCCGCCAAGGGAGGGTGAAGTTCCAATCAGGCCAGCTTGCGGCCGATATCGAGGAACTTCTGCCGGCGCTGCTTGCGGATCATGTCGGGGTCGAGGTTGCGCAAATCGTTGAGGGCCTGCTCGATGGCGTCGCCGGTGGTCGCGATCATGGCGGCGGGATCGCGATGGGCGCCGCCGGCCGGTTCCTTCAGGATCTGGTCGATCACGCCGAAGCGCAGCATGTCCTGCGCCGTGATCTTCATGCTGGTCGCGGCTTCCTGCGCCTTGGTGCCGTCGCGCCACAGGATCGAGGATGCCGCCTCCGGCGAGATCACGCTGTAGATGGCGTGTTCGAACATCAGCACGCGGCTGGCCGTGGTAATCGCGATGGCGCCGCCCGACATGCCCTCGCCGGTGATGATCGCGACATTGGGCACGCCCAGCGACAGGCAGGCGTCGGTGGAGCGTGCGATCGCCTCGGCCTGGCCGCGCTCCTCGGCGCCGATGCCGGGATAGGCGCCGGCGGAATCGACCAGCGACAGCACGGGAATACCGAACCGGTCGGCCATCTCCATCAGCCGCACCGCCTTGCGGTAGCCCTCCGGGCGCGCCATGCCGAAATTATGTCGGATGCGGGATTCGGTGGTGGCGCCTTTTTCCTGGCCGATCACGCAGATGCTTTCGCCGCGAAAGCGGCCGAACCCGCCCACCAGCGCTTCATCCTCGCCGAACTTGCGGTCGCCCGCGAGCGGAGTGAATTCGGTGATCAGCGCGTCGATGAAATCGGTCAGATGCGGGCGCTGATGGTGCCGCGCTACCAGCGTCTTCTGCCACGGCGTCAGGTTGGCATAGAGGTCGGTCAGCGCCTCCGCGGCCTTCTCCTCGATCCGCGAAATTTCTTCGCCAATGTCGCTGCCGGTGGCTGCCAGCGCGCGCAGTTCGTCGACCTTGGCGTCGAGTTCGGCGACGGGCTTTTCGAAATCGAGATAGGTGCTGCGCATGTGATCCGGCATCTGGACAATATAGGGACGAAGCGGCGTGGACGCGAAGCGGTTTCCGGGTTGCATGGAGAAGGCGCGCAATTTCAAACGTTTAGTGTGCGGACCGAGGCAAACCGGGGCCCCGTTTCGCTTTAGACGTGTCGGGGGTCGCGGGTGGGAGACGGCTGTTTCGGGGCAGAAGGCGACGAAGTCAAGGCGGCGATCCTTTCTTACCCTCCCCTGGAGGGGGAGGGTCGATCGCGCAGCGATC
>JBDRNF010000113.1:0-17649 GCA_043811435.1 Pseudomonadota bacterium
CGCGTTGCCGTCGCCACTCGCCACCGGCGCGTCGTTGGTGCCGGTGATGGTGATGGTCAGGTCCGCGGTCGAGGTGGCGCCGAACTCGTCGGTCACCGTGTAACTGAAGACGTCGGTCGCCACGGCGCCGTGCGCCAGCGCCTGGGTGTCGGGATCGGCGTTGTTCAGCGTGTAGGTGTAGCTGCCATCGGCACCGATCGTGACTGAGCCATAGAAGCCGGTCACGGCCATGCCGACATTGCCGGCACCCCCTGCCACCGCCGCCACGGTCAGAACGTGGTTGATGTCGACGTCGGTGTCGTTGGTCAGCACGTTGCCGGCTGCCGCCGGATCGCCTGCGGACGGGGTATTGGCCGGATCGACACCGGACTCGACCACGGCATCGGTCGCATTGGCGTCGCCAATCGCCACCGGCACGTCGTTGCTGCCGGTGATGGTTACCGTAAAGGGAGTGCTTGCGATGCCCCCATGTCCGTCATCGACGGTGGCGGTGTAACTCAGCGACAGCGTCTCGCCTTGTGCAAGAAAATCGAAGCTGTTGTCGGGGAGTTCGTAGCTCCAGGCCACCTTACCGTTATTCGCATTGGTATCCAGCGGCTCCAGCGACAGCACCGGATGGACCGCCGCAATCGCAGCCAAATGCGAGGTTGTCAGCGTCGAGGTGATGTCGACATTCTGGGCGTTGCTGTAGGTGAAAAACGAGGCATAGGCTGCACTGACGGTCGGCCGATCCGTCAAGTCAACGTCGGTGAAGGTGATGGTGCCGCCGGCATGATCGGGGCTGGCATTGCCGGTGGTGCCGACGAGTTCGATGAAGCTGTCGCTCGTCGCCGTGATGGTCGGGATGTCGTTGGTGCCGTTGACAGACACCGTCAGCGTCAGCGGTACGGTGACGATGCCGCCATGGCCGTCATCGACGGTAGCGTGATAGGTCAGGACAAGCGTTTCGCCGGCTGCGATGAAGTCGAAATTGCTGTCGGCGACGTCATACGACCACGCCACCGAACCGTTGTTGGTGTTGTTCTGCGCCGGCGTCAGCGTCAGCGTCGCCGCGAGCGCGGCTTGCTGCGCCGGGGTCAACGTCAGCACGGAGCCGTTGGCGGCGGTGTAGACATAATTCGCGAACGGCGCGGTCACGGTCGGCCGGTCCGTCAGGTCGACATCCGTGAACGTGATCACGCCCTCGGCATGATTGATATCAGGGTTGTTGGTGCCGTCGAGCTCGATGATGCCCGAACCGGTGGCCGCCGCCGTCGGCAGGTCGTTGCTGCCGGTGATCGTGATCTTGAACGGTGTGAAGACGACCGTGTTGTAGCCGATGTAATTGGTGTCGACCCGCGCCATGTAGATCAGCGTCAGCGTCTCGCCTTCGGCCAGGAAGTCGAGCGCCTGGTCCGGGACCCTGTAGGTCCAGGTGCCGTCGCCGACATTGGTGTTGTCGGGGTGCTGGACCACCGAGAGCGGCACCTGGACCGCCTGGATCGCCGCCAGCTGTTCCAGTGTGAGCGACGACGTGAGGATGACCTCCTGCTGCGCGTCGCGGTAGACATACGAATTGAACTGGGCCGACACCGTCGGACGGTCTTCGGGGTTGATGTCGTCGAAATGAATGACGCCGGACACCGTATCCAGCGCGGTATTGCCTGTCGTCAGAAGCCGTTCGGTAAACTGGTTGCTGGAGGCTAAGAGGTCCGGCGGAATGTTGAGATGGAATCGCGTATTGCCGCCGCTGGGAGGCGGTGGCGCTACCGGTTCCAGCACCAGCGTGATGCGAATGATCGGAAGTTGATCGATCGGCGTGCCGTCGGGCAGCTTGGCCAGGAACGACTGCGGCGTGATCGTGTCGAGCGGAGGGATGCCGATGTATTTCGGATTGGCGTCTGTGAACTTGAGCGTGAATATCTCGTTGATCAGGCGCTGCGCATTGGCCGGAATTTCGGCCGATGGGAAAAACGTGACGGCACCCTGGCCGTTGACGACGGTTTTCGTTCCGGGCTGGTTCACCGTCGCGATCGGCTGCCCCGTCAGTCTGTCCAGCAGCACATATTCGCCCGTCTCGCCATTCGGCTCGACCAGGATCCGGAACGACACCGGCGGCGCCAGGCCGGGCTGGAAGACGTCGAAGTCGATCTCCACCAGGACCGCCGTGCCGCGAATGCCCATGGTGGCGGTCGGCGTTTCGACCTTCATGTCGCCGGTTTTCGCGGTGGCGCCGGCGACGAACGAGATGGTCCCCTGCACCAGCGTGAGCAACGAGGCGTTGCTCGACCCGGCCGGGTCATAGATCATCTCGTTCAGCACCATCCTCGCATTCGACGAGAGACCGAACACGGTGCCGTCGATGAAGGTGATGCCAAGCGAGGAATCGGATCCGGACTGGACGACGTCGCCCTTGTGGACGTTGTCGCCGACATTCAGGGTGATCGAAACGCCGTTGCGGACCGCGGTGGCGCTGCCGGTGACCTTGGTGACCTGGCCGATGATTTTTGCGGGCGCGATAGCGCCGCCGGCTTGCGCATAGTCCACCTGGCCGGCGAGCGCCTCGACGGTGCTGCCGGACAGGCTGGCGCCGTCGGGAGAGGCAAGCACCGACCGGCTCTCGCCGCGGAAGTAGTCGCGCGCCACGAATTCGTGGCCGTCCTTCGACAGCACGAGATCAAGGCCGGACCGCTTGTAGTCGCCGGAAAACAGCAGATGGGCGTCCGGAACGACGATCGTGTCCGGCCCGCCGTGCCCGAGGGCATGGCTTCGTGGATGAACGTCAACTGAAAAGGATTCGCCCGCCCCGGAGAACGCACCCTGGGCGCTGAACAATCCTGAATCGAATTTCTGGACGTAATTCAAATGGCCATCGCAAAAGTTAATAAGAACTTATCGCCAGTATCGCAGCAAAGGAGGTTATTAGCACAAGTAATGCCATGTTAACATTACCAAAAAAACGGCAATAATGGGTTCGGGCCGCTCGAATTACCCCCTGTTCATGGTGTTGCGCCCGGAATGCCCGCAGAATCGCAAGGGCAGGGACAAGTGCGCAAGCCTGAGCCGGTGATTCACAGGCCGAAGCCGGTGCGACCCCGGCCGGACACGCCAACATCGTGCAGGCTGACCGCGGCGGCGAAAGCCTGCAACGCAAATGAAAGGATACGCCGCAAATCCGGTGAGTCGGCGCCCGATAAACCGGTGCCGAATGGCCTATCCGTTACCCGGCAGTAACATGGTCGGCGTACACCGACGACGGCGGGAGCCAGGCCGGCGACACCAGCCGCGGGCGGTCGTCGTCGCACCGCGTTGGCTCAGGGCCTGACCGACCATCGATTGGAGATACGCATGAAAATTCTGGGCTACGTCTATCGGGTCGTCTCCAATTTCGCTTTTCTGGCGCTGGTCTATTACAGCCTGAATTTCATGGAGAAATATCAGCATCGCGCCATCATCGCGATTCTGGTGCTGGTCTATGCCACGATGCGTGCGGTCTCGGCACTGCGTTCGTTCTACTTCTTCCAGAAGATCGAGCGGCTTGAACTCGAGGCGCGGCGGCTCGCCGGGGTGGCCGGAGAGGCGGGAGCCGCCGCCGCGCGCAGGCAGGTCGTCAGCGAAGTGGCGACGCTCCGCCGCGACGGCGAGATCAAGTCCTATGTCGACCTGTTCTTTCTCGCCATGGTCGTGCTGCTGTGCGTCGCCAAGATCGTGACGGACTGAGCCGTCAAACGCTTCCCTTCTTGACCTGGACCAGGCGCTTCGGCGCTCGCCGGCCGGGCTGCGCCGGATGCCGGCCGACGCGGTCGGCGGCGTGGGCTGCTTTTGCGGGTTTGACGCGCCCGATGCGGGAATGTCCTGCACGCGTCCGTCGGGAGGCGCTGGTTTCCGCCGGCACCTGCGTGACGCCTTGCGTCACATCGGCCTTGGCCTGGTTTCCGGCGTGCTCGGCTGAGGCCGTCGGCTCTAGGCGCCGAGAGGGCCGCGCGGTGACCGTGATCGCCCGGCCGGCCAGCCGCGGTCGGCCGCTGAACTCGAAAACGCTTTGCCCCGGCACCGGCAGGGCGTTGATGGCGCTCAGCAGCGGCAGCGGCATTTGCCGGGGCCAAAGCGCTTGCCGTGGCAGCGGAACGGCGCCGGTGCGGCGGCTGGCGTGGTCGGACGGCGTCGGCCATTCGTCATTCCACCAGGAATCCGACAGCCAGGGGCCGGGCAGCATCGGGCTGTTGGCAAAAACGAAATGGGGAATTCTGGGCCAATGTGAGGCCGCCACATTTTCCGGGAGCGGACGCGATCGCCATTGCTGCGGTTCGGTCGGTGTCGCCGCCAGTTCGGCCGTGGCCGGCACCACATGGACGATGCGATAGCCTCGCGCCTTCATCTCCTGCAGGATCTTCGGCAAGGCGGCGACCGTACGGGCCTGGATGTCGTGCAGCAGCAGGATGCCCTTTCCCTTGGCCTCCAGGCGTCGCATCGCAAGCTCGTAGACATGAGCGGAGGAAACAGGCCGCCAGTCGTCGGCCGGGAAATCGGCGCTCCAGACCTGGGCGCCCTTCGACGCCGCATATTGCTCGATGCCTTCGGCGCGCGCGAGGCCGGGCACACGAAAGAACGGGGCCGGCGCAGTGCCGTCTCCCAGCGCCGCGGACACCGACGCAATGCCCTCGTCGATTTCCTGCCGGACGCGTTCGATCGGCAGGTGATGCATGCCGAACGGGTGATTCTGGGTGTGGGTGGCAACGGTGTGGCCGGCGTCGCGCACCTTGCGCACGCCTTCCGGATTGGCCCGGGCCTGACTGCCGACCAGGAAGAAGGTCGCCTTCACGCATTGGGAGGCCAGAATTTCCAGAATCCGGTTGCTGTATTTCGGCAGCGGCCCGTCGTCGAAGGTCAGCACCACCTCGCCATCCGCGAGCGGCAGCGTTTCGGCATATTGCATGGTGCCGATGCGGGGATGCTCGCGGGGGTCGACCACCAGGGTTCGGGAGGTGCCGAGCGCCTCGGGATGGCCGGGGCAATCGGCGGCCATCACAGCCGGTGCGGTCATGACGGCGAACAGCCCGAGGCAAGCGGCGATCCGGCGCCGGACTCCAAACAACACACTATCAATCATGCAACACCGTGATTCCCATTTACGCAGAAAATTACCGCCGCGCCGTGAACGCGGGCTTAATTGCCCGACTTCGAGGATCAATTCAGCCTGGGGACCCGGGCGAGGCCGACACCGCGCGGCGCTGGCACCAGGTGAACCACGCGATAGTGGTTGTCCCTGAGATAGCGCAGGAAGGCCGGCAGCATGGCCGCGGTTTGCGCCCTGGAATCGTGCAGCAGGATGATGCCCTTGCCGGCAATTTTGAGCCTGTCGGTCAGTTGCTTCAATTGCACCTGCGGGGTCATGGGCTCCCAGTCGCTCGCCCACAGGTCGGCGCCGAACACTGCAATTCCGCGCGACTGCAGCCGATCGAGCAGCTGAGGCGTGCTTTCAAAGTAGGGAAACCGGAAGAACGGCGTGCTCGGGATCGTGGTTGCGATCCCGTGAAGCGCCAATTCGTCCGTCGCTATGCCCTTGTCGATCTCGCCTTCGGCATCCGCCGGCGTCATGTATTTGAGGTTGTGATGCGTCCAGGTGTGATGGCCGATGGTGTGGCCCTGGGCTGCGATACGTCGAACCAGGGCCGGATGCTCCGAGGCGGGCTTGCCGATCAGGAAGAACGTCGCGCGCACGCATTCCTGCGCCAGCGCCGCGAGCACCTTCGACGTCGTCGCCGGCGACGGGCCGTCGTCGAAGGTCAGCACGACCTCGCGGTCCGCCAGCGGCAAGGTCTGCGGAAAGCTCTTCAGGCCCACCCGCGGCGTGGCGGCGGGATCGACGTCGAGAATGCGTGAAGTTCCGAGCGCTCCGGCGCGCGGACAGTCCGCCGCCTGTGCCGCCGCGGTCCAGGCGATCGAGGCGACGAGCGCGGTTCTCAATAGCTTGATCATTTCCAAAGTCATGGTTGTCCGGGCCGATTTGTCATTGCGCTAGGTGTTGCCGATTGGCTAATGCGTCAAGCGATAACGGACAAGTTCATCAACCCTGTCAAACGGCGAGGCGCGCTATGGCCGAAGCTACGGACGTTGCCCAGGCCGCCGATGCGTCGTGGCTCGACCGTCACCCGATGCGCGACGAGAATGGCGGGATTCGTCATGGGTTTGTCGCGGAAATAGCCCGCGCGGTTCAAACGGCCGATGCCGCATTTTTGCGCGCCATCGTCGCCGAACTGCATGAAGCCGACCTCGGCGATCTGATCGAGGCGCTTGAACCGGACGATCGCGTCAGCCTGGTCGAACTGACCGGCACCGATTTCGATTTCTCGGCGCTCAACGAGGTCGACGACTCCGTTCGCGAGGAAATCCTCGAGGAACTCGAACCGGAGACGGTGGCGGAGGGCGTTCGCGAGCTGGAATCCGACGACGCCGTCGAGTTGCTCGAGGGCCTCGACGAAGAGGACCAGGAAGAGATCCTCGAAAAACTGCCGCCGTCGGAGCGCGACGCGATCGAGCGCAGGCTGGAGTATCCGGCAAACTCCGCCGGCCGGCGGATGCAGACCGAGTTCATCGCGGTGCCGCCGGACTGGACCGTAGGGCAGGCGATCGACTACATGCGCGACACGCCCGATCTGCCTGACCGGTTCTACGAAATCTACTCGATCGACGCCGCCCAGCACTGGCAGGGCGCGGTGTCGCTGGACCGGCTGTTGCGCGCGCGCCGCCCGGTGCCGCTGGCCGAGCTGATCGACGAAGACCGCCGCCGCGTCTCGGTCATGGACGACCAGGAGGAGGTGGCGCGGCTGTTCGGCAAATACAATCTGGTGGCGGCGCCCGTCGTCGATACCGAAGACCGGCTGGTCGGCGTCATCACCATCGACGACGTGGTCGACGTGATCGAGGAGGAGGCCGACGAGGATCTGAAGGCGCTGGGCGGCGTCACCTCGGGCGAGGAACTGTCCGACAATGTCTGGACCATCGCCAAGGGCCGCTTCAACTGGCTGCTGGTCAATCTCGCCACCGCCTTTCTGGCGTCTTCGGTGCTCGGCCTGTTCGAGGGCCAGCTCGAACAGATGGTGGCGCTGGCGGTGTTGGCGCCGATCGTCGCCAGCCAGGGCGGCAATGCCGCGACCCAGACCATGACGGTGGCGGTGCGCGCGCTGGCGACCCGCGAGCTTGGCCCCAACAACGCCCACCGCGTGGTCATGCGCGAGGGCCTGGTCGGGCTCGTCAACGGCCTCGCCTTCGCCGTGATTACCGGTATCGCCGCGGTGGCCTGGTTCAAGATTCCGGCGCTCGGCGTCGTGATCGGCCTTGCCATGCTGTGCAACCTGATTGCCGGGTCGCTCGGCGGCATTCTGATTCCGATGGTGCTGGAGCGGGTGCGGGCCGATCCGGCGGTGGCGTCGGGCACCTTCGTCACCACCATCACCGACGTGGTCGGCTTCTTCTCGTTCCTCGGCATCGCCACGCTGTGGTTCGGGCTGAAATAAGCCGATCCGCCCGGCCGCATTATCGTTAATCGGGTCTTAACGCGCTTCGCCGACACTTCTGCGCTTGGAGTCGGACATGCAACGCTTGCGGCTGAAAGCGGACGGACGGATCGTCGAACTGCGCGACGGGCAGGAATTTCCGCTCGCGCCAACCATGCCTGCCGCGCCGGCAGAGGCGGCAGCGCCCCCTGTTGTGCGCGACCTGCGCCGCCGCGCGCGGCTGACGCAGCTCGAATTCGCCGCCCGATTGGGGGTGCCGGTCGAGACCATCCGAAACTGGGAACAGGGCAAACGGATGCCGCGCGGACCGGCGAGGGCGCTACTCGCCGTCATCGCCCACGCGCCGGAGACCGTGTTTGCCGCTTTGGCCAGGGTCTAGGTTCGAGCCCGATCCGGACCGGAACCCGCGGAAGCCATGTTGGCAGCGCGCCCGGCACGGAACATAATGGGCTTCGATTGGCTTGAGTAAGCGCGATGCAATTGATCGAAGCCAACGGCGCCAGCATCCCCGCGATCGGGCTCGGCACCTGGGAATTGCGGGGACGGAGTTGCGCGCGTCTGGTCGAGCAGGCGATCCGGCTTGGCTATCGCCATATCGACACCGCCCAGGTCTATGAGAACGAGCGCGAGGTCGGCGAGGGCCTGCGTGCGTCGAGGGTTCGGCGCGAGGACGTGTTCGTGACCACCAAGGTCTGGACCACCCATTTCGCGCCGAACGATCTGGAACGGTCCACGAAGGAGAGCCTGCACAAACTGCACCTCACCGAAGTCGACCTGTTGCTGCTGCACTGGCCCAATCCGCAGGTGCCGCTGTCGGAGACGATGGGCGCGCTGGCGCATGTCAAGAAGCTCGGCATGGCCAGGCATATCGGCGTCTCGAACTTCACCGTTGCCTTGATCGACGAGGCTGTCGCCGCATGTCCGGAGCCGCTGGTATGCGATCAGGTCGAATACCATCCCTATCTCGACCAGGCCAAGGTGAAGGACGCCTGCGCGCGTCACGGCATGGCCGTGGTCGCCTATAGTCCGGTGGCGAGGGGCCGCATCAGGGGCGACGAGGTCCTGACGCGGATCGGGCAGGCGCATGGCAAGACCGTCGCGCAGATTTGTCTGCGCTGGCTGGTGCAGCAGAACGTCGCCGCGATCCCGCGGACCTCGAAAATCGAGCGGCTGTCGGAAAATATCGATATCTTCGATTTCGCGCTGTCCGAAGCGGAAATGGGCGCGATCTCCGCGATGGGTAGCGCCAGCGGCCGGCTCACCGATTACGCCTTCGCGCCGAAATGGGATTGAGGCGGCTGCGTCGGCCGCCATTCGACAAAATAACGGCCGGTTTTGCGGCCGTGACAGGCGTGCGCTATAAGCCAGGCTTGGGCTAATCGACAGGTTGATCCAGTCCGGTGGAACCAGGCCAGGCCATACGCGCAGGCATTGCGGCATCAGCGATGGCTCATCTGTCGGTGCTGATGCTGGTGCTGCTGTTCAGCGAGGTGCATCCGTTCGGTTCGGCGACCGCCGATCCGATCGCGGTCGATATCGTGACGTCGGAAGAAATCGCGGAGAAGCAACCGGAACCCGCCGTGGTGCCCGAGACAAAACCTGCCTTCGAGCTTCTCGCGCCACTCGCCCCTTCGAGTTCACCGGAGTCTGCGTCTGCACCGGCGCCGGCCGCCGCCGCGCAGGCGGCAGCGCGACAAGTGGCTGCGCAACAGGCAACAGCGCAACAGGCGGCAGCGCCGTCTCCGCCACCGCCACCGCCAGCTTCCGGCGGCCAGAAAGCAGCGGCGCCGCCGCCGTCAACGCCGTCGACGTCGGCGGCACCGCCGCCCGCCTATGCTGCGCCCCAGCCCGATCTTTCCATCAAGTACAATGTGATGCTTGGGCTGCCCCCGGCTGTGTCCCCGGATCCGCCGCCCGCAGGATCAGGCGGCCGGTCCGGCGAGCCCTTCGACGGTCCCGCGTCGACGCAGGCGGACATCGCGTCCAGCCTCGTCACCGAATTTCGGCGTCATCTCAGGACATGTCTGAAACTTCCGCCATCGATCGCGCCGTCGGACAAGCTCAAGATCAAGTTGCGGGTAGTCATGACGCTCGAAGCCAGGCTCGCGGCGGAGCCCATTCTGATCGAGGCCAGCGCGTCGCCACAGGGGCCGGCCCTGATGCAGGCTGCGATCGGCGCGTTGCAGGGCTGCCAGCCCTACGCGATGCTGCCGTCGGACCGGTACGGCGAATGGAAGGTGCTCGATCTCAGTTTCACGCCGCAGGATTTCGCGGGCTAGCTAGATGTGGCGAGATGGCTTTTGGTTGAAGCGGTCGTCCGCGGATTCTGCTTACCTCTCCCCAGCGGGGAGAGGTCGATTTGCGCAGCAAATCGGGTGAGGGGGGCTGGCCCAACGAGAGACCGTAACCCCTCACCCGGCGCTGCGCGCCGACCTCTTCCGAAGGGAGAGGTGAATTCCGGTGCCACTCCAGCAACCTAATCTCATCGCACATCTAGCTAGCTTCCCATCGCCCGCCAGGCGTTGGAGGCGAATTGCCGTCGCCAAGTGACGATCACCACCGCCGCCGTGGTGACGAACAGCACCCAGGGGCTGACGAACCAGCCGAGATAGCCGAGCGCAAAGAAGAACGCGCGCTGGCCGCGGTTGAAATGCCGGCCCGCGGCCTCGAACAGCCGCGTGGTGCGGATTACGTGAGCTTCCGCTTCCGGGGTGTCGCGTTGCTCCACCGGCGGCATCGCGCCGAGCAAAATCGAGACATAGTTGAACAGCCGGTACGACCAGGCGAATTTGAAGAACGCGTAGACGAAAATCAGGATCAGTCCGACGCATTTGATCTCCCACAGCGCGGGCGAGGGCGTGAGGTCGATCGGCAAGGCCCCGAGCACGGCCAGCGCCTCGTTGGTCGCCCGCAGCAGCGCCAGCGCGCCGCCGACCGCGATCAGGCTGGTGGAGGCGAAAAATGCCGTGCCGTTCTGCAGCGCGCCCATGATCTGCATGTCGACCATGCGGGCCTCGCGGTCGAGCATGCGGCGGACCCAGACCTCGCGGTAGACATTCATGCGGGCCGACAGGCTTTCGCGTCCGTAGGCGGTGTGCTCCAGCGTGATGGCATACACCGTCCATTCCAGGATGAAGAAGCCGATCGCCAGAATATCGACCCAATAAGCAGCCATGTCTCATCCCCCGGATGCCTGCGAAGGCATGCCACGCATGGTCCATCGCGGCAACCGGCACGATGGCGGATCGGGCCGGTTGAAGCGTCGCCGCTCGCTGTGGCAAGGTGACCGGGCCAAGGGCAGGATTCCTTCGAGATGACTTTGAAACTGGTGATCGGCAACAAGAACTATTCGTCGTGGTCGATGCGGCCGTGGCTGGCGCTGCGTGCCAGCAACATCCCGTTCGAAGAGATCTTCATTCCGCTCTATACCGACAATGCGGCCGACAAGGACCGGATCCTGAGTTTCTCGCCTGCGGGCAAGGTGCCGGCCCTGATCGACGGCGACGTCACGATCTGGGATTCGCTGGCCATCATCGAATATCTGGCCGAACGGTTTCCGGAGGCGGGGCTGTGGCCCGAGGATCGCGCGCGCCGCGCGCATGCGCGCTCGATCTCGGCCGAGATGCATTCGGGGTTCATGGCGCTGCGCAACGAATGCGGCATGAACCTGCATCGTCCGGTCCGCGCCATCGCGCTGTCGGCCGACGCCCGCGCCAATGTCGCGCGCATTCAGGAAATCTGGATCGAATGCCGCCAACGCCACGGAATGCTCGGCCCGTTCCTGTTCGGGGCCTTCGGGGCCGCCGACGCCATGTATGCGCCTGTCGTGCACCGGTTTCGCACCTATGCGATCCCTGTGGCGCCGGAGGCGACGGCCTATATGGAAACGATGATGGCATTGCCCGCGTTCGCGGAATGGACCCGCGCCGGCCTCGCCGAAACCCTTGTGATCGAGAGATTCGAGACGGTGTGAGGTGCCGATTCCGGCGGGGAGGGGCCCGCCGGGTTGGCAAGTTTCCGTACGGGGTCAGGGGCGCGTCAAAGCGGCATCCGCAGGCAGTCGTGCAGATTAGTCCAGACCCCGAGAATTAGCAACTATCCTCCTGAAAAACCTGCAAAATATGCGCATTTGCCATGTCACGATGTGACTGGTTAATTCGGCCGGCCCTGTGCTATCTTGCCACAGGGTTTTCAGTCGGCCGAAGCCAGCGGGACCATGGGCACGGCCGACGTTTTGCGTAATGGAGAGGGCGTTGAAGCACAAATTCACCGTTGGAGAGACCGTCTATTTCACTGCCAGCAACGTTGCCCGTCCGGCCGCCAGCGGCACCTATGAGGTGATCCGGCTGCTGCCGACCGACGGCGACGACTACCAGTATCGGATCAAGAGCTCGACCGAGGCGTTCGAACGGGTGGCCAAGGAAAGCCAGCTCGATATCTCCTGAGGGTATTCTCGTGCGTCACGGCCGGGTTGAGCGGTTCTCGCTCCGCTCGCCGTCAAAACGCCCCGTTCGCAGAAGTACTCTGCGCAAGTTGAGTGCGTCAGGATAGGCATTCAGCTTTCGCTGAATGCGTCGACTGCTGCGTTGAGGGACACCGCGCATGGACTGGGACTGGGCTTCGTCGCTGCAGCAATTCTGGCAATCGCCGAGCTTTCCGATGTGGCTGACGCTGGCCACCGCCGGATTCTTCGCGATCATCGTGCTCGTCATGGTGTTGCGCGCCGAGAAATCGGTCGCCAACGGCATGTTGGCCATCATCACGCTATTGGCGATCGGCGTCACGGGTGCGGCTACCCTTCGCGGGTTCGGTCCGGACAGCCGTGGCACAACCGTTGAAGCGGTGTCGCCGGCGCCGGTTATGGCGGCACTCCCGGCCTTGTCGTGTATCGACGATCTGGCCGGCGAAACCGTGCTGGCGGCGTGCGAGAAGGCGCTGTTCGGTTCTGCCGAATCCACTGCCGCGGCGCTATCCTATGCGGCGGCTCAAATCACGCGGCTGACGGCCTATGGCGACGTCGCGTCCGCCGACGGCAAGCTGACACCCGAGCTGCAGGCGCTGCGTGGGGCGGTCGAGCGGGACCGCTACGGCTTGATGGCCTATGTGCTGCTGGCGCGCGACCGTTGCACGCCGTCGGATTGCGCCGCGTTCCGGTCGCTGACCAATCCCCAGCAACTGGTGTCCAACATGGATGAGCGGGTCTATGACGGCCTCGTGATGCGTTACTCCGCATCATGGAACGCACCGGCGCCGATGGCGGCGGCAGCGCCGGTCGCGGCGCTCGCGCCAACCATGCCCACCGGCAAGCCTACCACTGCTGATTTTCCGTCGGCGGCTTCGACCCCGCCAGTCAACATCATGACGCCCGAACCGGCGACGGCAGCCGCACCAGCCGCGCCGCGCGCGCCGGCGCAGGCAAATGCGCCGCTGCCGTCACCGCGCCCGGCAACAACCACGGCGACCGCGCCGGCAGCACCGGTTGCAGCCAGAAGGCAGGCTGCGCCGAAATCCACGCGCGGTGCTCCGGTTCAGCTTACGCCCTCCGCGGCGGCACCCGCGGCCGACGACCGGTGATGCTTCCAAAATCCGCCGCCGGGCGCTAAACCTCGCCGCATGCCACTTCATCTCCTCAAGCTCTGCGTCGGCTGCGAGTCCGTCAAGGAACTCAAGGGCTGGGTTGCCGAGCGCATGGCGACGGCCAGGAAAAAAGGCCTGCCGCTTCATCATGTTCACGTCACGCGGATGACGCCGAAACGCGGCGACGAGATCGTCGCGGGCGGCTCGCTCTACTGGGTGATCCGCGGCGAGATCGCGGCGCGGGAAAAAATCATCGCGATCGAGCCGTTTCGCGACAAGGACGGCATCGGACGATGCCGTCTGGTGATGCAGCCCAGGGTGATCGCGGTATCGCCGCGGCCGATGCGCCCGTTCCAGGGCTGGCGCTATTTCACGCCGGATTCGGCACCGCCCGATCTCGGCAAGGCCGCGGCCAGCGTCGCGGCGATGCCGGAGCCGTTGCGCCGCGAGTTGCGCGATCTCGGATTGCTTTAGACCCCGATATTGTCGATCAGCCGCGTCTTGCCGAGCCTGGCCGCCACCAGAATGCGCAGCGGGCCGTCCTTCACCGAAGCGACCGGCGCCAGCGTTTCGGCGTGGCGGGCCTCGAAATAGTCGAGCACGAAACCGGCCTTCACGATCAGCTCGGCGCCGCCGGCCATCGCGGCCTCGACGTCGTCGCCGGCGCGCAGGCGCCCGGCACTTTCCTTCATGGCGCGGTACAGCACCGGCGCCACCTGCCGCTCCTCCGGCGTGAGGTAGACGTTGCGCGAGGACATCGCGAGGCCGTCGCGCTCCCGCACCGTGCGCGAACCGATCACCTTGACGCCGAGGTCGAGATCGCCGGCCATTCGCGCCACCACCCGCAACTGCTGGAAATCCTTTTCGCCGAAGATCGCGAAATCCGGCCTGACTTGTGTGAACAATTTGCCGACGACCGTCGCAACGCCGCCGAAGAAGTGCGGCCGGAAGCGGTCTTCCAGTCCGGCGATGGCCGGCCCCTCCGGCACGATCCGGGTGGCGAAGCCTTCGGGGTACATGACCTTGACGTCCGGATTCCAGATCAGGTCGACCTCCTCGGCCGCGAGCCGGGCGACGTCGGCCTTCCAGGTGCGCGGATACGAGCCGAAATCTTCCGTCGGCGCGAATTGCGTGGGGTTCACGAAGATCGAGACGATGACTTTCCTGGCGCGGCGTTTCGCCAGCCGGACCAGCGACACATGGCCGTCATGCAGCGCTCCCATGGTCGGCACCAGCGCAATGGAGGCTTTTCTGGCGCGCAGGCCGTCGAGGGCGCGACGCAATGCAGGGACCGTGCGGACGATCATGGGACTTCGCGACATCTGGGCTCGATCTGTCGGGGTCGGGGAGGCCGGAGCTTCCGACGAGGCGGCGGGAGGCCGACCTTATCAAGGCGGGAGGGGCGTCGCCAAGTGTTCGGCCAAGTGCTCGTCGCCCGCGTCGGGATGGGCCGAGCTGAAAGATATCCACCAAACGTGCGGTCGATCACAGACGCGCCGCCGCCCGGCGTGGGATTCATGATTAAGGCAGACGGCCAACGATTTCGCGGTGTTATCGCGCATTTAACTTGACCGCGGTCGCGCGGAATTTGAAGATATCTACAGGGGCTTCAAGCATGTTGGTGCAGACTAGTCAGGGGCAGTCGGGCTCGGCGCATGTGGTTGTGCTGGGCAACGAGAAAGGCGGATCGGGAAAATCCACCACCGCCCTGCACATCGCTGTCGCCCTGATGAAAGCCGGCCAGCGCGTCGCCACCATCGATCTGGACTGCCGCCAGCAAAGCTTCACCCGCTACATCGGCAACCGCAGCGCATGGGCGCGGCGCACTGGACTCGAACTCGAGATTCCGGTGCATCGCTGCATCAAGCTCGGCGAGACCATGCAGATCGCCGACAACGAGACGTCCGAATTCCAGCAGTTCATGGACGCCGTCAGTGCGGTCGAGCGTACTTTCGATTTCATCGTGATCGATACTCCGGGGTCGGACAGCTATCTGATGCGCCTCGCGCACTCGATGGCCGACACGCTGGTGACGCCGATCAACGACAGCTTCCTCGACTTCGACGTGCTGGGGACCGTCGACCCCGCCACTTATTCCGTGACCGGCGAGAGCCATTATGCGGAGATGGTGCGGGATTCGCGGCGCAAGCGCCGCCAGCTCGACGGCGCTACGACTGACTGGATCGTGGTTCGCAACCGGTTATCGATGCTGGGTTCGCGCAACAAGCAGCTGGTCGCCGACGGTCTCAAGCAGCTGTCGTTCCGGCTCGGCTTCCGCTCGATCGATGGCTTTGCCGAACGCGTGGTGTACCGCGAGTTCTTCCCGCGGGGGCTGACCGCCCTCGACGACCTCGACGAGGCGACGCTAGGCACCCGCCCCAGCCTCGGCCATGTGACGGCGCGCGAAGAGGTGACGAGCCTGTTGCGGCAGTTGAAGCTGCCGCTCGATGAGCGGGGCCGCCGCCGCGCCGCCAACCGGGCCGAATGGTTCACCCAGGTCGACAAGCCGCTCGAGGTCCACGACATCCTCGGAGCGTGAGTTCTGCGGTGGGTGGTTACCGCTATCTTCGAGGCCGGAAGGCACTGCGCAGACTGCTCCGATGGAACCTATCGTCCCGTGGTCCGTTTTTACCAGACCTTTACCCAAGACTTGAACCCAACGTTGAGTCGTGACGTCCGACAGTGTGGAAACGCGCTGCGGGGTTCCCGACTGTGCATCTGCACAAAAAGAGGTTGCAACGCACAACGATCAGGCGGCGAATTCACAACATTTGGTCTTCCTGTCAACTCGCCGTGACATATATCATGGACAAGGGAACGCAGAGTCCCGAACATTGGATACACCTTTAAGGGTGCGCCGAGGACGAACATGAAACGTGGAATTCTCGTTCTGCTTTCGCTGAGTGTTCTGGTTGCTGTCGGTTACTTCACCGCAAGCAAATGGGCGATCCGTCATGAGACGGTGACGTTCATCGATCCGGCGCGCGGCAACCGTCCGGTCGCCGTGGCAATCGCCGTCCGGCGCGACAAGGAGATGCAGGCCAATGCCGATATGATCACGCTGCCGGTGGCGGTGCTCAATCACGGCAACACCGTCAAGAACAGCGAGTATTCGTTCCTCGCCAACGTCTTCGCAGCGCGCGGCTATCTGGCGCTCAGCCCCCAGCATGACCTGCCGACCGATCCGCCGATGGTGACCAAGCCCGGCGAACTCTATGTCGGCCGCCTGCCGCAAATTCAGCGCGGCGTTGCCAACATCCATTTCGCCATCGACGAGATGAAGAAGGTTCAGCCGCACGCGAATTACGACAAGCTGACCATGGTGGGGCATTCGATGGGCGGCGATATCTCGATGTATTTCGCCAAGGAGTATCCCGAACACATCAAGAAGGTCGTGACGCTCGACAATTTGCGCGTGCCGTTCATGACCGACGGCAAATTCAAGATCCTGTCGTTCCGCTCGAAGGATACCCAGTTCAAGCCGGATCCCGGTGTCGTTCCCGATCCCGAGCAGTGCGAGAAATCGGATATCACGGTCGTGGATACCGGCTTCCAGCACAACGACATGCGCGATACCGGTCCGGACCAGGCGAAGACAGCGATTCAGACCATGCTCGACAAGTTCCTGAGCGATACCGACAGCCAGCTTGCACCGGTCGATACCAAGAAGCCGACAATTGTCGAGCCGGCACCGGGCTCGGTCTCGGCTTTGAGTCCCCCCGCGTCGAAATCGCCGCGCGCGGTGACGAATTGATCGTTGCCGGAGGCGAGACGACGTAGCCGCCGCGACTGGTGCAAACGGGCAGGCCGCGGCATTGACCGCTTGGCCATCCCGGCCCACATAGAGCTCGCTGCAATTTGCGAGTGCTGATGTCCGGCGAACCCACCAAACCGAAACCGCCAAGCGAGGTATCCGCAGCGCAAAAGGCTGCGTCCGGCAAGCCGCTGCCGGAAACGAGGCCGTCCGCTTCGGACGAGATCGCCGCCTTCGTCGCCAAAGCCCGCGCGATGTCGCCGCATGCGGCGGGAGCCCGGGGCCGACTGGTATTCGCGCTCGACGCCACCATGAGCCGGCAGCCGACCTGGGACATGGCCTGCGCGCTGCAGGCCGACATGTTTCGCGAGGCGGCAGCCCTCGGCAGTCTCGACATCCGCCTCGTCTATTACCGGGGCCTCAATGAATGCCGGGCCTCGGGATGGATTTCCGACAGCGCGCAACTGGCCACGCTGATGGGCAAGATCGATTGCCGGGGCGGCAACACCCAGATCGGCAAGGTGCTGTCGGAAGCGAGGCGGGAGGCCGTGGCCTCGGGGGTGCGCGCGGTGGTGTTCGTCGGCGACGCCATGGAAGAGGCGATCGACGAACTCTGCGTCAAGGCCGGCGAACTCGGCCTGCTCAAGGTGCCGGTCTTCATGTTCCAGGAAGGGCACGACGACGTCGCCGAGCAGGGGTTCCGCGAGATCGCGCGCCTCACCGGCGGGGCCTGGTGCCGGTTCGATCCGGGCGCGGCCGCGCAGCTGCGCGAGCTGTTGCGCGCGGCGGCGGCCTATGCCGCGGGCGGGCGCGAGGCGCTGC
>JBDRNF010000114.1:0-5018 GCA_043811435.1 Pseudomonadota bacterium
CCGGGCTGCCCGGGCCGCCCCTGTATCCCAGCCCCGCCTGCGTGGGAGCCGAGACGCCGGGGCGTCCGGGGGCGCCGGTTCTCGCGGGGCGACGACAGTTTTGATTGCTTCGCTACGCTCGCAATGACGATCTCAGGCGAATTCGAGAATCAGCGCGTCGACCGCCAGCGTCGCGCCGGCCGCGGCGTGGATCTTCTTGACCGTGCCGTCGCGCTCGGCGCGCAGCACGTTCTGCATCTTCATGGCCTCGACCACCGCCAGGGTTTCGCCCGATTTGACTTCCTGGCCCTCGGTGACCGCGATCGACACCACCAGCCCCGGCATCGGACACAGCAGCTTCTTGCCGGTATCGGCCTTGACGCCGACCGGCATCAGCCGCGCCGCCTGAGCCTCGCTCTCGGTGAAGACGTTGACCGCAACCTCGAACCCCTGATGCGCGAGGCGGATGCCGTTGGGGATCGGCCGCACCTGCATCGCCACCAGATGGCCGTCGATGGTGCCCTGCCAGACCGGATCGCCCGGCGCCCATGTCGAAACCATATGATGCGGGTTGCCCTGGGTGCCGTCGGCATTGATGAAGCGCACCGCAATGCCGTCGGCCTCCCGCACAATATCGAGCGCGATTTCGTTGCGTTCCAGCCATACCGCGCGGCGGCCCTCGCGCTGCACCGCCCTGCCCGTCAGTTGCCCGGAAATCTGCCGCTTGCGCTCGCCGAGCACGTGGTCGATGGCGGCGCCGACCGCCGCCAGCCTGCGGGCGATCTCGCCTTCGGGCACGCGAACCGCGAACCCTTTCGGGAACTCCTCGGCAATGAAGCCGGTGGAGAGGTTACCGCCGCGCCAGCGCGGATGGTTCATCAGCGCCGACAGGAACGGAATGTTGTGGCGGATGCCGTCGATATAGAAGGAATCCAGCGCGGTCGATTGCGCCTCGATGGCGGCGGCGCGCGACGGCGCATGGGTCACGAGCTTGGCGATCATCGGATCGTAGTAGATCGAGATCTCGCCGCCTTCCTGGACGCCGGTGTCGTTGCGAACCGTGATGCCGTCGACGGAGCTTTCGACCGGCGGACGGTATTTTACCAATCGCCCGATCGAGGGTAGAAAATTGCGGAAGGGATCTTCCGCATAGACCCGCGACTCCACCGCCCATCCGGTCAGGGTGACGTCCTTTTGCGCCAGCGCCAGCTTCTCGCCGGCGGCGACCCGGATCATCTGTTCGACAAGATCGATCCCGGTGACCAGTTCGGTGACGGGATGCTCGACCTGCAGCCGGGTGTTCATCTCCAGGAAGTAGAAGCTCTTGTCCTGGCCGGCGACGAATTCGACGGTGCCGGCGGAATCGTAATTGACGGCTTTTGCCAATGCGACCGCCTGTTCGCCCATCTGGCGGCGGGTGGTCTCGTCGAGCAGCGGCGACGGCGCTTCCTCGATGACTTTCTGATTGCGGCGCTGGATCGAACATTCGCGCTCGCCGAGATAGATCACGTTGCCGTGCTTGTCGCCCAGCACCTGGATTTCGATGTGGCGGGGATCGACGATGAATTTCTCGATGAAGACGCGGTCGTCGCCGAACGATGCTTTGGCTTCCGCCTTGGCGAGCCCAAAGCCCTCGGCGACTTCCGAGGTGGAATGCGCGATCCGCATCCCCTTGCCGCCGCCGCCGGCGGAAGCCTTGATCATCACGGGATAGCCGATCGCGTCGGCGATCTTGACCGCATGCCGTTCGTCCTCGATGACGCCGAGATAGCCCGGCACGGTCGAGACGTCGGCCTTGGCGGCCGCCTTCTTGGACTCGATCTTGTCGCCCATCGCGGCGATGGCGCCGGCGTTGGGGCCGATGAAGACGATCCCGGCCTCGCTGAGCGCGCGCGGAAAGGATTCGCGTTCGGACAGGAACCCGTAGCCGGGATGCACCGCTTCCGCGCCGCTCTTGCGGCAGGCCGCGATGATCTTCTCCATCACCAGGTAGCTGTCGGCCGCCGCCGGCGGCCCGATCAGCACGGCATCGTCGGCCATTTCGACATGCAGCGCGTCGCGGTCGGCCTCGGAATAGACCGCGACCGTCTCGATCCCCATGCGGCGGGCGGTCTTGATGATCCGGCAGGCGATCTCGCCGCGATTGGCGATCAGAATTCGTTTGAACATGAGGTTATTTACTTGCAACCGAAGGGCGGGGTCCAGCCCTGCGGGCCGGACGATTTATCGTTCCGTCGTACAGCAAAACTGAACGGAGGCAACGGTTTATGCGCCCCAATTCCGCTTCAGGGAGAGATTTAGCGGGCGGTCCCGCCGAGGCAGCGCATCGACCTGAATGGCGTCAGCCCGAATAGGTGTTGAATCGGCCGCGCGTATAGGCATGGGAAACCGCCTTCATCAGCTCGGCCGCCTCGTCTTCCAGATATTGATTGGCAACGATCAAGGCGCGGATGGTGGATCGCATGTCCCCGCCGCATGCCGCGATCGCCTGATCGACGGCGCCCTCCAGCCCGTTATCCTCTTCGGCATTGGCTGGTGTAGAGGCGGACATCATGATGTTCCATGGGGAGCGGGTGTGAAAACATGTTCTTCTTTTGTTCTTATGAAGTCAACGGTACTGGCCTCTTTCGCCCCTGCAGACGATTCAAAAAATGGCAGCGGCTCTATCTAGTGACGCAATTGACACTGGCCGAACAAAGCTATCTAGGGTTGCTTACGAACCCGTCGACCATTTTGCGAGGAAACATTGGGCAATACGTTTTTAAGAGTGGCCCTTTGGGCCGGACTGGTGGGAAGCCTGATGACTCCCGCATTTTCTCAAACGGTAAACACTCCGAAAAACTCTAAGCCGCAGAAAAGTGCCGGCCCGGCAAGTGGTGGCAATCCAGCGACGAAACCTATTCCACCTCACTTGATCAAGGAATGTCAGAGCTACCTTGCTCCCCGACTTGGAGCCGTCAAGATCGTAGGGCCATTTTATGAAACGAAGTTCGCTATCTCTAGTTTCCTACCGCAGTTAACCGAAGGAAGGGTTTATGTTATCGCGGCTCCAACGACAAATACGGCATGGGGGCGCGTTAACAAGAAGTCTGTTGGTTGCATATGGGACATCAGGGACGGCGCGTTTGTTTTTCGCAGATGGGCGGACATTACGGAGTTTCCAACTCGATACTGGAGGGCGCCCGGAGATCCGCCGTAGCGCGTTGGATCCGATTCTCGTTCCAACCGCTTGATGGGCCGGATGCAGCGCTACCGGATCGATGGCGGCAAGTTTGTTGAACGGATCGTGCCGCGACACCTTTAGCCAGTATGGTCCAGCACCCCCTGCGGCGTCGCGCAAACATGATGCGCGCCCGCTTCCCGCAATTCCGTCTCGCTGCCGTAACCGTAGAGCACACCCACGGCGGTCATTCCGTTGCTTCGCGCGCCCACCATGTCGAAGCTGCGGTCGCCAATCATCATGGCCTGTGACGGGTCGATCGCCATGGACTGCAGCGCATGGCGCAGCAGGTCGGTCTTGTCGGAACGCGTGCCATCCAGTTCGGCACCGAACACCCGTTCGAAATAACCCCGCAAGTTGAAGTGATCGATGATGCGCTCGGCAAAGACGTGCGCCTTGCTGGTCGCGACGAACATGCGCCGGCCCGACCGGGCGAGCGCGGACAAGGTGTCCTCGATGCCGGGATAGACCTCGTTCTCGAACAGGCCGACATCGGAAAACCGTTCGCGATAAAGCGTCACCGCCCGCTCGGCCAGATCGTCCGACCCGAGCAGCTTCTTCATGCTGCCGCGCAGCGGCGGGCCGATGCACCACGTCAGTTCATCCACCGGCGGAATTGGCCAATCGAGCTTGCCGAGAGCGTACTGGATCGAGCGCGTGATGCCGGGCTTGGGATCGGTCAGCGTCCCGTCGAGGTCGAAATAGATTGTGGTCATCCCGGCCAGCGCTCCTCCTTCGGGCATATACCGCATACGGCTATCTTACTCGATCGAAGGCTGCGCCATCAGGTTATTCCCAACTTTGGCGCCGCTGCCGGCTCTCGATGCGCAGCATGCCCCTCGATCAACACGCGAACTTGCCGTATCGTTTGCCGCAAGTTTCGTAAAACCAAATAGAGGCAATGGCCTAGATGCGTTCCTTAATCCTGATACTGGCAGTTCTCTGGGCGGGCTCAGGCTGGGCTGCCGGCGCGGTCGTCAAGGACGGCGGCACCATCGAGGTTGCCGGCGTGACCTACCGTCTCGACGGCATCGACGCGCCGGAGCTCGACCAGATGTGCATCGACGAGCACGCCGATCCGTGGGCCTGCGGCGTCGAAGCGCGCGACCAGCTGAAAAAACTGATCGGCGACCGCACGGTCCGCTGCGAGGATCTCGGGCTGGCGCCCTACAGGAGCCGGCATATCGGCATTTGCACCGTCGAGGGCGAGAAGGCCACGCTGAACCACCTCATTGTCCGCCAGGGATTTGCGCTGAATTTCGACCCCTACGCCCAAGGCCGCTACAAGGATGACGAAGCCGGCGCCAGGGACAAGAAGCTTGGCCTCTGGAAGGGCTGCTTTGCCTCGCCGTATGAATTCCGGCGCGGACGCAAGGACGGCACCTTGCTGGGGGACGCCTGCAGGGCGGACAAGGACCAGCAAATTCGCGCGGTACTGTTCCCCGAACACCCCGTGATGCCGCCGGGCTGCAACATCAAGGGCAAACTGGCGGTGCGCGCCCGCGTCACCGGCAATGTCGGCGTCTATCACCTGCAGGGATGCCGCAGTTATCCCGGCACGACCGAGCCGGACCGCTGGTTCTGCACCGAGGAAGACGCCCAGGCCGCGGGCTTTCGCAGGGCGTATAATTGCCGGGCGAAGCGCAAGTGACGGGGATGGCACTCCCGGCTGACTTGGAGCAGCGCGCTTTTCTTCTCCCCTCCCCCCGCGAAGCAGGGCAATCGCATGTCTCCCTAAAATGAAGCTGGCGATGGAATCGGATCGCGAACAAACTGGAATCAAAGCTAGAACGAAATCACCATTTTCATTCGGATTTAC
>JBDRNF010000115.1:0-27011 GCA_043811435.1 Pseudomonadota bacterium
CGACGCCGCCGCCGTCGTCGTGGCGCGGCCGGCGAACGCGCCGCGCTCCGCATCGGTGCGCGGGCGCACCTTGATCTTGAAGCCGTCGGGCTTGATGGTCAGCGTTTCCTTCAGCACCATCTGATAGCGGTGATTGTCGATCAGCCTGAAGCGCTGCAGGATCATGCCGATCGCCAGCGCCGCCTCGTGCATGGCAAAGCCGCGGCCGATACAGGCGCGCTGGCCGTTGCCGAACGGCTTCCAGGCATTGACCGGGCGCGCCGCCTCGGCTTCGCGGCTGAAATTCTCGGGATCGAAGGCGTCGGGATTGGGACCCCACACGCTGGGGTCGCGGTGCAACGCCATCACCAGCACGGTGACGAACGTGTTCTTCCTGAGCTGGTACTTGCCGCCGATGGTTTCGTCCTTCAGCGGCGAGATGCCATAGGCCGGCGCCGGCGGCCACAGCCGCAGCGCCTCCTTCAGAATCTGCGTGATGTAGGTGAGCTGCGTGACCTGCTGATAGGTCGGCCGCGCCTCGGTGTCGGGGCCGAGCACCCGGTCGACTTCCTCATAGGCCTTCTTCAGCACGTCGGGATGCTTCAGCAACGCATATAGCGTGCAGGACAACAGCCCGCTGGTGGTCTCGTGGCCCGCGATCAGGAAGGTGTTGATCTGGTAGCGGATGTTGACGTCGTCGAGCTGTTCGCCGGTGGCGCGGTCGACGCCGGTCATCATGGCGCCGAGCATGTCCTTCTTGCCCTCGGCGGCTTCCGCGTTCCTGCGGCGTTCGGCAATGATTTCGTCGACCATCCTGTTCATGAAGGCGACATCGGCGGCGAGATCGCGGCGGCGCTTCTGCAGCCACAGGCTCTCCAGCGGAATGCCGCGGGTCATCATGATGGTCTCGAGCGAGCGCACCAGCGATTCCACGAAGGGGTGGTAATCGCGCCGGTAGAACGAATTGAACCGGTAGTCGAAGCCGCACAGGCCGATGGTGTCGAGCGTCAGCGCCGTCATGTCGTGAACGACGTCGATTTCCTCGTCGCCGTTCAGCCGTTCCCACTTCTTCACCAGCTGTTCGGCGATGTCGACCATGCTCGGATGGTAGGACTGCATGGCGCGGTTGCCGAACGGCGTCAGCAGGATGTTGTGCGCCTTGCTCCAGTTCGGCTCCGTGGTATCGGCGGTGAACAGGCCGTCGCCGCCGACCGCACGCACCCGGCGCAGCGAACCGCGCACCGCCTTGTCGAAGCGCTTCTCGTCGCTGAGTTCATCGATCAGGTCGTGGCCGGCGACGATGACCAGCGGCGCGCCCATCATGTCGAGCCAGAAGATCGGCCCGAGCTCCTTTGTAAGTCGCACCAGATGCTGCACCGGCGCATTGGCATCCAGCGACAGCATGTTGCCGACCACCGGCTTCTTCGGCGGATGCGGAATCGGGCTCAGTTTGTTGGTCGACGCCATCGCTTGATTCTCTCCGCTATCTCACCACCCACAACCGTCATCCTGAGGTGCGCGGCTCTTCGGCGCGCCTCGAAGGATGGCCGCTTGCACCTGTCGCCGCATCCTTCGAGGCTCGCCCAAGAGGGCGAGCACCTCAGGATGACGTCACTGAGCTTGTCTCAATCCGAACTTCGTCCCCTACCCAAACCGCTTCCTGCGCCATTCGATCAGTTTGGCGCTGACCTCGTCCGGCTTTTCCTGCTGCGTCCAGTGGCCGCTGTCGCGGATCAGGTATTTTTCGAGATCCGGGATGATCTTCTCCATGCCGTCGGCCGACGACGGCGGCAGCACGTGATCGTTCTCGGCCATGATCATCAGCGCCGGCACCCGCACCGTATGGTCGATATCGGCCGAGCGCTGCCAGTTGCGCGACATGTTGCGATACCAGTTGATGCCGCCGGTGAAGCCGGTCTTCGTGAACGTGTCGACGAAAACTTTTTTCTCTTCCGACGACAGGATCGGTGTTCGCGGATCATGTCTGGCGTCGTAGCCGGCGATCATCTGCGGGAATGCCAGATTGAGCCGCGGCGATGCGCCGACGCCGGCGACCACCTCTTCCGCCGGCGCGTTGCCGCGCGGCACCGGCTTGCGCATGAAGGCATCGAAAGTCTGCTCGACCCGGCTGCCGAAAATCCGGTCGGGCTCGCGCCCGGGGTCCTGGAACTGGACGATGTACATGTGCTCGCCGAAACGCTTGCGCAAAAGCTCGATCGGATCGGACGGCGCCCGGCCGGTGTGCGGCGTGTTGATGCCGACCACGCCGGCGACGCGCTCGATGTGCCGCAGCGGCATCTGCCAGACAATAAAGCCGCCCCAGTCGTGGCCGACGAAGATCGCCTTGTCGATCTCGAGATGGTCGAGCAGGCCGATCAGGTCGCCGGTGAGGTGCTCGATGTCGTAGGATTCGACCGGCTCGGGCCGTTCGGTCGCGCCATAGCCGCGCTGATCGGGCGCGATCACCCGGATGCCGGCCTCGCTGAGCGCCTTGATCTGATGGCGCCAGGAGAACGCGATCTCCGGCCAGCCGTGGCACAGAATGACCGGCGGCGCGTCGGTCTTCGGGCCGGCTTCGTAGTACCCCATGCGAATACCGTTCGTCCGGGCGAACTGCAGCGGCGGCATCTCTATCATCACAGATCTCTCACTCTAACCGATCGGCTCATACGGCTTCAGCTTGCCGCGCTTTTGAGGTCAGCCGGCGGCGCAAAGGCGGCTTCGAGCGCGGCGAACTCCCCGGGCAGCATGTCGCACAGAACCTGAACATGGGGAATGATGTTGGCGCCGGCGATGAAGCCGAAATCCAGCTGGTCGCGATAGCTCTGCACGGTGATGTTGAGCGCCAGCCCGTGGGTCGAGATCGACACCGGGAAGATGTGCAGCAGCTCGGCGCCCGCCGCGTACAGCGTCTGGCGCGGCCCCGGCACGTTGGACACCGTGATGTTCGCCGCCGGCGGCAGCACGTCCGACAAATTGGAGCGGCTGTACAGCAGCGCCATGATCTGCACCAGGATCGGCGCGCCGAGCATCGAGACGTTGGACACCTGCGGCATCAGGGCGCGCAGCGGATGCGACATCTCCTTCGACTTGGTGGATTGCGCGATGATCGCCTCCAGCCGCGCCTTGGGATCCTCGATGTTGGTGGCGATCGAGCAGATCATGCCGAACACCTGGTTGTTGGCGTCGGTGTTGCCCTCTTCGCGCAGCGAGATCGGCACCGCGGCCGTCATCGATTTGGTCGGCAGCGCGCCCTGCTGCAGCAGATAGCGCCGCACCACGCCGGATGACAGCGCCAGCACCACGTCGTTGAGCTTGCCGCCGGATTGTTTGGCCAGTGCCTTGGCCCGGCTCAGCGGGATCGAGACGCCGGCAAAGCTGCGCTCCGACGAGATCGCCTTGTTCAGGACGGTCGACGGCGACACCATGCTGGCCATGCTGTCGCGCGACTTCGGGTCGGAAATCTTGCCGACCACGTCGGAGACGCTCTTCAGCATGGTTGGAATGCCGCTGGCGAATTTCACCGCGCTTTCGATCTGGAACATGGCGTTGTCGAACAGGATCGACCCGAGATCGCTTTTGCCCGAGCGCGGCAGGTCGATGCTCTTCGGGGCGCCCGAGGCCTCGAACGGCTGGCGCCACAGCGCCTGGTAGGAATCGATCAGGTTGGCGGCGATGTCGCGCGGCTCCTGCCCGGCCCTGGCCTTCGCCGTCGGCGGCTCGATGGTCCGCGGGATCGGCGTCACGTCGTAGATCATGTTGGTCAGCGCAGCACCTGCGCCGCCGTCGATGCAGGCGTGATGCATCTTGGAATAGAGCCCGATCTCGTTGTCCTTCATGCCTTCGAAGACGTAAAACTCCCAGAGCGGACGGGCGCGGTTGAGCAGCTTGGCGTGCATCCAGCCGACGATGCGCTCCAGCGTCGGACGATCGTAGGGAGCCGGCAGACTGCCGCGAAAGATATGGCGGTCGATGTCGAACTGGTCGTCCTCGACCCAGGAGGGATGGTCGATGTCGAGTGGTGCCTTCTCCAGGCGCGCTTTCAGGATCGGCGCGACATGCAGCCGCGAGGCGATCATCGCCTTGAAGTCCTCGAAGAAGTCGCCCTTGTAGTCCTCGGGCAGGCGGAAGATCGCCATGCTCCCGACATGCATCGGCATTTCCGGCGTTTCCAGGTACAGAAACGACGCGTCCATCGAGGTCAGCTTTTTGGCATCGCTCATGTTCTTCCCTCCCGCAGATCACGCGGCGCCTTGGTGGCGCTTCTTCGTTCAGACGGTCCCTGTTACCGGGACTCTAGTCAGGATTGTGCATTTTCCGGGGGCGCATATGCAATGGCAAACGGGCCCGATCGGTCAAAATGCCTGAATTCGCCCTCGGGCTGGGCCAGGCGGTCGGCGACCGCCCACAGCGCGGCCGGGTTGACGCCGAGCCCGATGTGGCTGGCGAGGTGGACCTCGATGTTTTCGGCGGTATCGGACGGGCGCAGCAGGCAGGTTCGCCAGTTCACGACGCCGTCGGTGCGCGAATAGATCGACGTCGCCGGCACCGGCAGATCGCCCGCGATCGCGGTCCGAAGCTCCGGATTGTCGTCCGCCGCCTCGCCGGACAACGCCTCATAGAGCCGCGTCGCGTTGGTTGCCCTGACGTCGCCGGCGAACGGACTTCCCAGCGTCACGACATTGCGCACCATGTCGGGCGCCTGCAGCGCCAGATCGCGCGCATAGACGCCGCCGAGGCTCCACCCGATAATGCTGACCTTGCGGCCGGTGGCGGCATGAATCTCGGCCAACCGGTCGCGCAACGCGGCCCGCATCCGCGCCACGCCGCCAAGGTTGCGGCCCATCCGCCACGCATGCGTGTCGTAGCCGAGTTCCCTGAGATATCGCCGCATCGGCGCCATCGACAGGTCGCTGGCGAGAAACCCGGGAAGCAACAGCACCGGATGGCCGTCGCCCCTCGGCGCGCGCATCAACAGCGGCGACAGCAGCAGGCTGAAGTTGAACTCGAAGATCCCTCTCGCCTCGGCCAGCAGCAGGCCGAGTGCGGGCGGACGAAGCCGGTCCGTCGGCGGCGCATCGCTGCGGTCGATCGGCACGTTACTTCTTGTCGGCGGTGCGCGATCCGCCGAGGCCCGCCATGGTCACGAACATGTCGCCGAACCGCTCGGCGAGTTTCGGATCGAAGGTGAACCAGCTCTGCATCAGCGCTTCCGGCGAAACCTTTTCGATGTTGGCCAGCATCTGCTGCTGAAGCTTGTCCATGACCGCGGTTTGCATCGGCTGCACGTCCGGAAGCCCGAAAAACTGCCGGGCTTCGAGCGGCGTGCAATCTATTTCAACGTTGACCTTCATGTCGGCTCCTGACCGCTATTCGACAGTTGCCACAGTATCGCCGCGACAGGCGGCGCGACGCAAGCGGCCTGACCGGGCCGAATGGAGCGCCGGAGCTTCATTCCGCCGGTATGGTCAACCGAAACGCTCGACGGCAAACGGCGTCGGATCGGCGAACGGCGTCTCGCCGGTCATCATTTCCGCCAGCAGGCGGCCGGTCGCGGGGCCGAGCGTCAGGCCGTGGTGGTGATGGCCGAAATCGAACCACAGCCCGGCATGACGGGGCGCCCTGCCGATCACCGGCAGCATGTCGGGCAGGCACGGCCGCGCGCCCTTCCAGGGCTTTGCGTCGACCGCTTCGCCCAGCGGAAACAGCTGGCGGGCCTTCGGCAGCGCCCGCTCCAGCTGGACCGGGGTGGGCGGCGCATCACGGTGGGCAAACTCGACCCCGGTGGCGAGGCGAATGCCGCGGTTCATCGGCGCCAGCACATAACCATTGTCGGCATCGAGCACGGGATGATGCAGCACGGCATTGCCGCGCGGCGCCAGGTGCAGATGGTAACCGCGCTTGACGTTCAGCGGGATGGAATAGCCGAGGCGGCCGAATACCAGATCGGACCACGGTCCGAGCGCCACGACAACCTCGCGCGCGCTCACCTTGCCGTCCGGTGTCGCGACCTGCCATCGCCCGCCGGGCTCCTGCTCCAGGGTCTGCGCATCGCCGACCATGAAGCGTCCCCCCTTGCGGTGGAACAGCGCAGCATAGGCTTTGGCCAGCCCGCCCGGATCGAGCACGAAGCCGGGTTCGCTGAAATGGATCGCCCCGGCGAATTCACCGCTGAGGTGAGGCTCGCGCGCGATAATCGCCTTGTTGTCGAGGATTTCGCCCTGAACCCCGTATTGCTTCGCTCGCTCGAAATCCCGCACCGCCTGAGCCAGCGTTGCATCGTGGCGGTACATCTTGGTCCAGCCGCAGCGCCGCATCAACTCCAACGCTCCGGCTTCCACCATCAGCGCCTCATGCTCGATCAGGCTGCGGCGGATCAGCGGCATCACCGCCAGCGCCCCGCGAAGCGCCCGGTCCGGCGCGGAGGCGAGATAATAGCGCACCAGCCACGGCAGGAAGCCCGGCAGATCGGCGAGGCTGTAGCGCACCTGCGGCGCCCTGTTCAGGGCATGGCGGAGGATCTGTGCGAAATCCCGGGGAAACATGTAGGGAAACACCGACGCGCACTCGATCATTCCCGCATTGCCGAAACTGGTTTCCTCCCCGGCCAGTTCGTGCCGGTCGACCAGAATGACATCGCGCCCCCGCTGCTGCAGGTGCAGCGCGGCGCCGACGCCGACCATGCCCGCACCCAGCACGAGAACATCGGCCTTGAATTCCGCCATCACGGCACTCCCGTTGAATGTCACGTTCCTGTCCCGTTGCTTACCGTGAAGCTGGCCCTTGAGGTAGCGGCGCGCAAAGCGGGCTGCCCCGGGGAAATCGCGCTTGCGCGGCGGCCAAACTCTGGCAACAATGGATTAGCCATGGTTGCATGATGGCAGCGATGAACGGCGTCACAGCGGAGAACCCTGACACATGTCGGCACGTCAAACCTTGTTCGCAGCGACTATTCTGTCGATCGGCGCTTTGGCGATCGCGCCGGCATCGGCCCAATCTCTGCGCTACGCCAACCAAGGGGACCTCAAATCGCTCGACCCCTATACCCTCAACGAAAGCACCACGCACGCCCATATCGGTCACGTCTATGAGGGCCTGATCGCGCGCGACAAGGACCTCAAGATCATTCCCGGCCTTGCGGAGCGCTGGGAAACGCCGGAGCCGACACGCTGGCGCTTCCACCTGCGCAAGAACGTCAAGTTCCAGAACGGCAACCCCTTCACCGCCGACGACGTCGTGTTCTCGGCCGACCGCGTCAGGGCCGCCGGCTCCAACCTGCAGACCCGCCTCGCCAAGGATGCCAAGGTCGTCAAGGTCGACGATCACACCGTGGATTTCATCCTGACCTCGCCAAACCCCATTCTGAATTCGCAATGGGACACCTGGTACATCATGGACAAGGAATGGTCCGAGGCGAACAACGCGGCTGCCCCGACGCCCGCCGCGGCGACCTCTCCGAGTTTTGCTTCGCTCAACGCCAACGGCACCGGCGCCTTCACCGTCGAAAGCCACCAGCCGGGCGTCAAGACCGTGTTCAAGGCCAATCCGAATTGGTGGCGCAAGCCCGAGCATAATCTGAAGGAGATCGTCTTCACGCCGATCGGCTCGGACGCCACGCGCGTGGCGGCTTTGCTGTCAGGTGAGGTTGACGTCATCGAGCCGGTTCCGACGCAGGATATCGCGCGGCTCGACTCGAGCCCGAACGCCCAGGTGCTGAAGGGCCCCGAGCTGCGCACCATCTTCCTCGGCATGGACCAGGTCCGCGACGAACTCCTCTATTCGAACGTCAAGGGAAAGAATCCGTTCAAGGACGTCAAGGTGCGCGAGGCGTTCTTCAAGGCGGTGGATATTGAGCTGATCAAGACCCGCGTGATGCGCGGCCTCTCGACGCCGTCCGCGCTGATGATCGCGCCGCAGCTGTTCCCGCTTTCCAAGGACTTCACTCGCCCGAAATTCGATCCCGACGGCGCCAAGAAGCTCCTGACCGAGGCCGGCTATCCCAACGGCTTCGAAGTCACGATGGATTGCCCGAACGACCGCTACGTCAACGACGCCGCGATCTGCCAGGCGGTGGTCGGCATGCTGGCGCGCATCGGCGTCAAGGTGAACCTGCTGGCGCAGCCCAAGGCGCAGTATTTCGCCAAGGTGCTGAAGCCCGGCGGCTACCAGACGTCGTTCTATCTGCTGGGCTGGACACCCGGCACCTCGGACGCCCACAACGTCCTGCACGACATCATGGGATGCCGCGACGATCCGAAATCCAACCGCGGCGAGGCCAATCTCGGCGGCTACTGCAACAAGAAGATGGACGCCATCACCGACAAGGTGCTGCTGGAGACGGATACCGCCAAACGCGATCTCATGATCAAGGAAGCGTTCGAAATCGCCGCCAAGGATTTCGGCTATATCCCGCTGCATCAGCAGGCGCTGGCGTGGGGCGTATCGAAGAAGGTGAAACTGACGCAACGGCCCGACAATCAGGTTCTGCTGTATTGGGCAACCAAACAGGACTAGACGGTTTCGAGGTTGATGGTCCCGGTGGCTTCCCGCTCCCGGGACCGTTCATTTCGGGCTGACGCCCGTCCGCCACATCGCCAAGTGAAAGGATCACATGCTCGCTTTCACGCTGCGCCGCGCCATCCAGGCCATTGGCGTCATGATCGCGGTCGGGATCATCTCGTTCTCGATGTTCCGTTTCGCGGGCGATCCGGTCAACCAGATCGTCTCGCTGGATACGCCGGCCGCCGAACGCGAAGCCGTGCGCAAGTCGCTCGGGCTCGACGATCCGGTGGTGCTGCAGTTCGCCCGCTATTTCGGCAACGCCGCGCAGTTCAAATTCGGCGTCTCCTATCAATTTCGCCAGCCGGTCTCGAATCTCTTGATGGAGCGGATGCCGGCGACGCTGGAACTCGCCGCCTGCGCCACCATTTTCGCGATGGTGTTCGGCATCCTGATGGGGGTCTATTCGGCGCTGAAGCGCGACACGTTTCTGGCCAAGGTGTTCCAGGCGGTGTCGCTGATCGGAATTTCGCTGCCGACCTTCCTGATCGGCATTCTGCTGATCTATCTGTTCGCGGTGGTGCTGGGCTGGCTGCCGTCGTTCGGCCGCGGCGACGTGGTGCGGATTGGCTGGTGGACCACCGGCCTGCTGACGATTTCCGGCCTCAAGGCCCTGATCATGCCCTCGGTCACGCTCGGCCTGTTCCAGATGACACTGATCATGCGGCTGGTGCGGGCCGAAATGCTCGAGGTGCTGCGCACCGATTACATCCGCTTCGCGCGGGCGCGCGGCCTGACGACGCGGGCAATCCATTTCGGTCACGCGCTGAAGAACACTCTGGTTCCCGTCATCACGGTTGCCGGCCT
The DNA here is from genome assembly GCA_043811435.1 of Pseudomonadota bacterium. Lineage (GTDB taxonomy): Bacteria > Pseudomonadota > Alphaproteobacteria > Rhizobiales > Xanthobacteraceae > Bradyrhizobium. The sequence continues at coordinate 9,346 of JBDRNF010000115.1, forward strand.
GCAGTTTGGCTCGGTTATTGCATTTGCGATCATTACCGAAACCGTCTTCCAGTGGCCAGGCATGGGACTATTGTTTGTGCAAGCCGTGCAGAACGTCGATATTCCGATTATGGCCGCCTACTTGCTGATGGTGTCCCTGATCTTCGTCACCATCAATCTCGTGGTCGATATTCTCTATACGGTGGTCGATCCGCGCCTGCGCTCCACCCTCCGCCGCCCGACCTGAACCCGGGATCCGCTTGATGACAGACGCCGCCGTGCCGCACCCAGCCGAACCGAGCGCGCCGCGCCCGCATGCCGGCAGCGGCTGGCTCAAGCGCGCCCTCGACAGCGACGTGTTCTATTCGTTCCGACGCTCAAGGATGACGATGGTCGCGGCCGCCGTGACCGTGCTGTTCTTTCTGCTGGCGATCCTGGCGCCGCTTCTGGCGGTGCAGAATCCGTTCGATCCGGCGCAGCTTCAATTGATGAATTCGCGGATTTCGCCGCTGTGGACCGCCGAAGGACAAAGCCCGTTCCTGCTCGGCACCGACGAACAGGGCCGCGACGTGTTTTCCGCCATTCTCTACGGCCTGCGGATTTCGCTCACCGTCGGCGTACTCGGCGTCCTGTTCTCCGGCACGCTCGGCATCGTCCTCGGACTGATCGCGGGCTATGTCGGCGGCGCGGTCGACGGCCTGATCATGCGGATCGCCGACGTGCAGCTGACCTTCCCCGCCATCCTGATCGCGCTGCTGATCAACGGCGTGGTCAAGTCGGTGTTCGGCAACAGCCTCGACGCCACGAGCACGCTGGGCGTTCTGGTGTTCGCGATCGGATTGAGCTTCTGGGTGCAGTATGCCCGCACGGTGCGCGGCTCGGTCATGGTGGAAAAGAACAAGGATTACGTGGCGGCGGCGCAGCTGATCGGCCTGCCCGCGCCCGTGATCATGCTGCGTCACGTGCTGCCCAACGCGATGGGACCGATCCTGGTGATCGCCACCATCAATCTCGCGCTCGCCGTCATCACCGAGGCGACGCTGTCGTTTCTAGGAGCCGGCATGCCCGACACCATGCCCTCGCTCGGCACCCTGATCCGGATCGGCAACAATTATCTGTTCGCGGGAGAATGGTGGATCGTGGCCTTTCCGGGCCTCGCGCTGGCGTCGCTGATCTTGGCGATCAACCTGCTCGGCGACTGGCTGCGCGACGCGCTCAACCCGAAACTGCGATGATGGACGTGGCGAACCCCATGCTTGCCATCGCAAGAACCTGGGCTTGGCAAGACGCCCAACACGACAAGACTGTCGTCGCCCGGCTTGACCGGGCGATCCAGTACGCAGCGGCTTCCGCGTTGACCATGACCGTCTCTGGAATACTGGGTCGCCCGGTCAAGCCGGGCGATGACACCGGTGCGTGTTCATTCTTCATCAGGGTCGGCCTCAAGACCGATGCCGAAGTCGCATGACCGAACCCGTTCTCTCCGTGCGCAATCTGAAGGTGGAGTTCGTCACCCGCCGCGACACCCTGCGCGCCATCGACGGGGTGTCGTTCGACATCGCCAAGGGCGAGGTGCTGGGCGTGGTCGGCGAATCCGGCGCCGGCAAATCCGTCACCGGCCTTGCGGTGATCGGCCTGATCGACCGGCCCGGCCGCATTGCCGGCGGCGAGATCTATCTGTCGGGCCTGCGGATCGACAATCTGCCGCCGGAGGAGTTGCGCCGTATCCGCGGCAAACGCATCGGCATGATCTTCCAGGACCCGCTCACCAGCCTCAATCCGCTGTACCGGATCGGCGACCAGCTGGTCGAGACCATCCGGACCCATCTCAACCTGTCGGAAACGGCGGCGCGCAAGCGCGCCATCGACCTGTTGGCCGAGGTCGGCATTCCCGCCCCGGAAAAGCGCATCGACGCCTATCCGCACGAATTCTCCGGCGGCATGCGCCAGCGCGTCGTGATCGCGCTGGCGATCTGCGCCGAGCCTGAACTGATCATCGCCGACGAGCCGACCACCGCGCTCGACGTCTCGGTGCAGGCCCAGATCATCTCGCTGATCAAGCGGCTCGGACGCGACCACGGTACCGCCGTGATGCTGGTGACCCACGACATGGGCGTGATCGCCGAGACTTCCGACCGCGTCGCGGTAATGTATTCCGGCCGTATCGCCGAGATCGGACCCGTGCTGGACGTGGTGCAGAACCCGCTGCATCCCTATGCCAAGGGCCTGATGGGCGCGATCCCGACGCTCGCCAGCGACACCGACCGCCTGGTCCAGATCCCGGGCTCGATGCCGCGGCTGTCGGTGATCCCGCCGGGTTGCCCGTTCAACCCACGTTGCGCCTTCGCGTTCGACCGTTGCCGGGTCGAGCGGCCGGAACCGATCCGGCACGGCGCCCAGGCCGTGGCCTGCCATCTCTACGACACCGCCGCGACGGAAACCGCGGCATGAATTCAGCCCCCTTCATCGACGTCAAGAATCTGCGCCGGGTGTTCGACGTGTCAAAACCCTGGCTCAACCGGGTGATCGAGGGCGGCCATCTCGAATTTCTCAAGGCGGTCGACGGCGTCACCTTCGACATCCAAAAGGGCGAGACCTTTGCCCTGGTCGGCGAATCCGGCTCCGGCAAGACCACCGTCGCCCGCATGGTGGTCGGCCTGCTGCCGCCGAGTTCGGGCGAAGTCATCATCGACGGGGTGTCGATGAGCGCCGCCAAACAATTGCAGGCGCGCCAGCAGTTGCGCCGCCGCATCCAGATGATCTTCCAGGATCCCTATGCCAGCCTCAATCCGCGCTTCCGGGTCGACGCCATCGTCTCCGAGCCGATCCGCGCCTTCGACCTGATCGAGGGCGAGCGCAACATCCAGGCGCGGGTCGGCGAACTCCTGTCACTCGTCGGCCTGCATGCCGACGACGCAGTGAAGTATCCGCACGAATTTTCCGGCGGGCAGCGGCAACGGATCGCCATTGCGCGGGCGCTGGCGTCGGAAGCCGAGTTCATCGTCTGCGACGAGCCGACCTCGGCGCTCGATGTTTCGGTGCAGGCGCAGATCCTCAATCTGATGCGCGACCTGCAGGACAAGTTCGGCCTCACCTATCTCTTCATCAGCCACAACCTCGCGGTGGTCCGGCACATGGCGAGCCGTATCGGCGTGATGTATCTCGGCCGCATCGTCGAGATCGCCGAAGGGCGGGAGCTCTTCAGCAACCCGCGAATGCCCTACACCAAGATGTTGCTGGGCGCGGTTCCCGATCTCGCGATGTCCGGCCGCCAGCGCATCCCGGTGCAGGGCGAAATCCCCAACCCGATCGATCCGCCGCCCGGCTGCGCGTTCAACCCGCGCTGTCCGCTGGTGTTCGACCTGTGCCGCAAGGTAGCGCCGGCGCTGATCGACGGCGTCGCCTGCCATGCCGTCAACGATCCGGTCCGCGTCGCAGCGCCGGCATGATCACTGCGGTGGGAGCAGCAATGCGTTCCGGCTTGGTTGGCAGGCCGTCCTCGCTGTGATCAAGTGCGCAGCACCCTGCGACCGCCACACCGTTGGATTCCCATGAGCAACATCAATCCCGATCCCTTCACCACCCGGCCGGAAATCGAAGGCACGTTCGGGGTCGTGACCTCCACCCACTGGATCGCCACCGCGGTCGGAATGGCGACGCTGGAAAAAGGCGGCAATGCCTTCGATGCCGGTGTCGCCACGGCCTTCACGCTGCAGGTGGTTGAACCGCATCTGAACGGTCCGGGCGGCGACGTGCCCATCATCGTGCACAACGTCAAGCGCGGGCGAACCGAGGTGATTTGCGGCCAGGGCCCGGCGCCATCAGGCGCCACCATCGCGCATTATCGCAGCGAGGGCCTCGATATGGTGCCCGGCACCGGCCTGCTGGCTGCCTGCGTGCCCGGCACCTTCGAATCCTGGATGCTGCTGCTGCGCGATTACGGCACGCTGCGGCTGCGCGACGTGCTGGAGCCCGCCATCGGCTACGCCCGTGACGGCTACCCGCTGGTGGAGCGCGCCGCCGCGACCATCCAGACCGTCGAGAACATGTTCCGCACGCACTGGAAAACATCCGCCGCGGTCTATCTGCCCAACAACGAGGTGCCGAAACCCGGCACGCTGTTCACCAACAGGACGCTGTCGGAAACCTATGCCCGCATCCTGAAGGAAGCCGAAAGCGCCGGCAGCGATCGGGTCGCGCAGATCGAAGCGGCACGGCGCGCATGGTCGAAGGGTTTTGTCGCCGAAGCGATCGACAAATTCTGCCGCACGCAAGACGTCATGGATGTCAGCGGCTCGGCGCATAAGGGCGTGCTGCGTGCAGACGACATGGCGCGCTGGCAGCCCTCGGTCGAAGCACCGCTGACTTACGACTATGGCCGCTACACGGTCTGCAAGCCCGGGGTCTGGAGCCAGGGCCCGGTGATGCTGCAACAGCTCGCGCTGTTGAAGGGATTCGAACTGGACGGGCTCGACCCGACGGGACCGGAGTTCATTCACCTGCAGATCGAATGTGCAAAACTGGCCTTCGCCGACCGCGAGAAGTTTTATGGCGATCCCGACTTCAGCGAGATCCCGATCGCGACGCTGCTGTCGGACGCCTACAATGACGAACGCCGCAAGCTGATCTCCAGGGATACGGCCTCGCTCGACTTCCTGCCCGGCTCGGTCGAAGGCTTTGGCTCCGTCGTAAAGCTGCGCCGCCAGGAAGGCCAGCGCGAGGCCGTCGGCGCCATGGGCGCGGGCGAGCCGACCGTCGGCCGCTTCGGCGAAGTGCGCGGCGACACCGTGCATTTCGACATCATCGACCAGGCCGGCAACATGATCTCGGCGACGCCGTCCGGCGGCTGGCTGCAGTCGTCGCCGGTGATTCCCGAACTCGGCTTCTGCCTCGGCAGCCGCGCCCAGATGTTCTGGCTCGAGGAAAACCATCCCGCCGCCCTGGCGCCGGGCAAGCGCCCGCGCACCACGCTCTCGCCCAGCATGTGCCTGCGCGACGGCGAGCCGTACATGGCCTGGGGCTCGCCCGGCGGCGACCAGCAGGATCAGTGGACCACGCAATTCTTCCTGCGGCACGTTCACGCCAGCATGAACCTGCAGGAAGCGATCGATGCGCCGGCATGGCACTCCGAGCATTTCCCGATTTCGTTCTGGCCGCGTACCTCGCGGCCCGGCGTGCTCGTGGTGGAAGACCGCGTGCCGAAGGCGACCGTCGATGTCCTGAAGGATCGCGGACATGTCGTCGAGACCGGCCCCGCCTGGTCGGAGGGCCGGCTCACCGCGGCCTCGAAACTCGGCCGCCGCCGCCGCGCCGCCGCCAATCCGAGGGGCATGCAGGGCTACGCGGCCGGCCGGTAGAAGCGAGAATAATTCCGCAGCGAACGCACTGCGCCCCCTCTCCCGCGCTTGCGCGAGAGAGGGAGGAAAGCCCACCGCTTAAATCACCGTCTCGCGCAGCACCCTTCGGCAATCCATCTCGTATTCGAGATCGATCACCGGCGGGCGGGCAAAATGCCAGATCAGGCCGGACCGCATGACGCCGCGGCGAACCAGTTCATCCGCGATCACCGGATGGAAGTCATGCACGGTATAGGCCTGCGCCGCCGTGGTGTCCTTCCAGCCGAACCCGAAGGCGCCGAGGCGGGCCTCCATCGAGGCGACGGTGAAGCGGACCTTTTCCTTCAAGCCGTCCGGGCTGACGTCGCGGTAGCGCACCGTGCGCTCGGGATAGGTGCCGGGCCCGTCGCGGGATTCGGCGCCGCCGGCGATGACGAAACTCGGACTGGGGTTGCCGCTCGGGCGGGTGAACGAGAAGGCGAAAAATGACGGCTCGGCCGGCGGATCGATCTCCGGGCAGACATTGCTGCGCGCCACCGGATTGGTCGTGCCGTCGAACAGGCCCCACTCCGCCAGCGTCCTGACGTAGTGCTGGTTGAACTTCAAAAAGCCGTCCTCGGTGAACGCCGCCGGCGAGCGCAATTCGCAGGCGCAGAACGAGGTCAGCGGCCGCCCCGCGTCCTCGATGTATTGCTTGATCAGCGCAAAGCCCTCGGCCAAAGGCGGCATCCTGTCGAAGCGCACGCGCTCGATCTCATAACCGGGGCTGGCCGCAGCACCGCTCGAATACTGAAACACCGCCGGAATGAAGCTGTAATTGCCGGCCGGAAAATCACGCGTCATTTCTGTTGCCCCCTCGGTACCTTTTCAAGCTGCATGCGAACGCCTTGGGCGTCGCTGCGCATGGGCACGATAGCACGGGGCAAAACGAAAGCGACAGCGGGGTTAAATCCGCTGTCGCTCGGGAAATACTTATCCAGGCTCAGGTCGCCTTCAAACCCAGATCGAATTCCTCGATCTCCCGGGTACGCTGGGATTCGGCATTGGCGCGGTGATTGGTGGCGATCGCCACATAGACCGCGGGCAACACGAACAGCGTGAACAGCGTGCCGATCATCATGCCGGACACCACCACAAGACCGATCGAGAACCGGCTCGCGGCACCGGCGCCCGTTGCCGTCAGCAGCGGCAGCAAGCCCGTCACCATCGCCGCTGTCGTCATCAGGATCGGACGAAGCCGAACCCGCGCCGCCATCTCGATCGCCGAACGCTTGTCGAGCCCTTCCTTGTGCTGCAGCTCGTTGGCGAACTCGACCATCAGGATGCCGTGCTTGCTGATCAATCCGATCAGGGTCAGCAACCCGACCTGGGTATAGATATTGATCGTCGCGAGGCCGAAGAACAGTGGAATCAATGCGCCCGAGATCGCCATCGGCACGCTGATCAGGATCACCAGGGGGTCGCGCAGGCTTTCGAACTGCGCCGCCAGCACCAGGAAGATGATAATCAGCGCGAAGCCGAATGCGATGGCGAGTTGGTTGCCTTCCTGCACATATTGCCGGCTGTCCGCGAGATAGTCGTGGCTGTAGCCGGCCGGCAGGTTCTTGGCCTGACCTTCGAGGAAATCGACGGCCTGACCAACGGTCACGCCCGGCATCGGCACCGCCTGGAAGGTCGCGGCGTTCAACTGATTGAAATGCGTCAGCGCGTTGGGATCGGTCGCGGTTTCGATCGATACCACCGTCGACAACGGCACCTGCTGGCCGGTGGAGGTCGGCACGTAAAAATTCGCAAGCGATTCCGGGGACAACCGCTGCCCGCGCGGCACCTGCGGGATCACCTGGTACGACCGACCCTCGAGGTTGAAGCGGTTAGTGTAATTGCCGCCGAGCAGCGTCGCCAGCGTAGTGCCGACCTGCGCCATGGTGATGCCGAGATCGTTGGCCTTGGAGCGGTCGATCTTCACCCGCACCACCGGCTGGTTGAAGTCGAGATCGCTGTCGGCGACGATGAACAGCCCGCTCTTGCGCGCGGCGTCCTTCAGCTTCAGCATCTCCTCATAGATCGCCTGGTAGCCGTTGGTGGAGTTGATCACCATCTGGATCGGCAGGCCGCCCGGACCACCGGGCAGCGGCGGCAGATTGAACGCGAACGCGTTGACGCCTTCGATCTTGCTGAGTTCCGCCTGCACCAACGGTTTCAGCTTGAGCGAGGAACGCTTGCGCTCGTCCCACGGTTTCAGCAGCATGCCGGCGATGCCGTTGCTCGGGCCGGCGGTGCCGTTGATCACAAAGCGCAGGTCGGTCTCGGGAAAGGCCGCGAACGCCTTGTCCATCTTGCTGCTGTAGAAATCGGTGTAGTCGATATTGGCGTATTTCGGCGCCTTGACGACCGCGAATACGATGCCCTGATCCTCCTCGGGCGCCAGCTCTTTCGGGGTGTTCTGATAGAGAAACACCACGAGACCGAGGATCGTCACCGCGAACATCGCCGTGATCGGGCGGTAGTCGAGCGAGCGGTCCAGCTGCCTGCCGTACCAGCGCGTGGTGGCGCCGAATACCTTGTCGACTTTCTGGGCGAACCAGCCGCTCTGCCCATGCTTGAGCAGCACCGAGCACATCATCGGCGACAGCGTCAGCGCGATCACGCCGGAAACGATCACCGATCCCGCCAGCGTGAAGGCGAATTCGCGGAACAGCGAACCGGTGAGGCCGCCGAGGAATCCGATCGGCGCATAGACCGCGGCCAGCGTGATGGTCATCGAGATCACCGGACCGACGATCTCGCGCGCGCCCTGCAACGAGGCCTGCACCGGCGATTTGCCTTCCTCGAGATGGCGGTGGATATTCTCCACCACCACGATGGCGTCGTCGACCACGAGCCCGATCGCCAGCACCATCGCCAGCAGCGTCAGCAGGTTGAAGCTGAATCCGGCCACCAGCATCAGGCTGCAGACGCCGATCAGCGACAGCGGAATGGTGACGACCGGAATGATCACCGACCGGAACGACGCCAGGAACAGGAAGATCACCACGACCACGATGCCGACCGCCTCGATCAGGGTCATCTGGACCTCGTCGATCGAGGAACGGATGAACTTGGTCGAGTCGTAAGCGACTTTCATCTTGAGCGACGGCGGCAGGTTCCGCTCCAGCTCCGGAAACAGAGCACGTACGCCGGTGACGATGTTGAGCGGATTGCCTTGCGGCGTGGCCTGCACGCCGATGAAGATCGCGCGCTCGCCGGAGAAGGCGACGCTGGCGTCGGTGCTTTGCGCCGACAGTTCGACGGTGGCGACGTCTTCAAGCCGCACGAAGCCGCCGTCCTTGGCCTTGACGGTCATGCGCTTGAACTGGTCGACGTTCTGCAGGTCGGTATTGGTCGTCACATTCGAGACGATGAAGTAACCCTTGGCCTGCCCGGCGGCAGCCTGGAAGTTGTTGGCCCGTATCGCCACGGCGATGTCCTCTGGCGATACGCCACGGCCGGCCATTCGCGCAGGGTCGAGCCAGATGCGCATGGCGAAGGTCTGTCCGCCGAGAATATCGGCCGATGCCACACCGTCGACGGTCGACAGGATCGGCTGCACCACGCGCGTCAGGTAGTCCGATATCGCCGATCCCGAGAGCTCCTCGCTGGAGAATCCCAGATACATCACCGCCGTGGTCTGGCCGGTCGATTTCACGATGACGGGATCGTTGGCCTCTCTCGGAATCAAGTATCTGACCGAGTTCACCTTCGCCATCACTTCGGTCAGCGCCTGGTTGGGATCGAAGTTCAGCTTGACGTAAACCGAAATCAGGCTCTGGCCCTGGGTCGAGGACGAGGTGATGTAGTCGACGCCTTCGGCTGAGGACACCGCCTGCTCCAACGGCGTGGTGATGAAGCCCTGCATCAGTTGCGGCGACGCGCCGGGATACACCGTGGTCACCGTGATCACGGTGTTCGACAGCTTGGGATATTGCCGGATCGGCAGCGAAGTCGCCGCCTTGAAGCCGATCAGCAGGATCAGCAGGCTGACGACCAGCGACAGCACGGGGCGCTTGATGAAGATATCGGTAAAAGCCATTACAGGCGCTCCGTGGTCGATCTTTATTGCGGGACCATAGGGTCCGCGCAGAATTGCCTAGTTGCGCGGCGCTTGAGCCGGGATCGGCGGCGGCGGATCGGTCGAGATGGCGACCGCCGCTCCGGATTGCAGCTTGAGCTGTCCGACCGCCACCACGCGGTCGCCGGCTTTCAGGCCGCTGGTGATCACGGCGCGCCCGTCGATCCGGTCGCCGGCGCGCACGAAGGTACGGACGGCGGTCAGGCTGACCTTGCCGTCATCCTCCTTCTTCTCGGTGATCACGTAGACCGAATCGCCGTACAGCGTGTAGTCGACGGCGGTTTCGGGAACCGTGATGACGGCCGGCTTGTCCGGCAACACCACCGTCGTGGTGGCGAACATGCCGGGCTTCAGGATGCGATCGGGATTGGCGATCGTGGCCTGAACGCGGATGTTGCGGGTGTCGCTGCTGATCTGCGGCTCGATGGCGGTGATCTTGCCCTCGAAGGTTTTGCCGGGATAGGCATCGACCACGATACGCACGGTCTGCCCGACCTTGAGCAGCCCACTGTCCTTTTCCGTCGTCGTGAAATTGGCAAAGAGGTTCGACAGATCGGTCAGCGACACGATCTGCGTCCCCGCGGTGAGATACTGTCCGACCTCGACCCTGCGGACGCCGAGGTCGCCGTCGAACGGCGCGCGCACCAGCTTTTGGGAAATGACGGCCTGGGTCCTGGCGATGCCGGCCTCGGCCTGGTCATAGGCCGCCTGCGCGGAATCCACCGTCGCCTGCGGGCCGAACTGGCGCGAAGCCAACTGCTTGGCGCGCTCCAGCGTCAGCTGCGCCACCGTGGATTGCGCCTTGAAGCTCGCGAGGTCCGCCTGCTCGGGGCCGTCGAACAATTGCACCAGCGGCGCGCCGGCCTTCACGGTGGAGCCCGCGTCGAACATGATGGCGGTGATGCGCCCATTGACATCCGACGTGACATTGACCTGATGCACGGCGGCGAGATCGCCGACCGCCTTGAGCAAATTCGGAACTACCTCCGATTTGGCCTCTGCGACGGTGACCGTGATCGGCGGCGGCTTCATGTTGGCGAAGAACTGCGCGATCATCTTGCCGCGAAACCAGTTGAACCCGACGATGCCGCCGACCAACAGCGCCAGCAGCAGCCCGACGATGATGAACCAGCGCACCATGCGCACCGGACGCTTGTGCGGCTTCTCGGTGATCGGCTCGCCGGCGATATGGGATTCGGTCACGATGTTCATGTCATGCACTTTCTGCAGTAACCGATTGCCCCGGAGCCGGCGACCTTTCGCGGCCCAAATGCGAAGCAATTGCGGCTTCGTTAAGTCCAATTCCGCGGAGAATGAATTCGCAAAGTTGCCGTTCGAGACCGGCCGCATTGCCGTAAGTGAGACAGTGGACGGCCGGAAGCCGCGTCAGCGCCGCCATCACCACCGTGTGATGCGCAAACCAGAACAGATTGAGCGGCTCGCTTCCGATGCGCGACGCCTCGCCCGCCGCCACGGCGCGCTCCAGCGATGCCGTGAACACCGGCCCGATCAGGTCGCTCACCTTGCCATAGAGCAGCCGGGCGAATTCGCCGTCATCGAGGTGGCTCGTGGTCATGAGCCGGAGGCGTTGCGCTTCCTCCTCATCGTCCATGATCTGCACGAAATGTTCGACCATGCTGCGGACCAGTTGTACCAGGGTCGCGGTCGACGGCTCCGACCCGAGCAGGTGAACCAGATCGGGATCGGCCTCGCATTCCTCGGCCAGGATCTCCGCATAAAGCGCGGCCTTGGACGGAAAATGCTTGAACAGCAATCCTTCCGAAATGGAGGCGGCCGCGGCGACGCTCTTGGTCGTCGTCCCGGCGAAGCCGTGGCGGGCAAAGCAACGCTTGGCGGCGCTGAGGATTAGCTGCCGCCTCAGGTCGCTGGTCATGCGCAAGGGGGTACTCATGGTTGTGAGTAAGCACTCACCTCCACAAAAAGTCAAGACCATGCTGCAGCGCACGCGCCCGGGCCGGCCGGGCCGGCCGGGCCGGCCGGGCCGAAATGACCATGGACCAGACTTTGGAACTCAAGCGACCTTGCGGCACCATAGAGGTCGCCGGATTCTGCGAAAGAGCTAAAACGGCATATCGGTCTGCATCAAAGGGTATGGCAGCATGAATGCGGATGCGCGCGAACTGGCGGCGGGCTTCGATATCGAGAAGCTGACGGGTGAATTCTATGCCGACCCCTATCCGACCTATCGTGCCCTGCGGGAGCATGAGCCGGTCAAGCGCATGCCCAACGGCTCCTGGTTCCTGACCCGCTATGACGACCTGGTCTCAGCCTACAAAAGCACCAGGCTTTTCTCATCCGACAAGAAGCGGGAGTTCTTCCCGAAATACGGCGATTCCCCGCTCTACGAGCACCACACCACCAGCCTCGTCTTCAACGATCCGCCCGCGCACACCAGGGTGCGCCGGCTGATCATGGGCGCACTGTCGCCGCGCGCCATCGCCGGGATGGAGCCCGATCTGATCGCGCTGGTGGACCGGTTGCTGGCCGGGATCGCCGCCAAAGACAATGTCGACCTGATCGACGACTTTGCCGCAGCGATCCCGATCGAGGTAATCGGCAATCTGCTGGACGTGCCGCAGCAGGAACGCGGTCCCTTGCGCGACTGGTCGCTCGCGATCCTGGGCGCGCTCGAGCCCGTGATCTCCCCGGACGTTTTTGCCCGCGGCAACCAGGCGGTGACGGATTTTCTCGCCTATCTGGAAATCCTGGTGGCGCGGCGCCGGGCAAAACCGGGCAACGCCGAACGCGACGTGCTGACCCGCCTCATTCAGGGCGAGGACAATGGCGAGCGGCTGACCGAGAAGGAACTGCTTCACAACTGCATCTTCCTGCTCAACGCCGGACATGAGACCACCACCAACCTGATCGGCAACGGGCTGGTGGCGTTGTCCGGCAACGCTGCGCAGAAGCGGCGGCTGATCGAACATCCGGATCTGATCAAGACCGCGGTGGAAGAAATCCTGCGCTTCGAGAGTTCGAACCAGCTCGGCAACCGCATGACCGTCGAGCCGGTCGAACTCGGCGGCGTCACGCTTCCCGCCGGCACCCCGGTGACGCTGTGCATCGGCGCGGCCAACCGCGATCCGCAACAGTTTTCCGATCCGGAAACCCTCGACATCGCCCGCGCTCCGAACCGGCATCTCGCCTTCGCCACCGGCGCGCATCAATGCGCGGGGATGGCGCTGGCGCGGCTCGAAGGCGCCATCGCGATTTCGCGGTTTCTGTCGCGGTTTCCCGGCTATGCGCTGAACGGCGCGCCGGTGCGCGGCGGCCGCGCCCGGTTTCGCGGATTTTTGCGTGTGCCGTGTGTGGTCGGCTAGGGCGCGAATTCGGTGCCTCGAAAACCGGCACGCAGCCACGCCGGCCACGGCGCCCAAGTGAATGCAATTTGTCACATTGCTGTGGTGAATTGCTGTGGTGAAATGGACTGAATCGCACCGGATTTCGGCTTTTCATCGCGATGCAGAAGCCGGCAATTACCATCAAGGATTCTCGTCGATGCTGCTGCCGATCAATCATCTCCGACGCATGGTGCCCGAAGCCTGGCGCCCGCGATTCCATTTCATTACGCGACGCCTGCCCGCACACTGGTTTTACCTGACGCGCGACCGACGGCTCTGGTGGCTCACGGGCGTGGCAGATGAAATGCGGGACCGGACCAACCTGGTCAGGTACGACCTTCAGGAGGGCTGCTTTCTCGAGACCTACTGGATCGACCGGGTCGGGTCCGACGGCGTCAGATATACCGGCCCCGCAGCCTTCCTGGTGGTGCACGGATGCGAGATCCTGAAATTCGATTGCTACGCCTATCCCATGGGTCACTACCACATAGCGGCACCCTACCCGTACGGCATCCGCAAGGGCCTGCAGGGGAATATCTGGCTGCCCGAGAAGACGGTCGAAGAGCAAATCGAGCGGGTGGCGTTCGAAGTGCAGCGAAACTCGCAACACTTCGTGCAAAGCCATCCGCGACGAAAAGTGCGCCGTACCCGCTTCGATGAGCAACGTCTCGCCACCGCCTGCGCAGAGATGAAAGCGAAAATGCTCGCCGATGTGAGGCAGTTTTCAGCGCGGGGGCTGCACGGTGATGAGCCCGTTTCCCGTTCGCCAGATCAGCAGCCGGGAAAGCAAGCGCGGGCCTAGCCCGCGCCTTGCTCCTCCCGCATCTCTGACACCACGCCATCAGCGTCACGCCGCACCCGCGCCTCGCCGGAATAATGCATGCCAAGCATCACCCGTGGCAGCGAGAAGCGCTCGATGACCACGTCATCGGTCGTAAAGCCGGCGGCTTCGATGGCTGAAACCGGATCGCGCGTCAGGTTGCAACCGCCGAACAGGCCGCTCCAGGCGCCGTTCAAGCCGCGCTGCAGGCTGCCCCGCCAGCCCTGGGCCCGGGCATGCTCGCAAAACAGCAGCGTGCCGCCTGGCTTGAGCACCCGCCGGATCTCGTCGAGCGCCTTAGCCGGCTCGGGAATCGTGCAAAACGCGTAGGTCACCACCACAGTGTCGGCCATCGCATCCTTCAGCGGCAGCTTCTCGCCGACGCCCTGGCGCAACTCGGCCGGGAAAGCCATCTTGTCGAGCTCCGCCTGCGCCAACTCGATCATCGCTTCATCGGGCTCGATACCGATCAGGAGGTCGACGCGCTTCGGATCGAACCAGGGCAGATTGAGGCCGGAGCCGAAGCCGACCTCGACCACGATTCCCCGGGCGCGCGGCACGATCCGCCTGCGCATCGCTGCAAACTCTTCGACGCTGCAACCGGCATGGACCAGCCGCGGCGAAATATGACGATCGTAGAAGCTCTTGCTTTGGCACATCGAACTTGACCTTTCGAATCCGTTCCCCGGCTCGAACGCGCGCGCCCAATGCGTCGTTTGGTCGTCCTGATAGGGCTGGCCGCAGCCCTCCGTGAGTGGCAAAATGGCCGCTTCCGGGGCGATTGAGCCAAATTCATGCGAGATCAAGTTCATGTGAGCCTGGTGGTCTTTGCCGAATGCGATCCGTCGATCGTCTACGGCATATTCGACACGCTGTGGGCAGCGGGCCGCTTTATCGGCGAAAAGGAAGATGATCCGATCTTCATCCCGCGAATCGTTTCGACCTCGAAACAGCCGATGCAGCTCGTGACCGGCGTCAGCATCGTCCCGCAGGACGGCATCAACGAGGTGAACCGGACCGACGTCGTGTTCGTGCCGAACGTGATGGTGCAATCGGCGGCCTGCCTCCGCGGGCTGGATCGCAGGCTGCTGGACTGGATCAAGGCGATGCACGGCCAGGGCGCCGCGCTTTATTCGGCCTGCGGCGGATCGCTGGTGCTCGCCGAAGCCGGCCTTCTCGAAGGCGAAGCGGCAACGACGCATTGGAGCTACGCCGCGCTGTTCAAGGAGCAGTATCCCGACGTGACGCTGCACGCCGACCGTCTGATCGTCCAGGGCGGCGACGGCCACAGCATCGTCTGCTCCGGTGGCGCATCGTCATGGCAGGACCTGGCGTTGCTGCTGGTGGCCAAATTCGCCGGCACCGCGGAAGCCATCCGGCTGTCGAAACTGTTCCTGTATCAGTGGCACCGCGACGGACAGTTGCCCTATGCGAGCTTGATCCAGAACGTGAACCACGGCGACGCGACGATCGAGCGCGCGCAGCAATGGATCGCGGAGAACTACCACAAGGCCGATGTCGTGGGCGACCTGGTCCGGCAATCAGGCCTGCCGAAACGCAGCTTCGACAGGCGCTTTCGGACGGCTACCGGCTATTCGCCGCTGGCCTATATTCAGGCGTTGCGGATCGAGGAGGCCAAGCAGTTGCTGGAGACCACCAGCACGGCGGTCGAGGCGATCGGCCGTGAGGTCGGCTATGAGGATGCGTCTTCGTTCCGCCGGCTGTTCCGGCGGCTGGCCGGCATCGGCCCCGCGGAATACCGCCGGAAGCTGCAGCCGCCCAGGATGATCAGCGAAATCGGACGCTCCGGGCTCAGCCGGGTGACGCCGGAATCCTGATCGGCGAAACCCACAGCCCGTAGGATGGGTTGAGCGACCGCATCCGCCGAAGCTCAACACGGCAAAGGTGGAAGCGAAACCCATCGCGGCAATCGGGACATCAGATGGGTTTCGCAAGGGCTCAACCCATCCTACGGGCTACAATTTCAACCCGCGGCCGCAGCCGTCGCGCCCTCGAGCTTGTCCTGTGTTTTCGTATCGAAATCGCTCGCTTCATGCCGTTCGTGCAGCTGGCTCGAAGGCTCGCCCCAGGTGCGGTTGACCATGCGTCCGCGCTTGACCGCCGGGCGCGCGGCGATGGCATCGGCCCAGCGCTGCACGTTCTTGTACGACTGCACATCGAGGAATTCGCCGGCGCCGTACAACACGCCCTTGGCCAGCCCGCCGTACCAGGGCCAGACCGCGATATCGGCAATCGTATAATCCTTGCCTGCGAGATATTCGCTCTCCGCAAGCCGGCGGTCGAGCACGTCGAGCTGACGCTTCACCTCCATCGCGAAACGGTCGATGGCGTATTCGATCTTGCTCGGCGCATAGGCGTAGAAATGCCCGAACCCGCCGCCGAGATAGGGCGCGGCTCCCATCTGCCAGAACAGCCACGACAGGGTTTCGGCGCGAGCCGCGGTGTCGGTCGGCAATAGCGCCCCGAATTTTTCCGCCAGATGGACCAGGATGGCGCCGGATTCGAACACCCGGATCGGCTTCGGCCCGCTGCGGTCCATCAACGCGGGGATCTTGGAATTCGGGTTGACCGCCACGAAACCGCTGCCGAACTGGTTGCCGTCGATCTTGATCAGCCAGGCGTCGTATTCCGCGCCCTTGTGGCCGAGCGCCAGCAACTCTTCCAGCATGACGGTCGCCTTGACGCCGTTCGGCGTCGCCAGGGAATAAAGTTGCAGCGGATGGCGGCCGACTGGCAATTCCTTGTCGTGGGTCGGCCCCGCGATAGGACGATTGATGCCGGCGAATTTTCCGCCGCTCTCCTTGGTCCAGGTCCAGACTTTCGGCGGCGTGTATTCGGCGGTCTCGGTCATCGGTTTGGCTCCATGCAGCCGACGGTTTGGCCGGCCGAACTGATATCAACAAGGTCGGGACGAACCGCAAGGGCCGGGAGCGATTTGCGACGCGCTCTTGCTTCTCCCCTCCCCCCGCGAAGCGGCGGGGAGGGGTCGGGGGTGGGGGGTCTATCAGCGCAACCGTTGGATGGGTGAGCGCCGCGCCACCCCCCACCCCCGACCCCTCCCCGCCACGCGCAAGGGCGCGTGGAGGGAGGGGAGAAGCGTACAAGCTCACACCGCCGAGCGATGCCGCTCGATGCAGGTCCGCAACACCTCGTCCAACGGCTTGCTCCACCAGCCCTCGGAAAAGATCTCGATCTCGGAATAACCATCAAAACCCTGCGCCTCGACCGCTGCCCGCACCGATTTGATGTCGATCACGCCGTCACCCATCATGCCGCGGTCGTTGAGGATGTCTTTGGTCGGCACCAGCCAGTCGCAGACGTGGAACGCCAGCAGCCGGTCTTTTCCCGTCCGTGCGATCTGCGGCAGCAATTCCGGGTCCCACCAGATGTGATAGACGTCGAGCGCGACACCGAGCGCGCCGGTGCGGGCGGGATCGAGCCGGTCGCAGATATCGAGCGCCTGTTTCGTCGTATTGACGCAGGCACGGTCGGCGGCATAGGCGGGATGCAGCGGCTCGATCGCCAGCGGCATGCTGGCCTGTTTGGCGTACTCCATCATTTCCGCGATGGCGTCGTCGACTTGCGACCGCGCCCCCGCGATATCTTTCGAAACCGCACTGCCCGGCCGCGAATATTGCGGCAGGCCGCCGGCCACCAGCACGATGCAGGGCGCGCCGAGCGCCTTGGCTTCGTCGACCGCGCGGCGGTTGTCGTCGCGCGCTTCGACGCGATGCGCGGCATCGCCAACGAACATGCCGCCGCGGCAATAGCCCGTCAGTTCGAGCCCGGCGTCGCGCACCGCGCGCGCCGCGCGATCGAGTCCGACTGCCGCGACCTGATCGCGCCAGGGATCGATGGCGCGGATGCCATGCCTTGCACAGGCATCGATGATCGCGACGAGATCGCCCTGCTTGCGAACGGTCGCCGTGTTGAGCGACAGCCAACGATGGTCGGCCGAAAAATCCCGCATCACGCCTCGATGCCTCGCAGCGCCAGCACCGCCTTCATCCGCCGCGTTGCCAGTTCAGGATTGGAAAGCA
>JBDRNF010000116.1:0-11704 GCA_043811435.1 Pseudomonadota bacterium
GGAAGGCGAGCAGGTCACGACGGGGAAGATTGTGATCGAGATCGAGGCGGTAGCGACGTAGCCGCTCTCTTACCCTCCCCTGGAGGGGGAGGGTCGTCTCGCAGCGCAGATGCGAGACGGGGTGGGGTGAAGGTCCCTCAACCCGAGCACCGCCCGAAACGAGAGACCATCACCCCACCCCGCCGCTCCTTTCAGTCGCGTCGACCCTCCCCCTCCAGGGGAGGGTAAGTGCATCCGCGAATCATTCAGTTAACGCCCGTCCCGTGCCCTCATTCAGCCAGCACGCTACCTGGTGCTTCGTCCCGGCTTCCACCAGCACCGGCGTATCCACCTTGCACCGATCCATCACATAGCGGCAGCGGGTATGGAACGCGCAGCCGGAGGGCGGGTTGATCGGGCTTGGCACGTCGCCGTCGATCATCGGCTTCAGCGTTTTCTTCTTCGGATCGGCCACCGGCACCGAGGCGAGCAGGGCCTGCGTGTAGGGATGCCTCGGGTTGGCGAACAGTTCGGCCTTCTCGGCGATTTCGACGATGCGGCCGAGATACATCACGGCGACACGGTGGCTGATATGGGCGACGACGGCGAGGTCGTGGGCGATGAACAGATAGGAGAAACCGTGCCGGTGCTGCAGGTCGATCAACAGATTGATCACCTGGGCCTGGATCGAGACGTCGAGCGCCGAGACCGGCTCGTCGCACACGATCAAATCAGGGCCGAGCGACAACGCGCGCGCGATGCAGATGCGCTGGCGCTGGCCGCCGGAGAACTGATGCGGATAATTCTGCATCTGGTCGGCTCGCAGGCCGACCTGATCGAACAGTTCGGCGACCCGCTCGCGCCGTTTCTCTCCGGTCGCGAGGCCATGGACGCTGAGCGGCTCGCCGACGATGTCACCCGCCGTCATGCGCGGATTGAGCGAGGCGAACGGATCCTGGAAGATGATCTGCATCGAGCGCCGGTGCTCGCGAAGATCGGCCTTGCCGAGATGGGTGATATCGAGGCCGTTGAGCCGAATGCTGCCGCTGGTCGGCTCGACCAGCCGCAGGATAGCGCGCGCCACCGTCGATTTGCCGCAGCCGGATTCCCCGACCATCCCCAGCGTTTCGCCGACGCCGACCGTAAAGCTGACGCCATCGACGGCGTGCACGGTGCCGACGCGGCGGCGCAGCACGCCGCCGCGTACCGCATAATGTTTGACGAGGTCGGTCACCTCGAGCAATGGGGTTGCCTCGGTCATGGCGCCACCGCCGTTTCCCCGGCGCGCCAGCACGCCGCAAAGTGATGGTCGCCCCAGTCCTGCAATGGCGGGTATTCGGCGCGGCAGCGCTCAACCGCCAGGGAGCAGCGCGGCGCAAAGGCGCAGCCCGGCGGCAGATTGGTCAGGGAAGGCACCATGCCGGGAATTTCGACCAGCCGCGCATCGGAGTTGGAGCCGAACGTCGCCACCGCCGGCATCGATGCCATCAGGCCGCGGGTGTAGGGATGCAGAGGATTTTCGAACAGCGCCTCGACGGTGGCCTCCTCGACCTTCTTGCCGGCATACATCACGATGACGCGCTGCGCGGTCTGCGCGACCACGCCGAGATCGTGGGTGATCAGGATCAGCCCGGTGCCGAGCTCCTTCTGTAGCTCGACGATCAGCGCCAGGATCTGGGCCTGAATGGTGACATCGAGTGCCGTGGTCGGCTCGTCCGCGATCAAGAGCGCCGGCCGGCACGCCAGCGCCATCGCGATCATGGCGCGCTGCCGCATGCCGCCGGAAAGCTGATGCGGATATTCCCGCGCCCGCTGCTCGGGCTCGGGAATCCGCACCAGACGCAGCATGTCGACGGCGGTTTTCCAGGCCTCCTTGGCCGTGGTGTTGCGATGCAGGCGAACCGCCTCGGTGATCTGGTCGCCGATCCGCATCACGGGGTTGAGCGAGGTCATCGGCTCCTGGAAGATCATCGAGATGCGGTCGCCGCGGATCGCGCGCATCTCGGCCTCGTCGAGGCCGAGCAGGTCGGTGCCTTCGAGTGCGACGGATCCGCCGACGATCCGGCCCGGCGGATCCGGCACCAGCCGCATGATCGACAATGCGGTGACGCTCTTGCCGCAACCGGACTCGCCGACGATTGCCAGCGTTTCGCCGCGGCGAACGCTGAATGAGACGTCGTCGACCGCCTTGAACAGCCCCGAATTGGTGAAGAACACCGTCTGCAGGTTCTTCACGTCGAGAATCATATCGTCCGCCAGAACCTCGTTCATTAGCCGCGCTGCCTCGGATCGAGAATGTCGCGCAGCGCATCGCCGAACAAATTGGTGCCGAACACCGCGAGACTGATCGCAACCCCCGGGAAGATCACCAGCCACGGCGCGACACGGACATATTCCGCGGCCGATTCCGACAGCATGCGGCCCCATGACGGATAGGGTTCGGGAATGCCGAGGCCGAGGAACGACAGCGAAGCTTCGGTGAGAATGGTCGAACCGAGCTGCGCCGTCGCCAGCACGATCAGCGGCGCCAGCGTATTGGGCAGCACATGACGAAGCGCGATGCGGGTCTCGCTCATGCCGACCGATTTCGCCGCTTCGATGAACGGCAGCTCACGCAGCGCCAGCGTATTGGCGCGGATCACGCGGGCGACCGTGGGGATCAGCGGGATTGCGATCGCGATGATCACGTTCGGCAGCGACGGCCCCAGCGCCGCGGTCATGACCAGCGCCAGCACCAACAGCGGCAGTGCCTGCAGGATATCGGTAATACGCTGGAACACCAGGTCGACCCAGCCGGATAGATAGCCGGAGGCAAGGCCGACGATCACGCCGATCGACGAACCGAGCAGGGTGGAGCCGACGCCGACGGCGAGCGAGATGCGGGCGCCATGGACGATCCGGCTCCAGACGTCACGGCCGAACGCGTCGGTCCCGAGCCAATGCTGCGCACTGGGGGGTGCCAGACGCTGCAGGGCATCGACGGAGAGCGGATCGTAACGGCCGATGAAATCGGCCAGCAACGCGGCCAGCACGAACAACACCATGATGACGAGGCCGATGGCGCCGAGCATATGGCGCCGCGCCAGGAACGTCAGCTTGCGCCAGCCATGCGTCGAATGGGCGCCGGCGCGTCGCAGTTCGCTATCGTAGTCGATGACGGCCAAGCGTGTCTCCAAATCTTCCCCAGAAATCAGTCCGTATAGCGGATACGTGGATCGATCGCGGCGTAGAGCATGTCGACCGTGAAGTTCGTGACCACGACAACCACGGCGATCAGCATCACCAGGTTCTGGACGATCGGATAGTCGCGCCAGCGAATTGCCTCGACCAGGAAGCGGGCGACACCCGGAATATTGAACACGGTCTCGGTGACGATCAAGCCGCCGATCAGGAACGCCGCCTCGATGCCGATGATGGTGATAACCGGAAGAACCGCGTTCTTCAGCGCATGGTGATAGTTGACGGACGATTCGGACGCGCCCTTGGCGCGCGCGGTGCGGATGTAGTCCTGGCGCAGGATTTCGAGCATCGAGGAGCGGGTGATCCGCATCACCAGCGCGGCGCTGCGAAAGCCGACCGCCATCGCCGGGACGGCGTAGATCGCGAACGCCTCGGTCCAGGTGGCGGGGTTCGGATTGAAGATCGGCATGGTTCCGAACCAGGAGACCGAGGCCATCAGGATCAGCAGGCCGAGCCAGAACGACGGCAGCGACAGGCCGCTCAGGCTGACCACGCGCAGCGCGTAGTCGAGACGGGTGCCTTGCTTCACCGCGCTGATTACGCCGAGCGGAATCCCGATCGCCGCGGAGAACAGCAGCGCCAGGGCGGCCAGCCGCGCGGTGATCGGAATTCGCGGCAGTATCTCCTGCAAAGCGGGCTTCTCGGACACATAGGAATAGCCCAGGTCGCCGTGCAGCAGGCCGCCGATCCATTTCACATATTGTATGAAGATCGGCTGGTCGAGCCCGAGCTCCTTCTCCAGGTTCGCCTTGTCGGCCTGGTCGACGAAGCCCGCGGCGTCGAACAGGATGTCGACGATGTTGCCGGGGACGACGCGGAGCAGCACAAAGATGATGACCGAGATCCCGAACAGGGTCACGAGCATCAATACGAGGCGCCGCACGATATAGGCAAACAACGGGCTGCTCCTGTCAGCGCGTATTCCGCGAGCATGGATAGCGGTCCAGCGGGCGGAATACGCGCAAATATTAGAGGCTGGCGGTCGGGTCCTGCCGCGACTTGCGGCTCAAGACGCTACTTGTCCATCCACACATCCTCGTAGCGATAGCCGTTGTAGGAGCTGTTCACCATGATGGTGATGCCCTTGACATGAGGCTGCCAGCACGAGCCCGTGCGGCCATGGTAGATGATCGGGCGGGCGACGTCTTCCTGCAGCTTCTTGTCGATCTCCCAGACCAGCTTCTTGCGCTTGGCGACATCGGTTTCGACCGACTGTTCGTCGAACAGCTTCTCGATTTCCTTGTTGCAGTAGTTGGTGTAGTTCCGCTCCGAGCCGCAGGAATAGTTTTCGAAGAACGACTGGTCGGGATCGTCCACCGCATTGCCGGTCAGGTTGAGGCCGAGCGCATAATCCTTCCGCGCGACCTTCGAGAACCAGTTGGCGGTCTCCACCACCTCAAGCTCGCCGTCGATATAAATGCCCTTGAGCTGATCGATCAAGATGATGGCGGGATCGCGGTAGATCGGAATATTGCGGGTTGCGACCTTGACCGCCAGGCGCTTGTCCGGCCCATAGCCCGCCTTCTGCATCAGCTTGCGGGCTTCTTCCCGGTTGGCGTTGATGTCAGGGCCGTAGCCCGGAATCTTCTCCAGCATCTCCTTCGGCATGGCCCACAATCCACCCGGGGCGGGAAGCATGGTGCCGCCGATATCCGCCTGGCCTTCAAACAGGATCGAGACGAACGCCTTGCGGTCGAGCGTCAGCGCCATCGCCCGGCGAATATCCAGATTGTCGAACGGCGGCGAGGACGAGTTGACGATGATGTTGGTGCTGACGTTGTTGGGTTCGACGACACACACGGCCTTCGGCGCCTGCGACTTGATATCCTTGAGCAGCGGAATCGACACCCCGGTCGGGAACGTCATGTCGAACTGGCCGGAAATAAAGCCGAGAATGGCGGTCGATAGGTTGGGAACGATGGTGTACTCGATGCCGTCGAGATGCGGCAGGCCCTTTTTCCAGTAGTCCGGATTGCGGACGAGCTTGATGGATTCGTTGGCCTTGAACTCGACGAACTTGAACGGACCGGTGCCGACCGGCTTGGTGCGCATGTCGCCGGGCGAAACATGGCAGGGATAGATCGGCGTATAGCCGGAAGCGAGCAGCGCCAGCAGCGACGGCTGCGGCCGCTTCAGGTTGAACGCGACCTCGAAATCGCCGCTCGGCGTGACGTCGACGACCTCGGTGTACCAGGATTTGCGCGGGTTCTTGCGGAACTTCTGCTGCGACTTGCCCATCACCATGTCGAAAGTGCATTTGACGTCGGCGGACGTGAACGGCTTGCCGTCATGCCACTTGACGCCTTGCCTGAGCTTGAAGCTGAGCTTTTTCCTGTCGGCACTCCAGGCCCAGCTCTCTGCGAGATCCGGCACGATGGACTCGAGGGAGTTTTGCGGCACGTCCTGCTTGTACATGACGAGATTGTTGAAAATTCCCATGAAGGGAATGTTGACCGAGAAGGTGGCCTCCTCATGGATCGAGGCGCTGGCCGGACTGTCGCGGTGATGGACTTTCAGGATGCCGCCGTTTTTGGGCTCGGCAGCCGACACAGCCACGTTTGACGCAGCAAACAAAGACAACGCCACGACCGCAAGCGCGCGCACGCTCCGCATGTTCCCCTCCCTCGATGTTTCAGCCTCGTCGGGCCAATTGCCGGGGAGGTTAGCCATGACGGCGCGGCGACGCAACCCGCAAGGCTGAAGTGCGAGAGAGAAAGGTCTAGCCTCACCCCACCTGTCGTCCCTGCGAACGCGGGGACCCATAATCCCGGTCGCCTGAAGCATCAGCGCGCGGTTCAACAAGCCCGCTTACACTATCCACAATCTTGACGGCACGGCGTATGGGTCCTGGCTCGGCGCTCGCGTTGCTCCCTTGGCCGGGACGACGAAAGATATTGCTGCCGGAATCGGTCAGACCTCCAGCTTGTCGCCGCCCTTGAGGTCGAGAATCTCGCGGGCCTCGTCCGCTGTCGCGACCTGCAGGCCGAGGCCTTCGATGATCTTGCGGGCGAGCGTGACCTGCTCGGCGTTCGAGGCCGCCATCCGGCCGGGCGCCGCCCACAGCGAATCTTCGAGGCCGACGCGGATATTGCCGCCCATGGCGGCGGCCATCGCCGCGATCGGCAATTGGTTGCGCCCGGCGCCCAGCACCGACCACACCATCTTGTCGCCGAACAGCCGGTCGGCGGTGCGCTTCATGTGCAGCACATCCTCCGGATGCGCGCCGGTGCCGCCCTGCAGGCCGAACACGGTCTGCACGAACAAGGGCGGCTTCACCATGCCCTGCTCGAGGAAGTAGTTGAGGTTGTAGAGATGTGCGGTGTCGTAGCATTCGAACTCGAAGCGGGTGCCGGTCTCCGACAGCGTCTTCAGCACATATTCGATGTCCTGAAACGTGTTGCGGAACACGATGTCCTTGTTCTGCAGATGCTTCAGCTCCCAATCGTGCTCGAATTTCTTGAAACGGTTGAGCATGCCGAAAAAGGCAAAATTCATCGAGCCCATATTGAGGGATGCCACCTCCGGCTTGTAGACCGCGGCGGGGCGAACGCGTTCGTCCACCGTCATGGTCGGCGCGCCGCCGGTGGTGAGGTTGATCACGCAGTTGGAGCGCTGCTTGATGATCTTCAGGAACGGCGCAAAGGCTTCGGGGCTCTGGTCGGGCTGGCCGGTTTTGGGATTGCGGGCATGCAGATGCACGATGGCCGCACCCGCTTCGGCGGCATCGACCGCGGCGTCGGCGATTTCCTGCGGCGTCACCGGCAGCGCCTTCGACATCGAGGGGGTGTGGATCGCGCCGGTCACGGCACAGGTGATGATGACTTTGCGGCTCATGGGATGCTCACTTTCTTCGGTCGATACTTCAGGATTTGTCGTTTTGTCCGGCCTTGTGCGCGGCCAATGCGGCCAGGCGTTCGTTACGCCGCTGCGTCAATTCGGCGATGCGCTCCGGCGTCGGCTGATGCGGCCAGGCCGCGATCACCCGGTCCACATTGGGGCTTTGGTAGACTTCAGGGCCGGCGGCCGCGGACGCGAGTTCTTTGTAAAAGCCGGTGTAGCGCGCGCAATAATCGGGAATGCCGCCCGGCGCATTGAGCTCGATGGTTTCGAACGGCCCCAGAAACGACCAGCGCAGTCCGAGGCCGTCCTTTACAGTGTGATCGAGATCCTCAGCCGAGATGTAGCCTTCGCCGACCAGCCGAAACGCTTCCGCCAGCAGCGCGCCCTGCAGCCGGTTCAGGACAAAACCGTTGATCTCGCGGTTGATGGTGACAGGCACCTGGCCGATCTCGCGATAGATCGTTCGCGCCCGGTCGATCGCGTCGGGTGAGGTCCACGGCGCGCCGCACAGTTCGACCAGCGGCACCAGATGCGGCGGGTTGACGGGATGGCCGACCAGGCAACGCGCCCGGCCCGGCAGCGCTTCGGTGAAGCGCGAGGCGGTGATCGCCGAGGTCGAGGACACCAGCAGTGCGTTCGGCGGCGCGAGCCTGTCGAGCTGCGCGAAGATGGTCTTTTTGTCTTCGACGATCTCTGGCCCGTTTTCCTGGACGAATTCGACGTCGAGCAGCGCTTCCTGCAGGCTGGCTGCGGTCGAGACCCGCGCTACCGCGCCGTCGGGATCGGTACAAAGGCCGTGGCGCGCCAGCGCGTGCAGCTCGTCGCGGATGAGGCGGGGGGCCGCCTTCAGCGTCGGAATATGCGGATCGGTCAGGCGCACGTTCCATCCCGCGCGCGCGAAGATGGTGGCCCAGGCGCGCCCGATCAGGCCGGAGCCGACGATCGCGACGTTGCGTTCAGTGTTGGTCATTTTCGCTACTCACAAGCCTTGTCACAGCCACAGCACCTTGCGGCGCAGATCGAGATCGTCGCGCAGCGCCTTCGACGGCCCCTGGTGGATCACCCGGCCGCGCTCCAGCGCCACTGTCGTATCGGACAGCGCCAGCGCCAGATCGAGATGGTGATCGACGATGATGATGGCGATTTCCCTGCGCAGCCGGTCGAAAGTCTCGAACAATTGCTCCACCACGGTGGGCGCGAGGCCCTCGAACGGTTCGTCGAGCAGCAATACTCGCACATCGCCCGACAGCGCGCGAGCCACCGCCACCATCTGCTGCTCGCCGCCGGAGAGGTAATCCGCCGGGCTGTCGAGCCGCTCCTTGATGCGCGGGAAGTATTCGTAGATCCGCTCCCGGGTCCAGTGCACGCCGTTGCCGGTCTGGCGCTTCAGCCCGCCAAGCTCCAGGTTCTGTTCGACGCTCATGCCGGCGAACAGGCCTCGGCCCTGCGGCACGTAGCCGATGCCGAGCCGGGCATTCTGGGCGGATGACTTGCCGACCAGCTCGCTGTCGGCCAGCCTGATCGATCCGTTCGCGGCCGGCGCGATCCCGATCAGCGTCTTCAAGAGTGTCGATTTGCCGGCGCCGTTGCGGCCCAACAGCGCGATGATTTCGTTCTCGTGCAGCGTGAAATTGACGTCGTTGAGGATGTGGCTCTTGCCGTAGAAGGTGTCGACATTGCTGGCCGTCAGCAGCGCGCTGACGCGGGCGGCGGTCTCGCGCGGCTTTGCGGCGACTTCGGAAGCGCCGGAGCCGATATAGACGGCCTGCACCTCGGGGCTGGCGCGCGCTTGCTCGACCGTGCCGTCGAGCAGCACGCGGCCCTCGTTCATGACGGTGACATGGTCGGCGAGCTGGAACACCCGGTCGATGTCGTGTTCGACCAGCAGCACCGGCAGATCCGACGAGATTCGCTTGATGATGGCGCCGATCCGCTCGCGCTCGGCGGCGGCAAGGCCGGCGAGCGGCTCGTCCAGCAGCAGCACGCGGGGCGCCGTCGCAAGGGCCACGCCCATGTCGAGCAGGCGCTGGCCGCCATAGGACAGCATGCCGGCTTCCGCCTTCTCGATGCCGGCGAGGCCGAGATAGCGGATGGTGGCGTCGGTCTCCTCGTTGATCGCCTCGATCGACAGTGCATGGGTGATGGGATCGAAGCGCTGGGGGTGCCGCGCCTGCACGGCAAGACGGATGTTCTCGCCGACGCTGAGCGCCGGAAACAGGTTGGTGATCTGGAACGAGCGGCCAATGCCGGCGCGCGCGATTTCCTCCGGCGTGTGCCCTGCGATCGGCCGGCCGAGCAGCGAGACCGAGCCCTCGTCCGGTGCAAACATGCCGGACAACAGGTTGAACGCCGTGGTCTTGCCGGCGCCGTTGGGGCCGATCAGCGCATGCAAGGTGCGGTCTTCGATCGAGATGTCGATGCCTTGAACCGCCTGGATGCCGCCAAAGCTCTTGACGATGTGGCGGGCGGACAGCACCGCCCCATCGACATGGGATTTCGGCCGCAGGAATTCCGGCAGCGGCAGCGCCTCGATGCGGCGCGCCGACATCGCGGCGTCCTCGGTGATCTTCCTGCGGAACGGCGCGATCAGCCGTTCGCCGACGCCGACCAGTCCCGTCGGCGAAAACACGATGAAGCCGACGAAGACAAGACCGAACCAGAACAGCCAGTTATCGGTGTAGATGCCCAGGAATTCGCGGAACAGGATGAAGAACAGCGCGCCTAGCGCGGGGCCCAGGAAACTGCGCATGCCGCCGATCACGACCATCGCCAGCAGTTCGCCCGAGAACGCCACCGAGATCGGATCGGCCGAGGTCATGCGGTTCTGGAACAGCAGCAATATGCCGGCAAGCCCGGTGATCCCGGCGGACAGCACGAAGGCAACGAGCTTGTAGCGGTTGGTGGGATAGCCGAGGAAACGCGCGCGCTGCTCGTTCTCGCGGATCGCCACCAGCACGGTGCCGACAGACGAATTATGGAAGCGCCACAGCAGGATCAGCACCGCGAAGGCGATGGCGGCGACCAACCAGTAGTAGTTCGTGGAGGATTCCAGATTGACGCCGAACAGCGTCGGCCGCGTGATGCCGCCGAGGCCGTTCTCGCCGCCGGTGACATCGGTCCAGCGGAATGCGACCGCGTAGAGCATCGCCGCCAGCGCCAACGTCAGCAGCGAGAAATACACGCCGCGCCGGCGCAGGATCAGGAATCCGAACGTGATCGCGACAGCCATCACGATCAGGACACCGCCGATGGCGGGACCAAAAAACGAATCTGGCATCAGGTTGCGCTGGATCAGCGCCGCCGCATAGGCGGCGAGGCCGAACCAGGCGCCATGGCCGAACGAGACCAGCCCGGTGTGGCCGACCAGGATGTTCAGCGCCATGCAGGCCAGCGCGAAGGTGACGACCTCGGAGGCCGAGGTCATGGTGAGGCCGAGCGCCAGCAGCACCGGCGGCAACACGAAGAGCGCGAAAGCGGCGATGACGAGTGGAATGGGCAGGCGGTTCATCATGTCAGCGTCTCACTCGAACCGCGTGATGCGTTCGCCGAACAGGCCGCGTGGCCGGAACAGCAGCACCAGAAGCATCAGGAGATAGATCGCCGCGGTGGAAGCCGCGGAATAGCCGATGCCGACCATGACGCCCTTGACGAGGCCCACCAGCAGGGCGGCGGCCACCACGCCCCAGAACGATCCGAGGCCGCCGATCACCACCACGACGAAGGCCGGCGTGATGATTTCCTGGCCCATCGCCGGATGGATCGAATAGATCGGCGCCAGCAACACGCCGGCGAGGCCGGCGAGGCCGATACCGAGTGCTGCCACCGCGGACATATAGGGCTGCAGGGAAATGCCGAGCGCGCCGACCATGTCGGGGTTTTGCACGCCGGCGCGCACCACGCGGCCGAACGAGGTTTTTTGCAGCAGCAGCCAGAGCGCGGCGATGCAGGTGATGGCGATGCCGAGCAGCACCACGCGATAGAACGAGTAGATGAAGCTGCCGATCGCGACCTGTCCGCGCAGCCAGGTCGGTATCGAATAGGACAAAGGCGGCGCGCCAAAAATCATCCGCAGCGCCTGCTCGGCCACCATGGCGAGACCGAACGTCATCAACAGCGAGAGGATCGGATCGGAGCGATAGAAGCGGCGAAACAGCGTGCGCTCGATCACCACGCCCATCAGCGCCACCACCACGGGCGCCACCACGAACGAGCCGCCGAAGCCGAGATAGGGCGAAAGCACGAGCGTCAGATAGGCGCCGATTGCATAGAACGCCCCGTGCGCGAGATTGACGATGCCGCCGAGCGAGAAGATGAGCGACAGGCCGAGCGCGATCAGCAGGTAATAGACGCCGTCGAGCAGGCCGTTGAGGATTTGCTGGGCGAGCAAGATGGTGGACATGGATGGGGTCTCGTCATTGGAAGCAGCGCCTTGGCGGCGGCATTCTTTCTTACCCTCCCCTGGAGGGGGAGGGTCGACGCGAATGAAATGAGCGGCGGGGTGGGGTGAAAGTCTCTCGTCTCGGACAGTGCCCGGGTTGAGACACCGTCACCCCACCCCGTCTCGCATCTTGCGATGCGAGACGACCCTCCCCCTCCAGGGGAGGGTAAGAAAGAATGCCGCCGCCAAGGCGCTGCTTCCAATGAC
>JBDRNF010000117.1:0-4238 GCA_043811435.1 Pseudomonadota bacterium
GCGGATGGCTGGCGGGGTCGGTCAGAAAGGCAAAGACGCGCTCCTGGATTCGGGAGTCCGTTGTCATCGAAGCTTGCTCGGCCGCTGAACTTGTCATGTCGAATATCTAGGGTTCGAGGACTGCCGCGCCCAAGATCTGTCCTGTCCGCAGCTTATCGAGCACCTCATTGGCTTCGGCCAGAGGAAACGCCGTGGTCTGGGTTCTGATCCCCGCCTGAGGCGCAATCCTGAAGAAATCCAGCCCGTCCTGGCGCGTCAGGTTGGCGACCGACACCAACTGTCGTTCTCCCCACAGGAGATGGTAGGGAAAGCTCGGAATATCGCTCATGTGAATCCCGGCGCATACCACCCGGCCGCCCTTGCGCACCGCGCGCAGCGCGGCCGGCACCAATTGTCCAGCGGGGGCATAGATGATCGCGGCATCGAGCGGAGTTTCAGGCAGCTGGTCGGATGCGCCGGCCCACACCGCGCCCAAGGCTCTGGCAAAATCCTGTGCGGCCATGTCGTCGGGGCGCGTGAAGGCGTAGACGGAGCGGCCCTGCCAGCGCGCGACCTGGGCGACGATGTGCCCGGCGGCGCCGAAACCATAGATGCCAAGCCGCTCGGCATTGCCCGCCATCACCAGAGACCGCCAGCCGATCAAGCCGGCACACAGCAGCGGTGCGATCGAAACGTCGTCGCCGTGATCGCCCAGCGGGAAGGCATAACGGGCATCGGCGATGGCATGCGTGGCGAAGCCGCCGTCCCGCGTATATCCGGTGAACAGCGGCCGGTCGCAAAGATTCTCCATGCCGTCCTTGCAGAAGCGGCAGACGCCACAGGTGTATCCGAGCCACGGGATGCCCACGCGGTCGCCGACCCGATGGTCGTTCACGTTGGCGCCGACGAGGTCGACGCGGCCGACTATCTCATGGCCTGGAACGATCGGGTATCGAATGCCGGGAAGTTCCGCATCGATGACGTGTAGGTCGGTTCGGCAGACACCGCACGCGCTTACCTTGACGCGAATTTCGTTGGCGCCCGGAACCGGGTCATCGCGCTCCTGAAGCTGGAGCCGCGATCCGGGAGAGGTGAGGGCCATCGCTTGCAAACCGCTTCTCCCGCCCCCGTATACCCGGCCGTCAATGCGACATCAGCGTCGGCACCGTCATCGATTGGATCATGTCACGCGTAACGCCACCCAGAATGCGTTCCTGCAGTCGCGAGTGACCATAGCCGCCCATTACGATCAGATCGAGACCGTCATCGGCCGCGATCGACAGGATGCTCGGCTGGATATCGGCGCGGTCGGCATCCATTTGCTGGATTCGCACGGTCGTCCCAAACCGCGCCAGATGGGCTGATATGGCCTTCGCCGACGCTTCAGCCGTCGCCTGAACTTCATTGATACTGATGATGGTGATGGCTTGGGCCCGGGTCAGGAAGGGTCCCGCATCGCGAAGCGCCCGCGCGGCGAGGCGGCTGCCGTCCCACGCAATTCCGATCCGCTTCGCCTCCAGGGGGCCCTTGTGCACATAGGGGACAAAGAGGACCGGCCCCCCCGATTCAAACAGGATTTCCTGCGGCATGATGTTATCGAACGTCTGGCGCTCCGGCTCGGGTTGCAGAACGATCGTCAGATCGTGCAGCCGCGCAGAAGCGATCACGGATGCCGCGGCGTCCGCCGGGATGCTTGCCATCGCCTGGCAATCAAAGGGAATGCCTGCATTGCGAGCCTCGGTTTCGAATACCGCAAGCGCGGCGTTGGCTCGAGCCAGTGCGCGTTCCCGTTCGATCTCGAAGATCGCGGCGACCGCTGCACCGCCGGCATCGACGGGGAGCACATTCGTGGTTTCATATCCGACCGAAATCGCGTGGAGATGGGCGGCGTGCGAGACCGCCAGCGAAATGGCTCCGTCGACCAGGGGTCGTATCAGACGTTCTGACGGAATATGGACGAGAAAATCCTTGCGCATGACCGGTCTCTACCCTTCAAGGAGGCAATCTTGTGCGTACAGTGTCACGAATGAAGACCAAATGCGGGTCAGCGATCTTGATTCAGCTCAAGCCGGCAAGACCTTGATCCGCCAAGCTATGAAGCTGGCTCAAACGACGTTGGGTAAACCGGCTCCCGGTGAATTTCCGAGCCCGCCTCATTGAGGACGATGACACACAGATTTTCGTCCTTGTCCGGATGCGCGTGGCTCAGCCGGCGTGCAAGCGTCTTGCTGTATTCAATCGCTTGTGAGTCCGTCTGGAATTCCCGCCCCGCCCGATCCCTGATTGCGGCTCCATCCTTCATGTCGAAATAGTAGGTTTGCATCGGCGACTCTGGATCAGAAGGGGGCGGATGTCCCCGGGGCGGAAGGGGGTTCGGGAGCATCCGCAAATCAGGCGTCCGGGGAGGTAAGCTCCGAACTCTTCAGCCGCGAACCTCCCCGACTTGAGAAAGATAGCGCGGGCCGTGGTGGAGAACCTTGTCATAGATCAAGCCGTCCCGCCAAAGCCTTGGATGCTCATTGATGGTCGGTGCGCGGAGCAAGACGCGGTCGGCATGCTTCAACTAGAATTCGCGGCGCGCTTTCCACACGATGACGGCAGCAACGGCGCCGACGACCAGCGTGATCATCAGCAAGGTTTGAATGATGCCGAAATTCAAGGCGTCGCGCGCGACGAATAGCGACGTGATCGCCGCGGCAACGACCGAAAGGAGACGAAGGAGCCAGGCCATTTGCAACTCTTTCCGTGGGGACGCGGCGTCAGCTTGCGGCCTTCATGTCTTCGGGCGATTCCAGGTAAAAGCCCGACCATGTGTCGACGAAGCACAGATGGTCGTGCACTTCCTTGACACCCGCGGTGTTTTCCGCCGCGACGATCGCCGCCCGACGTGCGCTGTCGTCGTTTATGATGAGGCCGTGCAGGTGAACCACGCCATTACGGACAGCGACCTGAAGCCCGGTCGGCCGCCAGTCGGTGGCTTCCAGGGTGCGGATAATCCGGTCGCGGATGTGCTCATCGTCCGCCGTGGGATCCGGAACTTCCCTGGCAATGCTGGCCACGGCCTGAAGCAGATTCGCACGGGTGATGATGCCGACCAGCCTGTCGTCCCGCAGCACCGGCAGGCGTTTGATGCCGTTCTTCTCCATCAAATGCACCAGTTCATCCAGCGACGTATCTTCACTGGCGACGACGGGATCGCGGGTCATGATGTCTTCGACCTTGCGGCCGCGTTCGTGAATGAAGTCGTTGGCGGAATGAGCCGGGCTGAGAAAGTATTGAAGCCAGCGAGGCCGCTTTTGCTGGGTGCCGATCTCCGAACGTCGCAGGAAGTCGCTTTCCGAGACGACGCCGACGAGCCTGCCCGATGCATCGAGCACGGGGAGCCCGCTCAGGCGATTTTCGAGCATTTTGTTTGCGGCCTCGAGCATGGGCGTCTCGGGCAGCACGGTGATGACGTTTCGGGTCATGATCTGGTGCGCGCGCATAATGATCTCCTTTCTGGGAGATATAGGGAGGTGAATGAAGATGCTGTTTGATCTTCATCAAGGACGCATCCTGCGGACGGCCTAAACAGGCTGGTACGAGGCGCCAGCACAGAAGGACGATGCCATGACAGACGTGTCTGAACAGGGGCCTGCGGCCATTGAACCGCTCGCGGCCGAGGCGGCCCCGCAGCTTGCGCCGCTTGCGCAACTTGCCAAGGCGGACACATATGCCTTGTCCCTTTGGGCCGGCTCGCAGAACGTGCTGCTGGACGAGATGGTGTTCGCCGGAAATGAACTTCTCGAACGGGCAACCGCGGAGACGAGAATCTTCAACGAATTCGTCTCCAGGCTGGCGGAAGCGCACTCCGTCAAGGACCTCGGCAAGATGTATCGGGAGTGTGCCAAGCATCAGCTGGACTTTATTCGGCGCGATACCGAACGGCTCTTGAAGCACAGCGACCGAATGATCGACAGGACCGCGAAACTGGCCGAAACTTTTCGGCAGAACTGAGCGTTCGCGTGGCCTGAGGGGCCTGTCCCGCCCTTTGATCGAAGCCGGCCCCTAGATGCGCGATGAGATTAGGGCGAGTTGATGCAGCGCCGGAATTCACCTCTCCCTTCGGGAGAGGTCGGCGCGTAGCGCCGGGTGAGGGGTTACGGTCTCTCGTTGGGCCAGCACCCCCTCACCCGATTTGCTGCGCAAATCGACCTCTCCCCGCTGGGGAGAGGTAAGCAGAATCCGCAGCCGATCGATTCAACCAAAAGCCATCTCGT
>JBDRNF010000118.1:0-2507 GCA_043811435.1 Pseudomonadota bacterium
ATCGACCACCGCGGCCTGTTCACCCGGTTCGCTCCGCTACGTGAGAGCTCCCGCGCCCCGGGTGAACAGCCCGCTAAACCCAAACTGTCGGGGATCATGCCGGTCTAAAATGTCGACAATCATTCCGGTTGAACACAGCGCATTCGAGTGACAGCGAATTTGCCGCGCTACCCCCCACCCCCGACCCCTCCCCGCCACGCGCAAGGGCGCGTGGAGGGAGGGGAGTAAAAACCATCGCTACGCGATGCAACGCATGAAGCACTCCATCACAATCACACCGGCGCGGGCCACTCGATCATCGAGCGGGTCTTGGTGGCGGCGTCGTAAACCTGCACCTGAAGCATCTGGTATTGATTCTTCAGCGCCATGCCGGCCTCTTCGGCGGCTTCGACGGTGGCGTGGTGCGACTTGAAGTGGCCGTCCACCACCAGCGAGTAACCCTCGGTCGGCGCTTTGTCGGCGCGAATGATTTTGCGCGGCTGCTGTTCTTCGGCTTCGATCTTCGGCTTTTTCATCGGGACTCCGGATTCATGATCCGATCGGATCATGATTTCATGTCGTGGGTTTGAGCATGATATCGGGCAAACGCTTCGCGTTTGACCCGAGGGAAAACCGGTGCCCGCCTTGCGCCTGTGCTGCGCTCCGGGTCCGGATCATGCTCGGGGTTGAGCCTCCCTTTACACCGAACGCCGGAAAAAGGCAGGAAAGATTGTCCAACTGCGGCTAATATACTCATCAGATGCGGCTGGATAAGCCGATTAGAGGCATCAAATGGGCGGAACCGGCAAAAAGAGCGAGATCCCCACCAAGGACGACGGCAAACCGAAGAAGCCGCCGCCCCGGCGGGTCGAGGACGACGATTACGAGGATGGCGACATCGCCACGCCGAAACGCGACCGCCATGGCGACGACGACGAGCCGCTGTAGAGAATCATAAGTCGAAAAACATAAAGGTGTCGTCACCCGGCACTTGACCGGGTGACCCAGTATTCCAGAGGCGTTCGAGATAAAAACGAGAGGGCGCGGCGTACTGGGTCGCCCGGTCAAGCCGGACGACGACAAGTGAGGGTTTTGGACCAGCGAAACGCTTCAGCCAAACGCCTCGCTCTCGATCTTGCGGATACTCGCGATATCGAGCAGATGCGCGCCCCAGCCGCCGCGGGCGAGCGCGGCACCGCGGCCGGGGGCGGCGAGCAGCACCATCGCGATCATCGCCAGCGGCACCGCGCTGATCCAGTCCAGCCGCAGCGGCGTCAGTTCCTCGGCGCTGCCGGCGTAGGGCCCGCCGCCGACCGCGAGATTCCAGCACTCCCGGACCAGATCGCGCCGCGTGCCGCCGCGCGCGGCGCATCCCAACAGCGCCTGCATCGCCAGATGCGTCCGCACATCCGCGCGGCTCTCGCCCGCTTTCGCCGGCACTTCACCGGCCGAAATCCGCAGCAACAGCCCGACCAGATCGAGGCCGGCAAGATACGCGCTCATCGGCTCGACCAGCCGCGGATTGCAGTCGATCAGCAGCGGCGCGGCGCCATCCTCGCGCATGATGCAATCGACCGACAACGCGCCGTGCCAGCCGAGTGCCTGCCCGATGTGGGCGACGTGGGCGCGCAGCCGTGGCCTGACCACGCTCTGCTTGATCGCCTCGCCACCCCCGGCGCCGGCGGCGATCTGCCGGTAGGCATGAAAGCCGAGCAATTCGCCGCGGCAGAACACCGCCTGCGCCTTCTCGATGGCGCCGGCGACGAATTCCTGCACCAGCACCTCGTCGGCGAAGGCGTCGCCGGCGTTCAGATCCTGCAGCGCAAATTCGCAGTCGCGCGCGTCGCGCACCAGCCAGATGCCGCGGCTGGCCGTGCCGACCGAGGTTTTGATGATGGACGGAAATCGTTTGGCGTCGCGCAGTTCGCTTTCGGAATGCACAATCCGGGTCGCCGGCTGCGGCAACTCCAGTTGGTCGAGCAACCGGCTGAAGCCCGCCTTGCTGTGCACCGCGCGGTAACTTTCGAAACCCGGCAGCGCCAGCCCGACGCGGTCCGCGAGCCGCTGCTGCACCCGCGCGAACAGAAACCCCTGCTCATGCGTCGGCAGCAACACGTCGTAGTTCCCCGTAGCCAGCAGTCGCTCGACAAAAGCCAGGAAGCCGGCCGGATCGTCCTGCAGTCCCGGGCAGCGATGGAACTTGCGGACGAAGCGCGAGAACCGCGCCAGACAGAACGGCGCGGGATCGCAGACCTCGATGTGGTGGCCCGACAGACCGAGGATCGTGATCGCCTCGCGCGCGGACGTGCTGTTTCCCTCGGAAACCAGCACCCGGAGCGGTCTTTGAACTTGGGCTGAATCGGCCATGCTGGATCATCCCTGCGCGCAATCAATTTGTCTCTGGGTTTGTTGAGTGCGTTCTAATTCTTACCCTCCCCTGGAGGGGGTCGAGACGAGCGAAGCTCGCTATTGGGTCGGCTCGCATCGCAAGATGCGAGACGGGGTGGGGTGACGGTCCCAACGCAAAC
>JBDRNF010000119.1:0-63126 GCA_043811435.1 Pseudomonadota bacterium
GATCACGCCTCCCGATGAATAGGAGGAGGAGTTCGACGAACCCGTCACCAGCGACTCGAACAACGCTGTGTTGGTCTTGTAGGCGGTAGTCTGCGAATTCGCGATGTTGTCGCTGATCACCGCCAGCGCCTGGCTCTGTGCGTTCAGCCCGGAAATCGCCGACGATAGTGCACCCGAAAGACTCATAGCTAAACTCCCAACTGATTCAGGATGTGACGCCGATGACGTTGGCGGACGAGACAGAGGTGTTTCCGATCAGGAGCTGTAGCGTGCTGCTCGAAAAATCGACGCCGGTGACGGTGCCGGACACCGTCGTGGATTCGTAGACCGAGGCTCCGCTGGAGTCGGTTGCGGTCACGCTGAGGGTGTACTGACCGCCGTCGCTGAGCTGGGTGCCGTCGGTTTTGGTCCCATCCCAGGTGAAGCTGTTGTCGCCGGCGGTTGTCGTTCCGCTGCCGGTCCACACCGTGTTGCCGGAGGAGTCGCTGACGGTAAGCGTGACGCTCTCCGCGGCCGACGTCAGGGAATAGCCGAACTCCAGTTCGCCGTTCTGCAGCGTGCCGGTATCGCCGGTGGCTTCGATGGTGTGACCGATGTAGTTGGCCGAGTTCAACGTCATGAGGCTGTTGAACGACGTCGTCAGCGCGCTCATGTTGCTGTTCAACGTCGTCTGCGAGTCGAAGTTCGCATACGACGCAAGCTGGTTGACGAAGTCTGTCGTGCTGGTCGGATCGAGCGGATTCTGGTTCTGAAGTTCGGCGACGAGCAACGACAGAAAATCGCTCGACGTCAGCGACGACGACGCCGTCGAGCTTACGGTGGCGGTCGAGGTTGTCGCTGCGGTGGTCGCAGCAGTTGTCGTGATGCTCATGGCGGCAAGCTCCGGCGAGTTCCGTGCGCGGCGCGCGCCCGGAATGCTTCAGGTCCCTGATGGTCTTGAAGTTCGTTCCCTAGTAAAACGGGCGCGCCCGGGAAATCAGGCAGAAATTCTGGGCGTGAAAATCAGAAACGGGGTGCGAGCCGGAAAGCCTTTGATTACAGCTGTTTTCGTCATTCGGGCACGCATGCATCGAAGCGATCAGCTGGTCAAAAATTGCCTAGTACGGAAATGCGACGGCGCGAGCATAACGATGCTTCGTCGGCCGGCTTGCGGAGTTCGCGCAGCAAACTTTCGATATCCGCAACGCTCTCCAGTCAGTCGCGCGCGAGATATTTCACGTGAACGGGAAATCCGGGGAAATCGATCCGGGAGGACCCATCGAGCGACGGGGGCGGGAAACGGCCGGCAGTTATCCTGACGAAGAAACAAACCGTCCCGATAAATCCAGGACCGCGCAAGGAAATCAGAATGCCAGGCTGCTATTCTGGCCGCGTGCCGGCTGGCAGCGGAATGGCTGCAGGTTCCGCCGCCGTTTGACCGGCTCCCTGCAAAATTCGATGAGTAAGCTCGGCTCTCGCACGAATCGGGGGGGCCGAGAGGGCCCGTCGCAGGAGTCTCGATTGCTCCAAAGCCAGTCGCGCTTCATCCGATGAGCGAAGCAGGATGGCAGCCGATTCCTGCTGCGGCACGGGCCAGGTAGCCATGTCGTCCCCGAGTCGGTCCAGCAGGTCCTGGAAATCGGCAACATCCATTGTCCGCAAACCCGTTCGGCCAAATCACTGCAATTCTGCTGTTTCTAACTATGTACCGATATTTCTGCAACAATAACATATCGTCCTGGTCCTCAACGCATCTCCCCGCCAGGAGAGGCGTCGAGGGGCTTTTCACCTCCAGATGACCGGCAGGGTGATATCGCTACGGAATGCTCACTCGACCCGATTGTGCACCGCGATGCGGCGCCAGGTCCGTCGTGCGTCGAAGGCCCGACGCGATCCGCTCAATCTACCTGGTTCCGGCAAGTCTTGCGGTGCTGGCCTCGACGAATTTCCACGCGTCGCGCAATTCGGTCAGGCTGACGATAATCCGGTCGTAGCACACGGCGGTATCCGGGCGACCAAACGATCGCAGGCAGGCCATGATCAGCGCATGGTAGGTCTTGTACAGACGCTCGGCCAGGGCGCCGCCGCGCTCGAAGTCCAGATTGTGGCTGAGACCCCGCAGGATGGCAGTCGCCCGGATCATATGGTCATGGCTCTCCTCGAACTTGCGCGCCTTGGCCGTCTGGAGCGACCTTTGCAGAGACCTGATGGCGCCATCATGGAGCATCTGCACCGCCGTCAGCGGCGGAACCGCGACGGACGCACGACGATAGGCCTGGTTGACCTGGAACGATCTTGAATTCTGCATCATGAACTTTCGAGAAGGGCTGAAAGATACTCAAGCGTGGAATTGGCGGTCGAGATCGCCGATTGGTATCTCGCATATTGCGCGGTGAGGTTGGTCCTGTAGAGTTCGGCTTTCGAGGTGATGTCGTCGATCTGATCCTGCAAGCTGTCGTCTTGCGTTTGAATACCGCTGATGATGTCCTGCAACGTTCCCGTGCTGCTGTGGGAGGCATTATTCGCAATATTGTGGATCTTCGCGGCGATCCCGGACGTGGACGTGATCTCGATCGCTTGCGACGTCGATCCCGTATAGGTGAAGGCCAGGCCGGAATAGGCCGTACCCGATTTACCGATGATCGAGTTGCCGCTCACCGTAAACATGGAGCTGTCTCCGCCGACCGACGCGGATGTCAGGTTTCCGGATTCATCGACGACCAGATCGAGGGTAAAGTCCGCCGGCAACGACGCGCCGGTGTTGACCACCGAAAGGCTGCTGGACGATGCCGTGACCTGCGTCGCCAGCAGCGATATGACGCCGTCGAGGTTGTCGGTCAGCGTCGTCGACAGGGTATTGACGTCGAACTCCAGATTGTTGGTCTCGTCGAACGACAGCCCGAGATCCGCGAGCGAGAGCCCTCCGATCGATTCGGTCAACGCCGACTGGAGCTGATTCATGATGTCGCGCATCGTGCTGTCGCCGAACAGCACGGGATTGTCCTCACCATTCGTGCTGAGCTGTTGCTGGGCGTAGACGAAGTCGCGAAAGGCATTGTAGTCCGTTACCAGGGTCTCCAACGCCGTTTCAATCGCGCTGGTGTCTGTCTCGATGCTGATATTCAACGACGCCCCGTCCGGCGTGGTCTGCAGCAGGCTGAACGTCACGCCGCTGAGCACGTCGGTGATATCGTTGGTATTTCGCGTGATCTCGATGCCGTCCAGGGTGAAGATGGCGGGTTGCGAGGTCTGCAGCACGTTCGTGAAGGCGCCCGAACTGTCGGTTATGCCGAGCTTGTTCATGATGTCGTCGCCCGACACGGTGCTGACGACGATATCGGCATTGTCCTCGGTCGCCGACAGCACCAATTCATATTCGGTGCTGGACACCTGGATGATCGACGCCTGGACATTGGTGGTCGATGTCTGGGCGTTGATCGCATCGACGATATCCTCCAGCGACATGCCGCTGGTGATCGAAATATCGGAGCTGCTGCCGCCATCCAGGCCGATGGAAACCGTTCCGGCATAGCCGAGATCGGCCGCCTTGTCCGCCACCGTGGATCCCAGCACCTTCTGCGCCGTCGCGATCTGGTTGATCGTCAGGCTATAATCGCCGGTCGTCGCGCCCGAACTGATCGACATCGACAATACCGAACTCACGCTGATGTCGCCGCTGGAGGTGATGGTGGCCGCCCTGGCACCGTACACGCTCGACGTCAGCGAGTTCACGATCGAGCTGCTCAAGGAGCTGGCCGAGGTGACCAACGTGCTCAGGAGGCTCTGAAGCTCCTGGTAGGAAGCGATCTTCGCCTCATTCGCGGTGATCTTGGTTTCAATGGTGGTGGCGCGGGCGAGCTTGGCATCGACTTGCGATTCGATCAGCGCATCCCAGTCGATGCTGGTGGTGGTTTCGGTTCCCGACGTATTGGTCGAGGCCACGTAACTCGTTGTAGTCGCGCTGCTGACCGACGCCATGACCAAACCCCTGGTGCGAGAAGGAATGGGCCGGCAACACCTGCCGGCCCATCATCGCCAATCCTTAACGCAGCAAGTTCAGCAGATATTCCGGCATCTTGTTGGCCGCCGACAAGGCGGACACCGCCGCCTGCGTCTTGACCTCGGCGGACGACAATTTGGACTGCTCGGCCGCGATATCGACGTCCGTGATCGCCGAATTGGCCGCCTGCAGGTTCTCGGTCTGGGTCGAGATCGAGCTGGCGCTGAAGTTGAATCGCGACTCCTGGGCGCCGATGTCTGCGCGCGCCGCCGAAACGGTGTCGATCGCGGTATCGATCGCCGTGAGAGCCGCCGTCGCGCCGGCCAGATCGCTGATGTCCAGGGTGTCGACTCCGAGCGTGGTGGCTGTCAGGTCGTCGATCGTGACCGTGATGGTGTCCGTTGCGTCCGATCCCACCAGAACGGAGACGCCGGCTGCAAAAGCACTGCTGCCGTCCAGCAGGCTCTGGCCGCTATAGCGCGTGCCCGTTGCAATGCTGTCGATCTGGCTGGTCAGTTCCTCGAATTCCGCCTGGATGTAGGCGCGGCTGCTATCGGTCACGGTGCCCGACGCCGACTGCGACGCCAGCGACTTCATGCGTGCGAGGATGTCGCTGATGTTCGAGGCGCCGCCGTCCGCGGTCTGCAGGATCGAGGTCGCCTGCGACGCGTTGGTGGCGGCCTGCTGCAGCGTGGTGACGTCCGATGAAATGCGGGTCGAGATCGCAAGACCGGCCGCATCATCGGATGCCTGGGTGATCTTCGAGCCACTCGCCAGCTTCGACAGTGAACTCGACTGCTCCGCCGCGTTGATGTTCAGATAACGTACGGCCGAGTTCGCCGCGGTATTCGTGTTGATGACGGGCATACTTTGTTCCTTGGGATTGTGCGGCAGTATTGCCGTATCGTGAGGGACCGGGATCCCGGACGCAGGCCAGCCCCCGTCCTCCCGCTACAACGGATCGACAGGCCAAAGTCAGGCGGGATTTTTACTGCGACCGCGTGATTATGGTTAGCAATCGGTAAACGAGTGACGGATGTCGCCCTCATGACGACGAAGCAGGTCGCGCAGTTGCTGCCGTCCACGCTTGAGCAGCGACTCGACGGCCGCGATGGTCGTATCCATCACCTCCGCGATCTCGCCGTTGCTCATATTCTCATGATACGAGAGAATGACCGCGACACGCTGCTGCTCGGGCAGTCGCTGCATGGCATTTTCCAGCATCCGCGTGACTTCATTGCGCTGCATGGCGCTGACGGCGTCCGGCCGGGTGTCGACCGGCTCCGGAACAGCGTCGACGTTGTCGGTGCGCGGCAAGCGATGCAGATCGATGCACCGGTTGGTGATGACGCGGTAGAGCCAGGTCGAGAACTTGGCGCGCCCGTGCTGCCATTTCCCGCGATGCGTCCACACCTTGAGCATCGTATCCTGGACGACATCTTCAGCATCGGCCCGGCTGCCGAGAATGCGAAGAGCGATTCCGAATGCCCGATCGATGTGACGCTCGACCAGAAGCCGGAATGCGGCTTCGTCGTTTGACGCAAGCCGGTCGAGAAGCTCCTCGTCCTCATCCCTCACCGGCACGCATGTCACATCCCTGCACGGGACGTTGACGACTGCAACTGGCGAACCGGCTTCCGGCTTCGGAGTCTCCACCGGAGCCACATCGACCGGAGCCCAGACATCAAGCGCGTACGCCATCCCCATCTCCCGACCCGCTACGCCAGTGGACGAATGATCCACGGGACTTCCAAGTGTTGAACGCATCAGCCTGAAAAACCGGTCGGACAATTTTGATTTATTTTCAATACCTTAGTGGGAATTTACTGCCTGGTGCCCGGCAAAACATTCCCACTCCACATCAATTCGATCCGGCCGCACGAAGCTGCAAGATCGAAGAACCCGTCATTTGCAGGTCCCCACACAACGCAACGGGTGACACGATCGAGATCACGGCCCATTTCCATTTCCGCAGAAAATACAAGTGTCCGCGGAATCGAGATGGTCGTCCGACTGCTCACGAACGATTGCGAGGGATTTGACAATTCCATTTTGCAGTTGAACGGCAGCGGTCGACGGATCACTCGGCAAAATCTTCCGAATCAGTTTTCCAACGCTAACGCATTTTCGAATCGTGTGAACAGCAACGATCAATATTCCTGTCGCTTGCATCACCGGCTGCGCCTAATTTCAGAACAACGGTCGTTCGCCGAACAGCGCGAGGGA
Source organism: Pseudomonadota bacterium (assembly GCA_043811435.1). Taxonomy (GTDB): domain Bacteria; phylum Pseudomonadota; class Alphaproteobacteria; order Rhizobiales; family Xanthobacteraceae; genus Bradyrhizobium. The sequence continues at coordinate 6,206 of JBDRNF010000119.1, forward strand.
AATTTTGTAGCGAATATACACGATCCAGAAACATAACGTCGTAATTGGCAATCAAATGACGTGCGCGCGTCGAAGCCACCCTCGTTCGCAGCTGGCGCTCGCGACGTCAGCAGCGCCGCCATGCAAGGCTTCAACTTCGCCTGAAATCGGCGTGCCGGCCGTATCAGTCATGACTCCCTCGCATGACAGGCCGGCCGAACATGGGCGATTCCATCGACGAATTACTGAAGCAAGGCGAACCCGGCACACCATGCCTGGGCGACGTACAGCGCTATCGCCTGCAGCAACTGCTGCGACGCCATTGCGGAGCCGTCGTGTGGGACGGTGCCAGCCTCATCGAGGCGCCCGACATGGCGGTCATCGTGCTGAACTCGGCGACCGCGCCGCGCGTCGAGACACTGATCCGTTCGCTGCATGAAAATTCAATCGTCGTCGTTCCGTTCGGCGAAAACCCGTCGTTCGATTTCCTGAAGTCGAAACTTCATGGCTACGGCTCGATCGGATCTCAGGGTACCGTGGCTCCCCATCACATATGGTGGGGCGGCGTCAAACCTCCGTCCGTACCAACGGGCCTCTACACCAGAGAGGACACGCTTTTTGTTTCGCTGTACCAGCGAGGAGTCATCAGCGAAGAGAAGGCGGGAAAGCTGGCGGCCGATCTGCAGAAACTGCGGCTCGACCATATCGTCGAAGGATCCGGATCTGAAATCCTGATCCATGACAGCTGCCTTCCCAAGATCGATTTCATTATTCGCCAATGGGAGCGGTCCAATCGTCCGATTTTCTGGATCGACCCCGACGCAAGAGTTCGTCGCCATCCGCTGCTGCCCCAGTCACTGGGATGCGATTTCGCGGTTCACAAGCGACTATCCGGCCAGATGGAAACGGGCGCGCTGTTCTTTCATCAGACCGAGCCGGCGCGTGCCCTGCTGGACATCTGGCAGCGCCTGAGCCTTTATTACCCGGGCGTTCCGGAAGTCTTCCTGCTCGACCAGGCATGGACACTCGTCTCATCGCAAAGGCAGATCGAAACCGCATGGCTGCCCGGCACTTATTGGCAGGCGGCCGAGCTCGAACCCTGGAATCGCACCTCCATTATCCAGTACGATCCCCTCAGCGCGCCACCGCTGCCTGAGGAATACTTCCCGCAACCGTTCCAACGCGCCCGACAGTTCGGCAGACATCAGGCCCCGGAAGCTCACTTGATCATGCCGGGGCCGACGCAGACGCGTGGGCCGATTACGGTGCTCATCCGCGATGTACTGGCCGGCAACGCCCAAAGCGTCAGCGGTGCGATCGAGGCTGCGGCCCGGGCGTTTGCGACCGACCCGGGAGGTTTCTCCCGGCTGGAGGTAGTGCTCTGCGCCTGGGACGACGATGTGGACTCCGTCATGCAGATCGAAGACAACAGCTGGGTGCTCGTCACCGATCCCTCCGAACGGCTGCAGCTCGACGCCTTCGCCAAGCTGGATATCTCCGACGGCAGCAAGGCCGGCTCGCCGTCCTCCCCGATCTGCTCGGCCACGACCTCCCAAACCTCGGCATCGATATTCAGGCTGGCAGATCCGCCGCTCGGCGCAAAACTGAAACGGAGCGGAAAGTATCAGTCGCTTTCAAAGCGTCCGCTCGCGCTGACAAACGAATGAACGACGGGTCGAGTTTGAACTCAGCGGGGTCAATGGGCCGCCATCGGGTCGACCGACGCGCCGTTCGCGCATGCCTCGCCGATGAGCTGCGGCGCCACCGTTATCGGCGCGGCCTGTGAAACGCAGCGCGGAAACCGGATTTCCTGTCGTAGGCCCCGGATCGCTCCGTTGGTGAGAATGATCTCCCCGTCGTAGCGCCCAACAATCTCCTTGGCGATCGCAAGTCCGAGGCCGGCGCCGGGAATGGACTGTTTTCGCGCCGGGTCGATGCGAAAAAACGGTTCGAACACCCGGTCCATCACCGTTTCGGGAATTCCCGGTCCGCTGTCCTCAATCACCACGATTGCGAACAGTTGTTGAGCCTGAACTGAAATCTCGCACGAGCGGCCGTGCGTCGCCGCGTTCGTCAACAGGTTTCGAAGCAATCGAGTGATGGCAAGGGGAGCGGCCCGGATCAGCACCGGGGTCGATTGAGCCAGTTCGATCGCCAGCCCTGCCCCGGTCAACTCTTCGACGACGGCTTTCGCCAGATCGTCCAGCCGCACGGTTTCGTCGCTCTTTCCCTCGACTTCCTCATGAACCAGCTGGATCGAGCTGTCTGCGATGCGGCGGAGTTCATCCAGGTCTCTGAGCCATGCCGGCTTTTCGTGGTCCGACAGGAATTCCGCGCGAAGGCGCATCCGTGTGATGGGCGTTCTCAGATCGTGTCCCGCCGCTGCGACCAGTCGCATGCGGCTCTCCATCGCGGCCTTCAGGTTTGCGGTCAGGTGATTGAGCGCGCGTGCTGTAGCCTTTACTTCGGCAGGCCCCGTCTCCGGAACCACTGTCATCTGTCCGCTCGGCGAAATCGTTGCCGCAACCGTCTCCAGCAGTGCCAGCGGGCGGGCGACCCGGTGCGCAACACCGAGGGCGATGGCAACCGCCCCGGCTATGATAAGGCTCATCCAGCTGCCCAGGATGAACCATACTCCGCCAGGGGGCGGTTCATCGGGCGTCGGTACCGTGAACCAGCCGCGGCCCGGCAACTCAACCGATGCGACCGCCAGGTCGCTGCCCGCGGGCTTGGTGACAAGGACCCGGTTACGGAATCCGGCATCGCGAAGAGCTTCCTGAATGGCCCGCGTAAGTACGTCGCGCACCGCGCCGTCCGCCGGCGTGTTCAGGAGTGCGGCCGAACGCAGAGGGCCCGGGTTCAATTCGAGGCGCTCGAAAACCGGAATGAGCGTTTGAATCTGCATCACCAACGGCTCGACGAATTTTTCCGGCCCCCGCGGGCCAAGGACGAAGATCGCCGCCGACGTAGCAAGCCCTACGACCGCGACGATTGAAATGACAAGCACGAAGGCGATCCGCGCCCTCAGTGTCTTCACGGCTGAGCTCCAAGAACTTCGACCGGCGAACTGAACTGATAGCCGCCGTTGCGCACGGTCTTGATCACGTCCTCGCCGCCGGAATCCCGAAGCTTTCGCCGAATTCGACTCATCAGAACATCGATCGAGCGGTCGAACGGGTCGGAATTTCGACCGCCGGTAAAGTCAAGCAGTTGCTCCCGAGACAACAACCGCCCCGGCCGGGAAAGCAATGCGTACAGGAGATCGAACTCGGCGCCGGTCAGATCGAGTTCCTGTTGGTTGCTGTTGGTCACTCGACGCCGCACCAACTCCAGCTCGAACCCGGAAAATCTGTAGGTCCGGCCATCTTCCGCGGCTGGTCCAACGCCGCCCTGTCTTCTCAACACCGCGCGGATACGCGCGACGAGCTCCCGCGGATTGAACGGCTTTCCGAGATAATCGTCCGCACCGAACTCCAGTCCTATGATGCGGTCCACCTCCTCCGTAAGGGCGGTGAGAAGGATTATCGGAAGGTTCGACTTTTGCGCGCGCAGGTCCCGGCACATTTCCAAGCCGGAGCCGTCAGGCAGCATCACATCCACCACCGCCAGGTCAATCGCGCTCTTGGCCACCACCCTCCTGAAGCCCTTCAGATCGGAGGCCAGCGACACCCGAAACTCCTGGGTGGTGAGGTATTTGCCGAGCAGATTGCGAATTTCAAAGTCATCGTCGAGAATCAGGATGTGGGGATTTTGCTTTGCGCTCATGAAGCTTCAACCGTAGCCTTGATGTCTGATCGCCGGTTAAGTCCATTGTATCGAACCCGGCCTGACAACTAAAGCTCGCGAAAACGTTCATTATACGGTCGCAGAAACATTGCGAAACGATCTGGAAGGTCGGCTGCTATCTCAGCTCAAGCGCTCTGGAGACCTCCGGAGGCTGCACCAGCCTGGCTGATGCAGGAACCGCCACGGGTGCGTTCAAAACGGCGGAAATGGAGGTGGGGCATCAAGCGAGGCGCGCTGGTCGGGGCTCAATTGTCCGAGAAGCTCCTGCATCGGCACCTTGAGGGCGCGCATCAAATCCAGTCGCGCGGCAAGCCACCTCTCGAGAAAATCGGATCTCTCGACGATGCCTGGCGTTCCGACCGCGTCGTTTGGCAAGGTTTGGCATACGGCGCGCAGCCTTCCGACTGCGGGCTCCATCGCCTCCTCGATCGCCTTCCATGTGGCCTTTTGGTTGTCGGCGAGCTGAAGCTTGCTTTTCGTGTAGCCATGGATCGCCATCTCGCGATTGATGCCTTCAAGACAGGCCTTTCTCGGAGCAAACTTCGGCGGCAATCCTTCCGGAAATCCGCGCCCACGGACCGGAGACGGCGGGCCTGGGTGGTCCATCGATCCAAAAGGCGGACCAACCGGAAGGTCTGGCCGGAACATGAACTGGGTTGTCCTGATTTTGTCGCTCTTGCGCAGCGGCTCCGGCAACAGGCTTTGCGAAGACTTCGAGGCCTCCGCAATGACGGAAGCACCTTCTTCAAATCGTGCCATTCGTTTGGAAGTGGCCGACGGCCCATGAACGCCAGGCAGATCCCTTGGGAACGACGACGCGCGGACGACCTCCACGATGGGAAATGCGATAACGCCGAGAACCAGCATTACTGCCAAATGCGGGAATCTACTGGGTTTCATACGTCCCGGCATGGGCGGTTCTCCTTGCTGTCACGCGCCAACCCTGGCACCCATTCGTTTCCGGACTTTTTCCCATTCGTGAATAATTGCGAACCGCCCCCGACCTTGCAGCAAGCCGAAGCACATTTGCCGCGGCCGCTGCAACGATGGCGGCCCGTCAATATAGCGGGATCGCCCACGGATATCCGCCCATGTCCCAGGCCGGATTGAGTGGCTGTCGATCGAGCGGGCGATTGCGGTTCTCGCGCGAGAACGAGTATCCGGGCGGAAACGCATAGTCGGTGAACTTGCGGTCCCCCGGGAGCACTTCGGTGCCTGCGTCGAGCCACGAGCGCTTGGTGACGTAGATTCGCGTATGCGGTCCCGCCCGATAGGAGCGGTTGGGGCCATTGGGACCATAATAATAGACGCTGTCACGCTCATTGCGCTTCTGCCTGGGTTCGGCAGCGACATCGTTCGTCTCGATGCAGATCGACCCAAGAATGGCCACGACCAGTGCAGCGAGCGCTTTCGCAAAATTGAGTTTTGATTTCATCGCGCCTTCCTGATCGGAGCCGACTTGCTGTTGCAAGCGGTGTCGCCGACCAACATGCTTGATGCTTCGATCGGAAGTAAAGCTCGCAACTGTTGCCGAGCATTGCTGGCGGCCGGGCGGCTCGACACATCGGTCGGCCACACGCCTGAAAGCGAAACCCCACGCCGCCCATTTCCGCCATGGCGCCCTGGAATCCGGTCCCGATCGAGCAACATTTCAAAACAACTGGAAATGCTTCGGAGATTTCATCGCCACATCGATACCGTACCGCTGTCGAGCGTAACGAAATGAAAGTAGCAGGAGTCCGCTTCTCATGAATGTTGGAATGCGTGTCCGGGGAGGCGTATTCGCCACCCTGATCGTGGTTGCCGTGCCGGTCGTGGGGACGCTGGCCGCTGTGCTCACGCCGTCACCGGCGGCTGCCCAGCCGGTGCCTTCGATCGCGATCGAGGGCAATCGTCGGGTCGATTCCGAAACCATCCGCTCGTATTTCAAACCGGACCCCGGCGGGCGCCTGGGCCAGGCCCAGATCGATGACGGCCTGAAGTCGCTGATCGAAACGGGCCTGTTCCAGGACGTGCGAATCAGTCAGGCGGGCGGACACCTGATGGTGACCGTGGTCGAAAACCAGATGATCGGCCGCATCGCCTTCGAGGGCAACAAGAAGATCAAGGACGAACAGCTTTCGGTGGAAATCCAGTCCAAGCCGCGCGGGGCGCTGTCGCGCCCGACGGTGCAGTCCGACGCCCTGCGCATCGCCGAAATCTATCGCCGCTCCGGCCGTTACGACGTGCGCGTCGTTCCTGAAATCGTCGAGCAGCCGAACAACCGCGTCGATCTGATCTTCACGGTGACCGAGGGTTCGAAAACCGGCGTCAAATCGATCGAGTTCATCGGCAACAAGGCCTATTCGTCGTATCGCCTCAAGGACGTCATCAAGACCCGCGAATCCAACCTGCTGAGTTTCCTCGGCGGTGCCGACGTCTACGATCCGGACCGCGTCGAAGCCGACCGCGACCTGATCCGCCGCTTTTATCTGAAGAACGGCTATGCCGATATCCAGGTGGTCGCCGCGCTCACCGAATACGATCCGGAGCGCAAGGGCTTCCTGGTGACCTTCAAGGTCGAGGAAGGGCCGCAATACCGGGTGGCCCGGGTCGATTTCGCCTCCAGCATCGGCACGCTCGACGGCAATTCCATGCGCAGCTTCTCGCGCGTCAATCCCGGCTCGCTCTACAACGCCGAGGCGCTGGAGAAATCCGTCGAGGAAATGCAGATCGAGGCCTCGCGGCGCGGCTATTCCTTTGCGGTCGTGCGTCCGCGCGGCGACCACAATTTCGAGGCCCACACCGTCGCGATCACCTTCGCCATCGACGAAGGCCCGCGAACCTATATCGAGCGCATCAATGTGCGCGGCAACACCCGCACCCGCGACTACGTGATCCGCCGCGAATTCGACCTGTCCGAAGGCGACGCCTACAACCGCGCGCTGGTCGATCGCGCCGAGCGCCGGCTGAAGAATCTCGATTTCTTCAAGTCGGTCAAGATCACGAGCGAACCCGGGTCTTCCAGCGATCGCGTGATTCTCGTCGCCGACGTCGAAGAGAAATCGACCGGCGACTTCTCGGTGTCGGGCGGCTATTCGACCTCCGACGGCGCGCTGGCCGAGGTCAGCATTTCCGAACGGAACTTCCTCGGCCGCGGTCTCTACGCGAAGGCGGCGGTGAGCTACGGTCAGTACTCGCGCGGCCTGACGTTGTCGTTTGTCGAACCGTATCTGCTGGATTATCGTCTCGCGCTTGGCCTGGACGCCTTCTATAAGGACCAGGATCCCACCAGCACCACCAGCTACGGCACCCGGACCTTCGGGTTCTCACCAAGGCTGGGACTGGCTCTGCGTGAAGATCTCTCCCTGCAACTTCGATACTCGATTTATCAGCAGCAGGTCACATTGACGAGCGAGTACAACAACTGCAACAATAATTCTTCCAGTTCGCTTCTCGCTTTCAATCCGACGCCCGCTTACGTCAGCAGCGTCCTAGGGGGCGCCGATCCGACCAACGACTCATCTTCATCGACTTACGGATATGGTTGCTATGGGGATGGCGAGTCTGCGCTGCCGGTGCGCAAGGAACTGAGCGACGGCGCGAAATGGACCTCTCTGGTCGGATACAACCTGAACTACAATACGCTCGACAATACCAAAAATCCGACGAACGGCCTGCTGGTTGATTTCAAGCAGGACTTCGCCGGCGTTGGCGGCGACGTCAGCTACCTCAAGACCTCGATCGACGCGAAGTACTACACGCCGCTGGTGTCCGACATCGTCGGACTGATCCACGTCCAAAGCGGCATTCTCAACCAGATCGGCAACAACGATCTTCGGATGCTCGACCATTTCCAGATGGGCTCGAACCTCGTCCGCGGCTTCGCCTCCAACGGCATTGGACCGCGCGATATCACCTATTATGGCTTCGGTGCGACCGGTGATTCATTGGGAGGCACCAAATACTGGGGTGCCTCCGCCGAGTTGCAGATGCCGTTCTGGTTTCTGCCCAAGGAAGTCGGCCTGAAGGGTGCTGTCTATGCCGATGCGGGATCGCTTTGGGACTATCAGGGTCCGACCTCCTGGACGGCGACCGGAGAAGTGAATTCAGCGAGCTGTGCGAACTGCGGACTGCAGTATGACGACAGCAAGGTCATTCGAACTTCGATCGGCGTAGGCTTGGTTTGGCAGTCACCGTTTGGACCCCTCCGCTTCGATTATGCGATCCCGCTGAGCAAAGGAAAGTATGACGTCGTGCAACAGTTCAAGTTCGGCGGCGGGACCTCGTTCTGACCGATCAGAACAACGTTTTTCCAATTCATCGGTCAGCTGGCATCGACGCTGATCGTGGTCCTTGTCGTGGTCCTTGAACCACCTCGCAGTAGGGCACTGTCGTGCTTATCGCCAACACTGTCCAAATAGCTTCCCCACGCTATGATCCGCGTGGCTGGATGCAGTGGCCCGATCACGAGGAGTATTCCTATCGCTTCATGCAGGTCCTGGGTGTGGCACAGGAAGGCAGCAGTGCGATATCCGAGTGTTTTCTTGCGGCGAGCCACATTACTCCGGGAGATGACGAGAGCTGGCATCGGCAATGGAAGAAACTGGCGGACGCCTGCAGGAGCCGGGGCGCGCTCGCTTTTGAGCAAGGCAATGTACAGACCGCCCAGAGCAATTGGCTGCGGGCGTCGAATTATTATCGTACGGCGGAGATTTTCCTCGGTGTTGACGATCGAAGACGCGACGACACCCTCCGGCAGATGCAGGAATGTTCGCATGCGTATCTCGGCCATTTGGCGCCCAAAGGGGAGGTTCTCCAGGTCCCCGGCCCCGACGGCAGCTTGATGCAGGGGTATTTTCTCCGCGCTCCGGGAGCCGCGGCGCAAACTCCGGTTGTCGTCTGCGTAGGTGGACCGGATCACTTCAAGGAGGAGCATCTCTTTAAGATGCCGCGGCAGGCGCACGCCCGGAGGCTGTCGTTGCTGCTGGTCGATCTTCCGGGACAAGGGGTTCGTCCGCAGGGAAACAGCACGGCTGCGTCGAAGAGTATCGAGATGTCCAGCAGTTGCTGGCTGGACTATCTCACCGGGCGTCACGACGTGGATGTTCAACGCATCGCGATATTCGGAGACGGTCTGGGCGCGAGCTTTGCAACCCGCGCCGCGGCGTCCGACGAACGGTTCAGCGCCGCCGTTTGCGATGGCGGAATTTGGGATATGTGCCAACGGTCGTTCATGTTGCAGCGTATTTCAGCTGCCAACACTCGTGGTTCGATCGATGAGCCGGTCGAGAAATTTTGGCCTCTTGCCGTTGCCAGGGGGATCAAGTGCCCTGTTCTGGTGGCATTGGGCGAGTACGATTGGTTGGAAATGAGTTACGCCGCTGAGTTCTATGAATACCTCAGGGAAACCGGGCTCGATCTCGACCTCAAGATATTCGCATCGTCGGAAACGGCGGCGGCGCCCGCGCAGATCGACAACCCGACGCTTGGAACTGAATTCGTCTTCGACTGGATAGCCGCTCGCCTTCATACCGACGAAGGCAACGCGGCCGGGATCACCACGAACGAAAGCTAGATTTCCGCCGCGAACCTCAACGCCGCCTTCTCGAGACGGGTTTTCAGCGCCGTCAGGCTGCCCGTTATGTGGGCGAGGCCACGATCATCGAACTCCGAAAAGATGAAGTCATTGAGCGCGTCCTGCCGCGAAGAAAGATTCGCGATCTGTTTGCAGGCCTTATCCGTAAGAGACATCAAGACAACCCGCGCGTCTTCGGTGGACGTGATCCGCCGCACGAAGCCGTGCTTTTCGAGGCTCTTGCTCTGGGTCGTGACAAATGAGGGATCGACGTGAAGCTTGGCCGAAACCACCCGAACCGAAACTCCATTACCCCGGTCCAGATCATTGATTGCCATTAAAATCATCCATTGCGGGGCGCTTATTCCCAGGATCTGCGCCAGCATGTACTGGATTTCCTCAAACCGGGCGCTGATCGAAACGATGTCCCAGATGAACTCCCGGATTATTTCGGGACGCCCCGCTCTGCTGCCGCCCTCGCTGCCGTCCCTGGAGGCCCCCCCACCTGATGACACTTTCTTGGTTGAGACAGGTCGGCTGGACATGAATGAGCTCAAGGAATTTGAGTGAAGCGATCATGTACAAAAGTTAGCGAATTTTGCCAGACAGCTCAATCGGCAGAATACCGGTACTGGACCAGTGTTGCTTGAATGGCACATAAATAAGCTAACTAAACACCTTATAAAATAAGCTATTGTAGGAAGTTTATATTCGTAGGCATTGTCACTTGTCGGCTGCGGAGAGTCCAAGGTCGTCCCGTTCCAGGTGGTTCGCTCAACTGCTCGCGTCGTTGCGGGCTTTGAAAGCGCGAAGCGGCGGAGCGGCATTTCAGGGGGACAAGGGAACCAACCCAGGGTGCTTCACCCGGCGGATCCGGAACCTTCCCTACAGAGCAACTTGGAGGTTAACATGAAGATGGTTAAGAGCCTTATCCTCGGCTCAGCGGCGGGTCTCATCGCCATGAGTGGGGCACAGGCAGCTGATCTTCCCGTCAAGGCCAAAGCGGTCGAGTACGTGAAGATCTGTTCGCTTTACGGTGCCGGTTTCTGGTATGTCCCGGGCACCGACACCTGCATCAAGCTCGGTGGTTACCTGCGCGTCGACACCACGCTCAACGGCGGCGTCTACGATCGACCGGCCTGGAGCGGCAACGACGGTCAAGGCAACCGTTTGGCGGACTCCTACCAGTCTCGTTCGCGTATGGCGTTCACCATCGATACGCGCACCGCAACTGAATACGGTGTGGTTCGTACGTTCGGCCAGGCGGACATCCAGTACACGTCGCCCGATGGCACCGTGGCATCCAGTGGTTACCCGACCGGATCCGGCGTCGGGGTTGAACAGGTGTTCATCCAGTTCGCTGGTTTCACCTTCGGCAAGTCGCAGTCGGCCTATTCGACGCCCTGGCATGGTTACCCGGGCAACAACACCTCGTACCTGATGGGCGGTCATGACTCCGTCACCGGCGTGAACAACATCCAGTATACCGCCCAGTTCGGCAACGGCGTGTCCGGCAGCATCGGTCTCGACGATTCTTCGGTCTACAACCGCACCTCGGTGTACAACCTGTCGACTGGCCTGAGCGCCGCCGGTACAACCGGCAACGCCTATGGCGGCAATGAATACCCCGATATCGTCGCCAACGTCCGTATCGATCAGGCCTGGGGATTGTTCCAGCTTTCGGGGGCATTGCACCGGGTGAATGCGTCCTACAATACCCTGACTGCCGGCACTGCTGCGGCGAATTCGCTGTCCGAGATCTCGGGTCATCCCGACAGCAAGTGGGGTGGTTCGGTGATGGCGGCGCTACTGATCAGGAACCTGCCGACCGGCCGCGGCGACGACTTCAAGATCGACGCGACCTACGCAAAGGGCGACACGAAGAACGTGATCTCCACCAGCGCCAGCTCGCCGAGCTTCGCGATGTTCAGCGGTTCCAGCCGCGATGGCGCCTATCAGAGCGTCGGCTTTGGTGCGACCACGGACGCGGTATATCTGCCGGGCTCCACCGACGGCCTCAAGCTGACGACCGCCTACGGTATCCGTGGCGCGTTCAACCACAACTGGGATCCGAACTGGTCGACCAGCCTGTTCGGAAGCTACTCGGCAGTTCGTTATGACGGCTCGGTCGGCGACTTGAGCTCCGCGAAGGGCGCCTATTGCGCTACCTACGCTGCCAGCAACGCCGGCGCCAAATCGGCCGACTACAGCTGCAATCCGGACTACAACGTCGCGCAACTTGGCGTGGTGACCCGCTGGACTCCTGTCAAGAACCTGACGTTCTCGGCCGAAGCGCAGTGGTTCCACCTCGACCAGATGTTCACGGGCACATCGGTGCTGGGCGCAGCATCTCCCAAGCCGACCACCGTCTACGAATACAAGGACCAGGACACGTATTCCCTGAACCTTCGCGTTCAGCGCAATTTCTGATCCAGACCGGTTGTACGTAGCCTCGAAGAATCCCCGGCAGGAAGCTGCCGGGGATTCTTTTTCGCCAACACGGTCCGCTCGTGAATTATCTATTGTACATACCTTATTTAATCATGTAATATGCCGGGTGTTAACTCCTTACCCCCAATGGAGGTGGCGCCAAGTCAAACATGTTAACTTCCAAAGCCTCCGGCAATGCCCTGCCGGAGGCTTTTAATTGGCCCATCATTCGGAGCGGCATTATCGGGCTTCCTCCGCTTCCGGAAAGATGCCCAAACACACGAACACCGGGACAGGCGCCGACGCGATGTCAGGATGTATAGTCGAACAAGAGTGCTGAAGCAGTCTTGCTGTTGCTGGCATCGCCAGACTCGCTGTACGAGGACGACGACGCCGACATCGATTCCTGCAGGGCCTTGATGAACTCCTGCATAAGCTCCGCCGTGGTCTGGGCGCTGGTCGAACTGCTGGAGTCGTCGCTCGACGATGAGTCGTCGTCGGACGGCGGCGGCCCGCTTGGCCTGCCGGGCCCGCGGGGACCATCCTTGGAGAACGCGCTTTCGAAAACTTCCTTTAGTTCCGCGCCCTGGTCGCCGGTCAGCCTGCCGCTGGACACCTCCGCGGCGATCAGCTCATCGATCTTTGCCATCAAATCGTCGGACGAGGCTGTCTTGCTGCCCGAGCCGCTTGAGCGAAGCGAGGAGTCGATATCCGTCAGCGCCGCCGTCAGCGCGTCCTGGTCGGCCGACGAGATTTCGCCGGCGGCTATTTCGGACTGGAGTTCCTTCTGCAATTGCTGTAGCGGCGAGAGATAGCCGCCGCCGGAAGCCGAAATTGAAGTCATGCTGCGCTCCTGATCTCGTTCGGCTTCGACGATATGGTTAATGGCCTTAACGAGATGTTGTCCCGCCGCGCTTTTTTGTTTCACCGTATTGCTGCGACGGCATCAGCAATACATCGAAACAAAACTTCTGTTATTCTCTCGCAATTGTAGGCGAAGGTCGGAATGAAGATGGCATCTCCCAATATTCTCGTCGTTGAAGACGATCGCGAAACCCGCGCGTTGATCGCAAAATACCTGACTGCAAACGCCTGCAATGTTTCAACGGCATCGGACGGCAGCGAAATGGATCGGGTATTGGCCGAACGTCGGGTCGACCTGCTGATTCTCGACGTGATGCTGCCGGGAGAAGACGGCCTTAGCCTGTGCCGCAAGGTTCGCGCGAACTCGCAGCTGCCGATCATCATGCTCACCGCCCGCGGTGAGGACGTCGACAGGATCCTGGGACTCGAAATGGGAGCCGACGATTATCTGGCGAAGCCTTTCAATCCGCGCGAGTTGCTGGCCCGGATCAATGCGGTGCTGCGTCGCCATGCCGCCGCCTCGGTGGCCAGCGCGACCAATGGCGCCACCGCATTTTCCTTTCTCGACTGGCGCATCGATTTCAGATTGCGCGAACTGCGCAATCCCACGGGCGCGCGCGTCGCCATGACAAGCGCAGAATTCGACCTGCTTCGAATCTTTTGCGAGCGCCCCGGACGGGTGATGTCTCGCGAAAACCTTCTCGACCTCACGCAGGGCCGCAACGCCGGATCGCTTGAACGCAGCATCGATGTTCTGGTCAGCCGGATCAGACGCAAGATCGAAGGTGACCCTCAGGACGCCACCATCATAAAGACCGTTCGCTCGGGCGGCTACATCTTTACCCCGGCCGTGACCGCGATAACGCCGCCCACGAAGCCGAGTTCATGAGCCGTTTCTCCGTACTGAACTTCAGGGGCGTCCGCGGCCAGCTGGCCGGGCTGGTGGTCACTTCCATTATCGTAACCCATCTCATCATCACCGCGATTTTCTACTTCGACCGGCCGGGCGCCAATGATCCGCGTTTCGATCCGGCGCGCGGTCAATTGACGGCCGCCGTTGAACTTCTCGGCGCAACGTCGGCGGCCGAACGCCCGGAGCTTCTCGCGACCCTGGCGCGTGTATTTCCGCGCCTGAACATCGGCAATCTCGCACCGGAGATCGTTCCGGCCGTCACCGGCCCGGATGAACCTGCGATGTTTGGCCTGCGCCGCCAGCTCGGCGCGGGCTATCGTGTCTTTCCCGTCGAAGGTGAGCCGGGCTCGCGCGTCGTCGGCATCGAACTGCCGGATGGCGCGATGATTTCCGCGAACTTGCCCGACCGGCCGCCACGAGGCCCATTCTGGGGCGGACCGTGGGTGATAGCACTGTTGTTCGCCGTTGTCAGTCTGACCTTGTCGGGCCTATGGGCCGCCCGCGCCCTGACCGCGCCGCTATCTTCGTTCGCCAGGGCGGCTGAAGACTTCAGCCTCGACGGCACCGGAGCGCCGCTGCCCGATCGCGGACCCGAGGAAATTCGTTCGGTCGCCCGCGCGCTCAACCGCATGCGGGAGCGCATCACCAGCCTGATCGACGACCGAACCCGGATGCTGGCCGCTATCAGCCACGATCTGCGAACCCCGATTACCCGCCTGCGGTTGCGCTCCGAGTTCATCGAGGACGAGCAGCAGCGCAGTCAGATGCTGCGCGATCTCGACCAGATGCGCTCGATGCTGGAATCCGTCCTGTCGTTCCTGCGTAACGACCGCAAGCTGGAGCCCATGACGCTCGTCGACATCGCGACCACACTGCAGCTCGTTGCCGATCAATTCTCCGATATGGGACACAAGGTCGCCTACGACGGTCCCGAACACGTCGCCGTCACGGCGCGACCCGACGATCTGCATCGCGCCATCACCAATCTTGTCGAAAACGGCGTCAGGTTCGGTGCGGTGGTCAGGATCCGTCTCGAGGCCTCGCCGCGAATCATAGCCATCGAGGTCGAGGATGACGGGCCGGGCATTTCCGATCTCCGTAAGGAGATCGTGCTGGAGCCCTTCATGCGCGGCGACGAGGCCCGCAACATGGATGAAATCTCCGGCTTCGGTCTGGGGTTGTCGATAGCGCGCGCCATCGTGGATACGCACGGCGGCGCACTCACATTGAACGACCGGCAGCCGCACGGGCTGATCGTGCGCATTGAAATGCCGGCGTGCGCGCCAGCTGCTGCCATTCCGCATCAATTGCCTGCATGAACCTGGAATTCAACGTCTTCCGCTTGTCGAAAGGTGGAACATGATAGAAGCGCCTTGATCTCTACGAGCTTCTCGTGGAGCGTCCGTTTAGCGTCAATGGCGCCGGCAGTTCGGACAACTCACGGCCGAGCCTGGATCGCAGTTCCGCCAGATCGATGAAGAAGTCGGCCTGGCGTCGCAGTTCGTCGGCGATCATCGGCGGCTTGCACACAACCGTCGAGACCACGGTGACCATGACGCCGCGGCGCTGCACCGATTCGACCAGGGGCCGGAGATCGCCATCGCCGGAGAACAACACGATCTGATCGACGTGGCTGGCGAGTTCCATGGCATCGACCGTCAGCTCGATATCCATGTTGCCCTTGACCTTGCGGCGGCCGCTGGCGTCGATGAATTCCCTGGTCGCCTTTGTGACGACGGTATAGCCATTGTAGTCCAGCCAATCGATCAACGGGCGGATCGGGGAATATTCCTGGTCTTCGATGATCGTGGTGTAATAGAACGCGCGTAGCAACGTTCCGCGACTCTCGAATTCCTTCAGCAGGCGCTTGTAGTCGATACCGAAGCCAAGCGCCCTGGCGGTCGCGTGAAGGCTGGCGCCATCGATGAAGACCGCGATCGTGTTGGAATGAACGCCTGCCAATACCAGTCCCTCGGAGGGCGGGGTTATCGATTGTCTGCCAACGCCCTCAAAAGATCGGCAAAGAAGACGGGACGCGCGCTTGCCAGGCAGAGCCCCGACGGCTTGAGAGAAACAAACGTAATTTCAGCATGCATAATCTGGCAATCGCCAGCTTCGCAGATTGGGGTGAACTTTGCGAAGAAATTTATTTCCGAATGTTGCCTGCCCTCCGGAGAGCAACATCTCGTCGTAAATATCCCCGGCGACATAACCCATAAATCACCTATGACCTTCGGCGCACACAGACCACTCCAACGCACGTCAACCCGCGAGTGATCCCCGCGAGCGCGGCACGCTGGTCAGGGGTCTCGGAGAAGGTTGATTGAAACATGCGAAACCCACGCCCCGGGCGATTCCATGACAAAGGATTGGCGGCCTCCTTTTGTGCGGACCGTCAACAATGCAGTGATCGTATCGCCCTCGACCCTCGCCTCGAGAACACCGTTGGCGTTCTTGCCGGAGACCTTGCCTCCCTGCCGATACTGACTTTCAAACCAGTTACCCGAAAGGTTGCTGCCGTTCTGATCGATATTGGCGCTCAGTTCCATTTTGTACGCATCGCTGGCGCAGCGCAGCTTCAGTTTCACCGACTGACCTGCGCTCTTGACGGTGTAATCGACCTTGCACCGGACGCGCTCGCGCGGCCCATCCGAGGGCTTCATCCAACCGCCACCCGACCATGAACCAGCCACGTTGTCGAAGCTCTGCTGCGCGCAAGCCGGTACAGCTGCGAAGATTGTCATCAGGAGCGAGCATCGAAAAATCCAATGCATGACTGTCCGAATCCGAAGCATCTATCCTGTCCTCGCCAGTGTGATTGTCATCGGCGCTCATGTTGGCCTTCCGGAAACACAACCATCTTGTGGTTTGTCAAGCAAGCGCATGTTTCCTTCCGGCTGCTCCGGCGTTCCAGCAGGAACCCGGCACCGAAGTTTCTTCTCGCAATACTTCGAAACAATAGGACAATCCGCAGCAACCGAAGTGATGGCTCATTCAACCATGCGCACTCCCAAACTATTTTCCCGGCCTACGCGCCAACGTGCTCCGGCATGAGACCGTCCGTGTTGACGCCGCAGCGGCTGGCCAAATAGGGACCGGGATCATGTTCAATGTTCGACGCGCGACCGTTGTCGTCGCGGCTATCGCCATCGCGGCCGGCTTGGGATGGTTCCTCAGGTTCAAACTGTCTCCCGACCAGACCGCGAATCTGGTTACGGCAACCGTGAAGATCGAAGACATCGAAGAGACGGTATTGGCCAGCGGAACCCTGAAGCCCATCAAGATGGTTGCCGTCGGAGCCCAGGTTTCCGGACGCGTCGTCTCGCTGAAGGTCGCCGTCGGCCAAAGGATCAGACTGGGAGATCTGATCGCGCAGATCGATCCCGTCACCAAGCAGAACGACTTGCGAACGGCGGAAGCGGGACTCGAAAACATGCGTGCGCAACGCGCCGAGAAGGAGGCAACCCTGGCGCTTGCCGAATCGTCTCTCGCGCGTCAACAACTCACTTTCAGCCAGAAGGCTTCGTCGCGTGCCGACTACGAATCCGCGGAAGCGACCGTCAGGCAGACGCGCGCGCAAATCGCGGCGCTCGATGCGAAGATCGCGGAGGCCGTGGTTTCGGTCGAGAATGCCCGCGTCAATCTCGACTATACGAGGATCACGGCGCCCATCGATGGAACGGTCCTCGCGGTCGTGACCCAGGAGGGTCAAACAGTCAATGCCGTTCAGTCCGCGCCGACGATCGCCATTCTCGGACAGGTCGACGTCATGGCGATCCGCGCGGAAATCTCGGAAGTCGATGTGATCAAGGTCAAACCCGGTCAGGATGTCTACTTCAACATCCTCGGTGACCCCGATCATCGCTACACGGCGACACTCGACGCCATCGAGCCAGCTCCTGAGTCCGTCAAGAATGACAGCAGCTTCAGTTCGTCGAGCAGCGCCTCCTCAAGCACATCCACCTCATCGTCATCCAGCTCGACTTCGGCCATCTACTACAATGGCACCTTCAGCGCGGCGAATTCAGATGGACGGCTGCGGACCTACATGACGGCTGAAGTCCATATCGTTGTGGCGCGGGCGAAAGGTGCAATGACAATTCCGTCCACAGCACTGGCGCAACGGGACAGCGACGGAACCTACCCCGTCCAGGTCGTGGATTCAGCCGGCGTAATTTCGCCGCGACGCGTGACCATCGGCCTCAACAACAAGCTGACGGCGGAAGTGCTGTCCGGTCTCCAGGCAGGCGAGCGGGTCGTCGTTCGCAAGGCCAGGGCCGAACCTGCCCGGTCACAGGGCCAACCGGGCGGTCCGCCCGCAGGATTCTGAGCAATGGCCGAACCTGTAATCCTGCTGCGGGGTTTGCGTCGGGAGTTTCCTTCGGGCGAAGCAATGGTAGCCGCCCTCAAGGACATCGACCTGACGATTGAAGCCGGCGAGATGGTGGCCATCATGGGAGCGTCGGGTTCGGGCAAATCCACCCTGATGAACATCCTGGGCTGCCTGGATCGACCGACCTCCGGCAGCTACCGGATTTCGGGCCGCGAGACCGCCTCGCTCGATGCCGACGAGCTGGCGGCGCTGCGGCGCGAGCAGTTCGGATTCGTCTTCCAGCGCTATCACCTGCTGCCGGAACTGTCGGCGATAGGTAACGTCGAAATCCCGGCGATCTACGCCGGCCAGACAAGCGAGAAACGTGGGGTTCGCGCGGCCGAATTGCTCGATCGGCTCGGCATGGCCGACCGCGGCAATCACAGGCCGAACCAGCTGTCGGGCGGACAACAGCAACGGGTCTCGATCGCGCGGGCGCTGATGAACGGCGCGAACGTCATTCTCGCCGATGAGCCGACCGGTGCTCTCGACAAGCGCAGCGGCGAGGAGGTGCTGCGGATTCTCGATGAGCTGCATGCCGACGGCAAAACCATCATCATCGTGACCCACGATGCAGCTGTCGCGGCCCGCGCAAGGCGAATCGTCGAGTTGAGCGACGGCGAGATCGTTTCCGACCGGATGACCAAGACAGACGATGTGGGCGCTCCAGCGCTCACGGCGGCAACGGTCCCTCAAGCGATGCGGCCGGCGGCACGGGAGTGGCCCTGGCAGAAGATTGTGGGTCGCACCACGGAAGCGCTCCGCATGGCCATGCGGTCCATGGCAGCGCACCGGCTTCGTACCTTCTTGACCATGCTCGGCATCATCATCGGCATCGCATCCGTCGTCTCGGTCGTCGCGCTGGGCAATGTCGCCAAGCAGAAAGTGCTGTCGGACATCAGCAGCCTCGGCACCAACACCATCGAGATATTTCCCGGAAAGGACCTGGGCGACGTCCGCTCCACCAAGATCAAGACACTGGTGGTCGCCGACGCGAGAGCGCTGCGGCAGCAACCCTATGTCGACGGCGTGACACCGACCGTCTCGACCAACAGCACGTTGCGACACGGTCCGCTGGAGGCCAACGCGCTCGTCAACGGCGTCGGCGAACAGTATTTCAGCGTGAAGGGGACGAAGCTTTCGGCGGGAGCGTTTTTCGATTCGGCGGGTGTGCGCGACATGAGCCAGGACGTCGTCATCGACGAGAAGACCCGCCAGACCTTTTTTTCCGGCGATCCGGACAGTCCGATCGGCAAGGTCATTCTGATCGGCAAAGTGCCGTGCCGCATCATCGGCGTCACGCAACAGCAGGTAGGCGGGTTCGGCTCCAGCCAGAATCTTTCCGTCTATCTGCCCTATACCACCGTTCAAGCCAGGTTTCTCGGCAATTCGTCGCTGCGCAGCATCCTGGTGCGGGTCAACGACGACACGGCGACCGATCAGGCCGAGCAGGAGGTCACGCGCTTCCTGACGCTTCGCCACCGCGTCACGGATTTCGTGATTCTCAACACCGACGATATCCGCAAGACGATCACCAGTGCGACCGAGACCATGACGCTGATGGTCGCCGCGATCGCCGTCATTTCGCTGCTCGTCGGCGGCATCGGCGTCATGAACATCATGCTGGTGTCGGTTTCCGAACGAATCGGAGAGATCGGCGTCCGGATGGCGGTCGGCGCCCGGCGCAGCGATATCCTGCAACAATTCCTGATCGAGGCGGTCGTGGTCTGTCTTGTCGGCGGCGCACTGGGCGTGAGCGTCGCGATGGCCTTTGGCGCGCTGTTCAATGCGCTGGTCCCGAATTTCGAGCTGACCTTTTCCGCAACCTCGATTGCAGCCGCATTTCTCTGCTCGACCGGCATCGGCGTCGTGTTCGGCTACCTGCCCGCACGTAACGCCTCATTTCTGGATCCGCTGGCGGCGCTGTCGCGGGATTAGATCGCGGCACGGGCGAACCGCCGGCGTGCCTGGGTGGAAACCCGGAGCGATCGACGATTGATCAGGAGTGACGACATGAAAAGGGGTCTGGGTTGAACCCCAGACCCCTTGGCGCTTCCACGAAGAAGATGTTGCACTGGTCGCCGATGCTCGCAGCTGCGGACAGCAAACAGGACTTGAGTCGCCGTTGCCGCCGAAGCCTGCAGAGGGGACGGCAGTCCTACTTCATTGCCACCTTTCCGGTCGCCACGTTGATGATTGATCCGTCGTTGAGGTTGATCCGGTAAATCTCCCGCAGCACGTTTCCGGCGAATCCGAGTTCCACGATGGAAACGGTCGTCAACGACGTGGCGATTCCATTGGGCAGGATCTGGTTGAACTCGGCAGCGGTCTGATTCCAGGACTTCTGCACCTCCGGCGTAAACTTCGCATTGCTGTAAACCAGGGTGTTGTGCGGGTTGTGCGAGCGGAGTTCCTTGCCGTCCTTGATGACGTTGACGCCGCTGACGCCGACGGTCTTCACGAGTTCTTTTGCCGCATCGCCCATGCTGGCATAGACCGGTCCGGTGCAGCGCGGCAGCGGGCCGTCGCGCAGCGGGGCCAGTGCGGCGGTGGCGGCGGTGTTGAAGGCCATCATGGCTTCGAAGCTCTCGCCTTCCTTGACGATGCCGAGGTCGAGCCACCATGGCTGGCCGGCGCCCTTGGCGGCTTCCGTGGTGTAGAACTTCTTCAAGGTGATCTTGAGAACCGGCGGCAGCTTCGGCAGTGCCTTGAGCATTTTTTCAGGTGTGGACGCGTCTGCATTGTGGATGTGCATCACCGTCACATGCGGGATGTTGTGATTCTGCGCTTCGGTGTCGAGCTTCGCGTTCAGGAGCTTTTCCCGCAGCAGGCCCTTGATCGTGACATCGAGAGTGTCGTTCACTTCCTTTGGCAGGGTGTAGACGAGGCCGAAGGTTCGCTGATGCGGACGAAAGGCGGCGCTGGAAAGCGCGCTGTTGTCGATGGCGGCATCCGCCAACACGGCTGGTGAAAACAGCGCAGATGTTCCTGCCACAAGCAGGGCTGCGGTAAAGTTGGTCAGTCTTGAAGCCACGGCGGTGTTCCTTTTGCGAGAGACGGCTCAACGTGAAGCAATCGCCCGGGGTGGTTGGGGACCCCGCGCGATCGTCACGCGGCAATTCATGCATCAGGAATGTGACAGTCACATTGCAGCGTGAGGTCACCCGCTGCTTGAGCAGTCCGGTCGCAGCATGCGGGAGAATTTTACCTCGGGATCGATTCCGTTCCGCAAGGCCTGTCTGCAATCCGTCATCGACGTGATCGAAGTCGACGATACCCAGATTCGGATCAACGACATGATCGAAAGAGCGGTGCTGACCAACTGGAACGGGGTCGATCCAGATTCGCAGATCAGTACTGGCTGGCGCGCCATTCAGAACAAAACTGCTAACTCATATGTAATTGAAACATTTAGATAATTTTTGCACGCCACATCCTGGCGAACACGAGTTTCGGTTCGTCTTCATGACACGGGCTGCGGTCGCGGCCAGCCCGATTGTTCTCCGACACCGGGTTCCTCGCGGTCCGCACCGCCGACCGCAGGCAAAAATATAGAGTTCGTTAACGCGGCAGCCTTAGTCCATAAAGGTATGGGTAAAATCCCGGAATGCTGCCGGAATATCGATGAGAGATGAAGCAGGCCATGCTGCCGCGGCTCTGTCGGACTCGGTTCGCGTGCGCCTCTACGATCAGGCCTTAAATCGCGCTCGCATCGGCGCTTGGGAATGCGAACTCGAGACGGAGCGTCTGACCTGGACTCCGGGCGTCCACGACATCTTCGGCTATCCGATGGGCAACCCGCTGCGGCGCGCGAGCATCGTCGATCTCTATATCGACGAGTCGCGACGCAATATGGAACTCGCTCGTGCCGAGGTGATTCGGAGTGGCCGCGCGGTAACGCTCGATACGGAGATCAGGACCTGGCGTGGTGAAAGGCGCTGGATGCGGCTCTCGATCAACACGTTGGAAGAGGGCGGACGGCCGGTGCGGATTTTCGGCTCCAAGCAGGACATCACATCCGACCGACAAGCCATGGAGAACCTGCGGCGGCAAGCCGAAACCGATCCGCTCACCGGGCTCGCCAATCGCTCCGTTTTCCAGACCCGCTATCGCGAGGTCGTTGGCGACAGCCTGAATAATGGCTTCGCGTCGGCACTCGCCCTGATCGACCTCGATCGTTTCAAGGAACTCAACGATACGTTCGGCCATCAGGCCGGAGATGCCTGCCTGTGCGAGGTCGCGCGCCGTCTGGCACGGGCCTTCCACGAAGCCGGTCTGGTCGCCCGGCTCGGCGGCGACGAATTCGCGATCGTCCTGCGCGCTCCGACAAGCCCTGCCCAGATCGCGCACGTGCTGCAGCAGACCGTCGTGATGTTGAGCCGACCACTTTTCTGGAATGGTCTTCGCCTCGAGGTCGGCGCCTCGATCGGAGTTGCTCTCATCGGCCGACCGCATCGCCGGCGCATCACCGACTTGTTGGCGGAAGCCGACCTCGCGCTTTATGATGCGAAGGCCGCCGGCCGCAACAAGGTCCATCTGTTCGGAGACGAGGGGCACAGCCGGGCGGCCTAGGCAGGTTGCGGAGACGCTGGGAGGCGCCTTTGTGTACGTTTCCTGTCCTCAATATCAGCCAAACGCCCGGCGATGCGCGGAGGAGACGGGTCCCGAGGTTGATCTGACAATCCTGACGCGACGCGTGCACGTGCAAATTGCTGCCGTCTTTGCCAAACTCGCGGATGGATGGTTCTCCGCTTTATGCGGGACGGTGACAGTTTGGCGCGCCATTGAGAATAAATCTATGAACCCTTATATAATTGAAATTACTATATAATTATATAATCACCACGCAACCCGACCCAAGGGGGCTTGGCCAATCACCTCACTCATATTAGGTTACATGTAACCGATCCCGGAGAATTACCATGCCGTCTGCACCGAAGCCGAAGCCCTCGCGTGTGAAAGTTCGCGAGCATCGCGAACGGCTGCGCCGGCAAGGACTGCGTCCTATCCAGATTTGGGTCCCGGATGTGCGCGCGCCTGCGTTCCGCTCGGAGGCGCATCGTCAGTCGCTGGCCGTGGCGGCAAGCTCCCGTGCACACGAGGATCAGGCGTTCATCGACGCAGTATCGACATCCATTGACGAAGCGGATGGGCATGAATGAGACGCGGCGACATCTGGACCGTCGCCGGCGGCAAGGACTATGCGGGCAAGGCACGGCCCGTCGTCATCCTTCAGGATGACAGTTTCGACGGAACTGATTCCATCACGATCTGCGCGTTCACGACCGACGACACGGACGCCCCCCTGTTCCGGCTTCCTGTCGAGCCGAATGAGCGCAATGGATTACGCATCCCATGCCACCTCATGGTGGACAAGGTAACTACCGTCCCGAAATCCAAGGTCGGTGCGCATATCGGGCGCCTGGACGACGAGGATATCCTGCGCCTCAATCGGGCCGTGCTCGTGTTTCTTGGACTGGCAACGTCACCGAAAATCAAGAAGGCATGACAGCCGCGGCCTCTTCAAGGACCCAGGTTCGCAGTTTCATTCTGAAAGGTGGACATTGGCGCGCCATTCAGAACAAAACTACGAACTCATATACAATTGAAATTACTATGTAATTTCCGACCTTACGCTTGTCGAAGCCTACACCGCGTAGAAGCCAGGGGAACAGGCTCTGTGCGTGCTTCATCACCTCGGCAACCAGCGAGCTATCCCGCGTCACCAACAGAAGGCACTCCGTCCAGCCCGTGGCGATATCGACCATCGTTAGGGTTTGGATGAACGATCGCGCCACCGACGTGCCGCCGTGGGCGACCCGTCGACCTCGCAGAAGCCCGGCGGCGGATTGTTCCAGTCATTCACTTCATCATTCCATATCAGCGTAACAAACACAAAATTCCATATCAGCGTAACAAACACAAAAATGGCGCCTGACGTCAAGACAGCGAAGATCATTGGTTCGAGGCCCGGAAGTACAGAACGCACCGGCGCCCGCGACGTCACGACGAAGTGCAGCGGCCGAGCCGAGCGAGCTGTCGTCGGCGAACGGCGACGGCATTCCTTTCTAAGCGAGGCAATCGACGATCATGAGATCGTCGCGCTGGCCGTGCGGGGATCGACGACCCCACCCAGCATTGCTTCACCATCCAAAAAACGCAGGATGTCTCGCCCAGCGGCCAGGGCAATGTCGCGCCGTACGGCAGCGACAGCAGAGCCGAGATGGGGCGTCATGACAGTGCCAGGATGCGCCAGCAGCCGCGGCTCGATGCAAGTCGGACGGTCCTGTCGTGCCCAGTCTTCCACTTCGAATACGTCGGCGGCATAACCGCCGAGGTGGCCCGACTCGAGAGAATTGGCAACTGCAACCTCATCAACCAGGGAGCCCCGCGCCGGGTTGATCAGGAGAGCGCCCGGTTTCATTCCGGCCAAGATTTCAGCATTGATCAGGTGCAAGGAATTCGCGGCGAGGGGTAGAGCCAACACTATATAGTCACTCTCGGCGAGCAGCTGTGCAAGATCGCGCCGTATGAGGCCAAACGCGTCCTCCTTGGCAGGCGAAAGTGGTCTCGCATCATAATAGGCCAACCGGCAGCGAAATGCACGGAGCCGGTGCGCGATCGCCTGCCCAACAGAGCCCATTCCGACAATTCCTACGGCTGCTCCGTCAAGGCCTGTTCCGTAGAGGATTGGGCGCCACCCCGCAAAGGATTTTTCCCGGATCAACCGGTCGCCCGCAAGCAGGTTCCGGCCAAGAGCTATCATGAGCCCCACGGTCAGTTCAGCCGTTGGGGCCGTCAACAGGTCTGGGACGATACTCACTGCGACACCGCGACGTCGACAGGCGGCGAGATCGAAATTGTCAGCACCCTTGAGAGCACAGGCGATAACCCGCAGATGCGGACACTGTTCGAGAAATTCATCGTCGATATGGTCCGTCATGAACGCGATCATGGCATCCGCATTCCGTAATCGGGATAGTATGGTCTCCCTTAGCCATGGCTGCCGTGAAAGATTGACCTCGACGTCCCCACGGACCCGCAGCAAATCGATGACTTCGGAATGCACCCAGTTTGTGATCAAAGTCTTTCGTGTCATCGGTCGAGCTTCCTCAGGAATTGGCGGAGTGGTCTGCACGATTATTTACGATTGGTCAGAGACCGGTGGCTGAAATGCCGCTGTCATGCGGCGCACGGCAGAAACGATGAGGATGACGGATACAGAACCTTGCCGACCACGACATTGCCCTTGCTGCCCAGGTGGCGATCTGCACTCACGCATCGGATGTCGTGCCTGCCGCGCTGCAAAACCGGGCAAATTGACGAGACAGGGATGTCTCCGGACTTTCTCCGGAAACCCCCAAGAACAGATTCTTGAATATGTCGGCTTCCTCGATGTCGATCGCTACGAGAGAGCCAAAGGCCATATCCTCGGTAACCGAACAAGCAAGCACGATCGACACGCCAAGATTTGCCTTAACCGCTTCCTTTACTGCTGCTGTACTGCCGAGCTGGCGCTCAATCCGGAGTTTTTCGACATCCTTGCCAAAAAGGCTTCCAAGGAGGCGCCCGGTTCCAGTTCCAGGCTCGCCGCCCATCATCGGATACTCCAACAGCTCTTTTTTGCTGATACAGCCGCGTTGGGCCAGGGGATGATTTGGTGCCACGATCACGACAAGCTTTTCTCGACGCCAGCGCAGCCACTCCACCGAAGCATGATCTTCGGCCCATTCGGTCATGATCACATCGGCTTCACCAGATAGGAGCGCATCGATCGCGCGTCGATTGGCGCCGATACGAAGATCGACGATTCCTTCTCGACCCAGCTGCCTTTCGAAGCCAGCAACCAAGCGAGGCGCGAGGAATACGCCGACGTTGCCGCTTGCCGCGACAACGAGATGGCGCTCCTCAATCAGCTCGCGGGCTCGCTCAGCTGTGGCGAGCAATGATCGCGCATGTGGCAGAAAGAGCTCGCCCTCTCGTGTTGGAGCCGAGTGGCCTCTGTTGCGCACGACTAGCGGAACGCCGAAAAACTCCTCAAGCTTTCGCAGTTGTTGCGAGACGGTGGGCTGCGAGCACGACAAGCGCGTCGCCGCAGACTGGATGCTTCCTTCATCTATGATCGCAAGAAACGTCTGAACTTGAGATAGAACTAGCATCTGGGTCTCAGTCTCCTGCTGACGGATTAACTTCGCCAACGCTCCACCGGTTGGCCTGATCGTCTTGTTCACGCGCCGGCGGCGGCATCGCGGAATAGTTGCTCTTGAACAAATGCGCGCCGAATACGCGAACTCACGCGAAATTAGATTATTGACATTACAAAACGAAATCTTTTTCAAGATAAATCCGATTTTCCGATGATAAAAATGTCTGATTATTTGCTTTTATTGTCATTCTATAGCGAGTTTCTTAAATCGTCATCATATCGTAATACGAATGTTATTCAATTTTCATTCGTTAATATAATTCTACCCTCGCAACTAGGCGCAAGACGATAGCCCACGTTGCAAGCGCAAGGCACGGCGTGCGGTCGATGCCTCAAACAGAATTGATCTATGGAGACTTTCATGCTGACGCGTCGTCGTTTCGGAGCGCTTGCCGCCTCCTCTATTTCTGCAGCTTCGCTCGGCCTTGCCGCCAGCGCGGCTCGCGGTCAGGAAATGCGCAATGGCAAACTGCATCTGCGGTTTGCTATCGCCCCACTTCGTCCAACCCCAGCCATCACCCTCAAGGAATTCGAGCCCGTCTTCAAATACATCGCTGACGAGATGGGGGCCACCTACGAACTGGTGTCCCCCGAAAGCTGGTCTGCAATATCGGTCGCTATGACCAATGGCCACGTAGATGTGGGCTGGCTCGGACCGTGGGGTTATGTGCTGGCATATCACCGGGTCGGCACTGAAGTGCTCGCGACTGCAAAATATCGTGGCAAGCCGTTTTACCACGCCATCATCGAAGGACGGCCGGATCTTTCGATCAAGGAGTTCCCGAAGGACGCAAAGGGAATGAAGCTGTCGCTGAGCGATCAGGGCAATACGTCCGGCTGGCTCGTCCCCTACGCCTTCCTGGTGAAAAACGGCATTGATCCGCGTGATTTCTTCCAGTTGCGCGAGGGCGCAACTTTCGGAAACAACGTCTCGATGATCCAGCAGGGCCTGATCGACCTCGGTTCAAACATGGATCGAGGTCGCAACGGCATGATCGAAGCTGGCGAAATGGACCCCAACAAGGTCAAGGTCTATTGGACTTCCGATCAACTTCCGAATGACGCTATCTGCGTGCCGAAGAATTTCGATCCGGAGTTGAAGAAGAAACTCCTGGCGATCCTGGTCGGGCTTTCGGAGGAGAAAGCGCAGTCGCTCATGGGCAGCGGGTACAACGGTTTTGTCCCTGCGAGCCACAAGGACTACGCGATCATCGAGGAAGCCGGACGCGTAACCGGCAAGCTGCGCACCTGATTACATTCAGTTGGGCGAGCGCATTCTGGCGCCCTGCCCGTATTCCTGCGCGACCGGCGGCGGGTGGATATTTTCAGCGCTCGTCGGTCGCACGAAATCAATGGACGAACTCATTACCAGGCCAGCGGTCTCACCGCTCTGGGACGACGAGTTGCCGTAATTGCGGGGGAGGATCTGTGTTGATCGCTGACTTGTCAGAAAAACGCTTTATGGAGCCTGGTGTACGGGTATTTTGTTGGCGCAACATTCGGAACGTCCTGATCTTTATCTGCGTAGCGGCGTTCTTGGCCACTTGCTTCTCGGCCGTGCGGATCGACATTTACAAACTGGCCAGCGGCCTTCCCAAGATCGCGAACTGGTTCGTGCAGATGTTTCCTCCCGACCTGCGCGACATCGACCGAATCCTGCGCGATGCATTCCAGACCCTGGCCATGGCAACTGTAGGGACGATATTCGCTCTCGTGATCTGTTTGCCGTTGGTGCCGCTCGCCGCACGCAACACGACACCGAATATGCTGATCTACCGCCTAGTGCGAGGCCTGTTCTCCGTGCTGCGAGGGACGGAAATCCTAGTATTCGCCTTGATCTTCGTTGCGGCCGTCGGGTTCGGCCCCTTCACCGGCGTGCTTGCGATCACGTTCAATATGGTCGGCGCCCTGGGTAAGTTGCTCACCGAGGTAATCGAGCCGGCCGACCCTGGCCCGGTGGAGGCCGTCCAACTCACAGGCGCGGGCCCCGTGAAGACCTTTCGCTATGCGCTGCTTCCTGATGTCTGGCCGAACATCATCGCGACGACGCTGTACATCTGGGAGTTCAATGTCCGAGCCTCGACCGTACTCGGTATCGTCGGCGCGGGCGGAATCGGGCAGACGCTGAAGGACTCCATCGACCTGCTCGATTTTCCAAAGATGCTGACCGTTCTCGGCGTCATCCTGATTATGGTCGTCGCCATAGACAGTTTGAGCTCCTGGGTGCGTAACAAAATTCTGAATCCCGACGCGGCCAGCAGCGCTGGTCATGGCGCACCGGTACGGCTCAGCAGAGGAGAAATGCCTTGAATACCGTCACACCGATCGATCTGACCCGTTGCCAACCATTCGATGCTGCGCAGACCGACGTCATCACTGTGCGAAATCTCTGCAAGTCATTTAACACCCGCAGGGTCCTCGACGACGTGTCCTTTTCGATCCCCAGAGGGAAGTTCGTCGTGCTTTTGGGACCGAGCGGCGGTGGGAAGTCCACATTGTTCCGCTGTCTCACCCGCCTAATCGAGCCTGATAGCGGTCATATCAGCATCAACAACACCACAATAACGAGTCTAAACGCCGGCGCACTAAACGATTTTCGCCGCCAAGTGGGGTTCATCTTCCAGCAGTTCAACCTCGTCAAGCGCCTCAGCGCCCTGGATAACGTGCTTGCGGCTAGGCTCAGCTACACGTCGACGATGCGCGCGATGCTGCGGCGCTTCTCGAAATCCGACCGGCAACTCGCCTTGGCTTGCCTTGATAGTGTTGGCCTGCTCGACCAAGCCTATCAGAAAGCCCAAACGCTTTCCGGAGGCCAGCAGCAGCGCGTGGCGATCGCTCGAGCCTTCGCCCAGCAGGGCGAATTGATCCTGGCCGATGAGCCAATATCGAGCCTCGACCCGGAGTCTTCCGAGAATATTCTCCAGATCCTTCAGCAAGCAGCTCGTGATTGCGGCTTTTCCGTCTTGTGCAGCCTGCACCAGGTCGAGTTGGCGGTTCGTTATGCCGACCGCATTGTGGCGCTCAAGGATGGCCGGATCTTCTTCGACGGGCCGTCGGACGATTTCAAGGCGAGTGTGCGCGAGGAGCTCTATAGTGCGGTCAAAGCATAAGCGTCCAAGATCGTACGGTGCAGGCGGGCCTATTGCCGGTACGCAGGAGATCGCGGCGATCGAGACGGCGCTGCTGTCGCACGGCACCGCACGCGACGGGCTGCTGGAAATCCTTCTCGACATCCGTGACCGCCAGGGGAGCGTCTCCCAAGCTGGGCTTCAGTATATCGCGGAACGTCTTCGGCTTACCTCGGCCGAGGTCTACGAAGTGGCGACGGCGTTTCCGGCCGTAAACTACGGCGCCACTGTTCCCTACGGCAACTATACGAACAATTGCTGCGACTTGGTCTGTGCGCTGTTGCGCGGACCAGCGGACATCGATCGCGAGATGCGTCCCGGCGTTTGCGGAGGACGTTGCGACGTGCCGGACTCCGAACCGGCGCCGCGATCGTTCGAGACGTTTCGCGCGGCCGGCGGTTACACAGTCGTCAACAGGCTGCAGCGGATGCCGACGGAAAAAAATCAAATTCTGCAGAACATCGCTGGCCGGAACGCTGTCGGTCGAGCTGGCGTCGGGTTTCCCGTGCATCGCAAGTGGCAAAGCCTGATTGCGACAGGAGGAGAGCCGGTGGTGGTCGTCAATGCGGACGAAGGCGAACTTGCGACGTTCAAGGATCGCTTCATCCTGCAGAGCGATCCGCACGGCGTACTGGAAGCCGCGCTCGTTGCCGCATCGGTTACCGGAGCAAAGCAGCTATTTTTCTATCTGCGCGACGATTACGCGGATCTTCATGCCATTGTGCGTCGCGCGATCGACGATACGGTCGCCGCAGGTTTGACCGCGGGGCTCGATGTCCATCTGCGGCGTAGTGGCGGCGCCTATATCTGCGGCGAGGAAACTGCTCTGATTGCCAGCCTGGAGGGGCGGCCTGCTCGCCCGCGTGAGCGTCCGCCCTATCCGACTGAGCGCGGGTTGCAGGGACGACCGACGCTGGTCCACAACGTCGAGACCCTTTACCGCCTTCGCGGCGCCTGGGGCGCGGTCCACGAGGATGCCGTGCCGGTTTCCGCCCTGCTCGATCCCGATATGCTGCTCTACAGCGTGTCCGGTCGGGTTCGGAAACCTGGGCCCAAACTAATCCGGGCCCTGCCTTCGCTCGACGCGCTTGTGCGAGCGGCTGGTGGTATGCGCGAGGAGGAAGAGCTCGGCGGTGTCGTCATCGGCGGATCGGCAGGGACTATAGTTCCGGCTTCCCGCTGCGGCGTGCCGCTGGCCGAGCTTCTGGCATCGGGGCTGAGCCTCGGCACCGGCAGCGCCGTCGTGTTCGGCAAGACCGACGACATTCGATGGATCGCCGAAAAAATGGCGGGCTTTCTTGCGCGGGAGAGTTGCGGACAATGCGCTCCCTGCCGTATCGGTACCGCCAAGATGGCGCGCGCGCTCGCGGGCGGGCCACTCGATCGCCGCCTGCTCGATGACCTCGCCTCGGTGATGAGCGAAGCGTCCATTTGCGGCCTCGGTCGAAGCGCCGGAAAGTTCCTCGCGCGGGTCACCCCGATCCTAACGGAGCATGAGCGATGAATTTTTTCGACATCGACATCGATGGCAAGACGGTTCCGGCCGCCGTCGGCATAACCATTCTCGAGGCGGCTGTTGCGGCGGGGGTCGACCTGCCGCATCTCTGCGCCTGTATGCGCGAAGGCTATCTGCCCATCGCCGCATGCCGGACGTGTCTCGTCGAGTTGAACAACCATGACGGCCTTGTGCCGGCTTGCCGCCACAGCGTTGCGCCAGGGATGGTGGTCCGTTCGGATAGTGCCCTGTCGAGGCGCACGCGACGCACCGTTGTGGAACTCCTTGCATCTGAAATGAGCGAGCCGGCGGCGAAGCGGCACCCGGATGGGCTTTTCCAGCGCCTAGTGCGACGGGTCGAGGCCGATAGTGGCCGGTTCGGCAACCGCGCGGTGCGCTCGGAGCCGGACCGAAATCATTCTGCGATCACCGTCGATGCGGACGCGTGCATCCGCTGCGGCCTGTGCAGGTCCGCCTGCCAGGACGTTCAGGTCAACGGCGTGATCTCGCTCGCCGGTCACGGTGACGGACTCCACGTTGCGTTCGATACCGGCAAGGATATCGGCGACAGCAGTTGCGTGTCCTGCGGAGAGTGCGTCCAGGTGTGCCCCACAGGCGCCTTGTCACCGGCCGTGCTCTTCGCGCCTGAAGCACCGGTAGCGATCGAGTATTCGGCGGAGACGGTCTGCCCATTCTGCAGCGTCGGTTGCCGGGTAAATCTGCATGTCGCCGAGGATCGCGTCGTGTATGCTGACGGCGCGGATGGGCCGGCCAACCACGGTCGGCTTTGCGTCAAGGGACGCTTCGGCTTCGGCTACCTGCGACATGCCGAGCGTCTTACCGTCCCGCTCATCAGACGCGACGACGCCCCCAAAGATGCTTCGCATAATTTTCGGGGCGCCGAGGTACTGGAGATGTTTCGCCCCGCGACCTGGGACGAAGCGCTGGATCGTGCCGCGTCCGGCTTCGCCGACCTAAGAGATCGTCACGGAGGGGATGTCTTGGCCGTTCTCGGATCGGCCAAGGGAACCAACGAGGACGCATATATTCTCCAGAAGCTTGCACGGACCGGCTTCGGCACCGCCCATATCGATCATTGCACCCGGCTTTGCGCCTCGGTACCGCCACTCGCGGAAGCCATCGGGTTTTCCGCCGTCACTGTCCCGATCGAGCAGATAGTTAACGCGGATGTGGCTCTTATGGTCGGCTCGAACCCTGAAGTGAACCACCCCGTTGCCGCCTCGATCATGAAAAACGCCATTCGGCGCGGTACCAAGCTCATCCTGATCGATCCTTACGAGCAACCATTAGCGCGGCTGGCGACAGTCCACCTGCAATTGCGACCCGGTACGGACGTCCAACTTTTGTCGGCTATGACGAAGCTCGTGATTGCCGAAGGGCTCTATGACAGCAAGTTTGTCGATGATCGACTGGAGGGTTTCGACGAACTTGTCCAGCGCGTCGAAGCCTATACGCCGGACGTGGCGGCCCGAATCTGTGGCGTTTCAGCTGAAGCCATCGTGGAGGCCGCTCGTCTTTTCGCGAAGGCGCCGGCCGCCATGTGCTTTTGGGGAATGGGCGCCTCTCAGCATGTGCACGGAGCCGACAATATCCGCGCAACGATCGCCTTTGCTTTGGTCTGCGGACAGATCGGGCGCTCGGGGACTGGCCTTCATCCGCTCCGTGGGCAGAACAATGTGCAGGGATCCTGCGACGCAGGTCTATTGCCGCATTATTTTCCCGGCTACCGCACGCTTGACGACGCTGTGCAGAGAAGCCTTTTCGAGACGCTATGGAAGACGCAGATTCCGATCGGGTCAGGGCTTTCTGTTGTTGAGATTATGGATGCCGCCAAAGCCGGAAAGATGAAGGGGCTCTATGTCGTCGGCGGAAATCCCGCCATGGCGAATCCCGATCTTGCCGCCACCAGGGAAGCCGTCGCCCGATTGGACCACCTCGTGGTTCAAGACATCTTCCCAACCGAGACGGCCGCCTTTGCTGATGTGATCCTTCCAGCGGCCGCACTTGCGGAAAGATCCGGGACTGTCACGAACACCGACCGGATCATCCAGTTCGTCGAGCCTGTGCTATCGCCTCCGGGCATGGCCCGCGAGGACTGGGCAATCGCCTGCGCCATCGCGGCTCGGCTAGGACTGTCTTGGGCGCGGGACTCGCACGAGGCGATTTTTGATGAAATGGCGTCGGTTGTTCCTGTCCTCAACGGCTTGAGCTGGCAAAAGCTCAAGACCGAACGCGGCGTGCGGTATCCTCTCAATCCGAACGATCCGCTACGGATGGATCACCCGATAGGAAGCAATCAGATACCGCAGGACAGCCTGTTCTCGACCGGCTTTCCACGAGGCCCCCGGGCTCGGCTCGCAGCCCTGGAAGGTAAGTGTCCCAGCGAACTGCCCGACGCAGCGTTTCCCTTCACGCTGATTACAGGGCGCGTCCGCGAGCATTGGCATACGGGCTCGATGACGCGACGATCTGACGTGCTCGACGCGTTAAGTCCTGAAGCACTGCTCCACGTCTGCCCCTCCGACTTCGACCGACTGGCTCTTTCGTCGGACTACTTGGTAACCGTGGAGACTCGCCGAGGGGCTGTAACTGTTCGTCCGGTCTCCGATCAGCGAATTCAGCAAGGCGTTATCTGGATGGCAATGTCGTTCTTCGAGGCCGCAGCAAATGAACTGACCATCAATAAACTCGATGCATACACACGCGTGCCGGAATACAAGTACTGCTCCGCTAAAATCGTTGTGAACAAGGTCAACTAAATGCCGCCACTTTAACTGACGCCGCGAATTCACACAAGCGAGCGCTAACAATACGCAGAATTCGCTGAAGGCAGGATAGCACGACGCCGGGCGGGGTCGGGGTGCGTGCTCATCTGCGCCGCCTGGTACGGCACATGTGGATGCGGTGGCACAAGACGCGAATTACGTTCCGCGGCGACGTAGTCCCCGGTCAGGCCAAAGCGCCGACATAACCTTCTTCTCTCACGCCGCATTCGCAGCGCAGAGTGACAAGCTGTCCCGCCGACATGGCTTTCACCTCGATATGCATTGCGGGCTTGTGCAGGTCCGATCGAACGCCGCACCGAACAGTAACGTTCAGCGATTGATGTGAGCAGTACGCGTAAAGATATCAATCTGAAGGCAGAGATTGCCACACCCGTTCAAAAAACTGTTGCGTGTGAATAATAAGCGTCCAAGAGTGCCCTCTCCACCGCATGGTGGATCGATAGTTTAGCGTGCCGATCGACGTCGGGACCCCGCGCCGATTCACAAGCGAGTTTGCAGCATCCTGAAGATGCACAGGTGTGAGTTATGCAAACTTCTGCTTTCTTGTACATTTCGGGTTGATCGCAACGGATTGTTTGGCGGTGACTTGCAGAGGCCCTGAAAGCTGCTTGCCTGGCTTTCCCTTGAGCTGCCTTGCGTTTTTAGAATGGTGGGATGTTTGGGTCGGTTCCTGACCAATCATTCAAATCCCGATCCCAAGTTGGCGCCCGAACTGCCAGGAGACATTGTGGCCCCGCATGACGCCAGCGACCTCCCGTCCAATCTCCTTTTCGATAATTGGCCGCCACGGCACCAGGCTGAAGCCCAACCCGTCATCGATCATGGCGAAACGCCCGCTGGCGAGTTGGGCCGAGCCAATCAGCGTGCCGCGAATGGTTTGTCCGTCCTCGATCGGCCTGAAGCTGAGGCCGCGTTCTCCGGCAAGCTTTTGGCCCACCCGCTCGACCTCCTGACGTCCAAGGGCGGACAGAAGATCCTTTCGGCTCCGCACACTCCCGTCGGAATGGCGCCAGGCTAGGCCCTGCCGGATCAGTTCGTCCTTGCGCCGTTCAAGCGCATTTTTCACTTCGGAGCCAAACCCAGCGTCCGCGAGCGCACCCTGTTCGCGGTTGACCAGTTGCCGGTCGAGCCAGGTGGCGCCATCGCTGGTGACCTGGCGGTCGAGATCATAGGCTGAGAGCACGCGCACATTGGTTCGGCGGCCTTGCGTGGCATCGTAGGCCTGGGCGCGGTCCTCGAAATCGTCCGGGATCCGCCAGCAGTCGGCGTCGATCCGCTCGACAATGCCGGCGCGGCGTAGTGCCTCCAGGCGCCGGACATGGCTTTCGACATAGGCCTCATAGTCCCCGCCGGGGACCCGGACCCGGCCGACCTCGGCGATAGCAAGGTGATGGCTCGGGCGGTACTCGCCGGTCGCTTGGGCGATCTCGGCGATGTTACGATCGGCCGGGCGTGGCTCTGAGCGGGGGCGGCCTATCTCCACAATGGACCCGATCCGGATTTCCTCCTCTATGGCGGTCCCGCCCATGGTGACATGATGGACCTGCCCGTCGATGCCATTGATGATCAGGCCGACACGGTCGTCCAGTTCATTGATCAGCTCCTTGCCGATCACCTGACCGGTGACTGGGGTCGATGCGCCCTCGCCGTGCAGGCGGATGCCCTCTATGGCACGGGTGTGCCCCAGCTGTGCAAGCGAACGGTGCATCGACTTGATGATGTCGCCGCGCTCGCCGAGTTCCCGCAACGTCGGCTCAAGCCGATCCGACAGGTGCCAGATCCCAGGCTGGGGCTCGCTTGCCAATCCAAACCGCTCCAGGACCTGCAATCGACCGATACGCAAGGTGCGGTCGAAATCGGCACGGAGCTGGCCGGCCTCCGGTCGCAGATCGAGAAAGCCCTGGTTCGCCTCGTCGATCATGGCGCGGTCGATCCGGGTCAGGCGTTCATGGGTGATCTCGGCCTCTAG
Source organism: Pseudomonadota bacterium (assembly GCA_043811435.1). Taxonomy (GTDB): domain Bacteria; phylum Pseudomonadota; class Alphaproteobacteria; order Rhizobiales; family Xanthobacteraceae; genus Bradyrhizobium. The sequence goes on from JBDRNF010000119.1 coordinate 41,712, forward strand.
TTTTGTCCGCAATTCCAGGTCGGTCTCCGGGCCAAGTTCCAGGGTCGCGCGCTCCTGGGCGCGCAGCCTCATCCCGTCGGTGATGTAGTCTTGGGCGATGATCAGGTCCTTACCCAGATCATCCCTGCCCCGGATCACCGCATGGCTGTGCGGATGGCCAGTGTTGAAATGATCGACGGCGACCCAGTCGAGGCTGGTGCCGAGATCCTGTTCCATCTGCCGCATCACGTCGCGGGTAAAGCCGCGCAGGTCCGAGAGGCGGTCGCCATCCTCTGGCGCTACGATGAACCGGAACTGGTGGCGATCCCCCTGCCCGCGCTCGACGAAGGCTCGCCCATCCACCCGGTCGTTGTCTGGCCCATAGAGCTGGCCGCGCTCGCCCTCGCGGGTCGTACCGTCGCGCTGGAGGTAGCTGATATGAGCCAGCGCTGCCCGGCTGCCGATCTTCAAGCGAACGATGCGCGCCTTGACCACGACGCGGCGCATGCGCTGGCCCGGGCCTCTCTGGCTTGCCGAAAGCTTCAACCGATTGACCGCGGCCTGACCCCGGCCAATCCGCGAGCAGCGGCCCTTCCTGGGCCGTGTCGAACCGGCAGAGCTCCTAGCTTTGCCGCGCAACTTTGCCAACGTCAGCGGACCGCCGTTGGCCTTGGCGGCGGCTCTCATCACCTCCGCAACGAAAGTGCGTGGTCGCCGACGAATGCGAGCTCCCCGATCGCGGATACGTCCGGGGCGTGGACGAAAATCGGAACTGTCGTCGCTCATGCCGGCGATGTCACCACACGCGATCAAGAAGACAACAGAAGACAGGTCGGCGGCGCACTGCCGGCAACAAAAACAAAGGTTTGGCGGGGATGAAGCCGCTCTCTCAAAACCTGATCTCTAAAACCAGTGTGCAGACAACGGCTTCGGGCAAACGTCAGTTTGCTTTAATCTTGCCCTCCACCTCAACTTCGCCGATCTCCCGCCAGACCACGCAAAACTACGACCGCACTCAGAACGGGCAGCCCAGCGTCAGTCCGATCAACGCCTCGCAACAAATGCTACATGAGCATGGGTGAACGCCAACAAACGGCACGCCGCTCAATGCAAAAATGGCGTTCCGAATACATGTAAAAGTTTCAGTTACCGCGCGCTCAGCCCGCTGTGAGCATGCATCCGGAAAGGTGACGCGCGTTAAAAAATCTCTCATCGCCGTGCTCACGGTGACACAAATCCACGACTGGAAACGCGGCGGAGACGCATCGCGAGATGGCCAGACTTCGCCGTCGGAACGCTTGGCGGCGAGCGGTTCCGTGCGGCGGACGCTGTCAATGACGCGCTCCCCTTCGGAGCGCGCCGTGGCACACGGTCGTAGATCATTGACAGCGTCCGCTGCGCGGAAAACCATATCGCCAGCGGCCAGTCGGACCTTTTCCGCATTGCACGCTTGGCCTCAAAATGGCCGGCAAGACAAACGAGGGTGAACAGGGACGCTGGCCATTTCCTGACGAACTTGCCGGCGTACAAAACCTCGCCGCCTGCCTGTCATTGCACGCTGTTCTGCGAGTTCGATCAGAACTGATTGCGACCTACGACCCGATGCACTCTCTGGCGGGATGGCTCGCCGTCATCTATCCCGAGAGCGTCACGCATCCGCCAAGAAATCGGATGCAGGGATCTCGTTGCCCCCACACACTGCGCGCAGTGCGGAATGCGACGAACGATCCGACTCGTTTATTGTCACGGACGACTTCCCTGCCAAGATTGCCATATCTCCGCGCGAATTGGATGTCATTGAGGCGTTCCTGGGAACGCTGCTGGATGATATTCTCAAATGAGCTCGGCTCGCGGAGGAACCTTTCATGAATCTGCCGGTGTCGATCGCTTCGCGTGCGGCGCTCTATCTGCGTGTCTCCACCACGAGGCAGGCGGAAGTGGATCTCTCGATCCCCGATCAGCGCTCGCAGACAAAGGCCTATTGTGAGCGCCAAGGCTGGCAGGTCGTCGCCGACTATATAGAGCCGGGCGCCTCCGCCATGGACGATCAGCGCCCCGAATTCCAGCGCATGATCGAACGTGCCTCGGATGACGATCGACCATTCGACGTCATCGTGGTGCACAGCTTCAGCCGCTTCTTCCGCGATGCTTTTGGGCTCGAGATGTATATCCGCCGGCTTGCCAAGCATGGTGTGCGACTGGTCTCAATCACACAGGAGCTGGGTGACGACCCGTCGCAAGTGATGATGCGACAGGTAATCGCGCTGTTTGATGAATATCAGAGCCGCGAGAACGCCAAACACGTGCTGCGCGCCATGAAGGAGAACGCCCGCCAGGGGTTCTACAACGGCTCCCGCGTGCCGCTTGGTTACGCGGTCGAGGATGTCGAAAAGCGCGGCCACAGGACCAAGAAGCGCCTGATCATCGATCCCGTCGAGGCTGAGACCGTGCGGTTGATCTTCAAGCTCTACCTTGAAGGCGACGGAGCGAGTGGTCCTCTCGGCGTCAAGGAAGTCGCCAAGGCCTTGAATACGCGCGGCATCCGAACACGGCTTGGCGCACGCTTCGGTGTCGGACCGGTGCATCTGATCCTGACCAATCCGCTCTATATCGGCGAGTGGCGCTTCAACCGCCGGCACGCAAAAACCGGGCAAGAAAAGCCCGTCGCCGAAGTCATCGCGGTAGAGGTTCCGCCGATCATCGAGCGCGAGACTTTCGACCAGGTACGACGCTCGCTCAAGGCACGTAATCCCCGATCAATGCCGCCAAGGATTACGACGGGGCCGATCTTGCTGACCGGGCTTGCCTATTGCGCCAGTTGCAGCTCCGCCATGACACTACGCACGGGAACTTCGAAAACCGGACGGGTCTACCGTTACTATTCTTGCTCCGGCGCCGCACGCATGGGCAAGACCGCGTGCAAGGGCCGCTCGATTCCGATGGACAGGCTGGACCAATTGGTAACCGGCCATATCGCCGACTATCTCCTGGTTGCCGATCGTATCGCCGATCTCCTTGCCGAGATCGTCAAGAGCCGGGCGATGGCCGGCGGCGAAGTCCGGGACCGGATTGATCAACTATCCCGGCAGGCGAGCATAGCCGACGATAAGCTTCGGCGCCTCTACGCGCTCGTTGAAGACGGTGTCACCGATCTCGACGAAGTTCTAAAAATCCGACTTGCCGACATCAAGGCCGATCGCGACCAGGCGCGAAGCGCACTCGACCGGATCAAAGGCCAGTCTCCGGCAGCCCGTATCGACAGGGCCAAAATCGAACGCTTCGGCTCGCTGATGCGCCAGAGTATCACCACAGGCGACATTCCATTTCGCAAGGCCTACCTGCGCTCGTTTATCGATGCCATCGAAGTCGACGATCGTGTGATCCGCATCCACGGCTCAAAATCAAGCCTCGAACAAGCCGTTATCGCCAGCTCGCAGGCCGGCAAGAACGGGGTTCGCAGTTTTGTACGCAAATGGCGCTCCCTAGGGGAATCGAACCCCTGTTTCAGCCTTGAGAGAGGCGTAACGCGCACTTTGGCGAACGTCAACGAACGCCAACAAACATAATGATTTCAATTGCTTAGTTCGCTGGTGTACGCTAAGGTATTCCACGATTCACGACCGTCTTTTGAAGAAAAGTTGAAGAAGCCAACCCATCAACATGCCCCGTTCTGCGCGCAACACGTCTCTCGAAACAAGAACCGCGCGAACGCGATTGGGCATTCGCCGTACGCCCTATTTTGCAAAGATCGCGAAGGGTCTGCGGCTCGGCTATTATCGTGGTGCGGTCGCAGGCTCATGGATTGCGGGTCACTACCGGGGTGATGGGATCTACGCAACCGAGGCGATCGGCGCCGCCGATGACACCCTAGAGGCCGACGGGGCAACCGTTCTCGACTATTGGCAGGCGCAAGAGCACGCCAAGCGTTGGGCCGACCGTCAGCGACAGATTGCCGAGGGCAGGCTTCGCGAAGGCCCCTATGCGGTCGCAGACGCGGTCAAGGACTATCTCGGCGAAATAGCCGCTGAGAAGTCGCCGGCCGCCGTGCAGGGCGCAAAGTACGTTTTCGATGCCTGGATCCTGCCAGAGCTCGGCTCCATCCGGATCGAAAAGCTGACCACCGATCGCCTCAACCGTTGGCGCAACAAGATAGCCACTCAGCCCAAACGCGTCCGCAGCAAGCGCACAGCATCCGAGCCGGCAACGCGCGAAACCGCTGATGATGACGACGCCCGCCGCGCTCGTAAGGCAACTGCCAACCGAATTCTCACCATGTTGAAGGCAGCGCTCAACCGGGCCTTTCACGCAGATCGCGTTGCCAGCGATAGCGCCTGGCGAAAGGTCAAGCCATTCAAGCGGGTCGATGAAGCCGTCGTACGCTACATTTCCGTCACCGATTGCCGACGGTTGGTCAACGCATGCTCACGCGACTTCCAGAAACTTGTTCAGGCGGCGTTGCTTACGGGCTGCCGTTACTCCGAGCTTACCCGACTCAAATGCGAAGGTTTCAACCGCGATAGTGGTACGCTTGCGATCCGCCTTAGCAAAGGTAAGGTTCGCCACGTCGTTCTTACCGATGAGGGTAAGGATATCTTTCAGGTTTGGACTGCCGACCGCCTCGGAACTGATAGGATCTTTCTGCGCGACGACGGAAAAACGTGGGGAGCTTCCCATCAGAAACGCCCCCTAACTGAAGCAAGCCGGCAGGCCGGGATCTCACCAGCCGTCAATTTCCACATCTTACGACATACTTATGCGTCACATCTGGCGATGAAGGGTGTTCCGATGGGCGTTATTGCAGCTCAGCTCGGCCATGCAGATACCCGCATGACAGAGAAGCATTATGCGCACCTGTCGCCGAGCTATGTCGCGCAGACCATTCGGGCGAATTTTCCAGTACTCAATCTGACCGAGGAATCCCAAGTTGTTCCTTTGCGGAGGCGCATCGCGACGTGATGTACTGTTAGCAAGGACCTGCGACCCCTGCGTCCCGAACGGAATGGTCTCGGCGAAGATAATTGAATTTGTTGAGTTTCTTGGCGCTGTTTCTTCCTGATCTTCCCTCTTTGTTCACGTTCAATCTTGGGCTTATCTTGGGCTGTAGCCATCAACGTGGTTCGTTCTGCTCGGCCTCGTGGACGCACGCTGATCGCAGGTATAGATCAAGTACGGTTTTGACGCGCCCCCTTGATCAAATCGCTCATAACGGTCTAGTTGCAGGTTCGAGTCCTACCGGGCCCACCAATGACAGTCTCTTTCTGCGTTATTGGCCGGCATTTCCGTTCCGCCTCAGATGGCGCTGAGCGGCAGGCTCGGCCCGGGTCTTGCACCGGTTACACTCAATCTCGAGCCAGGCCAGTCCGCCGTTGAGGCATTGCGCGATCGTCGGGGACGGCTGTGCCGGCCCACCATAGCCCCCTATCCGGACCGACCAATGCGGCCGTAAGCCTCGGCTCGGTCCGCCTCACCGCGGTCACCTTCCTGAAGATGTCCTGACCTGCGAGTCTGGCGGTTGTCATAACCGTTAGGCTTAGAATGGACACAGTGGATAATGCTATCACTAAGCCGGTTCATCGGCTTGAGGTGTTCACCGGTGCAGGTCGTCGGCGAACGTGGAGCGACGAGGACAAGGGACGGATTGTCGCTGAGATCGTAGCGAGCGGCGAGTCTGTCTCTGCCGTAGCCCGACGGCACGGACTGTCGCCGCAGCAGTTATGGCTGGCGCCGGGGATTGCAAGCGTCCCAGACTGCGCTTTCAGATGCTGAAGAGCTGCAGTTCATTCCGGCAGTCCTGGACATGGCACCGTCTTCCCCGTCCGTCCGTCGTCAACGCAAAATGCCGCGGCGTCAGGTTGAGCCCGATGCGGGACTGATCGAGGTCGAGATCGACGACGTGACGGTTCGGGTTGGCCGCGGTGCGGATGCAAAGACCGTGACAGCGGTGCTGCGGGCGTTGAAAGCCACAGCATGATCGGCCCGACCGGCGCGGTCCGCGTGATGGTGGCGACCAAGCCCGTCGACTTCCGCAAGGGTGCCGAGGGATTGGCAGCACTGGTGCGCGAGACAATGGCGGCGGATCCATTCTCCGGGGCGGTCTACGTGTTCAGAGCGAAGCGCGCCGACCGGATCAAGCTGGTGTTCTGGGATGGCACCGGTCTTTGTCTGTTCGCCAAGTGGCTGGAGGACGGCATCTTCCGATGGCCGAAGATCGAGAGCGGCGTGATGAAGTTATCGGCCGCGCAATTGTCTGCGCTGCTGGAAGAGCTGGACTGGCGTCGCGTCCATGAGGCGCGGGAAACAGTGACGCCGACACAGCCGAGCTGATCTTTATCCCTGAAGTGAATTAGCCGCATCGAGGCCGTCGCAAATTGTCGCCGAATATGATCTGATTCGATGATGCCAAGCGACGCATTGCCCGACGATCTTGAGACGCTGAAAGCGATGCTGCTCGCCGAGCAGTGCGAGAGTGAGCGGCTGCGCCAGATCATCAAGGAAATGCAGCGGCACCGTTTTGGCCGCAGGGCCGAGACGCTGCCCGAAGATCAAATGCTGCTCGGCCTCGAAGACGTCGAGCAAATGGCGGCGAGCGATGCGGCGATAGCAGATCAGTCGGCTCCGACTGAGCGAGCCGCGCGCGCCGAGAAGCGACGCACCAACCGCGGCTCGTTGCCGGCGCATTTGCCACGGGTCGATATCGACGACGATATCGACAGCAGGACCTGCCCTTGCTGCCAGGGCGAGTTGCACCGGATCGGGGAGGACAAGAGCGAGCGGCTGGACATCGTGCCGGCGCAGTTCCGGGTGCTCGTCACCCGCCGCCCGAAATACGCCTGCCGGCGTTGCGAGGATGGTGTTGTGCAGGCCCTCGCGCCCGCGCGACTGATCGAAGGCGGCATGCCGACGGAAGCCACCATCGCCCAGGTCCTGGTGTCGAAATATGCCGATCATCTGCCGCTGTATCGCCAGGCGCAGATCTACGCCCGGCAAGGTATCGAACTGGACCGATCGACGCTGGCGGACTGGGTCGGCCACGCTGCCTGGCACCTGCGCCCGCTGCAGGAGCGGCTGCTGGCGAGGCTGAAGGAGCGCCCCCGCCTGTATGCGGACGAGACGACCGCGCCGGTGCTCGACCCTGGCCGGGGCTGCACCAAGACCGGACAGCTCTGGGCCTATGCCGCCGACGACCGGCCATGGGGCGGCTGTGACCCACCGGGCGTCGTCTATGTCTACGCACCCGATCGTAAGTCGGAGCGGCCAATCACCCATCTGGAGGGCTTCAAGGGCATCCTGCAGGTCGATGGGTATGCCGGCTACCGCAAGCTGGCCGACCGAGGCGACGTCCGCCTTGCATTCTGCTGGTCGCACGTTCGACGTGGGTTCTATGAGCTCGCCGTCTCTGGTCCGGCACCGATCGCCAGCGAAGCGCTCGAACGTATTGCCGGGCTCTATGCCGTCGAGAAAGACGTCCGCGGTCGAAGTCCCGAGGAGCGCCGAGCAGTTCGCTCGCTAAAAAGCCGTCCCCTGATCGCCGCGCTCGAGCCGTGGCTGCGCACAAAACTCGGCCTGATCAGCCAGAAAAGCAAGCTTGCCACGGCCATCCGCTAAGCCCTGTCGCGCTGGCAGGGCCTGACGCGCTTCATTGATGATGGCCGCATCGAACTCGACAACAATACTGTCGAGCGCTCCATCCGCCCGATCGCGCTCAGCCGGAAGAACGCGTTGTTCGCCGGTTCCGACGGAGGCGCCAAGCATTGGGCCACCGTCGCGTCCCTGATCGAGACCTGCAAGTTGAACGACATCGACCCGCTCGCGTATCTGACCGACGTCCTCACGCGCATCGTCAATGGTCACCCCAACCGCGATATCGATCAGTTGCTGCCGTGGGCCTATAGAAAGCAAGAACTCAAAGCCGTGGCCTAGAAACAGCGCTTACCATGCAGCGTGTTCTTGCCGGTATCGATACCAATCGTGCGCGCAATTGTGGTGTCTGCTTTGCTGGGCATGGCGTGTCCTCCTCGTGCTCTTCAAAAGCCCTTCAACCGACTCTGCGAGTCGTTAGGGGCGGGAGCACGGCCGGTCCATCCCATTCGCGACGCCTTGATTGAGCGACCTCAATCCCAAGCTTGAGCAGTTCGCCATGGATACGCGGCACGCCCAAAAGCTGATTTTCGATACTCATCTGCCGACGGACACCATCGTCGAGACTCTCAGTTTGTCTCAAGGGTGCTGACGGTGAATAAACTTTGAAGAGCCCTGCTAGGCGAAGGAAGGCAGCGCTTCTGCGTACTTCTTCAAGTCATTTTTTCTGATCTTGCCGTTTGGAGCAACCGGAAGCTGTGACATCACGATTATCTTCTGAGGTTTTTTGTACCGAGCGAGCTGCTCATCCAGCAGCGCAAATAGTGTGTCTATCTCTATATGGCAGCCAGGAACCGGCTCAACAAAGGCAACAATTTCCTCATTACCTTCGATTGACCGCCCAACGACTGCAGAGTTCAGAACTGCTGGATGCGTATTAAGCGCCGCCTCAATCTCCGGAGGATAAACGTTGAAGCCTGAACGAATGATCAATTCTTTAGTGCGCCCCTGCACTACCATCTCTTGCTTTGAATTAACGCTCACAATATCGCCAGTATTCAAATATCCATCCTTATCGATTACCGCCTCTGTAAGCTCTGGCTGACGAAAATAGCCAAGCATCACGTTAGGTCCACGCACATGCAGCTCTCCTGGAGAGCCATCCATAATCTCGCAGCCATCGGACCCAACAATCTTGATCTCAACGCCAGGAATTGGAGTACCTATGTTGACCTCATTGCTTCCTACCGCATATAGAGTGCGGCTAATAGTAGGCGACGTCTCAGTTAGGCCATAACCGTTGTGAAGTACGACGCCAAGCACCCGCTCGACATTTTGGCGAAGTGATAGATCGAGCGGCGCCGTCCCAGTGTAGGCGTACCGCAACCGATTTGGCATGAGTTGAAGATCAGTTTGGTCAGCATGAGCAACGAGGCGAGCAAATAAAGCCGGCACGGCTGCGAAAAATGTCAGCGTACCATTTTGAATGACTTCGATTGTCTGCGCGAGCGAAAAACGCGACATAATTCGCGAATGACCTCCCGCAAAGAGCAGTCCCTGCATCAGAGCAAGCCCGTACGAATGCGAGATGGGCATGAGGCATAGCGAAACGTCATCCGCCAAAATGGTCTTCGTTAATTTTCCACGGCAGGCAACAAATGCAAGATTACGATGGCTCAGCATCACCCCCTTGGGGCGGCCTGTGGTTCCCGTTGTGTAAATCAGCGTAGCAACCTGCTTTGCGGGATCACTTTCAACACTTTCGGCCATTGTTCCCGCATCCAGGCTTCCAACTTTCACCCTACCGATCTCGTCAAACACCTCCAGAGTTGCGCCATGGCGCCGTGCGTGAGCGTCCGCTTCCGAAGAAATGGTATGGGTGTAGAATACACAGCGGGGACTGCTGTCTTCCTTGATCAAATCAATCTCGCGTGAGCTGAGACGAGCGCTAGTCATCACGCTCCACGCGTCCAACCGACTTGCAGCGTACATCAGCACAATTGCGGCGATCGAATTCTCACAGACCACCATAACACGGTCGCCAGGACGAACACCCAATTCCGCCATTTTTCCGGCAACATCGGCAACAGTGTCGATCAGACGCCGATAGCTCCACTCCGCACCATCTTCATCGGTGAATGCAATTCGGGACGCCCCCTCCTTTGCACCCTCCTCCAATATCATGTGGATTCTAGATGGCAGATTCGACAATAAGTCCGGGGTCATCGATCATCTTTCTCCGCGAGGCATCTCTTTGGGAGCATTCTCAAGAACACAACGACCGCTCAGCACACGGAGCCAAATGTTATATGGCGACACTGGTTGATCACACCCAAGAAGACGCTTGACTTTTGATGCTACCAATCTGGTAGGTCCATTTTTTAACCATGTCAAGAATGAATAGAGCCGGCTCCGCAAACTTGAACAGGACGACAAGTCGAATTTCTGCCTGACAGCGGGCACGCCGATGCCTGCGAATCAGGAGCGACCATGTGCAGACGAGCACGCCGGAACCACACACCAGCCTTCAAGGCAAAGGCGGCTCTAGCCGCCGTCAAGGGTGACCGGACGACAACTCAACTGGCCGAGCAGTTCGACGTTCACCCCAATCAGATCATGACGTGGAAGACTTAGCTTGAAAGCAAGGCCGCCGATGCATTCGGTCCCGGTGGCGGGTCCGGAGCCGAGCAAGCAGCCATCGACGTGAAGTCGCTTCACGCCAAGATCGGAGAGCTCCGTCCCCGTACTACCAAGCCCGAGCCCGAGCAGAATCTCCGCATCGGTGACCGAGCCTCGTAAATTTCAGGAGCGCCTACCGTTTCTTGGGCAAATTTGGCTCGCCAAGCAAGCGCTGCCAATTCTCTATCGTTTGGGATAGATGGTCGCTAATCCTTTGTTCGGCTTGACCGACGCGACGATTTTCGATCGCTTCAAGAATCTTACAATGATCTTCATAAGAGCGACGTCCTCGCCCTTGATCCGCAAAGTAGACGCGCCGCCGCTGTCGGGACATTTCATAGAAGGATTTTACAACACGAAGCAGGATGTCGTTTTTGGTCGCAATAAAAATCCCAAGATGAAAAGCTTCATCTTCGAACTCAATCGTCTGCCTTCTTGCAATGCGCCTCGCAGTGTTTGTTAGAATCGTATGCAGATCACGAATGTTATCGGCTGTTCTGCGGTTGCAAGCCAGCCTGACAGCTTGCACTTCAAGCATACGCCGCACCTCAAATACATCGGCGATCTCATCGGCCTGGAATGGAAGTCCGGATTCGGCGTGAAGGACGAGCGCTTCGATACTACTATCGTCGGAATTTCGAAGATATATGCCGGAGTTGGGACGCCTCTCAACAACGCGCATAGCTTCCAAAGTCGCCAATGCCTCACGAACAGCACCACGGCTGGTGCCAAATTTCTCAGCGAAATCGCGTTCAGACGGAAGGCGCTCCAAAGGTTGGTAGCGACGCTCGCGGATGAATGAGAGAATTTTTCCCACGGCATTTGAAGGTACCATTAATTGATCAGCTCGATCGTTCTCGGTCATTGTTTTGCACTCTTTGTTGTTTGGTCCTGCAAGACGCGTGGTTGCGATTATGGGGATCGCGTTCCAGGCAACCGCGAGAATGCCCAAATCTGCAATACGCCACTTTAATCGATAAGCAGGTGTATTTGAAAGGTTATGTTCTCGTTGAGAAGGATCACGCTGAAAAGCCAACGTCTACAGACGGGTCCGGGGTATTATCGACAGCAGCGGTCATTGAATGGAAAGTGAAATGGTACGAATCTGACGCGGTTCTGCTCGATTTTGTACACTTCACGGATATAGCTGCGGTGCACTAAATTGGTAGGCCCGATCTGGCCCTGAACGACATTCAGGTAACGCGGCCTTCGGCGTGGCGTACAAAGTCCGTTGCCGACCCTCTTGAGGGCATATCGCCGCTCGGACCGATCTGGCTCGATCTTTGTCATCGGCGCAGAATTGGGCGCTTACGCGCGGTCCCGAAATGCAGACGCACTACATATGCGGTGCACTACTTGTAGCAGAATTAGAGTACTAACGGTCTAGAATTTCTACGGACTTCTCGCTGTCTTTTTGTATAAGCGATCCAGTCCCCGGCTTTCTTCAATATGATCAGAAAAGACGCGGTAACAAGCATGATCGTCAACGTTCGAGCGACCAAACAAGTCCCCTATCGGTTGACGTTGAGCCCACGGCAAGCTATTTTGGCCTACCAATATGGTAGCTCCATTTAAGAATTGAAGTCGAGTGCCAAGTTTTGGACCCCGAGCGGGATTGAATAGGTTTGGCTGATACTCTCCCGCGAGTGCTCACTTTCTGCTCAAGAGGACCTGCAAATGAAATCCCTTGCATATGATTACGTCGTTGTTGGCGCAGGTTCGGCTGGATGCGTATTGGCTTCGCGGTTAAGCGAGGATCCTAAGATCAAAGTTTTGCTCATCGAAGCAGGATCGCCCGCATCCTCTGTATTCGTTCATATGCCCGCGGGCATTCGTGTTCTCTACACGAGCAAAAAATACAACTGGCGCTTTTGGACCGAGCCTCAGACCCATCTGAACAATCGGATTATCTACATACCTCGCGGTCGGGTCGTTGGAGGATCGTCCTCCATCAACTCCATGATCGCGATCCGTGGCAATTCATGGGACTACGACTCGTGGGCCGCCCAAGGACTGCCGTCCTGGGGTTACGAGTCTATGCGTCCATATTTTCGGAAAATTGAAGATGCTAGATCGGTCGCAGGCGATCATGATCCTGACCGAGGGTACTCAGGACCTATTCAGCTCTCATATGGCACGCTACAGCATGCAATCTCTAAGGCATTCATTGAAAGCGCCGTATCCGCTGGCTTGCCGAGGAACAATGGCTTTAACGGCACCTCCCAGATTGGTGCAGGCTTCTATGAACTCACCATCGCGAACGGCAAGCGATCTGGGGCTTACAAATATCTTGATCTGGGGAAAGATCGAAGAAACCTCACGATCATGACCGATTGCGCGGTCCGGCGACTAGCGATCGAAGGGTCGCGCGCGCGTGGCGTGGTGATCGAAAGAGGCGGTCGGGAAACGACAATCACGGCAGAGCGGGAAGTGCTACTAGCCGCCGGAGCGCTCGGGTCGCCACAGCTCCTCATGTTGTCGGGGATAGGTCCAGCCGATCATCTCAAATCAGTCGGCATAAAACCTACTTTAGATTCTGTCGGCGTGGGAGAAAATTTGCAAGATCATCTCGACTGCCCGCTTCGTTTCGAAGCGTCCCAGCCAATTACGCTTACTCCTTATCTTGGGCTGTTAAAAGGAAGTCTGGCGGGCGCACAATACATGCTTCGCGGAAACGGTCCCGCCGCATCTCAGGGGGTCGAGGCCGGCGCATTCTGGGGCCCTGACAGTAGTTCTTCCCTGCCCGAATGGCAGGCCCACCTTATCCTGGCGTTGCGAAGCCCCCCGTCCGGCGAGCAAATTGCTCATGGTTTCGCTGTCCGCGTCTGCCAGCTTCGTCCCAAGAGTCGAGGAACGCTCAAACTGCGAACAGCGGATCCGTCAGACGCACCTGCAATTGATCCGCGATTCCTTTCCGAGGAATCAGACCTTGTTAGCATGCAGAGCGGAATCGAGAGTATGTGCGAAATCGCTGAGCAATCGGCGCTGAAACAACATATCGAGCGCAAGCTGGACTGCGACGCGTTTTCTGGTCAGGCATCCCTTAAGAAATGGATACGTGAGCGCGCAGAAACGATTTATCACCCCGTCGGTACTTGCCGCATGGGTAAAGACAATGAAGCTGTTGTTGATCCTCAGTTGAGAGTCCGAGGCATTGATAACCTTAGGGTTATCGACGCCTCCATACTGCCAACTGTGATCAGCGGGAACACAAACTTACCGATTATGGCAATGGCGGAAAAGGCCGCAGATATCATTCGCAACGGCGACTCCGCGCAGTCCATGCGCCAGCATCAGCTGGCCTAGATTTGGGGGGGCTTCACCAACGCCAGGAGCGAACTCACCGCTGGATATAAACTGGGGCAAGGTCACCCATACCTCGCTCGGCAACAGGCGCCGAACGAGTTCGCTCGACAAACTCAGCCAACCCGAGAAATTACCTAGAACTTGGGCCACAAAACGGGGCTGTTCCAAGAGTCGGTCACCGTGGAGCTGAAACTCAACACGCGGCCGATGAAACCACTTGGTGTCATCACGCCCCGCGCTAAGCTTACGCAAGGTGTTGCGTTCACCAGTTGAATCCACCTGGGCCTTTTTGAACGGTTTTGCATTGAGTTCACGCATAGCCGGCGTGGTTGAAGACACCGCGCACGTATAGCCTGCAATCGCATCAGCCGTTCGATCCGGTGCAGACCGCAATCGACACCGTCTGCAAGAAGATCTCGCCAGACCCGCCGTGCACCGTAGGTCCGATCGCCGGCAATAAAGCTTGCCTAGACCTGTTGGCTGACGGCTTCGTCACTTCGCGATCTGGCGCTGGGGGATCGGTTCAGCCAGGCATGGAAGCCCGAACGAGACACGCCCAATGCGTTGCATAGCCATGCCACCGGCCAGATGGCCCGGTGCTTCGCGATGAAGACGAACTTCATGTCGCTTCCCTCGCGAAGTAAGCCGCGGCCTTTTTTAGGATATCCCGCTCAGCCCTCAGTTTGGTCACCTCACGTCGCAGCCGTTCGATCTCCTGCTGCTCCGGCTTCATCGCTTCATCTGGCCATGGCCGGGAAACGCCTGTGCCGGGTCGGAGCCGAACTTCCTGACCCACTTGCGCAGCGCGTTCTCGTGCACGTCCAGATCACGCGCAGCCTGTGCTGCCGATACCCGCACTCCCTGACCAGCTTGACCGCCTCAAGCTTGAACTCTCGAGTGAACCTTCGTCTCTGCATGGTTACCTCCGGCTTCATGAAGCACCCAATCTCGGTGTCCATCAAACCGGCAGCAGCTCAGAGCGACTCTTCAATGCATGAAACTCATTTCGGCACTAACGAATTTTTGCGTAGAAACAAGTGCTGCATTGCTCAGGAGTAAAGGTGACAAGCAACGCTGCTGTTCCCTTCGCTGCGTAGCTCCGGCGCTATCTCGCTGCAGATCGGCATCACGTGGATGCATCGGGTGTGGAAACGACAACCGGATGGTGGCCTCTGCGCACTAGGTATTTCGCCGTCGATAGTCTGGTGTGCTCGGCTCGCTTCAAGAACAGGATTTGGTACTGGAATTGCCGCCATTAATGCCTTGGTATAAGGATGCTTCGGGCTTGCATACAGCTCATCCCTAGATGCGATCTCCACAATCGTTCCGAGATACATCACTGCGACCCTCTGGCTAACATGGCGGACCACCGCGAGATCATGTGCCACAAAAATGGTAGAAAGGCCCAGCTTTTCTTGCAACTCTTGGAACAGATTGACGACCTGTGCTTGGATCGACACATCTAAAGCGGAAACAGGCTCATCGCAGATCAAGAGTCGTGGTTCAACCGCCAGCGCGCGGGCAATGCTTACACGCTGACGCTGACCGCCCGAAAGCTGATGCGGGTAGCGTTCGATCATATCAAGTCGAATCCCAACCATCAGTAACAGCTCAGTAACGCGGTCGCGTCGATCGGCTTTGTTGTTATGCAGACGATGGATTTCAAGCGGCTCGCTAATGATATCGCCGATCGACATTCGCGGATCAAGCGATCCAAAGGGGTCTTGATAAACCATTTGCATACGGCGCCGAATCGGCCGCATCTCATTCTGGTCGAAGTTCGTTATGTCGATGCCTTCGAAGGTGATCTTGCCGCTGGTGACCGGCAACATCCGCAGCACCGCTAAACCTGTCGTGGATTTTCCGCAGCCGCTCTCCCCAACGAGTCCAAGCGTTTCGCCTTCCTGTACAAAAAACGAGACACCGTCCACTGCCCTCACCGGGCCGACTTCGCGCTGTAGAAATCCGCCACGGACAGGGAAATGGACCTTTAACGCCTCGACTTCAATAATGTTGTCAACCATGGGGTACCATCCAGCAAGCGTGTGAATGCCCATCGCCTGCCTTCATGAGATTTGGGGTGTCGCGCCGGCAACGCTCAGCCGCCTCGCTGCAACGCGGATTGAATGCGCAGCCCGGCGGTAATTGTGCTAGATTGGGTGGCTGTCCGATTATCGGCACAAGTCGCACTCCCGCCGGCTGATCAAGCCGCGGGATCGAGGCCATTAAACCACGTGTATAGGGATGCATCGGCCGTTCATAGAGATCGCATGCATCGGCGGTTTCGACGATCTTGCCGCCGTACATTACACAGACACGGTCTGCATACCTTGCGACTACGCCGAGATCGTGCGTAATCAGGATTAATGCCGCCCCGGTTTCGTGTGTGAGTTCTTTCAGAAGTTCAAGAATCTGTGCTTGCACCGTAACATCCAGCGCAGTAGTCGGCTCGTCAGCGATGATCAACTTCGGCTCGCATGCCAGCGCCATCGCAATCATGATACGCTGGCGCATGCCGCCACTAAATTGATGCGGATTGGTGTTAAGTCGGCCTTGCGCATCAGGCATTCGAACTCGTTCTAGCAACTCCTTTGCTTTCTTATAGGCCATATTCCATGGCATTCCTTTGTGTAAATTGACGGGCTCCGCTATCTGTAGGCCAATGGTTAGAGATGGATTCAACGACGTCATGGGTTCCTGGAAAATCATGGCTATACGATTACCACGCACCGCTCGCATCTCCGCGTCGCTGAGCTTTAGAAGGTCAATGCCTTCAAACACAACCTCTCCAGCGACGATATGACCCGGAGGGGTTGGCACAAGGCGAAGAATTGACAGCGCAGTGACGCTTTTGCCAGATCCGCTCTCACCCACGATTGCGACCGTTTCGCCGGCGTTGACGTCAAATGTGATATCGTTAACAGCGGTGAACGCCCCTGCACCACTTCCGAATTGAGTTGTGAGGTTGCGAACCTGAAGAAGAGGTGTACTCGCCAAATCTTTACTCCTAGATACGACAGCAGTGCCTCAAGCACTGCTGTCAATATTAACCTCTGGCCACCTTCAGCACGAACAGCACTTAGTGGCCCATCTTCTTCTTCAAATCCTGGTCAAGCCAGATGCGCGCATAGATTGGACCTGGACGCTCTGCACCCGCACGTAGCTCGCCCTCATAGCCCTTTACCCACGGCCACCAGGCCGTGAACACGTAAGGCGTTGGCAGCCAGATGTATGGTGCCTTGTCGAGAATATCTGTCGTCATTTCGCGGACCATCGCGATGCGCTTGCTCTCGTCCCTCTCCTGGTAAACCTCATCCATCTTAACGTTGAAGGCGGGATCGTTCCATTGTGAGGGGTTCCAGACCTGACCGGCGACGAAGCTCCTGTGCAACGTTCGCGTAGGATTGGATCGACCGTTGCTCATATAATACCCGGCTGCATTAGTCCGTGACGTCATCGCCGATAGGAACGCCGCGTATTCCATCGGCTGGATTTCCATCTTCACACCGATCTGTTCCAGATAGCCCGCGATCACCGGCAACCCATCCATGTGACTGGCAGTGCAGGAGCACACCTGCGTTTTGAACGTGAAGCCATTCGGGTACCCCGCTTCAGCCAACAGCTTTTTAGCCTTCGTGGGATTAAACTTGAATAGCTCCTGCACACTCGCCGGCTGTTTATCGAGACCTTCGTAGTATTCGCCGAACTCCTTGTATTGCGGGAAACCCAGCATCTCGGCATTGCCTTGGTAGTAAGCCTTGATAATCTCTTCCTTGTTGATCGCCATGTTCATCGCTCGGCGAACCCGAACATCGTCGAACGGCTTGGTATCAACACGCATTGCCAAGAATGTTCCGCTGGTAGCTAGCCATCGATTCCATTTGAGATGAGGAGTGCTCTTCTTCAAGCTTTCAGCGTCCTCCCAACCAATAGCCTCAAGTATGTCGAGTTTACCGGTCCGCAGTGCTGTTGTTTGAGTCACCGTATCCTTGATGGATCGCAATACGAGCTTGTCAACGTAAGGGAGTTTGAACTGCTTTCCGTTTATCGTCTCGGCATCCCAATAGATCGGGTTCTTCGCGTAAGTAGTGGAGCTTCCGGACAGATAGTCTGTCAGCGTAAACGGGCCACTACCGTTAACGTTTTTCCAGTTAGCGGCACCTGCATCAACCACCTCCTTAGCGATGATAGCTGAATAGTATCCGTACCCGAACCGGTAAGCCCACTCAGCGTTGTATTCCTTCAAATTGAAAATGACAGTGTATTTGTCCGTCGCTTTCACGCTCGCCACATAGTCATAAATTCCATCCATCTTCTTCGGACTCGAATTTTGCCGATTGAAGGTGTATTGGATGTCATCAGCGGTGAGCTCGCGCGAGACCATAACACCCGGCTTATCCGGGAACATCACTCCCTTGCGCAACGTGATTTTGAGTGCAAGAGGATTCTCCCACTCCCATTTCTCCGCAAGTTCTCCCCGCATGCTTTTATTGGAAATGAAGGCATCAAGGACCAATGAGTCCTTTCCACCGCGACTCCTCGCCTGAGATATATCAGCCGCAAATAGCTGCTCGTAAACCTGGCCGGTGTCGTGATTATGTTTCCATTGCCAGTCATAATTGTCCCAGGAAAGAGCCGGAAGTGCAGTCCAGACGCTTGCGACTTCCAAGGTGCCTCCGTACTTCGGAGTTTCCATCGTTTGAGCGATGGCTGTGTTTGCAAAGAGAAGTAAACCAGTTAGTCCTGCGCCAACCTGCTTACGCCACTCCTGATTTCGCATTATTTCCTCCTTGGGTTTCTAATTTTGTCAACGAGTTCCGCTCATCCGCGGGTCCAGCAGATCACGTAGTGCGTCACCAAACATATTGACGCTAAAGACTACAATCGTCAGGCATATGCCCGGCGCTATCGCCATCCATGGCGCAAGATACATGTAGTTGCGCGCACTTCCCGTTAGCATGCCGCCCCACGTCGGCGTAGGAGGCGGAACGCCTAGCCCTAAAAACGACAATGCGGCCTCTACAAGTATCACCGCGCCAACACGCATCGTGAACAACACAATAATCGGAGGCATGATGTTCGGCAGAATATGACGCCAGATCACACGTGTATTTGATCCACCGATTGACTGAGCAGCATGAATGAAACTCTGCTCACGAACTGATAACACCGCGCTGCGAATGATTCGTGAGCCAGCCACCCCATACAGACAACCAAGTACAAGGATAATTTGGAGCATGCCGGGTCCAACGACCGCCACTACGACAATCAGAATGACGATGTCGGGAAAACTCATCCATGCATCGACGAAGCGTTGAGCAATCATATCGATCTTGCCGCCAAGGTAGCCAGTTATGATGCCAATGACGACCGAGATGATGGTTGCGAGCATTGATGCGGCGAGCGCAATAATGATCGACAACCTCGCGCCATAAAGAACGCGCGAAAATATATCGCGGCCGAGATGGTCGGTACCGAACCAGAATTGCCAGCTCGGTGGCTTCGTCCGATTGCTCGGCATAATCTGGTTGAAGCCGTACGGCGCTAATAGGTCGGCGAAGATAGCGGCGAACAGAAATATTAGACATACAACAGCACCGATCGCACCCAACGGGTTTTCACGGAACAAGCGAACCACAAAGGATCGAAACGAGCTGAGCTTGCGCATCAACTGTGTACCGGAGGGCTTCGAACGATAAGTGATTTCGGTCATCAGCGTGTCCGCACTTTCGGATCAAACCATCCGTAGCCCAACTCGACCAACAAATTGATGATTATGACAGCGATTCCAGTTATTAAAAAGACGCCGGTAATCATTGGATAATCCCTGTTGCCGACAGCCTCCAGCAAAAGAAGCCCCATACCGGGAATTGCGAAAATCTGCTCCATAATGATGGTGCCACCAAACAGCAGAGGAGCTAAAAGACCGATGAGAGTTATGACGGGAATCAATGCATTACGCAGCGCATGACGCGCCATGATTGTCCTAACGGGCAAACCTTTGGCGTAAGCAGTACGGATATAGTCCTGCCGTAATACCTCCAGCATCATTGTTCGGGTCAGCCGCATGATCAGCGCGGAAGACGCCATTGCTAAAATCAGAGCCGGAATCAGTAACTGCACCAGGTGTGCAACGGGATCTTGTAGCAGTGAGACATAGCTGATTGGTGGCGACCAACCCCACCACAAGGCAGGGAGCACCGCTACCAGCGTACCAATCCAAAAGCCCGGAATGGCTAGTGCCAGGATTGAAACGGTACGAAAAATGTAATCGCCGATCGTGTTTTGCCGCAACGCCGTGTAGACCCCAATCGGGACGCCAATTGACAACGAAATGACGAGTGCCATGGCGCCCAATTCAAACGTAACCGGGAGGCGATGGACGACTTCGTCCATGACAGGCGTACCGGTCCAGAGCGAATTTCCCAAGTTACCGTGCAGCAGAAGCGAGCCGAGCCAGCGAAAGTATTGAATGTATATTGGCTGATCGAGACCAAGTGCCGCTTCCAATTGAGCGCGCGGCAATCCGGACGCACTCCCGTCGTTTTGCGACAACATCAGATCAATGACGCTTCCAGGTATGAGCCTAATAGTGAAGAAGACAATCAGGCTGGCAAAGAAGAGTGTGGGAATAAGAGCGAGAATGCGACGCGCGACATATCCCCCTATCACAGCCGCACCTCTGCAAGTTTGGAACGCAAGACACCTGAATTACAAATGGTCGTGCACGCTCCAGTAAGCCTGCAGACTTCAAAATCAGCAACCAACGGAAGGGTTCGATAGCCTGAAACAGTTTTTCGGGCCCGCATGTCGTATCTCCCATAGCCAACGGGCAGCTGCCGCATCTTAACTCCACCCTCTCATGCGCGTGCAGGTGCATGCGCATCCAAAACCATCACACCTGTTGGTGGGCACTCAATAGCCAGTCATGAAAAGCTGCGCCATGCAAAATCGGCCTGTTCCAATTGGTACATCCACTTTGGAATGGCCAATAATGTGTGTGATTGATCGGTATGTCAACAGCGTCGCTTGCCGCTGACCCGGCAGGCGGAACTTTTCTAGGTGAGCCCCCGTAGTAACGTTTACTATCTGCCAGCCCCGTGTCTTGGGCCGACTTCGCGACCACGCGGCGCCTTGACCAGTTGCATCAGGAATTTCCATCCGCGGGCTCGCGAACGTTTCAAGGCCTGCCAGTCGCCCAAGGAGGCAAGATCGCCCGCCGGCTCGTCATAGTGCTGATTTGGACAATGGGGACAGAAGCGCTCTACCACCGTCCGTGCCCCACGAAGCCTGAGCCCCGTCACAAGATCTATCCGTATTTGCCACGCAGCTTGGTGATCACGCGACCGAACCAGGCTTGGGCGATGGACGTCACCCATATTCCGATGGCGCGTGGCTTCGTGTATCTCGCTGTCGTGCTTGACTGGGCAAATCGTCGCTGATGGCGACACCGAGCGTTGGAAACATCTGCCTTATTTGAACCAATCCTTCCGACTCAAGCTGAGCGCATCGCCATTCATGACCGACGTTTAGCCCAAAAAAAAGAGCTCGCCGCTACTTACGGCAAGCTCAGTTTGGGAGATTCACATAGCCCATCGCAACGCTGCTGGTTTAGTCGTCCAGGGACGCAACATCGGCCCCCTACATCGCATTCTTAGCCCAACATCAATAGCGAGGAGGACGTTCCCATCCGCTGCTCACCTGTGCGACAGCAGGTTGTCAGACTTTTTGACCGAACATGTTCTTCCAGGATTCCGTGCCTGGTTTCGCTTCCCACTTTTTCGTGTCGGACATAACAGCCAGCCCCTCCTGCACCGCCGGACGAACCTTGATCGTGTCGAACCAGCGCTTGAGATTGGGATACGTCTCGAGC
>JBDRNF010000120.1:0-7576 GCA_043811435.1 Pseudomonadota bacterium
ACCCATCTGAAACATCAACCATTGAACCACTTCCATTCGTGCTCGCGGCTCTGCAGGAAGCAACTTGCCGGTCTTTTCTGCAAGGTAGAGAAGGATCGCCCCCGTTTCGAAAATTGGAAGCGCTTGTCCTCCAGGTCCATCATGATCGATGATGGCTGGAATCTTGTTGTTCGGGCTGATCTTGAGGAACTCCGCGCCGAACTGATCTCCCTTAGTGATGTCGATCGGCAGAACACGATAATGCAGACCGAGTTCGGCCAGCATTATCGTGACCTTGTATCCATTCGGCGTCGTCCAGAAATAGAGATCGATCATACGAACTTCCTGTGAAACACCGAATGGATAGCGTTGTGCGGCTTAGGCATTAGGCTTGTCGAAGAGAATGCCAGGGTTGAGCACCCAGTTCGGATCGACCTCCCGCTTGCTCGCCTTCATCATGCGGATGAAGCCCGGATCGATCTCCTTGTCGTACCAAGGACGGAAACTACGGCCCACGGAATGGTGGTGAGTAATCGTCGCCCCAAACTCAATCAGAGTATCTGAAGCAACCTTGGACAGGGCTTGATAGTGATCGATGTTCTTTTCATGGCTAGACGGAGCCATGACCGAATAGTACGGCGCAGGTCCATCTGGATAGAGGAACGAGAAGCGCCGGCAAACAATGCCCCCGCCACAGATTCTTTTCTGAGCTTCGGCCACTCGACGCATTATTTCGGTATCGAGCGCTTCGAACTTGTCCCAGGTATAGGCCGTCTCGAAGGTGAAACCGACAATCCCCATCGCCATGCGGGTGTGCATCAAATACGGAAGGTATCGGAACTGATTGCGCCAACTGCCCTGTGCACCCGAGCGGCTGGTTTCGAGTGCCTCGCCACCGGATCCGGCCTTTTGCTTCACCGTGCCACCAAAATCTCGGCAAATTTCTAGAGACCGTTCCAGCCACGCATCGACCGGATGATCCGCCGACTCGTAACCGATCAAGAGCATCGACTCGGTGCCATCGCCAGCTCCATAGAAGAGAGAATCCTGCTCATCGAGATAACGGCAGTTCGCAGGATAAAGCCCCGCCTGGGTGATCTGGCGAACGGCCCTTGCCCCCTCGTAAAAGGTCTTGAAGGAGACAGAAGCATTGGCACGAAAGACCACCCGACCCTGCAGACGCATCCACGCCTCTGTGATGATGCCGAGGGTTCCTTCCGAACCAATAAAAGCGCGGTCCGGATTCGGGCCAGCGCCAGATCCCGGCAACCGGCGGTTCTCAATGGTGCCGGTCGGCGTTACAACGCGCAGACTTTCCACCATATCGTCGATGTGCGTCAGGTGGGTCGCATAATGCCCGGAAGAACGCGTAGCGATCCAGCCGCCGAGGGTCGAGAACTCCCAGGATTGGGGAACATGGCGCAACGTGAGCCCGTGTGGCTTCAACTGCGCTTCAAGCGACGGACCGAACGTGCCGCCCTGAATGCGAGCGGCGCGTGAAATCGGATCCACCTCAAGCACCTGGTTTAGATTCTGAAGATCGATAGTGACCACACCCTTGTAACGGCTGTCATCGGGCGGAGTGATACCGCCCGTGACGCTTGATCCGCCACCGAAAGGCACGGCGGCGTACCCATTTTCACCGCACCAGTCGAGAACGGCCGCAATGTCCTTTTCGTCGCGAGGATACGCAACGATGTCCGGCGGGTTCGGAAATCGCCGCTTGTAGACCATCGCCAGGTCGTGAAAGCTCTTGCCGTACGTGTGAGCAACGCGCTCCCATTTTTCGGTTGTGCAAAAACTCGCCAAAGAGGCGGGTGGTTGAATCCGCGGAGCACGAAGCTCAATTTCGTCAAGAGTCGGATCGGAAAGAATCGTGAAGTCGGTCATTCCTAACCGTTTTGCAACTCGCTGCTGCATGGCAAGAACTTCAGACTGCGGGATATCCTGACCTTCGTAGCCCCACCCCCAGAATTTCCTGCGTTGTCCCTTGGGTGCACTTATGGGTACGTTCACGTTCGTTTCTCCTTAATTCAGCAAGCTGCTGGCAGCAGCTTTTTGCGTGTACTTACGAGCATATCGCGCGAAAGGCTTGACTGTTCTTTGCGCTCCGAACTGGTACTACCACCTTAAAGTCGCGTGATTGTCTGTCAAGAGCACTTTCGGTATTGATCGACAATTTCCGACCTTGATGTGGCTGCGGGATATCATTGGAAGAGCCCTCATCCGCGCAAAAGGACTTGCAACGTGCAAGGTGACCTGCTGATCACAAAACTTCGAGTTCTTCATCGGTCGGGCTCCCTTCTGTATCAGCCTAACCGGAAAACTTATTCAGCGTGGTCCAAATTTCTCAACGCAGATCACGTCATTTAGTTGAAGTGAGCTTCCATGGCATTGGGCAAGGGACCGCCGGTGGCCCAATCAAGCAACTCTACGGTGTGAACGATCGGAATAGTCGTCCCGGCGCCGATCTGTGTCATGCATCCAAGGTTTCCGCTCGCGATGATCTGCGGCTTTGTCTGTTCGATATTGGCCACCTTGCGTGACCGGAGCCGGTCTGCGATCTCGGGCTGCAGAATATTGTAGGTCCCCGCCGAGCCGCAACAGATGTGGCTTTCAGGCACGTCCCTCACGACAAATCCCATCTGCTTCAGAAGGGATTTTGGCTGATCAACGATGTGCTGACCGTGCTGCAGCGAGCACGCCGAATGATACGCGACGATTTGACCCGTACTCCGAACGGGCCCCTGAAGCTGAAGTTTATGGAGATACTCCGATATATCCTGTGCGAGCGAGGAAATGCGCGCGGCCTTGCGGGCATATGCCTTGTCCTCGCGGAGCATGAAGCCATAATCTTTGATGGTCGTTCCGCAGCCGGACGCCGTGACGATGATGGCATCGAGCCCGTCCTCGTCAAGCTCCCGTGTCCAGGCATCGACGTTGCGCCGGGCCGCCTCCAGCGCCGATTCCTCGTAGCCCATATGATGCACGAGAGCTCCGCAACATCTCTCTCCGCGCGGGCTTGCCACCTCGATCCCGTGACGATTCAGCAGCCGGATCGCGGCGTCGTTGATGTTTGGATCGATGACCTGCTGGGCGCAGCCGGTCAATATTGCAACCCTGCCGCGCTTGCCCTGCGCGACCGCCCCCCGGGAAGCGGACCTTCGCAGCTTCAAAGCTGGGGCAAGATCGATCATGGCACCGAGTTGCGCGCCGCCCGGAAGCTCGGCGATCCATCTCCTCAGCGGCCTGACCGCGGCCGCAGACAACAGCGCCAGTCTCAGTCGTTTCGGATACGGCAGCACCGCCGCCAGCATGCTCCGCAGAACACGATCGACCAAGGGGCGCTTGTAAGTCTTCGTAATGTGGGCACGCGCATGGTCCACCAGATGCATATAGTGCACCCCGGATGGACAGGTGGTCATGCAAGAGAGACAGGACAGGCAGCGATCCACATGTTTGACGACCTTCTCGCTCGCCGGCTTCTCGTTTTCGAACATATCCTTGATGAGGTAGATTCGTCCACGCGGACTGTCGAGTTCGTCTCCCAGCAGCAGGTAAGTCGGGCACGTCGCAGTACAAAACCCGCAATGAACACAGGCGCGAAGAATCTTCTCCGACTCGGCCATGTGCGGATCGGCGAGCGCTGTCAGGGAGAAGTTCGTTTGCATAGGATTCCGATCTTCGCTTCAAATACCGGAGTACATTTTTCCGAAATTGAGAATACGGTCAGGGTCAAACGCAAACTTGATCCTTCGGGTCAGGTCTGCGAGCGAAGGTGGAAGCGGCTCAAAAATATCGACCTTGCTTCGAACCTCCGGCGGTGCGCGCAGAAGCGTCGCGTGGCCACCGAGGCCTCGCATTGCATCCCGGATCACCTTGGATCCCGCGTCTCCTGGCGCGTCGACAGCGAGCCAAACCAAACCGCCGCCCCAATCGTAGAAATGACGCGCATCGAGCACCCGCTTGATGTGAGCAACGGTACCGGGTGCCTTCGACGGAGCGAGCGAAAGCCGCCATATGGCACTCTCGGCCGCATCAGCCAGCCACCGCGCATCCCGTACATCAGACCAGATAGCGGCGCTCACCTCTCCTTCTAGAAGATCAGCCTTTCCATATGGCCTCCAAAGCTTGGCGATCTCGCCGCAACCATACGCCACGGAAGGCGCGAACCCTTCAATTCGGATGATGGTCAAGGGTTCCGATACCACGCCCTTCGGCAGATGCGCCGCAGCGGAGACGGAAAATGGCGATCCCAAAGCCGTCGTCAATGCGGCGATTGCCGTCGCATCACTCAACCCGCGCAGCACTAGAGAAGATGCATATTCCGGTTTTGGCAGAACCTTGAAAATAACCTCGCTGAACACGCCGAGCGTTCCCCACGCTCCGCAATTGAGCTTTACCAAGTCGAGACCGGTGACGTTCTTCATGACCCGTCCGCCCGATTTCACGACATCGCCGCAGCCGTTTACCAGCCGGATGCCGATCAGACTGTCACGGCAGGCTCCAGCCATGATACGCCGCGGGCCTGAAACGTTTCCTGCCGCAATTCCTCCGATCGTCGGCTCATGGCGCCCGCCGAGAATCGGCCGATAGTCCATCGGCTCGAACGGCAGCATTTGATTCTGCGTTGCAAGTGTCTCGTTGATCTCGGACAGCGGTGTTCCGGAAAGAGCCCCTATCACCAATTCCGTCGGCTCATAGATCGATATTCCCTGCATACGCTGTGTCGAAACAGACGTTGCATATCCATTCGGCCGGCCGATGCGCGACTTGCTACCCGCACCGCTGACGAGCAACGGCATTTTTGCCGCCGCTGCCATTTTGATCGATTCGGACAGATTCTTTTCGTCGCGCGGATTCAGATCTTCAGACATCGCCAAATTCGCCCAGCGTTACGTTTGATTTCGGCAGTCAACGGGAAAGACCTTGTCCGTATTCAACAGCCATTTTGAATCGAACGCTGCGCGCAAGCGAATCTGCTGGGCAAGATCGACCTCACTGAACTGGAAACGCATCAAGTCGCGCTTCTCGATACCAACACCGTGTTCGCCGGTAAGACAGCCTCCGACTTCAACGCACAGCTTAAGAATGTCGTTGCCCGCGGCTTCCGCTTTCGACTGCTCCGCCGGATCGTTCGCGTTATAAAGGATGAGAGGATGCATATTTCCGTCGCCGGCATGGAAGACGTTAGCCACACGCAATCCATAGTGCTTCACGATCTCGGTGATCTGCGCCAGCACATAGGACAGCTTGCCCGTCGGCACCGTTCCGTCCATGCACAAATAGTCTGCAACGCGCCCAGTCGCGCCAAACGCCGACTTCCGTCCCTTCCAGATCGCCGCTGTTTCAATCGCGGATTTGCTCTCCCGTACCGTCTCAACGCCATTGGCTCGCGCAATGGAGATGATTCTGTCGAGCATCGCATCCATTTCCGCTTGCGAGCCTTCCACTTCAATAATCAGAAGAGCTTCCGCATCGAGAGGATACCCGGCCTTGGAAAAGGCCTCGCATATCTCGATCGCTGCCTTGTCCATGTATTCGATTGCGACCGGGATGATTCCCGCCGCGATAATCGCTGCAACGGTGTTGCCTGCTCCACCGGATGAGGAAAAGCCGAAAAGAACGGGACGCGAGGCTTCGGCCGATCTCAGTATCCGGACAGTAGCTTCGGTCACGATCCCGAGCTGACCTTCGGATCCGACCACGACACCCAGCAGGTCCAGGCCACCGCTATCGAGACTGTTTCCGCCCAGGTCGAGGATCGTTCCGTCGATCAGAACCAATCTGATGCCGAGAAGATTGTTCGTCGTAACGCCGTATTTCAGGCAATGCGCACCACCCGAATTATTGGCGATATTGCCGCCGATGGTACACGCGAGCTGAGATGACGGGTCTGGCGCGTAGAAGAAGCCTCTGTCCGATACTGCAGAGGTTATGCTCAGGTTGGTAACGCCCGCTTCGACCCGAATGAAACGATCATCGTAGTTGATCTCAAGCACGCGGCTCATTCTTGAAAGTCCAAGAACAATAGCGTCCTCGGTCGGAATTGCTCCTCCCGCTAGTGAGGTGCCCGCGCCGCGCGGCACTACCTTCACGCCATTGTCATGGCAAAACTTGAGAACAGCACTTACTTCATCCGTCGATGTCGGCAACACAACCGCCAGCGGTATCCTGCGATAGACGGCCAGCGCATCGGTCTCGTATGCCCTGCATTCGTCTCTATCCGTGATAAGGCCATCGGACGAAACCAGGCATGCCAGGTGCTCCACGATCGTACCGCGACGATCGAGAATTTCTTTGTCTGGTTCGGAGAATATGTTCGCGCTCAAGCTCACCTCCTACATCGAAACGCTTCCGGTGCCCGCAGGTCCGGCATCGAACCATCGACCTCATGCGACACAAGGCTCACGATTTCTTCGCCCGCCCCAATCTCTAACCAAGAGTTCCGACGCGTTCCGGGTGTCCGGACCAACGCCATGCGAGCGTTGGCCTGGAGATTCCCAGCATCATTCCATTGAGTGCGCCGGGATGGAGCCAGATCTGTTCGGGATCCCGGCCTTCCTGCTGCTTTTCCCTCGGATCCAGCGTCAGGCCGGCGCCATCCGCCTTTGCTGCCCTTTCAATGCTGCCGACTTCACGGCTCTCGGCGTATGCCATATAGAATGACGCACCCTCTCGCGCATAATATCGACCGAGAGTCTTGGTCATGTCGGTGGGGGTGATGACTTCAAATCTATCGAGACGATCGGGGGAAAAGAGGGTGAGAACGCCTGTGTATCCAAAGAGCTCCGACGCAATTGTCACGAAGTTATCCGTATTCAGTCCGAAGACCCGCGCAATGTAGTTCACCGCGGTGGCCTGATGCGCTGCCAGCAATGTGACTTCATAAAGAAAATCCAGTTTTCCTGCCGGTTTCACCTCCCGTGGAGGCGAGATCACAAAGTGCACAGGGCTACCTTCGATCTCGATGCGGATGAAGTCCTGGCCACCTTCTTGGATATGCTGAGCACCTGCCCGGGTGGCATTGCTCACGAGAGCCGGAATATCCAACGACGTCGCACCAGCGCCGAAGACATGAGACCGGCCGCGCCGGGCCAACTCATGCTCCACAATCCCGGTGCCGTCCGGTTCCAGAAGTTCGACTTCGCCGGTCCCTACGCGCAGCGTCGTCCTTCTGGCTCGAAGCGCCTTGATAGAGTCGGATGAGATCTCCTCAGCGCCCAATCTGCGGCGCCAAGCCTCCGCGACGCCCTTGGCGTCCCGCGTCGCGATCTGCACACGATCGATCGTCATCAACATCCTGATATGGTCCCTTATTGGCATCTCGATGCCGATTCCCAACTGCTCTCAGTCGTGACCACATCTCTAGCGTTTCCGTCGTAAGCCGACCCGATGGGCAGCCACCGCGCCACAATCGTCTATGAGAGTGTCTCCCCGCCCTCAAACCTTCGCGCCGAACATGTTCTTCCAGGATTCCGTGCCTGGTTTCGCTTCCCACTTTTTCGTGTCGGACATAACAGCCAGCCCCTCCTGCACCGCCGGACGAACCTTGATCGTGTCGAACCAGCGCTTGAGATTGGGATACGTCTCGAGC
>JBDRNF010000121.1:0-10862 GCA_043811435.1 Pseudomonadota bacterium
CGGGCGAGATAGCGGATGATGGCGTTGGACTGGGCCAGCACGCGGCCGTCGTCGAACACGACCGTCGGAACCTGGCCCGCGCCGTTGAGCTTCAGAAATTCCAGGGTGCGGGTCTCGCCCTTGAGCGTATCGACGTTGATCCAGTCATAGGGCAGCGCGAGCCGGTCGCAGACCCACTTGACCTTCAGACAATTGCCCGAATTGGTATCGCCGTAGATTTTCATGGCTGGCCACCGTTCTCAGGAGAACGCCAGACCAGCAGCCCAAATCCGCCCTGTCAACAGGTTCGGATGTTGCGCAGAGTCGCAGCCTGTCCGGTCAGAACTTGTAGCCGAGGCCGGCGCGGACGGTATTGACGCTGGTGTCGACGGAGGATGCGAAGCGGACATATTCCCACTCCGCCCGCAGAAACAGACCCGCAGTCAGCATCATGTCGACGCCGAGCCCGCCGGAATAACCATAAATCAGATGGCTGTAGACGCCGTCCGTGGCGCTGTAATCGAACGGGATATTTTGAAAGCCGGGAGCCGCGCTCGCATTGACCGCGACCCCGTGAATGCGAGCCGTCTTGGTGATGTCGGCCTGGCCGAGCGCCACGCCTCCGAACAGATAGGGCAGAAAGGAGCCGAAGGCGTAGCCGGCGCGAAGGCGCAGCGTTGCCATATCGGAAATCGCGATCGAACTCGTACTGTCATACGTGACGTCGTTGGTATAACCGAGAGAATCGACGAAGGAGCGGCTCATGGTGCCGGTCGCCGACCCGCCGAACTTGCCATGCACGTAATTGGCCTCAACGCCGAGAACCACATCTTCCCACTGCGCGTTGTAACCAGCGAAGGCGCCATAGCCGTGGCCATGCGTTGAAACCTTGCCGCCACCCACCGGCCAGCTCGATACCTCTCCCGCAGCCTCCATCGCCAGACCGGCAAGCAAGGCGGCTGCGACAGTTCTCGTAGAACCGGTGAAGTTCATGTCGGACGTGCCATAGCTTCCCTGGCCGCCGATGTAGTAGCCCTCCCAGTTGACCGAGCGAGTGGTCAGCCCATCGGTGAAGGAGCCGCGAAGAAACGGCAGGTCCGCCGCCTGTGCGCCGGAGGCCGCTCCGAACATGATCGCCGCCAGCAAGATCCTACGCATCGCAACACTCCATCGAACACACTCTGACTTGGCGTTGATCATGCCCCGTTAACCTTAACCAATGGTTGTCGCAGCCCCCCGATCGGCGTGTTCTCTCGCAAAAACTGCTATTCTTTCCGGATCCGATCCGGCAGCAGACTTCCTGCGACATTGCGCCGGCCGCACACGAAAAAACGGCGCGGGAAGCTCCCGCGCCGTTAAGAAGTGTCAAGCGATCGAAGGTTCGATCAGCCCTTGCGCATCAGCGGCGGCGCGTAGACCGGCGGGCTGCTCAGATCCCAGCGCACGCCGATCTTGAGGTCATGCGAGGTGATGCTCTTGAACGTCGTCGGGTTGACGACGGCGTTGACGCCGTCATAGGCGCGCAGATCGCCGGTCAGGCCGTCGCCCATGTCGAGATAGCGATAGGCCAGTTCGACGGTGAAGTTCGGCGTGACCTTGTAGGCGACACCGGCATGCACCGCCCAGGCCAGATTCCATTTCGCCGTGTTGTCGCCGAAGGCAACCGTCGAATTGGGCGTGTTGGTGTCGGTGAAGTTGTTGATGGCAACCCGCGCTCCGCCGACGCCGGCGCCGATGAACGGGGTCATGCACCACCAGGTGCCGAGATCGACGTAGGCGTTGCCAAGAACCACCCATTCGTTCTTGGTGGCGTTATAAGTGTTAACGCCGTACGCGGGGCCCGCGTAGGTAAGGTGATCCGTTCCAAAGAACTGCGAATTTCCGCGATACTCACCGGTGATGTCGGCGCGGAACCAGTTGTTGACCTTGTAGCCGACGCCGAGTCCGAAGATGCCCGCGGTGCCGAAGCTGTTGTGCTGCACCGACGTGGGGGAGCCGACGGTGTCGAGCGCGTTGTTGAGGCGATCGACGCGCTGATTGCTGAATCCGATATCGCCGCGCAGGTACCAGCCGCCGAAGTCCTCGACGACCGGCTGCGGCGCGTAGGCCGGCGGCGGCATGATGGCCATGTCGGCCGCGAACGCCGCCGACGACAACATTGATGCCGCTCCGGCGGCAACGAGAAACTTAACGCTACGCATTGGCTTCGTCCTTTTGTCCGGTGAGGCAGACAACGGAGGCCTCACATCAAAAACTCACGGTCGGACGATGCCTCAAAAACCTTAAGCGCCACTTAACCCTAATTATTAAGGTTGATAATCCGTTGCGCACGACCTGCCCCGCATCGGCCGGCCGGCGGCGAGATCATGCGGAATTTCAAACATTTGCCGCGCCGCGCCACGCGACAAATGCGGTTTGTATTTTTTTGATCGCGCCTTGAAAATTTTCGCAGCGGCGAAAGCGGCGGCACGAAAATGGCGGAACCGTCACAATCGCTAACGAGGTGTTGACGGAAACTCCGCTGCCCCCGCGCGTGCTTTCGCCGTCAGCGCGCCGCTTTCGGCATCTTCGGCAGGAACACCGCGAGCAGTCCGATCGCCGGCAGGAACGCGCAGACGTGGTAGACGAATTCAAGGCCGGTATGGTCGGCCACCCTGCCGAGCACCGCGGCGCCGACACCGCCGATGCCGAACGCGAATCCGAAGAACACCCCGGAGATCATCCCGAACCGGTGCGGCACCAGTTCCTGCGCGAACACGATGATCGACGACGTCGCCGAGGAAATGATCAGGCCGATCAACACCGTCAGCACCGCACTGGCGAACAGCCCGGCATAAGGCAGCGCCAGCGTGAACGGCAGCGCGCCGAGGATGGAGAACCAGAGCACGTATTTGCGGCCGAAGCGATCGCCGAGCGATCCGCCGAAGAAGGCGCCGGCGGCGTTGGCGGCGAGAAACAGGAAGAGGTAGAGCTGCGCCGCCTGGGTCGATACCTGGAATTTCTCGATCAGGTAGAAGATGTAATAGCTCGACAGGCTCGAGACATAGAGCTGCTTCGAGAACAAGAGCGCGACCAGCACCACCAGCGCAACCTTGACCCGGCGCGAACTAGGCGCATCCGGATGCGACGGCTGCGGCGTCTTCTTCGTCGTGATCTGCGGCCGGTACCACAGCCCGATCCGCCACAGGATGATGATGGCCAGGAACGCGATCGAGGAAAACCAGGCGATGCTGGGCTGGCCGAACGGCACCACGATCAATGCGGCGAGCAGCGGGCCCATCGAGGTTCCGAAACTGCCGCCGAGCTGGAACACCGATTGCGCGAAACCGTAGCGCCCGCCGGAGGCCAGCCGGGCGATCCGCGCCGACTCCGGATGGAACACCGCCGAGCCGAGCCCGACCAGCGCCGCCGCGATCAGGATGACCGGGTATTGCTGCGCGACGCTGAGCAGCAGCAGGCCGAAAAACGTGAACCCCATGCCGATCGCGAGCGAGAACGGCTGCGCCTTCCTGTCGGTGAAATATCCGACCACCGGCTGCAACAGCGAGGCGGTGAACTGGAATGCCAGCGTGATCATGCCGATCTGCGCGAAGTCCAGCGCGTAACTGTCCTTCAGGATCGGGTACACCGATGCGATCAGCGACTGCATGGTGTCGTTGAGAAAATGCGACAGGCTGATGCCCACCAGCACGACATAGGCCGGCCCCGTCGCGGTGGCGGCCTTCGCGGCGGCGGGCGCGTTCAGGCCGGACACCACCACCGGCGCGGCCAGCGCCTCTTCACTGACGATGACGGGCTTGTTCAAGACCTGGAAATCCCGGATTCGGAAGAGCAATCATCCCTGCTACGACGGCGACGCCGCGCCGACCAGCATCAATAGAAAATGGCTGCGATGCAATTGGGCGGCTTTAGCGTGATGAAGCTGACCTGCCTTACCTCGCGCCGCTTGCGGGGAGAGGTCGAAGCCGAAGGCTTCGGGTGAGGGGGACTATCGGCGAGCCCGAATGCGCGATGAGAGCTCCTCACCCCGACCCTCTCCCCGCAAGAGCGGGGCGAGGGAGAAGTTAAGCCGCCGCAGCCTGCCCGAGCGCGGAGACGATGTGATCGACCACTTCCTCGACCAGGATGCGGTCGTCGCCCTCGCCCATCACCCGGATCACGGGCTCGGTGCCGGAGGAGCGCACCAGCAGCCGGCCGTGGCCGTTGAGCCGCTTCTCGCCGTCGACGATGGCGGATTTGACCTCGGCGTCGTCGAGCGGCTTGCCGCTGCGGTAACGCACGTTCTTGAGAATCTGCGGCAGCGGATCGAAGCGGTGGCAGACCTCCGATACCGGGCGGCGCAGCTTCTGCACCACGGCCAGCACCTGCAACGCGGCGACGAAGCCGTCGCCCGTGGTGGCGTAGTCCGAGAGGATGATGTGGCCGGAAGGCTCGCCGCCGACATTGTAGCCGCGGCTCAGCATCTGCTCCAGCACATAGCGGTCGCCGACCGGCGTGCGGATCAGCTCGATGTCCTGCCCTTCGAGGAAACGCTCCAGCCCGAGATTCGACATCACGGTGGCGACGATGCCGGGCTTGGCGAGCCGGCCGTCTTCCTTCCAGCTTTGCGCGATCACCGCGAGCAGCTGGTCGCCATCGACGACATGTCCGCGCTCGTCGACCAGGATGACCCGGTCGGCGTCGCCGTCGAGCGCGATGCCGATGTCGGCGCGCATCTCGCGCACCTTGCGGCTCAGCGCCTCTGGCGAGGTGGAACCGCATTCCTTGTTGATGTTGAAGCCATCGGGGTCGACCCCGATGGAGATGACGTCGGCGCCGAGTTCCCACAGCGCTTCCGGCACCACCTTGTATGCCGCCCCGTGGGCGCAATCGATCACCACCCGCAGGCCGTCGAGGCTGAGATCGCGCGGCAGCGTGCGCTTGGCGAATTCGATGTAGCGGTCATGGACGCCGTCGATGCGGCGGGCGCGGCCGAGGCTGGCGCTCTGCGCCAGCCGCTTGTCGAGCGACTCGTCGAGCAGCAGCTCGATCTGCTTCTCGACGTCGTCGGAGAGCTTGAAGCCCTGCGGGCCGAACAGCTTGATGCCGTTGTCCTCGAACAGATTGTGCGAGGCCGAAATCATCACACCGAGATCGGCGCGCATCGACTTGGTCAGCATCGCCACCGCCGGCGTCGGCATCGGGCCGAGCAGCAGCACGTCCATGCCGACCGAGGTGAAACCGGCCACCATGGCGTATTCGATCATATAGCCGGACAACCGCGTGTCCTTGCCGATCACGACGCGATGGCGATGTTCGCCGCGCTGAAACACCAGTCCGGCGGCCTGCCCGACCTTGAGCGCCAGCTCCGGCGTGATCAGACCATTGGCCCGGCCCCGAATGCCGTCCGTCCCGAAATATTTGCGGCTCATGATACCCCCAGCTTCACCGCGATTTCTCCTGAACAACCACCCGGCGAGAAACCGCGAACGCCCGCCTATCATGGCGTGCAAGGGGGTTATAGGGCCTCGGGGGCTAAAATGGCTTCAAAAAATATGATGAATCATTACCGGCGGCCAACCGGCGTCGAACGCCTAACACATTGTAAACGCGTGATTATCCCACCCACCGGGGCTTGAGCGTCAGGGCCGTCAGTCGCCGCGCTTGACGTGGTGGTCGGCTTTCGAGGGCGCCGGCTGGGTGACATTGACCGGATCCGAGCCCGGAAAAGTCTCCTCCAGCCCCTCCTCGAGGGCCCGATCCAGCCGGCGCTTCTCGTCGGCTTCGGCGTCGTTGGCGGCGGAGCGTGGTTTCGTCATGGGATGCCCTGCTGATGGATTTCGAGTGAGGCGATTTTGCCGGGGGCTCAAGCGTGCTAGATGATCTTTCAAAGCGACAATGCAAGAAGGGCCGGGAACGCTTATGAAACACATCACCTGCATCGAGGATCTGCGTCAGGTCCATAAGCGCAAAGTGCCGAAGGCGTTCTTCGACTACGCCGATCGCGGCTCCTATTCCGAGGATACGCTGCGCGCCAATGTCGACGATTTGCAGGCGATCAAGTTCCGCCAGCGCATCCTGGTCGACGTCTCGAAACGCGATCTTGCGACCACGATCCTCGGCGAACCCGCCGCGATGCCGCTGATCCTGGCGCCGGTCGGGCTGACCGGCATGCAGTTTGGCGACGGCGAAATCCACGCCTGCCGCGCCGCGCAGGCCGCGGGCGTTCCCTACACCTTGAGCACGATGTCGATCTGCTCGATCGAGGACGTCGCCGCCAATGTCGACAAGCCGTTCTGGTTTCAGCTCTACGTCATGAAGGACCGCGGCTTCATCAAGGCGCTGATCGAGCGTGCCATCGCCGCCAAATGCAGCGCGCTGGTCCTGACCGTCGACCTGCAGGTGATCGGACAGCGCCATGCCGACATCAAGAACGGCATGACGGTGCCGCCGGAATGGTCGCTGTCGAAACTGGTCGACTTCGCCAGCAAGCCGGCCTGGGTCGCCGGCGTGCTGCGCGGCAAGCGCCGCACCTTCGGCAACCTGGTCGGCCATCTCAAGGGCACCGACGACATCACCGCGCTCGGCACCTGGATCGCGACCCAGTTCGACACCTCGCTGAACTGGAAGGACATCGAGTGGATCCGCTCGATCTGGCCCGGCAAGCTGGTCCTGAAGGGCATTCTCGACGTCGAGGACGCCGAGGAAGCGGCCAAGACCGGCGCGCAGGCGCTGGTGGTCTCCAACCATGGCGGCCGCCAACTCGACGGCGCGCCGTCGTCGATCGAGGCCCTGCCCGAGGTCGTCGACGCGGTCGGCGCGCAGATGGAAATCATGTTCGACGGCGGCATCCGCTCCGGCCAGGACGTGATGCGCGCGCTGGCGCTCGGCGCCAAGTCCTGCATGATCGGCCGCGCCTACATCCACGGCCTCGGCGCCTACGGTGGCCCCGGCGTCGACAAGGCGCTCGACATCCTGCGCAACGAACTCAGCGTCACCATGGGCCTGTGCGGCGTCAACACCATCGCCGAGATCGACGACCACGTGCTGGCGATTTAGAACACCGTCGCTGCCCTCAGCTCCGCCCTCATCCTGAGGAGCCGCGCGCGCTTCGCGCGGCGTCTCGAAGGATGGCAGCAGGCTGTGTGCCAGATGGTTCGAGACGCGCGCAGGACAGCGCAAGAGCGCTGCCCGACGCGCTCCTCACCATGAGGGAGCGGTGTCCGCATATGCCCGATAACATCGGCGGCGCTCAAACCTTCGCGAGATCGGCCTCGACCAGCGCGCGCAGCTCGGCGGTGACCTGCGGGCGCTGGCCGAACCACAATTCGAAGCCGCGCACCGCCTGGTGCAGGAGCATGCCGAGGCCGTCGGCGACGCGGAGGCCGCGGGCCCGTGCCGCTGCCAGCAATGGCGTTTCCAGCGGCACGTAGACGAGATCGGCGACCACGGCCTGCGGCGGCAGCAAAGCGAGGTCGATGTCGAGCGCGGGCTGGCCGTGCATGCCGAGCGACGTGGTATTCACCAGCAGGCCCGCGCGCGGCAGCACCTCGCCGATCGCCTCCCACGCCACCGGATGGACATCGCCGAACTGGCCGGCCAGCGCCTGCGCCCGCGCCAGGGTGCGGTTGGCGAGGTGCACGCGTTGGATGCCGCGTTCGAGCAACCCGAACACCACCGCGCGCGACGCGCCGCCGGCGCCCAGCACCAGCGCGTCGGAGGCCTTGTCCCATCCGGGCGCGCAGGCGTCGAGATTGTTGATGAAGCCCTCGATATCGGTGTTGGTCGAGCGCAGTTCGCCGTCCTCGTACCACAGCGTGTTGGCGGCGCCGACGGCGCGGGCGCGTTCGTCGGGTTTCGACAGCTTCAGCGCCTGCTCCTTGTGCGGCAGGGTGACGTTGGCGCCGACGAAGCCGCGCAGCGAGAGCCGGAACACGAAATCCCTGAACTCGTCGGGCGGCACGGCCTCGATGACGTAGCCGCCCTCGATGCCGAGCGTGCGCAGCCAGTAATGATGGATCAGCGGCGAGCGCGAATGCGCCGCCGGCCATCCGATCAGGCACGCGGCGGGGGGTTTTGTCACGGACGGATCTCCAAAGACGTGGATGGCCGGGACAAGCCCGGCCATGACGATCCATTTATCGTCCGCGCGATCGTGTCAAGACGCACTCATCCGCCGCATCCCCCGCCGTTGATCACGCCGCGACGGAGTGCGCGGCGATGATCTGGTCGGCGGCGCGGCCGGTGACTTCGGCCATGCGGTCGAACGCCCGCGTAAAACTGCCGGCGCCAGCGGTGGCCGAGCGGAGTTCCACGATCAGCTCGCCGATCTCGGCTTCCGGCATCATGGCGCGGACGCGGTCCCAGCCCGGCCAGCCCTCGCGGGTGTCGAAGCCGAGGATCTGGCCGCGGCGTCCTGAAAGAATCGCGTTGATCTTCGCGGTGGCCTCGGTCGGACAGACGATCTCGACCACATGGATCGGCTCCAGCAGCACCGGCGCGCATTGCGGCAGGGCTTCGGAGACGCCGATCCGCGCCGCGGTGCGGAAGGCGAGGTCGGAGGAATCGACGCTGTGGTAGGAGCCGTCGGTCAAGGTCACCTGGACGTCGATCACGGGAAAGCCGAGTGGCCCTTTCAGCAATCCGTCGACCACGCCCTCTTCCACCGCGCCGATATAGTTTTTCGGCACGGCGCCGCCGACCACCCGTTCGTTGAACGCAAAGCCGCCGCCGCGCGGCATCGGCTTGACCTCCAGCACCACGTCGCCGAACTGGCCATGGCCGCCGGACTGCTTCTTGTGCCGGCCGCGCTGGGTGACCGATTTGCGGATGGTCTCGAGATAGCCGATCGAGGGCGGCTGCGATTTGACGCTGACGCCGAAGCGGTCCTTGAGACGCTCCAGCGCCACCCGCAGGTGCATCTCGCCCTGCCCCCACAGCACGATGTCGTGGGTGCGCGGGTTGTGAATCATGGAGAGCGAGGGGTCCTCCTCGTTGAGCCGCAGCAGCGCCTGGCCGAGCTTGACGTCGTCCTTGCGGTCGGATGCCGACAGCGACAGCGCCAGCACCGGCGGCGTCGGCTCGACGCCAAGCAGCGCCTTCGGCGCGGCCTTGCCGCTCGATACGGTGTCGCCGGTCTTGATGCCGTCGAGCTTGCCGAGTGCTACGGTGTCGCCGGCTTCGGCTGAGGGACGCTTGCTGTCGTGGTGGCCGCTGACGCCCAGGATGCCGGACACCCGGCCATGCTCGCCCGAGGACGACTGCAGCGTGGCGCCGTCGTCGAGGTGGCCGGCCAGCAGCCGCGTCAGCGACAGCTTGCCGCCGTGCTGCAGATGCAGCGTCTTGAACACATAGGCCAGCGCATCCTTTTGCGACGACGCCCCGAGCCGCTTCGCGGTCGCGGCGACGCCGGGCGCTTCGTGGCGCAGCGCCTTCATCAGCCGCAGCACGCCGTTCTCGCGGATCGCCGATCCCAAGAGCACCGGGCAGATCAGGCCTTCGCGCAATTCGCGGGCGAGATCGTCGAACACCGCATCGCGCGGCGGCGGGATATCCTCCAGCAACTGCTCCATCAGCGCGTCGTCGTGATCGGCGAGCTTTTCCAGCATCGAGAAGCGGGCTTCCTTCTCGCGGTCGAGATCGCCGCCCTCCAGCGCCATCACCTCGGAGGCCTTGTGCTCGCGATAGACGAAGGCGCGCTCCAGCGCGAGATCGACGAAGCCGGCGATCAGGTCGCCGTTCCAGATCGGGATCTGGCGCAGCACCAGCGGAATCCGCGACGCCGGCTGCAGGGTCGCCAGCGTCTCGCGGATGCGCTTGTTGGCGCGGTCGATCTTGTTGAGAAACAGGAAGCGCGGAATGCCCAAATCTTCGAGCTCGCGCAGGATGATCTGCAGCTGCGGCAGCTTTTTCTCGTCGGCTTCGCAGACCACGATGGCGGCATCGACCGCCGGGATCGCGGCGCGCATGTCGTGCGCGAATTCCACCGAGCCCGGACAATCGATGAAGGTGTAGCTTTCGCCCATGAAGGTGGTGGTGGCGGCGGTCAGCCCGGTTCCCATCCTGTGATGGCGGGCCTCGGGACTGGCGTCCCCGACCGAGGTTCCCTGGTCGACGCTGCCGGCGCGGGGGATGGCGCCGGTGCGCGCCAATATGGCTTCGAGAAGTGTGGTTTTACCGCTTTGGAAAGGGCCCACCAGCGCAATGCACCGGGGGCCGCGGGGACTACTGACGTCTTGTCCCATTGCCGCCTCCTTGTTGGAGCTCGGCCCGTGATTGGGTCGGCGGACGGATGGTCCGCCCGTCCCGCGATTTTGGCAAGCGGGAAAAATGTCGTTGCGCTGCATTGTGAGGATGCCTCATCGTGGATGAACAATGAATCGGTTCCGCGGACGAACAGGCTTGGCAGGGCGCCCGCCACAACACGATTGTCGTCGCCCGGCTTGACCGGGCGATCCAGTACGCCGCGGCTTCTCGGCTGAACACGACCGGCTCTGGAATACTGGGTCGCCCGGTCAAGCCGGGCGATGACAACGGAGGTTGTTTGATCCATCGGGGGCCACCCCGAAACACCAGATACACGTCCGCCTTCTCGCGGCATGATCTGCCCGAGGTTTGCATATCGTTCTCCCTCCAATAAGGGAGCAGGGAATGCCGGATGCGCGCTGCACCCGCGGTCTCGTGTGCAAAGTTGCACGAGTAAAAAAACGCACACGAGCATACAGGGCAGCGGAGAACATCCGACATTCCCTGCGCAATGGCTCGACGGCTTATGGCGCGCTCACCCCGGAGAATTCATGGCCT
Source organism: Pseudomonadota bacterium (assembly GCA_043811435.1). GTDB lineage: Bacteria > Pseudomonadota > Alphaproteobacteria > Rhizobiales > Xanthobacteraceae > Bradyrhizobium. The sequence continues at coordinate 10,762 of JBDRNF010000121.1, forward strand.
TTGTCGCCTCCGTCGCCCCGCGGAAACCGGTACGTCAGCCCGGTCGGGCATGCAGCACCTCCGCAAGACTTGATGCCTACCAGTTTCAGGCATCGGGTCCA
>JBDRNF010000122.1:0-2106 GCA_043811435.1 Pseudomonadota bacterium
AAGACCGGAACCAGCAGCACCAGCAATACCAGAACAAGAATCGTCAACGGCGTACCCACGCGGATGTAGTCCGACGCTTTATAGCCGCCGGCGCCCATGACGAGCAGGTTTGCCTTGTGGCTGAATGGAGTCATGAAAGCCGCCGATGCGGCCAGCCCCACGCCCATCATGATCGGGTATGGGCTCAAGCCGAGATGTTCCGCGGTTTGCAATGCCACCGGGGTCAGGAGCACAACAGCGGGAGCGCCGTCCAACGCCTGGCTCAACAGGCTGCTGAGCAGGATCAGCGCGGCAAGAACCCCATAGGGTCCCAGAGGGCCTGCGATGGCAGTGACACCGTTTGCCAGCAGCAGCGCGGCGCCGGTGCGTTCCATGGCGATGCCGACCGGCAGAAGCGCCGCCACGAGAAATATCGCCCGCCATTCAACCACGCGATACGCTTCTTCCATCTTGAGGGCGCCGAACAGGACGGCTAATGTCGCAGCAGTGAAAGCGGCCACGTGAATCGGTTGAAAGCCGGTAACTACCATACCGATCATGAGAACCAGCGCACCCAGGGCGAATGGCGCCTTCTTGGTTCTCTTCGGGCGAACGGCATTTTGCGTGAGCACAACGCAGTCAGGATCCGTCGCCATGCGCCGGATGCGGTCCCATGGACCTTGCAGCAACAGGGCGTCGCCGAACTCCAGCTTCATGTCGGCCAGCAGGGTGCGGTGCGGGCGGCCTCTGCGCCATACGGCAAGAACCTGGAGCCCGAACTGTTCGCGAAACTCGAGTTCGCGCAGTGATTTGCCCAGAAAAGGCGAGCGGGGGTTCAAAGCCACTTCGACAATGCCGATCTCGTCGGTTTCGATGATCGGCTCGTTGCTTTCCGATTTTAGTTCGACATCTCCCAGTTCCAAGAGGCTCACAACGCGCGACGGCTCTCCGTTTATCAGCAAGCGGTCTCCCTCGCGGATGATTTCATCGGGCGATACGGCCAGCAATGTCTCCGAGCCGCGAATCAAACCGCCGATGGCAATACCGGCCACTTCGCTGAAGCGGCTGGCACCGATGGAAACTCCGATGAGAGGGGATCCTTTCGCGATGCGTATCGCGTACAGATGCTCTTGCAGCTGTTGAACGGCGGAGAGACCAACGCCGCGCACCTCGAACTCTTCGCTGCTTTTTAACCGCTCTAATTGGTCTTTGGTGCCGAAGGCGAGCAGGCGATCGCCTTCGAGGATTTGGTGTTTAGCAAGAGCCCCCTGCAAAAACTCGTCCCCGCGTTGTATGCCGAATACGACAATGCCGAAACGTTTGCGGAAGCCGGCGGAAGCGAATGTTTCTCCCACGAGAGAGGATCCACTGAGAACGCGAAGACGAATGCCGCCGACACCGTCGGCGAGCGTGGGTAATTCATCAAATTCTGTTTTATGTACCGTCACTCCCTTGAGGCGAACCAGATCCTTCATATCTTCGAGACGCCCTTCCACAAGAAGTGTATCTCCGCTGCGAAGCACATAACTTCCCTCCGGGGCTTGATCTTTCTTGCTGCCGCGCAGGACTGCAATGACCTGAACGTTCAACGTTTTGCCAATCTTTGCTTCGGCAATTGTTAGTCCGTCGAGACGCGAACCTTGCGGGATGTGCAGAGAAAAGAGCCGTTCGTGCAGCTGATAAACCTTTGCCAAATCGCCTGCCCCGGCAGGCGAAGGGCGGGTGGCTACATTGGGCAATAGCTTGCGCCCAATGGTGATCATGAAGACGATGCCGACAGCGAGAATGATAAGGCCGAGCGGCGTGAAGCTAAAAAGGCTGAACGGCTCCAAACCGCGGTCACGAAGCATCTCCGCGGCAAGGATGTTCGGAGGAGTTCCGACCATCGTCGTCGTGCCTCCCAAGATGGCGCCGAAAGACAGCGGCATAAAGAAGCGTGAGGGCGACAGACCGGACCGGTGGGCAATACTGGCGACGGCCGGCATGAGAACGGCTGTCGCAGCGATATTGTTGGCGAATGCAGAGAGCAGGCCGGCGACTAACATGATGGTGATCATCAGCGGCACTTCTCTCGCGCCGACCATGGCATGGACGCGGCGTCCGACCATATCGGCGATGCCCGTCTGG
>JBDRNF010000123.1:0-11043 GCA_043811435.1 Pseudomonadota bacterium
GACCTTGCTGGATTTCTGCGCGAGATCGCGGTCCATCACGGCCCGGCAGCCGGTGCTCAGGCTGGCGCGCTTCTTCATCATGCAGGCAGTGATTTTCGAGATATTCGGGATCTCGCTGCTGCAGAGCCTGAAGGCGTCGCCGGTGCACATCTGCTGTGCTTCGGAGCTGTAGGCGAAGCTCGAGGTCGCCGACAGGGTGGAGAAAGAAGCCGCGAAGACCAGCGCGATGCCGGCTTGGCGGATGGTCCTGGTCAGGTAAGCGGTCATGTCTGGCTCCCGTTGGCCCGGCTCGGCGGGCCCGTTGTTGATGACCGGACAGTGCCCGAACGATGGCGCAACCGCTGTGACGTCGGTCACACAGCAAAAGCCACCCTTTTTTTGATTCCGGTTTCGCTCTGGAGACCGCATGACCATCCGCCGGGATCGCCGCCGGGCGAGGCTTCGCAAGGCCGCCCAAGGGAAAAATAATTCGGCCGGACCGGCCCTCGTTGGTGGGGCGTTAAGACCTCGTTTGCATTAATGGGGCCTATACGGGTTGTGGTGAATTTTTTGGAAAGTGTAACGATGCGTAATGCGTTTGGCCTGATGCTGGCGAGTGTTGTTTCGGCTGTCGTGATCGCTGCCGTATGGTTCTGGACCTCTTCGCCACAGGCGGATGCGGCGGCTCCGCCCCAAACCGTCAATGCAAGGAAGGCCGAACCGCTACCCGTGGCCGCCGCAAAGCCGGTTGCGCCGCGCGAAGACATCGAGGTTACCGCGGCGATTTCCGCGCCGGTTGCCGCCAAGCCCGCCGCGCCGGTGCAGCCAAAATGCGCCAATGCCGATGCGCTCGGGGTCAGCCGCGTCGTCGTCGCCGACACCACGGGCGGACCGGGCTTCGGCTTCCAGCAATTCAAGCAGCTCGACTTCCTCACCGAGAAGGAAGTGATGCTGACCTTCGACGACGGCCCGTGGCCGACCACGCCTTCGGTACTGAAGTCGCTGGCCGAAGAATGCACCAAGGCCACGTTCTTCCCGGTCGGCAAGCACACCAGCTATCATCCGGAGATCCTCAAGCAGGTCTACAATGCCGGCCACACCGTCGGCGCCCACACCTGGTCGCACGCGCATCTCGACAGCAAGAAGCTGACCGAGGCGCAGGTCAAGGAAGAGATCGAAAAGGGATTTAGCGCGGTCAAGATGGCGCTGGGCGCCGCACCGGCGCCGTTCTTCCGCTTTCCGGGACTGCAGCATACCCAGGCTTCGGTGGACTATCTCGGCACGCGCAACATCGCGATGTTCTCCACCGACATCGACTCCTTCGACTACAGGTCCAGGGATGCCGCGCAGGTCGTCAATACCGTGATGACCCGGCTCGACAAGGCGGGCAAGGGCATCATCCTGATGCACGATCTGCAGAAGAACACTGCGGCCGCCTTGCCCACGCTGCTGCGCCGCCTCAAGGCCGGCGGCTACAAGGTCGTGCACATGAAGGCCAAGGCGCAGCTGGAGACGCTGGCCGAATACGACGCGATGCTGGTCAAGGACCTGAAGCTGCCGGCCGTCGCCAGCCGCCCGGTCAGCAGCGTGATCCAGACGGTTTCGGAGTAACCGGCTGCTTCAGGTTTCTTGCCCGGGCTTTCTGGCGCAGCTTGCCTTGCCCTTGACGGCCTGCAGCGGAGTCTGCGTCCGCGGCCGCGGTTGACTGCTCGCGCCGGCCAGCGTCGGCTGGTTCGCGCTGACAAACTCTTGCCAGGCGACCTCGGACGACCAGTTGACGTATCGAACGACGGCGCCGGCGAGCGCGAGCAAAACCATGACCTGAACCAGCACGATTCGAACAATCCCCAACCTGTCGATCGTGCGACTCATTCTGCTCTGATGATCCGTTGAAGGCATATGATCCGTTGAAGGCATGGGCGCCTCCCTCATTTCGGTTTCGCCCGCGTATTACCGCGGCTGCGAAATCCGGATGTGAACTGCTTCACAAATAACGATTAGTTCAAGAACCGTGCGGCCAACTCACGCCTGAGTGATGGCTGGTCTTCATGGCGCGAGGCCATGAGCGAACCAACGCGCAGTGAACGTCATCGGGCCCGCATTCGCGCGGCCCGATGACGCTTCGCCATGATGCGAGTGGCGACTTACCAATAGATGCCGTGGCGATTCAGTTCGCGGATCACGCGCGCCTCGGTCGATTCGCGCTTGCGCTTCGGCTTTGCCGCGCTGCTCGTCCGACCAGCTTTCCCGGCGACGGGCTTTGTCGTCTCCGCCGTCGGTGCGTCGGTCGCCGTACCGACGGCCGCGGGCCGCGCGACATAGCTCGGTGCCTCGGTGGCGGCCGGAGCTTCGACGGCTTTCGGCGCGGCCGCCGACGGCTGCTCGTTCGATGCCAGCGTCAGGCTTCGCATCGCACCGGCCTGCGCGGTCGTCGACGCCAGCACCATCGCGGCGATCAGGATGAATTTACGCATCTGCAAGTCTCCCGTAGTTAAGCGTTGCGGGAAACTAGAACGAGTGGAAGGAGGGTTATGTGAGGTGGGTCACGCCAGCACTGCCCTGGATATTCATTGTCGGCGTGGTGGCGGCGACCTTGCTGCCGCTGCGGCAATGGCTGAATTGGCCGACCCCGACCGCATCGTCGCTGTCGCCTCAGGAAATCCAGGCCGCGCGCGACGCGGAGATGGTCTGGCGGCACGCCGGAAATTCCGGAGCCCGGCATCCGGTCGAGGTTCTCAGGACCATCGATGGCGACACGTTTGAGGCGCGGGTGCACCTGTCGCCGGGGCTCGAGCCGACGACGCGGATTCGCCTGCGCGGCGTCGATGCGCCGGAGCGGAAGGCGGCCTGCCCGAGGGAATTGGAACTGGCCGAAGCCGCCGGCGCAGCCTTGCGTGAGCTGCTCGGCGAAGGCGGCGTCACGATCTACAATATCGGCCCGGACAAATATAACGGACGCGTCGTGGCCGACGCCGCGACGCGCCGCACCGACAATCTTTCGGCGGCGCTGCTCGCCGCGGGCCATGCCCGCAGCTATGGCGGACGCCACCGCGGCGGCTGGTGCTGACAGCACGGCGCGGAGTCTGGTGATGCTCGTCTCCCCTTCCTCCACGCGCCCTTGCGCGTGGCGGGGAGGGGTCGGGGGTGGGGGCGTTTCAGCAAATTCGTTGAAAGTTGAGTCCGCCGATAGACCCCCCACCCCCGACCCCTCCCCACCAATCGCTACGCTCGCGGGGGGAGGGGAGAAGATGGCCTTCAGCTAACGCAAAACGCGCTACACAAGTGCTTTAAGATTGGGCTCAGCGGGTCACGACCACCGTCGTGCCGACCGAGACGCGCTGGTAGAGATCGGTGATATCGGCGTTCAGCATGCGGATGCAGCCATAGGAAACGAAGCCGCCGACCGAGCCCGGCGCGTTGGTGCCGTGGATCGCATACTCGCCGCCGGCCAGCGTCATCGCGGCAACGCCCATCGGGTTGCGCGGCGAACCGCCGGGGATCACGTTCGGCATCGATGGCCTGTCGCGCTTCACTTCCGCCGGCGGCGACCACGCCGGATTGGTGTACTTGCCGTCGATCCTCGTGGTGCCGGCCCATTGCTTGCCGGGACGGCCGACACCGACGGGATAGGCGACCGCCTTGCCCCGCTCGACGACGAGATAGAGCCTGCGTTGATTGGTCCTCACCACGATCGTGCCCGGCGAGTAATCGCCCCGGAAGCTGACTACGCTGGGCCTCGCCTCGGCCGTGGTCGACAGCAGGGCCCCCGCCCCGATGGTGGCTGCCAGCGCCACCGCAATCCTCAACGACATCAATACCTCCACTTTGACTTGGACACCCGTTGCAGGGCTGCAAAATTTCCGGAAGGCCTGCAAAACGCCGGTTAGCCCTCGCATTCTCGACCGCGTGGCTTAACCAACCGGCTTCGAGGCCGGGCCGAGAGCCCGTTCAATGAGGGGCAGGAAAGGAAATGTTGGGAACAAAGTAAATGACTTGAAAACAACACCCGGCAGGAAACGTGCGGTGCGGGAAGGTTGGTCACCAGAGAATTAGTTGAGGCTATGGCAATCCGTGTCCCGGACGCGGTGCAGCGTACTTCACACTGCTCCGCAGAGCCGGGACCCAGTGGACAGGGCACTCCTTGCGAAATGGACCCCGGATCAGCTGCGCACCGCTTCGCGCTGCGCAGCGTCCGGGGAACGGCGTCTAAGAGTGGCCGAGTTGATAAACCGTCACCCCACCCCGTCTCGCATCTTGCGATGCGATCCGACCCTCCCCCTTCAGGGGAGGGTAAGAAAAAAGCTCGCCGTTTCTAAACCCCCGCGCCCTTCTTGTTCTGCCGGTGCTGGACCAGATCCTCCACGACAGCGGGATCCGCCAGCGTCGAGGTGTCGCCGAGGCTGCCCGATTCATCCTCCGCGATCTTGCGCAGGATGCGGCGCATGATCTTGCCGGAGCGGGTTTTCGGCAGGCCGGGCGCGAACTGGATCAAATCGGGCGAGGCGATCGGGCCGATGTCCTTGCGCACCCATGCCACCAACTCCTTGCGCAGCGCTTCCGAGGGTTCGGTGCCGGTCATCAGGGTCACATAGGCATAGATGCCCTGGCCCTTGATGTCATGGGGATAGCCGACCACGGCGGCTTCCGAGACCAGCGCGTGCGCCACCAGCGAGCTCTCGACTTCGGCGGTGCCCATGCGGTGGCCGGAGACGTTGATGACGTCGTCGACGCGGCCGGTGATCCAGTAATAGCCGTCGGCGTCGCGGCGGCAGCCGTCGCCGGTGAAGTACTTGCCCTTGTAGGTGGAGAAATAGGTCTGCTCGAAGCGGGCATGGTCGCCATAGACCGTGCGCATCTGGCCCGGCCAGGATCGGGCGATGCACAGATTGCCTGAGCATTCGCCTTCCAGCACCTTGCCGTCGGCGTCGACGATCTCGGGCACCACGCCGAAGAACGGCAGCGTCGCCGAGCCCGGCTTGAGTTTTGTGGCGCCGGGCAGCGGCGTGATCAGGATGCCGCCGGTTTCGGTCTGCCACCAGGTATCGACGATCGGGCAGCGCTCGTCGCCGACCACGCGGTGATACCATTCCCAGGCCTCCGGATTGATCGGCTCGCCAACGCTGCCGAGCAGCCGAAGGCTCTTGCGCGAGGTTTTCTTGACCGGATCGTCGCCGGCCTGCATCAGCGCCCGGATCGCGGTCGGCGCGGTGTAGAAGATGTTGACCTTGTGCTTGTCGATCACGTTCCAGAACCTGGACATGTCGGGGTAGTTCGGCACGCCCTCGAACATCAGCGTGGTGGCGCCGTTGGCCAGCGGCCCGTAGAGAATGTAGCTGTGGCCGGTGACCCAGCCGACGTCGGCGGTGCACCAGTAGACGTCGCCGTCGTGATAGTCGAACACGTATTGATGCGTCATCGACGCGAACACCAGGTAGCCGCCCGAGGTGTGCAGCACGCCCTTGGGCTGGCCGGTCGAGCCGGAGGTGTAGAGGATGAACAGCGGATCCTCGGCGTGCATCGGCTCGCACGGGCATTCCGTCGTCACCATCTCGGCGGCCTCGTGGTACCAGAAGTCGCGCGACGGATTCATCTCGACGGTGGCACCAGTGCGCTTGACCACGACGACCCAGTCGACGCCGCCGCACTTGTCGATCGCAGCATCGACATTGGCCTTCAGCGGCACCTTCCTGCCGCCACGCAGGCCTTCGTCCGCGGTGATGACGATCTTGGACTGGCAGTCGGTGATGCGCTGGGCGAGGCTGTCGGGCGAGAAGCCGGCGAACACCACCGAATGGATGGCGCCGATCCGCGCGCAGGCCAGCATGGCGTAGGCGGCTTCCGGGATCATCGGAAGATAGATGGTGACGCGGTCGCCCTTCACGACGTTGCGGGTGCGCAGGATATTGGCCATCTTGCAGACTTCGTCGTGCAGCTGGCGGTAGGTGATATGCTTCGACTGCGAGGGGTCGTCGCCCTCCCAGATGATGGCGGTCTGGTCGCCGCGGGTTTCGAGATGCCGGTCGATGCAGTTCCAGGCGACGTTGAGGACGCCGTCCTCGAACCATTTGATCGAGATGTTGCCGGGCGCAAACGACGTGTTCTCGACCTTGTGGAACGGCTTGATCCAGCCGACACGCTGGGCCTGTTCGGCCCAGAAGGCGTTGGGATCGCTGACCGAGCGCGCATACATCTCGCGGTACTTGGCCTGATCGACATAGGCGCGCTTGGACCATTCCGCGGATACGTCGTAAATTTTCTCGGACATCGTTACCCTCCACCCATGCGGCCAGTGAACGCGAGCACTGCAAGCCGTCTCATTTGTTGCGCCAATTATGCGTCGGGCCTACCGGCACCGACAAGCGGAAGAAATAGGACCTTAGGCGGGGTTCCCTGCCATGAGCAGGATCAAGCCGCCGGCCGGCCAGCCCTGCGGGCGCCAAGCTCCCATCACGTTCGCGTTGGCCGTTAGTCAAAAACCCGCTGCATGGCGGCCATTCCGGCATAAAAGGTATTTAGACACCACTTCGGATCCGAGATGGACTCGCGTTCCCGGCCATTACCCCCTAAATGGCCTCCCCGGGGGCAGGCCCCCCGCCGGAACCAAAGACCGATAATCGGCATTACCGGAAGAACAGTTGGAGCAAGGCGTCTAAAGCCATGATGGATCAGCAGAATTTCGAGGCTGCGCGGCCCGTTTCCGCCGATCCTGCCGTTGAACTGGCAAGAGCGCTCGGCCAACTGCCGAAACCGGCCCCCGCCAAGCCCGCCTCCGCGCTCAAAGCCACTCCCAAGACCTCGGTCGAAGACCTTGCCCAGGAACTGGGCCTCAAGCTCGGCGACCAGAACGAACTCACCATCCGCCGCATCAAGCGCGGCAAGAGCTATTCATTCGTTCGCGCCAACGGCACGCCGGTCCGCCACACCGGCACTATCCGCCGCCTGCACTCGATGGCGGTGCCGCCGGCCTATGCCGAGGTCCGCTATTCGCCCGACCCGAGTTCCCATCTGCAGGCGGTCGGCCGCGATGCCGCGGGCCGGCTGCAATATCGCTATCACTCCGACTGGGAAAAGGTCCGCGAACAGCGCAAGGCCCACCGGCTGGCGCGGCTGGTCGGCGCCTTGCCGAAAATCCGTCGCAACGTCTCGATGCACCTCTCCGGCGATACGCCGACCCGCGAATTCGCGCTCTCGGCGGTGATCGAGCTGATCGCGCGCACCGCGATCCGTCCCGGCAATGAATCCTATGCCCGCCTCAACGGCACCCACGGCGCTACCACGCTGCTGAAATCCCACGTCGTGGTCGAAGACGACAACATCGTGCTGACTTTCAAGGCCAAGGGCGGCAAAGCCGTGCGCAAGGAATGCGACGCCGCCAAGCTGGTGCGCGCCATCGGCATCCTGCGCACCGTGCCCGGCAAGCGCATGTTCCAGTATCGCGACGGCTCCGGCACGGTTCGCACCGTCTCCACCACCACCGTCAATGCGTTCCTGCGCGAAATCGCCGGCATCAAGATCTCGCTGAAGGATTTCCGCACCCTGATGGCCTCCGCCGTTGTGCTGGAATCGCTGTCGCGGATTTCGCCGGCCGCCAGCGCGCGCGGCCGCAAGAAACAGGTGCTGGACGCGGTGCGCGCCGCCGCCGACGAATTGTCGAACACGCCGGCGATCTGCCGCAAGAGCTACGTCCACGACACCATCGTCACCGCCTTCGAGGACGGCATCCTGGAGCGCTTCGCCGCGACCATGAAGGGCTACCGCTCGCAGTCGAAGCGCGAGCAGCTGCTGGCGCAGGTGGTCGCGACCGCCGCGGCGTAAGCCGTAGCTCCGTAGGGTGGGCAAAGGCGCGCCCTTCGCGCCGTGCCCACCATTTTTCGCCAATCGTTGTCTTCGAAATGGTGGGCACACTTTCGCGTTCGCTCTTTGAGCGACGGCGAAAGCTTTGCCCACCCTACACGACTGCGGAATTGCTCTTCGAATGGCCTGCGGCGATGGGCTGTGCCTGCGCCATGCCTTCGGCAGCGTGCGCGTTCGACAGGAATACGAGATTCCTGCCGCCGCGCTTGGCGTCGTAAAGGGCGTCGTCGGCCCATTTTGCGACCATCTCCGGCGCGGCATCCTCCCGGGCGAACGCGACGCCCAGGCTGATCGTCACCACATCGCTGGAGCCGTCCACGGGATCAGTTCCGGGATTGACGATGGCGAGCGCTTCCACCGAGCGGCGGATGCGTTCCGCGATGGTCCAGGCATGATCGGGCGAGGTGTCGGCGAGAACGACGAGGAATTCCTCGCCGCCATAGCGAAAGACGGCGTCTTCGCGCACCGATTCCTCGATCGCCTTCGCGACCCGTCTGATGCAATCGTCGCCGGCGGCGTGGCCGGCGGTATCGTTCAATAATTTGAACAAGTCGATATCGGCCATGATGAACGCAATGCGGGCTTTCGGGATTGCCGGGTCGCGCCAGAGCCGATCGATGAGATCGGTTGCCGAACGGCGGTTGCCGAGCCCGGTAAGGGGATCGCGCGTCGCCAGTATTTCCAGCTGATGGTTGGCGCTTCGCAGCGCGTCGCTGCGATACTGGTTACGTAACGACATCAGGAAGGCTTTTTGACCGAGGATCGATTGGGTTTTCCGCGCGATCGTCGCCGCATACATGCCCGTCGCATAAAAGACCGATGTTCCGATCGCTTCCTTGAGCTCGATCTCGGGGTTGAAGATCTCAAAGCCGAAAAAGATCGCCGCGGAGCAAACCATCAGCGACAGCGTCCAGATATAGTCGATGTTGAGCACCACGATCGCGATCGTGGTCGCGTACATGACGCAGATCAGGATGCGCTCATAGTCGGCGCCGCCGGCCGCGACGGCGAGGAAGCCATAGGCGATCATGACGCTGCTCATCAGCAGCATCACCGACAGGCCTTCGACGGAAGCGCTACGGGGCTTTCGCCAGACCAGATAGGTGCAGGCGTGCAGCGCCGGAACCAGCAGCCCGCTGATGACGATGGTGAGCCCAAGGAAGTCGGGAGCCAGAAGCAGGCTGACCGGCACGAAGCTGACGCTGATCAGCCCGACCCAGACCATCCATGCGCGCGCAATCTTGCTGCGTTGCGGCCAGTCCTTGGCGCGATAGGCGCGAACCATCTCGGGAGAAAACCGGATGTCGCGGGTGCGTTGCGACAGCAGCCGCTCGGTCTCGGCCTCGAGAGCGGGCGTCATGGACACGCTCGCCGCGTCGTCGAGCGGCGTCGGATTCAGGCGGCTGGCACCCGATTTCAAGATCTGGTCCTCCTGCCATTCCGTTTGCACATGGTCCAGAGTAAGCGCCCGAATTGCTAAGTTTCCCCTGCGGCAAAGGCAGGGAAATCGTTGCGCGGAAACGAGAGGTTTTATGATACCTGCCTTGGAGGAACTCTACATCCCGCCCATCTTGCAGACGATCTTCCACTCTTCCGCCGTCACCGGCTGCACCGACAGCCGCGAATATTTCACCAGAGCCATCTCGGCCAGCCGCTTGTCGGCCTTGATCGCGGCCATCGTCACCGGCGTTTTCAAGGGCTTGTCGGCCTTGATGTCGACGCAGACGAATTTTTCGGTCTTGTCGGTCGGATCCGGATAGGCCTCCTTGATGATCTCGGCGATCCCGACGATCTCCTTGCCCTCGTTGGAGTGATAGAAAAACGCGAGATCGCCCTTCTTCATCTTCACGAGATTCTGCCGCGCCGTAAAATTGCGCACACCGGTCCAGGCCTCGCCCTTGGCGCCCTTTGCGACCTGCTGGTCCCACGACCAGGTCGAGGGCTCCGATTTCACCAGCCAATAGTTCATGACGCGCACCCTCTATCCGTCATGGCCGGGCTCGTCCCGGCCATCCACGTCTTCTGTCATCAAAGTATCAAGACGTGGATGCCCGCGACAAGCGCGGGCATGACGAAGGAAGCTATCCCTCTGCCTTGAACGGCCGCGTCAGCAGGCTTTCGATCGCTTCGTCGATCGTCGCCGTGCCGCCCAATATCGCTGCGACCGCCGACGATACCGGCATATCGACATTTTGCGAAGCCGCCAGCTCGATCATGACGGGCGCGGTGAATTCGCCCTCGGCGAGCTTGTCGGATGGCCGCGGCTCGCCGCGTCCCAGCGCTACGCCAAGCGCGAAATTGCGCGACTGCGCGCTGGAGCAGCTCAGGATCAGGTCGCCGAGGCCGGAGAGGCCCGCCATGGTTTCGCTGCGCGCGCCGCAGGCGCGGCCGAGCCGCACCAGTTCGCTGAAGCCGCGCGTGGTCAGCGCCGCCTGCGCCGAGGCGCCGAGCTTGCGGCCGACCACGATGCCGGCGGCGATCGCCAACACGTTCTTGGCCGCGCCGCCGATCTCGACGCCGCGGACATCGGAGGTGTGATAGGGCCGAAAGGTCGAAGATCCCAGCGCCTGCGCGAGCTCGGCCGCCAGCGTCTCGTCCCTCGCCGCCAGCGTCACCGCGGTGGGCAGGCCGCGCGCCACGTCGTCGGCGAAACTCGGTCCCGACAGAATCGCGGCAACGGCAGTGGGTGCTGCTTCCGATATCACCTCGGTCATGAATTGATGGGTGCCGCGTTCGATGCCTTTTGCAGTCGCGACGACAGGCACGCCGTCGGCAAGATGCGGCGCCAACGCCGTGACGGCTTCGCGCAAATGCTGCGCGGGTGTCGCGATCAGGATGATATCGGCGCGCGCGCCATGCGCGATGTCGCTGGTGATGATGACGCGGCTGTCCAGCCGCACGCCGGACAGCTTTGGATTGCTGCGGCTGTCGGCGATTTCGGCCGCGATCTCCGGGTTGCGGGCATAGAGGACCACCTCGCGGCCGGCCCGCGCTGCGACAGCCGCCAGCGCGGTTCCCCATGCGCCGGCGCCGATCACGCTTACGGATTTAAACGACGGCATCACAAATCCTCAGCTGCGCTCCCTCGCCCCGCGCTTGCGGGGAGAGGGTTGGGGTGAGGGGCTGCTTCCGCAAATTCTGAAATCAATGAGGGTGCGGGGGGGCGCCCCCCCCCCCCCCCCACCCACGGAGAGAGAGCACACCCCCCCC
>JBDRNF010000124.1:0-13872 GCA_043811435.1 Pseudomonadota bacterium
GCCGCCGCCCTTGGTGGCCGAAGGCAGTCCGGCGCTGACGACGCCGATGTACTGGATGTACGAAATGGCGCAGGCGTCGCTCAACCCGGCGCGCGCCGTAACCGACGCCACCAAGATTCTGTTTCAGAATCCGCTCAATCCGTGGTCGCACACCGAGTTCGGCAAATCCGTTGCCGCCGGCTGCGAACTGTTCGAGCGCACCACGCGCCGCTACGGCAAGCCGGAATGGGGCCTCGACGATACCGAGGTCAACGGCGTCCGCACGCCGATCGAGATCCGCACCGTGTGGGAAAAGCCGTTCTGCCGGCTGTTGTATTTCGATCGCCAGCTGACCCGCCCGCTGCGCAGCCCGCAGCCGCGGGTGCTGATCGTGGCGCCGATGTCGGGCCATTACGCGACGCTGCTGCGCGGCACCGTCGAAGCCTTCCTGCCGACCCACGAGGTCTACATCACCGACTGGTCCGATGCGCGGATGGTGCCGCTGACCGAAGGCCGCTTCGATCTCGACGACTACGTCGATTACGTCATCGAGATGCTGCAGACGCTCGGCACCAACATGCATGTGATCGCGGTGTGCCAGCCCTCGGTGCCGGTGGTGGCGGCGGTTTCCGTGATGGAAGCCGAGCGCGATCCCTTCGTGCCGGTGTCGATGACGCTGATGGGCGGCCCGATCGACACCCGACGCAATCCGACCGCGGTCAACAATCTCGCGGCCGAGAAGGGCATCGACTGGTTCCGCAGCCATGTCATCACCAAGGTGCCGTTTCCGCATCCCGGCGTGATGCGCGACGTATATCCGGGCTTCCTGCAGCTTTCGGGCTTCATCAGCATGAATTTCGATCGCCACAAGGACGCCCACAAGGCGCTGTTCAACAATCTGGTGAAGGGCGACGGCGACCTGGTCGACAAGCACCGCGATTTCTATGACGAGTATCTCGCCGTCATGGACCTGACCGCGGAGTATTACCTGCAGACGGTCGACACCGTGTTCGTCAAGCATGCGCTGCCCAAGGGCGAAATGACCCATCGCGGCAAGCTGGTCGATCCGTCCAAGGTCACGCGCGTGGCGCTGATGACGGTCGAAGGCGAGAACGACGACATTTCGGGTATCGGACAGACCGAAGCGACGCACGCGCTGTGCAGCTCGATTCCCGACCATCGCCGGGTGCATTACGTGCAAAAGGGCGTCGGCCATTACGGCGTCTTCAACGGTTCGCGCTTCAAATCGGAAATCGTGCCCCGCATTTCCGATTTCATGCTGTCGGCGGCGAGCCGGAAACCTTCATTGGTCGCCGCGGCGGAATAAACCGCGACCAGGCGAGATCGCGGTTCGCAACGGTGATGGCGGCGTTGATTCGCCGCGTTGTTAACCCTCTGAATTGATGCAGAGAAATACACATTCACGGCTTCCTGAAAGAATGAGTTATATTTCATTCTTTGGGGGCCGTCATGAGGCTTGGTTCCCCTCAAAATTTTTGGTTCCAGGCCCATCCTATGGGGTCGGATCGGCGATCTGCCCCTGTATATTGGGCAAATGATTTGTTTTTGCGCCGAGCGATTTCACTGGCGGCGGATATGGCAGAATCCGGGCGACCTCTTGCTCCCCGGACTTGCAGATATGGCCACTCGCGCGCTCCTCTATCGGCGGCCTGCCGAACCCTCTCGACTCCTCGTCAAGCACGGCTCGCAAATCTATTCGATCAGATTGCGCCGGCATCGCCGCGCGCGGCGTTACACGCTGCGCATTCATCCCAGCGACCGCGAAGCGATCCTCACCATGCCGCCGCGCGGCACCATCGCCGACGCCAAGGACTTTGCGCAGCGTCACGGCGGCTGGATCGCCGCGCGTCTCGGCCGGTTGCCGAAGGCGGCACCGTTTCTTCCGGGTACCGTGGTGCCGCTGCGTGGCGTCCCGCACAAGATCGTGCATCGCGCCGGCCAGCGCGGCACGGTTTGGACCGAAACGCGCGACAGCGGCGAGCGGATCATCTGCGTCGCCGGCGGCGCCGAGCATATCGAGCGGCGGGTCCACGACTATCTGAAGCGCGAAGTGCGCAACGATTTGCAGAAGACCACGCAGGCCTATGCCCAGGCGTATGGCGTCAAGGTGAAACGGCTGTCGATCCGCGACCAGTCGAGCCGCTGGGGTTCCTGCACCTCGGCCGGCTCCCTGTCGTTCTCGTGGCGCCTGATCCTGGCGCCGCCTTACGTGCTGGATTATCTCGCCGCCCATGAGGTGGCGCATCTGGTCGAGATGAACCATTCGGCGCGGTTCTGGCGGGTGGTCGCCCGCGAATGCGCCCATGTCGAGCGCGCCAAGACCTGGCTCGACACCCACGGCAACGACCTGCATCGTTACGGGATTCAGGATTGAGGAATTGCTGTGTCCCGGACGCGGTGCAGCGCTCTTGCGCTGCTCCGCAGGGCCGGGACCCGCAGCACTCCCGCCGTATGGGCCCCGGCTCAGCAGCGCAGCGCTGACGCGATGTGCTGCGTCCGGGGCACGAGTGATTGGCTTATCTTCCGAACAACCGGTCCACCAGCCAGCCGTCCAGACCCGCCGCGGCTTCCGGCCGTGCGGATGGATTCGATGCGCGCGTCGGCGGCGGCGGACGATAGGCGTTGCTTGAAGGATTTGTCGCCAGCGGAACCGGCGCCTGAGCTTGCGGTGCCGGGGGCGCGCTGACTTGCGATGCCGGTTGAATGAGGTTGGTCAGGAATTCTCCCTGACGCGCATTCGGCAGGGCCGCGACCGGCACGCCCTGATGGGCCGTGCGCATGAAGCGGGTCCAGACCTCGACCGGCAATCCGCCGCCGGTTGCCTTCTTCGTCGGGGAATTGTCGTCATTGCCGAGCCAGACGCCGGTCACCAGGTTGGCGGTGTAGCCGACGAACCAGGCGTCGCGGAAGTCCTGGCTGGTGCCGGTCTTGCCGGCGGCAATCCAGCCCGGGATTTCCGCCCTGCGGGCGGTGCCGCTCAGCAGCGTTTCCTGCATCATGCGGTTCATGGCGGCGACATGGCGCGGCTCGATCACCTGACCGAGTTGGTCGGCGGGCCGCACATACAGCACTTTGCCTTCGGCGGTACGGATCCTGGTCACGACATGCGGGGTCGATCCCCGGCCGCCATTGGCGAACGGCGCGTAGGCGCCGACCAGTTCGTTGAGCGAGACCTCCGAGGTGCCGAGCGCGACCGAGGCATTGGCTTCGAGTTTCGAGGAAATGCCGAGCCGGTGCGCGGTGCGCACCACGTTTTTGGCCCCGACCTCCAGGCCGAGTCGCACGGCCACCGTGTTGAGCGACATCGCCAGCGCCTGCGTCAGCGTCACCGCGCCAAAATATTCGCGGGTATAATTCTCGGGTTTCCAGCCCTTGACGTCGAGCGGCGCATCCTGCCTCGTTGTCTCCGGCGTCAATCCGGCTTCGATCGCGGTGAGATACACGAACGGCTTGAACGCCGAGCCCGGCTGGCGCTTCGCCGTCACCGCGCGGTTGTACTGGCTCTCGGCGTAATTGCGGCCGCCGACCATGGCGCGTACCGCGCCATCGGGCGTCATCGCCACCAGCGCGCCCTGGGTGACATTGAACTTGACGCTCTTGGCCGCGAGCTCGTCGATGATGGCGGCTTCAGCCACGCTTTGCAGTTTCGGATCGATCGAGGTTTCGACCACGATGTTCTGGTCGATCTGGCCGATCAGATCGTCGAGCACTTCGCCGATCCAGTCCGCCACATAATTGATGGTGCCGGCGCCCGCCGCCTTCACATTGGTGGAGGGCTGCCCGATCGAGGCCTTCGCCTGCGCTTCGGTGATGAATTTGGCGTCGGCCATTGCGGTCAGCACGGTCTGGGCGCGTTTCTCGGCGCCTTCCGGGTTGCGGTTCGGCGCCAGCCTTGAGGGCGATTTGACCAGGCCCGCGAGCATCGCGGCCTCGGCAATCGTGACATTCTTCGCCGGCTTGTCGAAATAGCGCTGGGCCGCGGCCTCCACGCCATAGGCGCCGGAGCCGAAATAGACCCGGTTCAGATAAAGTTCGAGAATCTCGCTCTTGGAATGCTTGCGCTCCAGCCACAGCGCCAGTTCGACTTCCTGCAGCTTGCGCATGAAGGTGCGCTCCTGGGTCAGGAACAGGTTCTTGGCGAGTTGCTGGGTCAGCGTCGAGCCGCCCTGCGAGACGCCGCGGTGCAGGATATTGGCCACCGCCGCGCGCGCGATGCCGATCGGATCGATGCCGTAATGCGAATAGAACCGGCGGTCCTCTATGGCGATGAACGCGTTCGGCAAGTGGGGCGGCAGGTCCTTCAGCCTGACATTGGCGCCGGCCATTTCGCCGCGGGTCGCCAGCACGCTGCCGTCGAAGCCGACAATCTGGATCGTCGGCGGCCGCTTCGGGATTTCCAGCGACTGGATCGCCGGCAGATGCGCGCCGACCCAGATCACGACGCCGACGACCGCGATCACGGCCCAGAGACCGAGCACCGCGCCCCAGTAAACCAGCCGACCGAGGCCGCCGCGGGCGCGAGCCCTGGACTTGCGCTTGCTGTTCCCGCCGTTCGCACGTGGCTTGCGCTCGCGCGGCGCGTCATCGCCGGAAGCGCTGGCCTTGCGTTTTGGGGAAGGCTTCTTCTTCGGCTCGTCGCCGCCGCCGGGCACGCGGTCCTGCGGGCCGAGGCGCAGCTCGCTCAGCGATGCGCCGAGCCCGAATTGCGGCTCCTTGCGTCCGCCGCTCTTTTTCCGTCCCCACGCCATACGCCAACGCCGCCCGCACCGGTTCCGCCGCACGCTAACGTTCGCAGTTTAAGAGCTGGTTACACAAAGGTTAACGCGGGATTAGGGGATGCAATGGCCGCGATGAACGCGATCAGCACGGGTGGACCGAGTCACGGCAAGCGGTGCGGGCATTCGTCGCAGTCGGTCGCGCCGTCGTCCGTAATTGAAGGCCACTTTGCATCTTCAGCAACAGGCTATGACGTGGATCAAACGGCCCGCCCGGGAAATCCCTATGGATTACCGTTCGCGCCGATCGCATTCTGATGAGACACCACAGACGCGTGTCCATGATACTCGCAGAATACAGATGCAGGCAGCATGAGCAGGCATGCGCATGCCGCCTCATCCGCAGTCGAGAAGGGGGTATCCTCGCCAAATGACGACGTATCCGTGCAGGTGTCCGCCGTTCATCTTCGCAATTCCTCGGAGTTCATGAGATGACGCCGTCAGAGGGATCCGTAGGGACCGATAAGGCCGCCATCGGCACCGAGCCGCGTGAAGCCTGGCATGCGGTCGTATTCGACGCGGCGATCGAGCGGCTGCGAACGCGCCCCAGCGGCCTCACCGTAGCGGAGGCAACGGAACGGCTGGAGAAATATGGCCATAATCGGCTGCCGGCATCGAGGCCGCGCAGCGCGTTCATGCGATTCCTCGGACAGTTTCATAATCTCCTGATCTATGTCTTGCTGGCCGCGGCGCTGGTCGCGGCGCTGCTGGGACACACCATCGATACCGCCGTCATCCTGCTTGTCGTGATCGCCAATGCCGCGATCGGCTTCATCCAGGAGGGGCGTGCGGAGAAGGCGCTCGATGCCATCAAGCGGATGGTCACACCGCACGCATCGGTGAGGCGCAACGGGCAGAGAATCACGATCGGCTCCGAAGATATCGTCCCCGGCGACATCGTCCTGCTCGACGCGGGCGACCGCGTACCGGCGGATCTGCGGTTGATACGCGCCCGCAATCTGAAGATCGAGGAGGCCGTCCTTACCGGAGAATCGGTCGCCACCGACAAGGGCGTCCTGCCCGTCGATGCGGCCGCCACAATCGGTGACAGAACCTCGATGGCCTATTCCGGCACGTTTGTCGTTGCCGGCCAGGGCTTGGGAGTCACGGTTGGCACAGGGCTCGAGACCGAGATCGGACGTATCAGCGCAATGCTGGGCGAGGTCGAGACGCTGACGACGCCGCTGGTGCGGCAGATGAACCAGTTTGCGCGCCAGCTCACGGTCGTCATCCTTGGAATT
Organism: Pseudomonadota bacterium; assembly: GCA_043811435.1. Taxonomy (GTDB): domain Bacteria; phylum Pseudomonadota; class Alphaproteobacteria; order Rhizobiales; family Xanthobacteraceae; genus Bradyrhizobium. The sequence continues at coordinate 6,017 of JBDRNF010000124.1, forward strand.
TCGGCTGCGGCGTTTGCCTTTGCGGTCTGGTTCCGGGCCTATTCCTGGCCGGAAGCGTTCATGGCCGTCGTCGGTCTGGCCGTCGCCGCGATCCCGGAGGGCCTCCCGGCGGTGATGACGATCACGCTCGCCATCGGGGTGCAGCGGATGGCTTCACGGAACGCCATCATCCGGCAGCTTCCAGCCGTCGAGACCCTGGGATCGGTCTCGGTCATCTGCTCTGACAAGACCGGGACCCTTACGCGCAACGAAATGATGGTGCAGACGACGGTCACGGCATCGTGCAGCGTCGAGGTCACGGGCGTGGGGTACGAACCGCGTGGAGCCTTCCAACTGGACGGGCGCGACATCGACGCGGCCGAACAGGCGGTTCTCGGCGAACTCGCCCGGGCGGCATTGCTGTGCAATGACGCAACGTTACGTCAGACGGAGGCCGGGTGGATCATCGATGGCGATCCGATGGAGGGCGCGCTCGTGTCCCTCGCCGGAAAGGCAGGCTTCGATGCCGAGACAATGCGCAAGCAATTTCCGCGAACTGACGAAATTCCCTTCGACTCGCGCCACCGTTACATGGCAACGCTGCACCACGGTCATGAGAACGGCACCGTGGCCTACATCAAAGGCGCGCCGGAGCAGGTCCTCCTGATGTGCTCCGCCCGGTACGACGCAATGGGCCCGAAGCCGGTCCAGCGTGATTTCTGGGCCAACGCGATAGAGATGCTCGGGTTCAAGGGGCAGCGCGTACTGGCGCTTGCCATGAAACCCATGCCGCGTGGCGCGCAGGACCTGTCCTTTGAATCGATTGAAGACGGGCTGGTGCTGCTCGGCCTGGTCGGGTTGATTGATCCGCCGCGAGAGGAGGCCATCGCGGCGATCAACGAATGCCGGACTGCGGGCATCCGCGTGAAGATGATCACCGGCGATCACGCTGCTACCGCGAGCGCCATCGCGAACCAGCTCGGCATGGACAATCATGAAGCCGTGATCACCGGCGAGGATCTGGAAGGCCTGGACGATGTGGCGTTCCGCGTCGCCGCGCGCGACACGACTGTCTTTGCCCGTACCAGCGCGGAGCAGAAGCTGAGGATCGTCGAGGCGCTGCAGGCGGAAGGCGCCGTCGTGGCCATGACCGGTGACGGCGTCAACGATGCGCCCGCCTTGAAGCGGGCGGATGTCGGCATCGCAATGGGACAAAAAGGTACCGAGGCCGCAAAGGAAGCTGCCGAGATGGTTTTGGCCGACGACAATTTCGCGTCGATTGTGGCTGCGGTTCGGGAAGGCCGCACCGTCTACGACAATCTCCAGAAAGTCATCGGCTGGACACTGCCGACCAACGGCGGCGAGGCGATGGCCATCATCACCGCAATCCTGTTCGGGCTTACCCTGCCGATGACGCCCGTGCAAATTCTCTGGATCAATATGGTCACAGCCGTCGCACTCGGCTTGACGCTGGCGTTCGAGCCGATGGAACCCGATGCCATGCGGCGGCCACCCCGCGCATCGAACGAGCCGATCCTGTCGGGATTCCTGATCTGGCGCGTCGTCTTCGTGTCGTTCCTGTTCGTCGCCGGCGCGTTCGGCATGTTCTTCTGGGCCGAGGCGCGCAACTTGTCGACCGAGGAGGCGCGCACGATCGTCGTCAATACGATCGTGGTCATGGAGATCTTCTACCTGTTCAGCGTGCGTTACCTGAACCAGTCATCCTTCACCTGGACGGGGTTCCTCGGCACGCCGGCGGTGCTCATCGGCGTCAGCTCGATCACTGCAGCGCAGCTTCTGTTCACCTACGCGCCGTTCATGCAGGGATTGTTTGCAACGCGCCCGGTCTCCGTTCAGGATGGGCTATCCATCCTGATGGTAGGCGTCGTGCTATTCGCGATCCTCGAATTCGAGAAATTCGTTCGGCGTCGAATCCGGCTGCCTTGAATCGAGACCCGGCGTCGGCCGTCAGAAGGCGCCGCGACACGCTGAAAAGCACAGCAAAGCCAAGGAGAATGGCATGGGCCATATCGATCCAACGAAGGAAGTATTTGCGCAATTTCGGGCCAATGACCGGCCCGGCCCGATTCACATGCTGAATCTCGTCCGGCTGCGCGCGCAGGCCGCCTATCCCGACGGCCGCGAGGTTTCCGGCGCGGAAGCCTATGAAGCCTATGGCCGGGAAAGCGGGCCGGTGTTCGAGCGGCTCGGCGGCCGGATCGTGTGGCAGGGCCGGTTCGAACTGATGCTGATCGGGCCCCAGGAGGAGCGCTGGGATCACTGCTTCATCGCCGAATACCCCAGCGTCGCCGCGTTCGCGGAGATGATTCGCGACCCGGCCTATCGCGAGGCGGTGAAGCATCGGCAGGCGGCGGTCGAGGATTCCCGCCTGATCCGGCACGCGGTGCTGCCGGCGGGAAAGACGTTTGGCGAGATTCCGAAGTAAATCGCCGGATTTTGTAGGGTGGGCAAAGACACCGGGTCGCGCGAATGCGCGTGCCCACCATTTTACGAGCGCGAAGGCGGATGGTGGGCACGGTGCGAAGGGCGCGCCTTTGCCCACCCTGCAAAACTACGTCCTTGCATACGTTGATGCGGCGCCTGCTTTTATTTTTACCTCGCCCCGCTTGCGGGGAGAGGTCGGATTGCGAAGCAATCCGGGTGAGGGGGACTCTCCAAGCACCGTGCTCGCCGAGAGTCCCCCTCACCCCGGCCCTCTCCCCGCAAGCGGGGCGAGGGAGAAGCAGACTAGCCCGCGGGGCCGGTGTCTTCGAGGATCGGGCCGAACAGCTCCCAACGCTCGCCGTTGAACTTCATCATCTGCAACTGCTTGTTGACCCGGTAGTCGGTCGGCGAGGTGTTGACGACGATACCGGGCAGCGACAGGTCGAGTTGCACGTTCTTCAGGCTGGTGGCCTGCTTCATGACGTTCTCGCGGGTCAGGTTGTCGCCGCACGCCTTGAGCACATGGATCAGCAACTGCGTGGTCGAATAGCCGTAGGAGTTGAAACTCGAATCCTTGTCGCCCTCGGGATAGTACTTCGCCATGAATTCGAAATACTTCTTCATGCCGGCATCGTTCTTCCAGGTCGGATCGAGCGGATCCTTGCCGTAGTTGACGCTGATCACGCCCTTGGAGGCCTCGAGCCCTGCGGGTTTCATCACCGCGCCGACCGAGGTGGCGTTGATGTCGAGGATATGCACCGGCTTCCAATTGAGTTCGGCCAGCTTCTTGATGGTCTGCGCCGCCTGCTTGGGCGTCGAGGCGCTGAAGAACAGGTCCGCGCCGGCGTCCTTGATCTTGAGGATTTGCGAATCGACGGTCGGATCGGAGACTTCGTAGGAGGCTTCCGCGACCACCATCTTCGCCGCCTTGTCGCCGAGGCCGGCCTTGATGCCGTTCAGGTAGTCCTTGCCGAGGTCGTCGTTCTGATAGAGGATGCCGACCTTGGCGTTCGGATAGTTCTTGATGATGTACTGGCCGTAGATGCGGCCTTCGACGAAGTAGTTGGGATTGAAGCCCATCGTCCACGGGAAATTCTTCGGATCGGTGAATTTCGACGCGCCGGTGGCCGCGAACAGCTGCGGCACCTTCTTCGCGTTCAGGTATTTCTGCACGGCGGCGTTCGACGGCGTGCCGAGCACCTGGAACGTGAGCAGCACCTCGTCGCTCTCGACCAGCTTGCGCACCTGCTCGACCGCCTTGGGCGGCGAGTAGGCGTCGTCATACTGGATCAGGTTGATCTTGCGGCCGTTGACGCCACCCTGGTCGTTGATCATCCTGATATAGGCGGCCTGGGTCTTGCCGATGGTGGCATAGGCGGAAGCCGGGCCGCTGAATGGATTGGTCTGGCCGATCTTGATCTCGGTATCGGTCGCGCCGGTGTCATATTTCTTCTGCGCCGACGCCGGCGATGCCGACAGGGCGATGGCAACCGCCGTCCCGGTGACGAACTGAAAAATACCGTTCCTCATATTGCTGCTTTCCTCGTGTGTTTATTGTGCCGATGGTCTTGTCCGGTGTGACGGACGCCATCGCTGGCAAGATACTGAATGAACGGTTGTGGCATGGCAATACGATGCCGGCCGGCAAGGTGAACGAATTTACGCCAGCCAGAGCAGGACCAATGCGATTGCGGCGGGCGCCGCCTGCACGTACAGGATCCGGCGGCTGACGGTGGCGGCGCCGTAGACCCCGGCAACGATCACGCAGAGCAGGAAGAACACCTTGATCTGGAACCCGAACGCTGGAGCGTTGTGCAGCAGTCCCCAGGCGAGGCCGGCGGCGAGGAATCCGTTATACAAGCCCTGGTTGCCGGCCAGCACCGCCGTTTCGGCGGCCTTCCCGGGCGAGTTGCGGAAGGTCTTCAGGCCCAGCGGCTTCTGCCAGAGGAACATCTCCAGCACCAAAAAATAAACATGCAGGACGGCGACCAGCGCCACCAATAGATTGGCGATCCAGATCATGTTGTGGTCCCCCGGACACGGCCAGATTTCGGGTGGACGCTAGCACGGTTGCCGTGAAAAGTGCGGTCGGCCCGGCATACCTTCCGCAAATAATGATGACATCCAGAACCCCGGCAACTCCATGAGCAAACAGCCCGAAGCGTTCGGCCTCGACCGGCTGCACACGCCGATCGGAACCGCCTTGCTGGTGAGCGATGCCGATGGCGTGCTTCGCGCGCTGGATTGGGAGGAGTATGAGGCGCGCATGCGGGATCTGCTGCGGCTTCAATATGGCGCCGTGGTGTTGCAACAAGCGCGGGCAGCAGCCGAGACCAGGGCGGCGCTGACGGGCTATTTCGAGGGCGGTCTCGATCGCCTGAACGAAATCCGCTGGCAGGTCGCGGGCACCCCGTTCCAGCGCAAGGTCTGGAACGCGCTGCCCCGCATTCCACCCGGCAGCACCCTGAGCTACGGCGCGTTGGCGCTGCAAATCGGCATGCCCAAAGCGGTGCGCGCGGTCGGCCACGCCAACGGCGCCAATCCGCTCAGTGTCGTCGTGCCCTGCCATCGCCTGATCGGCGCCGACGGTTCGCTGATCAAATATGGCGGCGGCCTGGAGCGCAAGCGCTGGCTGCTGGCCCATGAGGGCGTGACGCTGAGCCGCGTTCCGTAGTCCCGAAGCCCGGATGAAGCGTCCTCGCTACAGCCGCGCCCTGATCGCCGAGAAGCAGCGGCCGATGAACTGGAGCGCGCCAGCGTGATCGACGACCGGCCGAGCCCATGGCTTCAGATTTGGCAGGCGCGCATGCGCGCGGTGACGACTCTGTCGCGGATGTTGAAGTTCAATCCGGCCGCGAGACAAACGACGCCCGCGTCGGAGACTGACGCGCCGCCGCTCAACGCATACGAGCGGATGGCCTTGGAGGCGCAACGCGATGGAAGCAATTAGCGCCGTTGATCGAGACGCCTTGACGCGGTCGCTGATCGCCTGTCGCGCCGAGAGTCCGATCCGCGCCCGGCAGATCCACGACATGCTGAGCACGAGGCCGTGGGAAACGGTCGCCAAGTTCGCCAGCTACTCCGCGCAGATCGAATCGCTCGGTCTGTCGCCGTGGCAGAACCCGCCGATGTACGCCCGTCTCCCGGATCTCGAAAAGCCGTTCGACGATCCGCGCGGCGAACGACAAGCCGCCGAGATCCTCAAGAAATTGTTGGCGCATGGTCTCAGCCGGTACGAGCCCGACCCGCTAGCCGCGATTGCCATGACAATTCAGCGGTCACCTCGCTGAATAATGTTCAGTCTTTCAGACACAGGCCCGAGAAAAGAGCAGGCGGCTTGAATCAAGGCGCGCAGCGCTACTGCTGTCGCAGGGTCTTGCTCAGTTTGCATCAGCAGAAGGGTCTCGGATTCGATGGTCGGTTGCGACACAACGGAAAACATATCTTCGTCTGTTTTGGCGGCGACGAAACCAAAATCATAAGATGACCGGAGAATAGAAAGCGTGTGGGAATGGATGATCCGGCTAAGAACTTGGTAAAATGAAAGTGTCTCGCTGGATTCCACAAAATAGGGCGGTCGTGGAGGTGTTATCACTTTGCAGGTGGAAATCCTCAACTGTCGCAGCTCCTGCACCGCCTTGGCGGCCTCGGCAAAGTTGCGAAGAGATGCGGAAAAGGTGAGCAAGTCGCGCTTGGCCAGCAAATCTGCAACGCTGTCCACGTCGTCCTGAACATCTCCTCCACCTAAGTCGCGCCTCTTGCTTGAGCGAAATCCGTGCAGTCGAACGATATGTTCGATTGCTTGGTCGTAGAGGAAGATAACGTCGTCCATCTTCTTCAATCTTTCAGTTTTGCGTACAGGTCTATGTCGCCAATTTGTTTCCTCGATAAGACCCGAGCGAAGTGGTGATGTCAGCATGGATACGCCAGGGTGGCGTATCCATGCTGACGCACCGGAATCGTAAAGCCGTTAGGAGCGCAGGCCGGATACGCCGCGCGAGATTCCGCACGCCTCCAGCACTTTCCAAGCACCGTCGTTTTCGCCTGGCAGCGCGACAGCCGCGCGCGTCAATTCACGGACGGCCTCGACCGGCGGCAACCAAGAGCGCCACAGGCGATCTCTGATCGCTTCGAACTCCGCCTGCTCGTCATCATTCAGTGGATGAGGCTGCGGATACTCATAGTGCCGCCCGTTCAGCGCCCGATAGCGTTCGATCTCGCCGTCTGACAGCACGCCGAAATAACGATCATCAGCGATGCGGCCATCCCGGTCGATCAGGTAGCGGTGCGGAATGATGTTGAAGAGACGGCCGTCTTCGACGATGCACACCACGAAGTGATGTTCGCCAGCGGTCACGTGGGGTAGCGGCGCAAAAGGCTCGGCCACTGCGCGAAAGCTAGACCATTCTTCCCAAGCGATGCGATGCCACGCACCGCCGCGCCAGTGCATCACTTGTTGTCCTTCATCAAGCGAGACGCTCATTGCAACACCTCTGGAATTGCAGGGATCACTTGGGCCGGTAAGCCTCTAGCAGTTCTTCGAAGCTCATGTCGTTGGGTTCGAGGGATTGCCCGATCAGCGCCTTCGTCAATGCACGGCACATTGGGTAGCTCTTCGAACCGAGCGCCCTGAATTCTTCCACATCTGCAAACTCGCGAAGCACAGCGCCTAGATCGAAGCCCTGCATCGCGAGATCGATGGCGGTCTCAAGCATCAGACGGACGCGCTGGTCGTCATTCATTTCCAGCCATTGCAGATATGACGCGCCGATAGGGTCGCCCCAAGCCCCGCCACGGGTGTCTGGCCGATGCTCTCCTTTGGCTGCGACACGCACTTCATGCGTCGAGCTATTTGTCCAGACTACTGCATCCTTGGCGTTTATCATGTCGACGTCCCTCCCTGCGAATCACGGGTGTTCACGGTGACACAATGCAGGGTGGCAATACGAGGATTGGGACGTTTCTCCCGGCTATTCACAGGCTGCCGTGATCACCCAACGACCCGATAAGCCTTGGCGCGCTTCCGTCGTGGCGCTGGTGCCGCCTTCACGCCGCGCCTGTTCAAGCGAAGCGCAATCCGGGACTGCATATCAGCGACCGCCGCCTCCCGGATTACTGCGCTCCATCCGGGCTTCTTAAGAACAGCGCCTGCGGCAAATTAACCCGCCGGGTAAAATTTCGCCTTTTCCGAAACCCAAATCGCGGTTATAAATCACTCCATCCTGTTCCTGAGGAAGGGGCGTTGGCCATCGTCACGAACGTTGGAACGGGATTGCGGTGGACGCGGCGGCATCGTGCGCGCGATGGGACCGGCAGGGCGGGTAAACTCCGTGAGCGGTCCTGGAACGTGTTGACGAGCGGTGCCGGAGCGTACGGCAAAAGCGTGTGGACCCGATGCCTGAAACTGGTAGGCATCAAGTCTTGCGGAGGTG
>JBDRNF010000125.1:0-17072 GCA_043811435.1 Pseudomonadota bacterium
CGGGTTGATAGACCGTCACCCCACCCCGTCTCGCATCTTGCGATGCGAGCCGACCCTCCCCCTCCAGGGGAGGGTAAGAAAAAGGCCTCGCTTTCGCGCTGCGCGGAGGCTGCCATGCATCGGCATTCATGGACAAATAACCGCCAGCCGGTATTTTGGCGCGCCTTGCCGGGCCGTGGTCAAACGGGGTTTTCAGCTGAGATATGGTCGACGTTCTCGCCGCACCGCAACAAACCAAGATCGAAGGAAAGACGGACAGTTCGCTGCGGACGCTGGCGGCGATTTCGCTCGCGCATTGGGTCAGCCATTTCCATCTGTTCGTGCTGCCGATGCTGTTCCCGTTCCTGAAGGAGCAACTCGGCGTCGGCTATATCGAGCTTGGACTTGCGATCACCGTGCTCGGGATCGTCTCCGGCCTGACGCAAGCGCCAATCGGCTACCTCGCCGACCGCATCGGCGCCCGAAAGGTGCTGCTGATGGGGCTGACGCTCGGCGGCCTCGCGCTGGTCATGCTCGGCCTCAATCTGAGCTATCCCTGGCTGCTGGCCTGCGCGGCCCTGCTGGGGCTCGCCAACAGCGTCTATCATCCGGCCGATTACGCCATCCTGTCGGCGCATATGGATGAAGCGCGGATGGGCCGCGCCTTTTCGATCCACACCTTCTCGGGCTTCCTCGGCGGCGCGGTGGCGCCCTTCATCATGGCCACGCTGGTGGCGACGGTCGGCGGAGCAGGCGCGCTGATCGCGGCAGGTTCCGTCGGGCTGGTGGTGGCGCTGGTGCTGATCGCTGTCGGCATTCCCGATGCCAGTGCTGCCGACCGCCATGTCGATGGCGTGCCGGCGTCGAAGCAGAACATCATCACGCCCGCCATCATCGTGCTGACGATCTTCTTCATGCTGCTTGGACTGTCCAACGCCGGCATCAGCAATTTCGGCGTGGTCGCGCTGATGACGGGCTACGACGCATCGTTCCAGTCGGCCAACGTCGCGCTGACCGCGTTTCTCGCCGCCAGCGCCATTGGTGTGCTGGCCGGCGGCTATCTCGCCGACCGCACCAGCCGCCATGAACAGGTCGCCGCCATCTGTTTTGCCGTCAACGCGACCATCGTGCTGGTGATAGCGACCACGACGCTGCCGTCGCTGCTGCTGACCGGAATGATGGCGATGGCCGGATTTCTCGGCGGCGTGATCGCGCCGTCGCGCGACATGCTGGTGCGCAACGCCGCCCCTCCCGGTGCTGCCGGCCGCGCCTTCGGCATCGTCTCCACCGGCTTCAACCTCTCCGGCATCTTCGCACCATTGCTGTACGGCTGGATCATGGACCAGAGCCTGCCGCACTGGGTGTTCGGCGCCTCCGTCGTGTTCATGAGCCTGACCGTGCTGCTGGCGCTGGTCACCGACCGCAGGCCGCAGGTCCGTACCGCCTGATGCATTCCTGAGCCGCATCCCGCACGGTTGACAGGCCGGCGCCGCAACCCATGATGCGGGCAAAGAACCTGCAACAGGGATGTAACGCCATGGCCTCCAATCCAGATCTCGTGATCCGTGGCGGCAGCATTGCCGACGGCCTGGGCGGCGAACTGTTCGAAGCGGATGTGGCCGTCTCCGACGGCCGCATTACCGAAATCGGCAGGATCGCAGCCAAGGGAACCGAAGAGATCGACGCCCGCGGCAAACTGGTCACGCCGGGCTTCGTCGACGTCCACACCCATTACGACGGCCAGGTCACCTGGAGCCAGGACATCACGCCCTCGTCGCAGAACGGCGTCACCACGGCGATCATGGGCAATTGCGGCGTCGGTTTCGCGCCGTGCAGGCCGGCCGATCATGTCCGGCTGATCCAGCTGATGGAAGGCGTCGAGGACATTCCCGAGCCGGTGCTGAGCGCCGGGATCCCGTGGGCCTGGGAGAGCTTTCCGGATTACATGGACTGGCTTTCAAAACGACGTTTCGACATGGATATCGGCGCGCAACTGCCGCACGCCGCGTTGCGGGTTTATGTCATGGGCGAACGCGGCGCCAACCGCGATCCCTCGACGCCTGAGGACAACGCCGCGATGGCCGCACTCGCCGGCGATGCCGTGCGCGCGGGAGCGCTGGGCTTTTCCACCTCGCGCACCCTCAACCACCGCACCTCGACCGGCGACTACACGCCGACGCTAAAGGCCGGCGAAGACGAGCTGACGGCGATCGCCGGGGCCATGCACAAGGTCGGCCGCAGCGTGTTCCAGTTCGTGCTCGACCAGAGCACGGTGCACGAAGACCTGCCGATGATGCTGCGGGTGGCAGAGAATACCAAATGCCCGATTTCGTTTTCCGTGGCGCAGGCCGACAAGGCGCCGCGGCGCTGGCGCCAGACCCTCGACACCATCAATGAGGCTTCCGCGCGCGGGCTGTCGATCACGGCGCAGATCGCCGCGCGCCCGGTCGGGCTGCTGCTCGGGCTGGAACTGTCGCGCAACCCGTTCCAGACCCATCCGAGCTATCGCGCGATCGCCCATTTGCCGCTGTCCGAGCGGTTGCAGCGGCTGCATCAGCCCGACATGCGCGCCGCGATCCTGAGCGAGACGCCGACGTCGACCGACGATCCGCTGTTCTTCCGGCCGAATTACGACAAGATGTACCTGCTCGGCGATCCCCCTGATTATGAGCAGCCGCCGGAAAACGCGCTGGGCGCGCAGGCCCGCCGCCAGGGCTGGCAACCGGAAGAACTGGCCTATGAGGCGATGCTGTCGGACCAGGGCCGCGGCATGCTCTACGTGCCGTTCCTGAACTACGCCGACGGCAACCTCGACGCCGTGCGCGAGATGTTGTGCGATCCGAATTCGGTGCCCGGACTTTCCGACGGCGGCGCGCATTGCGGCATCATCTGCGACGCCAGCTTCCCGACCTATCTGCTGACGCACTGGACCCGCGACCGCAGCCGCGGCGAGAAACTCTCGATTCCGTTCGTGGTGGCCGCGCAGTCGCGCAAGACCGCGCTGTCGGTCGGCCTCACCGACCGCGGCGTTATCGCGCCGGACTACAAGGCCGACATCAACGTGATCGACTACGATAGGCTGCACCTGCATCCGCCCAAGGTGCATTACGACCTGCCGGTCGGCGGCCGCCGCCTGCTGCAGCAGGTCGACGGCTACGACGCCACCATCGTGTCGGGCGTGGTGACGCAGCGCGGCGGCACGGCCACCGGCGCAAGGCCGGGCCGGCTGGTGCGCGGCGCGCAAGGCGGCGAGCGGAAGTTCGGCGCCGCAGCGGGGTAGGTGGCCGTACCGCACAGGGAGTGTGGCCCAGTCGGCAACCCCGGCCTCGCTTCGACGGGGTCACGCCTCCATCAGGTGCTCGCGCAACGTTGATCCGGAATAGTGTGTCCGTAACCGTCCGCGCCGCTGCATTTCCGGCACGACGAGGTCGACGAATTCCTCGAAGCAGCCGGGCGTATAGGTTGCCAGCAGCATGAACCCGTCAGCACCACCCTCCTCCAGAAACGTTTCCATCTGGTCGGCGATGTCGGCGGCAGTACCGACCAACTGGGGCATGCTGAACTGCAGTCCGTAGAGCTCGGCGGCCTCGGCGACGGTGACAGCGCCGCCCCCGCGGGAATGCACGATCGATTCGTACATGCCCTGAATTCCGAATATCTCGATGTCCTGGATCGCCTGTTCGAGAGGATATTTCGAGAAGTCCAGGCCGAAATGCCCCGAGATCAGCGCGAGTGCGCCGCTCTGGGGTACCAGTTCCCGTATGAACGCCTGCTTCTCCTCGGCCTCTGCGCGCGAGGATCCGACGATCGGCTGCACACCGTAGATGAGTTTGACCGCCCCCTTGGGCCGGCCGAACTTGCCCTGGAGCCGCTCGTTCATGTCGTCGGAATGCTGGCGCATCCGCTTGACGCTGGGATGAACCGCGAAAATCGCCTCCGCATGCTTCGCCGCGAAATCTCTGCCCTGGTCGGAAGATCCCGCCTGCCAGAGCACGGGGCGTCCCTGCGGAGATGGCGCCACGAAATGACGACCGCGGCAGCGATAGAAGCGGCCCTCATGCACGACTTCATGGACCTTTGCGGGATCCGCGTAGATTCCGCTCGCCTTGTCCGCGATGACGGCATCCGGTTCCCAGGAATCCCAGAGCTTGTAGCTCAGCTCCATATATTCCTCGAGACGATCGTAGCGCGACGATCGCTCGGAGGTCTCCGCGCCATAAGCTTCCCATTCGCTCTTCGAATAGGAAGAGACGATGTTCCAGGCGATCCGGCCATCCGAAAGGTGGTCGAGGCTGGAGAGACGGCGGCACATCGAATAGGGATGCTCGAATGCCGTCGACAGGGTCAACCCGACACCGAGGTGGCGCGTGGCCCCGGTAATGATCGGAACGATGGTCGAAGGCTCATGCGTCGGACACTGGACCGCCCATTTGACGGTTTGATCCGAGCTGTTGGCAAAGGTGTTATAGGGGGCCAGTTCGTCGGCAATGAACATGGCATCGAACATGCCCCGCTCCATTGTCCTGGCCAGGTGCTGCCAATATGCAGGCCGCGCATAATTCCAGCCAACCTTGTCTTTGGGATGCCGCCACATTCCGGTCGCGTGGCTATTGACCCCATGCTGAATGAATCCGAGCAGATGAGCTCTCTTCTTTGATTCCGGCATTTGTTCTCCTGCCATCACCGCTCTTGACGGTCATGGTCGATGCAATTGAAAGGGAACGGCACGGCAGTTTCGCCAGGGTCGTCAGCCGTCCCGATCCAGGAAGAAGGCGAGTCCGTTGACGGCGGCGGTTGCGATGACGAGCAGCGGCGGCAGATAGAAGAACACTGGAGACACCCCGAGCGATCCGATCAGGGCTGCCGCGGCAAACACTGCGAATGCCATCGACCAACCGTAGGATCTCTCCTCCGCAATGGCGGCGGAGGGCTGAACGGAGCTCCGATGATTTCGGATGGCGTTGCCGGTGCCACGAAAATATCCGGCAACAAAGAGCACCGTCGCCAGGGCACCCAAGAGTATGGTCAAGGCCAGCATGATGGACATCTGCATTCCTTCACAGGTGAGATAACAAGGAGTGGGAGTGGATGGAGACATGAGAGCCGGGATCATTCGCCCGGTTGCGCGACCGGTACGCCGTCGACCACCTTGAGCCGATCCATGTCGAACTGGGATGGCATCGCCAGCGCCGCGATCACGACCACGGATCCGCTGATGCCCAGGATCGCGAACGTCCCCACCAGTTCTCCGTAAACCTCCCGCAACGGCATCCCGATGAGAATCGCAAGCGATACGCCGCCGGCGAACCCGACCGTGTTGGTTTTCGGCCAGAGGATCGCCAGGACAAGCGGCACCAGGATTGCGGTCTTGAGCGCAAATGTCGCGAGCACCAGGCTGGTGAAGTCGACTCCGGACAGCACGATGATCGTCGCGATGATTCCGCCGAACAGCATCGAAATCTTGGTTATGTAGAACAGCCGCGACTCGGTAGCCGACAGAAAGTAGCGCTTGACGATATCGACGGCCACGATCGAGGAAAGTGCAGTGCTGGCGCCGTCGATCGTCGAATAGCAGGCCGCCAGGATCACCAGCACGTAGGCGACGATGAACACCGCGGGAAGCCCCAGATGCGATATGACGTAGGGGCCGATGGCCGCGATGTCGCCACCGATCATCTGGGGCGTGATGCCGTAGGCCAGACCGACCAGGCCAAGCATCCCGAGGCAGATCGGAATCGGATAGAACCATGCGCCGGCCCACAGGAACGTTCGCGTCACCTGGTCGGCGCGGATCGCCCATACCTTCTGCCAGAAGGTCTGATCGGCGACCACCGACGCCAGCAAGCCGAAAGCAAGCGAAATTCCGAACGCGGCGGGCGCCTCCGACTGAAATATCGAAAGATTGTCCGGATTGGAGGCCTTTACCGCAGCGAACACGGCGGGCGCGCCGCCGGCAATGTGGTCGAACACGGCAACCAGCACGATGGCGGCCGGTACGGTTATCATCCATGTGTTGACGGTGCCGGTCATCACGCTGGTCCAAAGCCCGCCGAAATAGGAATAGGTACAGACCGTGACGATCGTGATCAGCGTCGCGGCTCTCCAGTCGATCGGGAAGACCGTCGACATCACCACCGACGTTCCCTTGAGATTGACCAGGATTTCGAGAAGCACGTTGAAGACCATCGTAACAGTCACCACGCCGGACGCGACATTCGAGCCGTTGAAGCGGACGTGCGCGAACTGTCCGATGGTGTATCCTTCCGGCATCCGCTTGCGCATCATGCGCGCCAGCGGGATCATCGCCATGATGGCGAAGCCGTTCGGCACGACGAACCAGAACAGGCCGGAAAGCCCGAACTTGTAGGTCATCGCCGAACTCATCATCACCGCCATCGCCCAGGTCCAGACCGAGATGACCGTGCCGACGCCGAAGCCGAGACCGATCTGACGATTTGAAATGATGAAGTCATGGGTGTCGCGCACCAGGTAGCGCTTCACGATCATCGCAATGAGCAGAAACACCAACCCGCTTCCAACCATCAGCGAAATGCCAAGCCCTGCCGAGAGGCCTGACGACAATTTCAGTGTCGACGCGTCCATGACATTTTCCCCTTCGAGATGCGGTGACTGATATTCCCGAAGCAATAGTTAGCAAGGAGCATGCCATGGTAATCGCCGTTGAATTGCACGCGTGGCGATCTGAATTGCATGTCGGAGCGGCTGTCTGACGAGAGTCATGGCACCAGGCCAATTCGTTCGATCAGACGCATTGCTCACGGTGATCGATTTTCTGGATCATGCAGGCTGTGCGGAAACAACGCCTCGGATTGTCCGCTGCCGCAGAGCGCGGGATCACATGGGAGAGGCGGCGACGGCTGTTGACGGCAATGCGCGCCATGCTTGCGGACCCGACGGACGGCCTGGACTTCGCTACTTCCTTGCCCTGTCGTTCAGTCTCGTCACCTTCGCGTCGTCCTCGATCTGGAGGTTTCGCCGCATCATATCGATGAAGGTCTTCGCCGTTTTCGGCTGGGCGCGGCCGGGCAGCGAGATCGCTGCAAAGGCTCTGGGTATGCAGATGAGATTGACCTGATGCAGTTCTCCCGCCTTCAGCGCGGCCTTGGCCACGAGACTCGACACCACCGCCGCGCTGCTGCTCGCCCTCACTGCGCCCAGCACCGCCTCGCCGGTGCGCAGCGTCAGGGAGGCCTCCAGCGACTCGGGATCGAATCCGTTCTGCTTCAATGCATCCTCGAACAGCGCTCGCGTTCCGGACCCCGGCTCCCGCATGATCCAGGTCGTTTCCGGCAGCCTGGACAATGCCACATGCTCGATTCCGAACCAGGAATGCAGCGGGCCGACGACCGTAATCAGTTCGTCAAAGGCTACTTGCTCGACCTCCAGCGAGCGGTCGCGGGGTTCCTGTTCAATGAAACCGATATCGACTTCTCCCTGCACGATGCGCTTCTCGACCCTCGTCGAGTTGCCGTGCCACAGGTCGATGGTGACGCCCGGATACTGCTGGTGAAATTGCTGAAGAAAGGGCGGAAGCCAGTAGTTGGCAACGGTCTGGCTGGCAGCCACGGACAGGTGCCCCCTGCGCAGTTCCGACAGATCTTCGATGCGGCGGAGAGCAAGGCTCACCCTGCTGATGATCGCTTCCGCTTCGGCGAGCAGCACATTGCCGGCTGCGGTGAGTTCGACATTGCGGCGAGTCCGGTCGAAGAGCTGGAGATGATGCTCGACTTCGAGCGCGGAAATCGCGGAGCTGACGGCGGACTGACTCAACTTCAACCGGTCGGCGGCCCGAGTAAAGTGCTCCATTTGCGCGACGGCAACGAAGATTCTCAGCTGCTCCAGCGTCATTTGAACTATTCCACGATCAAGTCGTCACGCACGTCTTCCCCGGCTGGTGCCCGACTACGCGTCGGGCCACGCAATATTTAGCTCAGCAAGAAGCAGGCCAATGCCGGTGCGTACATCCAGATTTTCTCGCTGAAACAATGAGCAACGACGGGCCGCAGGTACCGACACATTGCAGTTAGCCGGCAGACCGGATGACCGTAGATTGCCGGAATAGAAGCGTTGCAACCCGAAGGATCGAAGGCTCATTCCTCACGGCAAGTCTCCGAATGCCCTGATCGCGAGCGATCGCCAATCCGCAAGATATCGGCACCGAATTCGCGCAGCATCCCGATCCGATCAGAACCCGTGATGATGAAGGCTGGGGATGGTTGCCACGGCGCTGCAACGCAGTCATCGCGTCAACCGATGGATCGGATCAACTTGGTCTATCGGACCGGACGAGCAACTGCACGAACGTCATTCAGCATTGTTCAAAAAGGGTCCATGGCCGGTTCGGACGATGCCGACAGGTCCGGTTTCAGCGCCTCCGGGTGGCATGGGACTTGCTGACCTTCATCGGGCCAATTTCACGTCGCCTGATCGAACCGGCGCGAACGCCACGACATCGGAGAAGGAAACCTTCCGTTGCTCAACAAGAAGAAAGCTCACCTGCTGGGTTTCATTCAGCACGGCGTCAACAGCCATGCCACGGGAATGTGGCGTCATCCGAAGGACAAGGTCGGCTGGAATTTTGCCGGGCCCGAATACTGGCAGCACATGGCAAGGACCATGGAGCGCGGCCTGTTCGACGCCATGTTCATTGCGGACGAACTGGCCCCCTACAATACGCATGAGGACAGCTCGGATGCGATCGTCAAGTGGGCCGTCCAGTGTCCGACCCACGAGCCATCGACGATCGTCCCGATCATTACCGCCGCGACCAGACATCTCGGTGTTGGAGTCACTTTGTCGACGGCGTTTGAGCATCCATATTCGATGTGCCGGCGGCTTTCCTCGCTCGACCATCTATCCGGCGGGCGCGTGGCCTGGAACATCGTGTCATCCTATTCGAAAAGTGAATGGGACGCCTATGGCCATGCCATGACCGATCGCGCCGGCCGCTATGACCGGCTCGAGGAATATATGGAGCTTTGCTACAAGCTCTGGGACTCATGGGAGCCCGACGCCATCATCGCGGACAAGGCGAGTGGAATCTATGCCGATCCGGCCAAGGTCAAGGTCGTCCACCACGACGGGAAGTACTATCGCTGCGACGGACGCCATTTCTGCTCGCCGTCACCCCAGGGCAGGCCGGTATTCTGGCAGGCGGGATCTTCCGGCCAGGGCCGCGACTTCGCAGCGAAACATGCCGAAGCTATCTTCGCCGTGCATCCGAACGTCGATCGCATGGCGCAGTATGCCCGCGACCTGAACGAGCGGCTGGGAAGCAAGTTCAGCCGCAAGCCCGGGTCGGTCAAACTGATCTACGGCATGCAGACCGTCGTCGCCGAGACCCGCTCGGAGGCGCAGGAGAAACACGAGCGCATCAAGGCCTGCATTCCGCCCGAGGGAGCAATGGCCTGGATGTCCGGACATTTCGGGATCGATTTCTCCAAGCTGTCGCCCGACGACATCGTGCAGAACATCGAGGTCCCCGGCATTCAAGGCCTCTTCGAATCGATCATCTATGCCAAGGGCGGCGCTCCGGTCACGGTCAAGGAGGCTGCGATGATATATGCCCAAGGCATGGGCATGCCCGTCGCGGTCGGAACCGCGAGCGACATCGCCGACCAGATGGAGCATTACATGGATGACGGAGGGGCCGACGGGTTCATGCTCGCGGCCACCTACACGCCCGGATGTTTCGAGGAGTTCGCCGATCTGGTCGTTCCCGAATTGCAGCGACGCGGACGCTATCGAACGCAATATTCGGGAACGACGCTACGCGAAAATCTCCTCGAGAACTGAAATTCCAGCAAGCAGCGGGATCGCCATGATCAACCCCGACCTCTTCAAGCTCGTGATGCGCCGACACGCGGCGTCGGTCGTTCTCCTGTCGATCAAGGCCGACGAACGGGTGCACTTCATGACCGCGACGTCCTTTACCCCCGTCTCGCTCGATCCTCCCCTGGCCCTGTTCTGCATTCACAAAAACAACGACACCCATGATCTGGTCAGGGTGGGCGGCACCGTCGGAATCAGCCTGTTGTCGCATCTTCAGGAGCCGCTTTCGAGGCGCTTCGCATCGAAGGGAGCGGAGCGATATTCGATCAACGACCTCGATCTCGTGCCGGGACCGGAGGGCGCCGTGCTGCTGTCGGGCACCTGCGCGTCCATGGAGATAAAGGTATCAGAGCGATACCTTGCCGGGGACCATTCGATCTTCGTCGGTTATATTACCTGGGCCGCGGCGGAATCAGATTCGTCGCCCCTCGTCTATCACTCCGGTCAGTATGCATCTGTCGCCGGACTCGCATCCGCGCAGGGGGCTTGAAACTAACCCGCTTTTCTTCTTCCCTGCTCCATTCCCACGTCCAGCAACCCCGCCTCCACCAGCGCATCCCTTATCCGCGCGATTTCCGCGTCCGATATCTTGACCAGCGGCGGGCGCACCACGGCGCGCGGCAGTTTGCCGAGCAGCACCAGCGCTTCCTTCATGCGGTTGTGCATGTCGATGAAGGGATCGGCGTAGAACACGCGCGCCGTCGGATAGATCCGGTCGTTGAGCCGGCGGGCTTCCGCGAGATCGTTGGCCTGGACGGCGCGATAGAGTCTCGCCTGCAGGTCGGCGATGACGCTGCCTGAGCCGGACAGCAGGCCGTTGCAGCCGAGCACCAGCGAACTGAGCAGCCACGCGCTGTTGGTGGACAATACATTGATGGGACGCGCGCGCCCCTGCAGCGTGCGAATCTGGCTCTCGTGCTGTGGCACCTGTGGCGTCCAGTCCTTGATGGCCCGGATAGTCGGCACTTCGTTGAACAATCGCTCCAGCGTCGCGGCGGGATAGCCCTGGCCGGTGGCGAGCGGATATTGAAAGACGATGATCGGCAGATCGCTGGCGTCCGCGATGGCCTTGAAATGCGCCAGCGCCATTTCCGGCGACTGGCCGAGCGTAAAGGGCGCCGGCGGAAACACCAGCAGCGCCGAGGCCCCGCCGGCCTGCGCCTGCCGGGCGATCCGCGCCGCCTGCAGGCTGCCGTCGGCCCAGACGCCATGAATGACCGGCAGCTTGCCGCCGACTTCCTCGCCTGACATTTCCATGACGCGGCGCTGCTCGTCCCCGGTGCAGGAGGCGACCTCGGTGGAATGGGCGTTGATCGTGATCGCCGACAGTCCCTGCACCGCGCCTACATCGCGCAAATGAGCCCGGAAGCTCGGCTCGTCGATCGACATATCCGCGTGGAACGGCAGCAGCACCGCCGGAATGACGCCGTGCGGCACGAAATCGGGATGGCGACTCATGTCTCGTCTCCTTGCCTGTTCACGCGAATTTCGGCTGCGCCGCCTGGGCCAGCAGCCTTGCGCGCTCGGAGTTGGGCCACAGCAGCAGCAGGCCGAGCACCCCGGCTACGATCATGATGACCGCGTTGATGGTGAAACCGGTCATGTAGCCTTCGAGCGGGCTCGCCGCATGCTTGATCACGGTGCCCATCACCCACGGCGCCAGGATTCCGGCGAACGTATAGATCGCACTGTAGATTCCGATCACCGCGCCGCGCTGCTGCACCGGCGTGAATTCTCCCAGCATCGGCGGACAGACCACAAAGATCGCGCCGCACAGGCCGGGTCCGAGCACCAGCAGCACGACCTGCAGGCCGGCGCCGTCGACATGCGGCATCGCCAGCAAGATCAGGCCGCCGACGATCAGCGGCACCGAACCGAGCACGCCGCGGGCGCCGCGGGTGGTGAAGCCTCGCGTCAGCATCACCTGCGATGTCCACCCGGCCAGCAGCACGATGGCGGCGCCGAACACCCAGGGTAGCACGGTGATCCAGCCCGCATCCTTCTGCGTGAAGCCGAGTCCCTCGATGATGAAGGAGGTGAACCAGGTCAGGCCGAGCGACAGCGCCCAGTAGGCGCCGAACGCCGCGGCACAGCAGCCGATGAAGGTGCGCGACGTCAGCAGCTGGAAATAGGGCACGCGGGGATCCGCCGCGGCCATCGCCACCGTCTGCACCAGCGGACCTTCCCTGCCCATCACCAGCCACGCCGCCACCCACATCAGGCCGGCCACGCCGAGCGCGCCGAACGCATAATGCCAGCTGTGATTGACGATGATCCAGTTCAGCGCCGGCACCGCGATAATCACGCCGAACGCCGAGCCTTGCGCCAGGATTGCGGTAGGCAACGTGCGCTTCTCGTCGGGAAACCATTTGTACAGCGCATGCACCGCCACCGCGAAGGCCGGTCCCTCGCCGGCGCCGAGGATGATTCGGCAGATCACCAGCGTGGTGAAGCTGACGGTGCCGACCATCGGGAACTGGGCCAGCGCCCAGATCACTGCCATCGTCAGCAGCACCCAGCGGGTGTCGACGCGGTTGACGATGAAACCGACGGCCAGGGCCGAGATCGAGAACAGAAAGAAAAACGAGGATCCCAGGAAACCGAACTGTTCCGGGTCGAGCTGCAGCTCCGCCTTGATCGGCACGCCGGCGAGGTTGACGACGATCTTGTCGGCGAAATTGACCAGCATGAACAGGAACAGGAGGAACGTGATCTTCCAGGCGCCCTTGAGCGTCGGCTGCGTGGTCATGGGCGTTCCCTGTTGCTGCTTCAATGGCCTCTTGGTCGGCCTGGCGCGGATGCTACAAGCGGGGGAAGCGGCAAGGCAACCGTGCTTTTTTTGGAGGGAAGGCGAGCAATGGCGGGCACGGGGCAAGAGGCGCTTTTGCCCACCCGATCACGTCGCCGCCACGATTGAGACCGTGATCTGGCGTCGCGTCCTTGGTATACTGGGCGATCCCGAAAGGGCATTCAAAGAGGCATCGCATCCGCTTGGCATCGCAACCGGGCCATCCCATCGTGCTGAGCGTCAGGAACCTGACCAGGACCTATCGCTCGGCCGGCGAGCAGGTCGCGGTGCTGCGCGGCGTGAACCTCGATATCGCCGCCGGCGAGCGCGTCGCCCTGACCGGCGAATCCGGCAGCGGCAAGAGCACGCTGCTGCATCTGATTGCGGGGCTGGATGCGGCCGATGGCGGCGAGATCAGGCTCGCCGGTGCATCCATCGCCGGCCTCGGCGATGCCGCAAGGGCGGAACTGCGGCGCGACCGGCTCGGCCTGGTGTTCCAGCAATTCAACCTGATCCCGAGCCTGAGCGTTCAGGACAATCTGGCGTTTCAATCCCGCATGGCTGGCCGTCATGACGCCGCCTGGCACGCCGAACTGGTGGAACGGCTCGGGCTCGGCGCGCTGTTGAAGCGCTATCCCGAGCAATTGTCAGGGGGGCAGCAGCAGCGGGTGGCGATCGGCCGGGCGCTGGCGACAAAACCGCTGCTGCTGCTTGCGGACGAACCAACCGGCAACCTCGACGAGGCGACCGCGGACGACGTGCTGGCGCTGACCCGCGATCTGGTGACGCGGACCGGCTGCGGATTCCTAATGGTGACGCACAGCGAGCGGCTCGCCGCCACGCTCGACCGCCGCATCCATCTGCATGCCGGACTGATCGCATGAGCCGCGCGCTGTGGATTCTCGCGGTTCTGCTCAGCCACTGGCGGCGACATCCGATGCAGCTGGCGACGCTGCTGATCGGGCTTGTCTCGGCGACCGCGCTGTGGAGCGGCGTGCAGGCGCTGAACGCGCAGGCGCGCATCAGTTACGACCGCGCGGCGGCGACCTTCGGCGGCGCGCGAACCGCCATGCTGGTCGGCCGCGACGATGCGAGCCTCCCGCAGGCCCTGTTCGTCGAGTTGCGCCGCGCCGGCTGGAACGTGTCGCCGGTGCTCGAGGGCCGCATCCAGATCGGCAGGCGCTCGTTCCGGCTGCTCGGCATCGAGCCAGTCACGCTGCCGGGCGAGGTCGGCAACGCGCCGACGGTCGGGCGATCAGGCCTGCAATCCTTCTTCACGCCGCCGGGCGAAATGCTGGTGGCCGGCGAAGTGCTGGCCGACCTCAACCTGCCGGAAGGCGCGCGGCCGGTGGCGAGCAGCGGCACGCTGTTGCCGCCGCTGCGGGTGCAGCCACAACTGGCGCCCAGCGTGCTAGTGGTCGATATCGGCATCGCCCAGCAACTGCTCAACATGCCGGACCAGCTCTCGCGGCTTCTGATCGGCAAAACAAAGGGCCCGCGCGCGGCGCTGGAAACCGTCGCCGGCGACAGGCTGCGCCTGGTCGAGCCAGATGCGGAAAGCGATCTCGAACGCCTGACCGACAGTTTTCATCTCAACCTGACCGCGTTCGGCCTCCTGTCCTTCGTGGTCGGACTGTTCATCGTCAATTCGGCGATCGGACTGGCGTTCGAGCAGCGGCGGCCGATGCTGCGGACGCTGCGCGCCTGCGGCGCGTCGGCGCGGATGCTGAACGCGGTGCTGGCGATGGAGCTGGTGGCGCTGGCGCTGGTCGCCGGCGCCGCGGGCCTGGTCTGCGGTTACGTCATCGCTGCGTCGCTGCTGCCCGATGTCGCCGCAAGCCTGCGCGGCCTCTATGGCGCACAGATCCCCGGGCAGTTGACGCTGCGGAGCGAATGGTGGATCGCCGGCCTCGCCATCAGTGTGATCGGCGCGCTGGCGGCGGCGGCGGCAAGCCTGGTGAAGGCTGCCCGCCTTCCCGTGCTGGTGGCGGCGCAGCCGCAGGCCTGGCAACAGGCGCAGCAGCGCTGGCTGATATTCCAGAGCGCGGTGGCGCTCGCGGTGTTCGCCGCCGCTGGTTTCCTGCTGTGGTACGGCGACTCGCTCCTCTCAGGGTTCGCCGTGCTCGCCGCCCTGCTGCTGGCGGCCGCCCTGCTGCTGCCGGCGATCCTGGAGCGCGTGCTGTCGCTCGGCCAGCGCCACGCGCGCCGCCCGCTCGCGGTCTGGTTCTGGGCCGACAGCCGCCAGCAACTCTCCGGTCTCTCGCTGGCGCTGATGGCGCTGTTGCTGGCGCTCGCGGTCAATGTCGGCGTCGGCACCATGGTGGAAAGTTTCAGCCGCACGTTCGTCGGCTGGCTCGACGGGCGGCTGGCGGCGGATGTTTATGTCAGCGCCAAAGACGACGCGCAGGCGACCGCGATCAAGGCCTGGCTGCGCGGGCGAGCGGAAGTCGCGGCGATCCTTCCCGGCGGCCGCGCCGACGCGCAATTCCGCGGCGAACCGATCGAGATTCTGGGCCTGCCCGATCACGCCACCTACAGCGAGCACTGGCCGTTGCTTGAATCCACCGGCAACGCCTGGGTTCGCCTGCGTCCGGGCGATGCGGCCCTGATCAGCGAGCAACTGTCCCGGCGTTTGAAACTCGGGATCGGCGACCGCATCGAGGTGCCCGCACCCGGCGGCAACTGGCCGCTGGAGATCGTCGGCATCTATGCCGACTACGGCAACCCGAAGGGCCAGATCGCCGTCAACTACGCCGCGCTGACGCGGCGCTTTCCCGCCATCCCGTATACGCGGTTTGGCCTGCGGGTCGCCCCATCAGAAACCCCGGCGCTGCTTTCGGCGCTGCGCGAAAAATTCGATCTCGGCGACCGCAGCCTCGCCGATCAGGCCACCATGAAGGCCGAGTCGAAACGGATCTTCAATCGGACCTTTGCGGTGACCGCAGCGCTCAACACCTTCACCCTCGGCGTCGCCGGCATCGCGCTGCTCACCAACCTTTTGACCTTGAGCAATTCCAGGCTGCCGCAGCTGGCGCCGTTATGGGCGATCGGAATTACGCGGCGGCGGCTGGCCGCGATCGAATTGACAAAAACCCTGTCGGTGGCGCTGATCACCGCGCTGCTGGCGCTGCCGCTTGGGCTCGTGGTGGCGTGGTGCCTGATCGCGGTGGTGAATGTGAAGGCGTTCGGCTGGCGGCTGCCGTTCCACGTATTCCCGCTGCAACTGCTCGAACTGCTGGGCGTCGCGATGGCGGCATCGCTGCTGGCAGCACTGCTTCCGGTGCTGAAACTGGCGCGGATGCAGCCGGCCAGCCTGATCAAGATTTTCGCCGATGAACGCTAGCATCAAACTATCGCGCCGCGCCTTCGCAAGCGGCCTTGCCCTGCTCGGGTTTGGCGGCGGAGCGGCGCGCGCGCAGGGCTTTGCCGGGCTCGGCGAGAGCGCGGAGGGATTCGCCGCCGTGGTGCCCGGCAGGACCTTTGCGTTTCCCGCCGATCACGGCCCGCATCCGGAATTCCGCATCGAATGGTGGTACGTGACGGCAAACCTGAAGGATTCCACCGGTACCGCCTATGGCGCGCAGTGGACGCTGTTTCGTCAGGCCACGCGGCCGGGCGCGCAAGCGTCAGGCTGGGCCAACCAGCAGGTGTGGATGGGACATGCCGCGGTGACATCGGCGGACACGCATCGCTACAGCGAAGCCTTTGCGCGCGGCGGCGTCGGCCAGGCCGGCGTCGAGACAAAGCCGTTTCACGCCTGGATCGATGCCTGGGACATGCGCGGGCTCGACGGCCTAAGCGACGCCATGCTCGCGCCGCTCGACCTCAAAGCGGCGGGCGCCGATTTTTCCTACGCGCTGCGGCTCGACGCCGACCGGCCGCTGGTGTTGCAGGGCGACGCCGGCTACAGCCGCAAATCGGAACGCGGACAGGCCTCGTATTACTACAGCCAGCCGTTCTTCAAGGCGAACGGCCGCCTCACGATCGGCGACAAGCCGGTCGAGGTCACGGGCCTCGCCTGGATGGACCGCGAATGGAGCAGCCAGCCACTGGCCGCGGACCAGACCGGATGGGACTGGTTCTCGCTGCACCTGAACTCCGGCGACAAGCTGATGTTGTATCGGCTGCGCCAGCAGGACGGCCGCAGCGATCTCATGGGCAACTGGATCGCGCCCGACGGCCGTTCGGTCGAAATTGCGTCGGCCGACAACAGCATCACGCCGATGGCCATGACCGAGGTCGCGGGACGCAAGGTGCCGACCGCATGGCGCGTCGTGATTCCCGCCCGCGGCCTTGCGATCGAAACCACGCCGCTGAATGCAAAGAGCTGGATGGGCACCAGTTTTCCCTATTGGGAAGGCCCGATCAGTTTTGCGGGTAGCCACGCCGGATTAGGATATCTTGAAATGACGGGGTATTAGGCTGGCACCGTCATTCCGGGGCGATGCGAAGC
>JBDRNF010000126.1:0-10505 GCA_043811435.1 Pseudomonadota bacterium
AGGCTGGCGTCAAGTGTTGCGGAGATGCTTGCGGCTCAACCGGGCTTGCGATGCATCGTCAATCCGCAAGGCGACGGTGGCAACAGTGCATGGCTCACCGGGGAGATCACGTATAAGCCGTAACCCATTGCGCGGGGAAAGCCGGATGATCCGGTTGAACCTGTGGTCTACTCGTGCGTTTTTTCGCGCACGACCGCGGGTGCAATCGGCACCCGGCTTTCCCCGCGCCCTTCTTGTTTGAGGAGGGCGAAACGGACGCAAGCCTCGGACGCATCGCGCCGCGAGAGATTTGGGTGTGTCTGCATCACACTCTCAGTCGTCATCGTCCGGCTTGACCGGACGACCCAGTATTCCAGAGACGATCATGACAACACCGAGAAGCCGCGGCGTACTGGGTCCCCCGCTTTCGCGGAGGACGACGAGCGGTGGGTGGGATGGGCCCGAATGCATCCCCCTTCGCCCCGTCAACCCCGTGGTAACGAGTTTTCTTTACACTCCGCCAACCATAAGCCGCGGCGATTTCCGGGCTTATCGGCGAGCGAGTGCGTATCATGTTGCGTTTGAAGATCCTGGCCTCGGCCGTTCCGTTGCTGGTTGCCGCCGTGTTCGCGCGCGCCGATTTCCTGCCCGGCCCGCGGCCCTGCATCGCGATCGGCGAGGGTTCGGTCCAGCTCGCTTCGCTGCCCTGGCAGGCGCAGTCCCACGTCAGCTTCACCCGCGATCCCTCCCTGGCCACCGTACGGGTCCAGCTCACCGACAACGCCGCGGCGGCCGATTTTGCCCTGCTCGACGATGTCGACGGTGCGGAAGCCCCGGCATCGCATGGCTGCGAAGTCAACGCGGCGACGCGCTTTGTGGCGATCTCCGCCACATCGACGGCATCCGCGCCCGTGATCTACCTCGCGCAGGACGGTCCCGCCGATTACCGGATTTTTGTCAGTTCGAAGCAATTCTCGGCGCGCGATGCCGCCGCCCTCATCGTCGGCGCCAGCGGCGCGCCGCGCCGGCTCGCTGCCGCGCTCTGAATTTCCCCTTAACTTTCCGTAAACCACGTTCCGATCGGACCGCGCCAGGCCATCCGGCCTCAAGCACTTCGCAAGGTCGCCGCGCCATCTTCAGCGCCGCGGCAGATGCGGCGGTACAGCGAAGGGTCACGGCATGAAGCGGCGGATTTACCGGATCAAGCTACGCATACGCCGCTTCGCCCGGCGCCACCCGTGGCTCACCTTCACGGTCCGCTCCTTCATGATTTTCTCGGCCGCCTTCGGCGGCGCCTATGGCTTCATCTCCGGCAGCCGGGTCGAGGGTTCCGGCTACGATCCCCACGCCTTCGCGATCGGCGCCAGCTTTCTGTTCGCGCTCGCCTGCCTCGCGCTCGCCACGCTGAGTTTCCGGTTGCGCTGGGTACGGCAGACCATGCGCAAGCTGGCGCTGCACAACGAAGCGCTGGTCGACCGCAACTGGGAACTGCAGGAGGCCGAGCAGCGTGCCCGCAGCCTGTTCGAATCGCAGGGCGACCTGATCGTGCTGCGCGACGGCGACGGCCGCATCACCTTCGCCAACGATGCCTGGTGCGAGCTGGCGGAACAGCCGCGCGAAAAACTGATCGGCAGCCGGTTTGCCCTCAACGTGCTGGAGCAGGGCGCCACCGCGATCGAGACCAACGGCACGAGGATCCATGACCAGAAAATCGCGACCGCGCACGGCCCGCGCTGGATCGCCTGGCGCGAAGGCCTGGTCCGCAGCGATGCCGGCGCGCCGTCGGAGATGCAAAGCGTCGGCCGCGACGTCACCGACCGCACCGAAACCGAGCGCGCGCTCGGCGAGGCCCGCGATCATGCCGACGCCGCCAACCGCGCCAAGTCCCGCTTTCTGGCGATGGCGTCCCATGAAATCCGCACCCCGCTGAACGGCATCATCGGCATGAGCGGCCTGTTGCTGGATACGCCGCTGACGCCGGAACAGGCGACCTATGCCAAGGCGGTGAAGACCTCGGGCGACGCGCTGCTGTCGCTGATCGAGGAGCTTTTGGATTATTCCAAGATCGAGGCCGGCAAGATCAATCTCGAACACCGCCCGTTCGCGCTGTCGGCCCTGATCGAGGACATCACCGAATTGCTGGCGCCGCGGGCGCAGGCGCGGCAACTCGAGATCGCCGCCTATGTCGACGAGCGGCTGCCGATGGAGGTGGTCGGCGACGCCGCGCGGCTGCGCCAGGTGCTGCTCAATCTCGCCGGCAACGCGATCAAATTCACCTCGACCGGCGGCGTGGCGCTGATCGTCGAACCCGGCCTCTGGCCCAATGAAATCAGCTTCCTGGTGCGCGACACCGGCATCGGCATCGCGCCGGAGGCGAGGGAGCGGATTTTCCGCGAATTCGAGCAGGCCGACGAGCGCATCGCGCGCAGCTATGGCGGCACCGGCCTGGGCCTGAGCATCTCCGAGCGCATCGTCAAGCGCATGGGCGGCCGCATCACGCTGCAGAGCGAACTTGGTACGGGCTCGACCTTCGAAGTGTCGATTCCGCTCGCGGCTGCCGCAGGCAAAGCGAGTGAACCGCCGGCCTTCGCCGCACCTGACCTGACCGATCAATCGATCATGCTGGTAACGCCGCAGAGCATCGAGGCTTCGCTGATCGCACGGCGGTTGCAGCGCTGGGGCGGCCAGACCTGCATGGTTTCGGATATCGCCGTGGCGCAGGCGCTGCTGCCGGAGCGAACCTGGCACGCCGTGCTGCTCGACCATGCCCTCGGCGCGAGCGAGGTCGCCGTGCTGGCCGAAGCCGCCCGCAGCCATGCGACGCAGCGCATCGTGTTGTTCACGCCGGCCACCCGGCATGAACTGCAACCCTCCAGCGCCTCTGCCTTCACCGGCTATCTCATCAAGCCGCTGCGCGCCGCCTCGCTGGCGACCCGCCTGGCCATGGCGCCGGAAGTGCCGGCGCCCGATCTGGCCGGCGATGGCCTGATCGATACGCCAGACAATGCCGCGATGCCTTCGATCGTGCCGGCGCGCGGCCTTTCGATCCTGGTGGCGGAAGACAACGAGATCAACGCGCTGTTGATGCGCTCATTGCTGACGCGCCTGGGCCATCTTGCCGTCATCACCACCAATGGCGAGGAAGCGCTGGAATCCTGGCTGGCCGCCAAATCCGCCGGCGCGCCTTATGATCTCATCCTGATGGATGTCCAGATGCCGCGACTCGACGGCATCGAGACCACAAGGCGGATCCGCGAGCGCGAGGCCGGCCAGCCCGGCCGCCAGACACCGATTCTCGCGCTGACCGCGAATACGATGGTGGAGGACCGCTACGCCTGCTTCGAAGCCGGTATGGACGGTTTTCTCATCAAGCCGCTCGATCGCGAAAAACTCGCCGACGCGCTGGCGGGGCTCGCAGCTTCAAGGCATCTCGCGGCCTGAGCCCTGTCACCGGCCGGCAATGCTAGCGTCACATGGCTGTTGGATGCCCGTGATCTTTCAACCCTCGAAGACCGCATCGATTCGCGGTCGCGAGGGAAGCCATGCAGAACGGCGAATTGGCGCGACCGACACAGCGCCTGATCCGGTTGCTGCGGCCGGAGACGATCGGAGCCACCGCACAGGCGGCGATGTCCTGGTTCAAGCCGCTTCCGGTCCCGCTGGGACGGCTCGGCGCCCTCGAGGTCCGGCTGGCGCAGGAAAAGCGCGAGGTCAGGCGTGCGCAAAAACTGCGTTATCGCGTGTTCTACCGGGACGGCACCGCCATCGCCGATGCCGCGACCCTGTTGGCCCGCCGCGACAAGGATGCATTCGACAGGATTTGCGATCATCTGATGGTGATCGATCACGCCGCCAGGCCATCGATGCGCGGCAGGCAGCCGGTGGTCGGCACCTACCGCCTGCTGCGCCAGGAGGTGGCGGAACGGAATGGCGGCTTCTACACCGAGAACGAGTTCGACATATCAGGCCTGATCGATCGCCACGCCGGTTTGCGCTTTCTCGAGCTCGGGCGATCCTGCGTGCTGCCGCGCTACCGCACCAAGCGCACCGTCGAGCTGCTGTGGCACGGGATCTGGAGCTATGTCCGCCAGCACCGGCTCGACGTCATGATCGGCTGCGCGTCATTCGAGGGCACCGATCCGGACCGGCTGGCGCTGCCATTGTCGTTCCTGCATCATTACGCCCAGGCCCCGGCGGCCTGGCGCGCCAGCGCGCATCCCTCGCGCCGGATCGAGATGAACCGGATGGCGAAGGAGGCCATCAATCCGAAGGCGGCGCTTCACGAGCTGCCGCCCCTGATCAAGGGATATCTGCGGTTGGGGGCCTTCATCGGCGACGGCGCCGTGATCGACCATCAGTTCGGCACCACCGACGTCTTGATCGTGATGCCGGTGTCGGCGATCAGCGCCCGCTACATCGAGCACTTTGGCGGCGATGCGCCGCGCCACGCGGCCTGACGCGTCGGTTCAGAGCCGCCGCAGCGCCACCGTTTCAACCACGTGATCGGCGCCCTTCTTCAGGATCAGCGTCGCCCGCGGCCGGGTCGGCAGGATGTTGTCCTCGAGGTTGGCGAGGTTGGTGCGCTCCCAGATCGCCAGCGCGGTGGCGGTGGCTTCCTCGTCGGACAGCGGCGCATAGCGATGGAAATACGATCGCGGGTCGGTAAACGCGGTGTCGCGCAACGCCAGAAAGCGCCGAACGTACCAGTCGCGCAGCACCGGTTCGTCGGCGTCGATGTAAACCGAAAAATCGAAGAAGTCGGACACCACCGGAACCGCCTTGCCGTCGCGCGGCAGCCGTCCGGTCTGCAGGACATTGACGCCCTCGACGATCAGGATATCCGGCTGGTCGACCTCGACCCATTCGTTCGGAACGATGTCGTAGGTCAGATGCGAGTAGACCGGCGCCCGCACCTTCCGCCGTCCGGCCTTGATGTCGCTGAGAAACGCCAGCAGCATCGGCAGGTCGTAGCTTTCCGGAAAGCCCTTCTTCTGCATCAGGCCCTGCCGTTCCAGCGCGGCATTGGGAAACAGAAAGCCGTCGGTTGTCACCAGCTCGACCTTCGGCCGCGGCGACCAGCGCGCCAGCAGCGCCTGCAATACACGCGCGGTGGTCGATTTGCCGACCGCCACCGAGCCGGCGACGCCGATGATATAGGGCACCTTCCGATCGCGGATGCCGAGGAATTGCCGTTGCGCCTGATAGAGCCGGTGGGTGGCGTCGACATAGATCGACAGCAGCCGCGACAGCGGCAGGAAGATGTCCTCGACCTCTTGCAGGTCGAGACGGTCATGCATCGAACGCAGCCGTTCGAACTCGCCCGGCTCCAGCGTCATCGGCGTGTCGTCGCGCAGGCGCGCCCACTGCTCCCGGGAGAAAATCCGGTATGGATTGTATTGTTGATCCGGTGCCCGAATGTCCATCCAGCCGCCTCTGGCGTTGCCCTTGGTTCTTACGTGTCGCGCTTGCGCGCGGCCTTCTCTTCCAGTCCGGACGTCCCGGTGCGCTGTTCCAGCGCGGCCTCGACCTCTTCAAGCCGGACGTCACGCGATTTCAGCAGCACCAGCAGGTGAAACAGCAGATCGGCACTTTCGGCGATCAGGTGGTCGCGGTCATTCTCGACCGCGGCGATCACGGTTTCCACCGCCTCCTCGCCAAGCTTCTTGGCGCAATGCTCCGCGCCCTTGCCGAGGAGTTTGACGGTGTAGGACGCCTCGCCCCCCGCCGCCGCACGGGCGTCGATGGTGGCTGCCAGATCGTGGATCGTGAAACGCGGCATCAACTCAAACCCAGCACGCGCGCCGCGGGAGCCGGGCGCTTTCTCCTTGGGGGATGTAGCACTTCCGTCACAAAGAGTCGTCAGGGATCGAGCCGCATCGGCAGGCCGGCGCGCACCATGTGGTCCTTGGCCTGACGTATGGTGAATTCCCCGAAGTGAAATATCGACGCCGCCAGCACCGCGGTCGCGTGGCCCTGCCGGATGCCGTCGACCAGATGATCGAGATTGCCGACCCCGCCGGAGGCGATGACCGGAACCCGGATGCTGTCGGCCACCGCCTGGGTCAGCGGCAGGTCGAAACCCTGCCTGGTGCCGTCCCGGTCCATCGACGTCAGCAGGATTTCGCCGGCGCCGAGCGAGACCACTTCCTGGGCATATTCGATGGCATCGATTCCGGTGGAATTGCGCCCGCCATGGGTGAAGATTTCCCAGCGCTCGCCGCCACCGCCGCGCTTGACGCGCTTGGCGTCGATCGCCACCACGATGCACTGGTCGCCGAATTTCTCCGCGGCTTCCTTGACGAATTCGCGGCGGCTGACCGCGGCGCTGTTGATCGACACCTTGTCGGCGCCGGATCGCAGCAGCATCTTGATGTCGTCGACGGTGCGCACCCCGCCGCCCACGGTCAGCGGCATGAAGCAGGCTTCTGCCGTGCGCCGGACCACTTCCATCATGGTGCCGCGATTTTCATGCGTGGCGGTAATGTCGAGAAAGCAGAGCTCGTCGGCGCCGGCAGCGTCGTACGCAATCGCCGCTTCGACGGGGTCGCCGGCATCGCGCAGATCGACGAAGTTGACGCCCTTGACCACGCGCCCGTCCTTGACGTCGAGACACGGAATCACGCGAACCTTGAACATATTGAAGTCTCCTAGGCCGCGGCGCGCGCGCTGCGGATCAACGCCAATGCGGCCGCGGGATCGAGACGGCCGTCATAGCGCGCGCGGCCCGCGATCGCGCCGGCGAGTTTCTTCGCGCGCGGCGCCAGCAGCGCCTTGACGTCCTCGATCGAGGCAAAACCGCCCGAGGCGATGACCGGAATGGAGATGCTTTCGGCAAGCTCGATGGTGGCGTCGAGATTGAGGCCCTTCAGCAGGCCGTCGCGCGCGATATCAGTGAAGATGATCGCGGCAACGCCGGCATCCTCGAACCGCCGCGCGATTTCCAGCACGGTGACCTGCGAGGTCTCGGCCCAGCCCTCGACCGCGACCTTGCCGTCGCGCGCATCGAGACCGACCGCGACGCGGCCGGGGAATTTTTTCGCAGCACCCTTCACCAGTTCGGGATCGCGCACCGCGGCGGTACCAATGATGACGCGGGTGACGCCCTTGGCGAGCCAGGCTTCGACGGTCTTGAGATCCCGAATTCCGCCCCCGAGCTGTACCGGCATGGTCACAGCCTTGAGCATCGATTCGACGGCAGCCGCGTTCATCGGCTTGCCGGCAAAGGCGCCGTCGAGATCGACCACGTGCAGATATTCAAACCCCTGCGCCGCAAAGCTTTGCGCCTGCGCCGCGGGTTCAAGGTTGAACACCGTGGCACGCGCCATGTCGCCCTGCTCGAGGCGGACGCACTGGCCGTTCTTCAGGTCGATCGCGGGAAAAAGAATCACGGCTTCCATCTCAGAAAGTTCGAAATCAGGGCGAGCCCGAAACGCTGGCTCTTCTCCGGGTGAAACTGGGTGCCGATCACAGTGTCCTTGCCGACCATTGCCGTCACCGGCCCGCCGTAATCGGCGCGCGCCAGCACTTCCCCCTCATGGGTGGCATTGAGGTGATAGGAGTGCACGAAATAGGCGTGGCGTCCCTTCGGGCCGAGGGGCAGCCGCTCCAGCACCGGATGCTCCCGGACCATGTCCAGCGTGTTCCAGCCCATGTGCGGAATTTTTAGATTCTCTTCGCGCGGCGAGATCTTTTCGACGTCGCCCGCGATCCAGTTGAAGCCGTCGGTGGTGACGTGCTCCTTGCCGCGGGTCGCCATCAGCTGCATGCCGACGCAGATACCGAAGAACGGCCGGGCCTTGCTGCGCACCGCTTCAGTCATCGCCTCGATCATGCCGTCGAGTGCGTCGAGACCCCTTCGGCAATCGGCGAAGGCGCCGACTCCGGGCAGCACGATGCGGTCGGCGCGGTATACCGTTTCGGGATCGCGGGTCACCACGATCTTTTCCGGCACGTCCATGCTGCGCGCTGCGCGTTCGAACGCTTTCGCGGCCG
Organism: Pseudomonadota bacterium; assembly: GCA_043811435.1. Lineage (GTDB taxonomy): Bacteria > Pseudomonadota > Alphaproteobacteria > Rhizobiales > Xanthobacteraceae > Bradyrhizobium. The sequence goes on from JBDRNF010000126.1 coordinate 7,972, forward strand.
AGTGCAGATTGCCGGAGCCGTAATCGATGATGGCGACGCTCACCGCGAGCCTCCCGGTTCCGGAAACAATCCGATAATCTCGCTTCGCGGCAATGGCGGTGGCCGCGAAAACGGCTGGCCCGGAACATCGCGTGTCGGCGGCGGTCCGCCGCGCTCGACCGCCAGCTGATCGTTGACAAGCGAGCGCTGCTTGGCGGTCCAGCGATCGAAGAACCGCCGCTCGGCGGATTCCCAGTCCTCGGCCACCACGATGTCGAGCTGACGCCACTTGTGCCGCGACAGGGTCCAGCGCCGCAGGCTCGCCGCCTCAAATCCCATCAGCAGCGCCAACAATACGTCGACGAGAAAGATCGCGTTGCCGCTGACGCCGAGCGCCGACAGTCCGAAACCGACCGCGGCCATCACGACAATCCAGCCGATCAGCGCCAGCCACAGCCCATGCCAGAGCAGCCAGATCGGACCCAGCAGGGCCGCCCAGAAATGAAAGCCGTCGCGAACGAAGGCAAACGTGTCGGCCGCCCGGACCCCCGCATCGTTCAGTACTGGCGTATGAACCGTATAAACCGGCATCGCATCTCTCCGCCGAGAACCTCTGGTTTGAGCATGATCTTTTCGGAAAACCGGTTCCCACTTTTCCGGATCATGCTCGAAAATCAGCCGCCGAGCTGGCCCTTGGTAGACGGCACTTCGCCCGCGGCGCGTGGATCGATCGCGACGGCCGCACGCAGCGCCCTCGCCAGACCCTTGAAGCAGGATTCGGCGATATGATGGCTGTTCTCGCCATATAGGGTCTCGACGTGCAAAGTCACGCCGGCATTGATCGCAAAGGCGTTGAACCATTCGCGGACCAGTTCGGTATCGAATGCGCCGATCTTGTCGCGCGGAAACGCCACCTTGAACACCAGCACCGGGCGGCCGGAAATGTCGATCACGACCCGAGACAGCGTCTCGTCCATCGGCATATGGATGCCCGCATAGCGGGTGATCCCTGCCATGTTGCCGAGCGCCTGCTTGACCGCCTGGCCGATCGCGATGCCGACATCCTCTGTCGTGTGGTGGTCGTCGATGTGGAGGTCGCCAACCGCCTTCACGGTGAGGTCGATGCGCGAATGCCGGGCCAGGAGATCGAGCATATGATCGAAAAAGCCGACCCCGGTCGCAACGTTGGACACGCCTGATCCGTCGAGGTTCACCGTCACCTCGATATCGGTCTCTTTGGTCTTGCGCTTGATGGTCGCCGTGCGCATGAAAACTGCTTTCCCTTGGCCGAAAACGCGGCCCTTTTAACAGGCTGATGACGCCTTCGCTACTGCGGGATGACCCGCTGGGGGGTCGAACTTTGCCCTATGGTGACCGGAATCCGCCGCCAGACCGGCGCGATTGTAACCGCCCGCCCCAATCCCTAGATTTGGGGCGAACACAGGGAATTCCATGCAAACATCACAATCCCAGTCGCCGGGTTGGCACGGCACCACCATTTTGACGGTCCGTAAGGGCGGCAAGGTCGTGATCGGCGGCGACGGCCAGGTCTCGATCGGCCAGACCATCATCAAGGGCAACGCCAAAAAGGTCCGCAAGCTCGGCAAGGGCGACGTGATCGGCGGCTTTGCCGGCGCCACGGCCGACGCCTTTACGCTGTTCGAGCGGCTGGAAAGCAAGCTCGAACAATATCCGGGGCAATTGACCCGTGCCGCGGTCGAACTCGCCAAGGACTGGCGTACCGACCGCTATCTGCGGCGGCTCGAAGCCATGATGATCGTCGCCGACAAGGACGTCTCGCTGGTCCTGACCGGCACCGGCGATGTGCTGGAGCCGGAAACCGGCGTCATGGCGATCGGATCCGGCGGCAATTACGCCCTCGCCGCCGCCCGCGCGCTGGCCGATTCCGACAAGGACGCCGAAACCATCGTGCGGCGGGCGCTCGATATCGCCGCGGATATCTGCGTCTACACCAACCGCAACGTGACCCTCGAGACCCTCTAGGGAGGGCTGCCGGTCATGGCTCCGCCTTACGTCTTTCGCCCGATGACAACGGCCGACCTGCCGCTGGTCCAGCGTTGGCTGGCTTTGCCGCATGTCAGGGAGTGGTGGGGCGATCCGGCGGAACAGCACAGGATCGTCAGCGGCGATCTCGACGAGCCGGCCATGGATCAATTCATCGTCTCGATAGCCGCAAGCCCGTTCGGTTACATCCAGTGCTACGACCTCACTGCCTGGAATACAGGCTTCGGACAACACCCCCCGGGCACACGCGGCATCGACCAGTTCATCGGCGAGCCCGATATGATCGAACGCGGCCATGGTTCGGCTTTCATCCGCAACTTCGTCGATGACCGGTTCAAGTCCGGCGCGCCGCGGGTCGTGACGGACCCCGATCCGGCCAATCACCGCGCCATCAGGGCTTATGAAAACGCGGGGTTCATCAGGGACCGCCTGGTCGATACATCCGAAGGCGAGGCCCTGCTGATGATACGCAACCCATGACGCTCGAGCGCAGGCCTGGCGCGAGCGGACTCCCGATCATTCGAAGCTGC
>JBDRNF010000127.1:0-92496 GCA_043811435.1 Pseudomonadota bacterium
GGGCGCCGCCGCGGCACCAGCCGCGGGCGCAGCACCCGGCGCCGCAGCACCGCCGGCCGCGGCCGCAGCCGCCGCCTTGAGTTCTTCGGCGTAGCCGGACGGCGGCACGATGGTCACCAGCGTGACGTCCTCGCGCGACAGCGACTTCACGCCGGCGGGCAGCTTGACCTCGGACAGATGCAGCGAGTGGCTGATTTCCAGCCCGCCGACATCGGCCTCGATGAACTGCGGAATGTTATCGACCGAGCATTCCAGCTCGATGGTGTGGGTAACGATGTTGACCGTGCCGCCGCGCTTGACGCCCGGCGCCGAGTCGGCGTTCTGCAGGTGCAGGGGAACGCTGACGCGGATGGTGGCGCCTTCGCCGAGCCGCATGAAATCGACATGGATGGGGAAATCTCTGACAGGGTCGAGATGGAAGTCGCGCGGGATCACGCGGTGCTTCTTTCCGTCGAGATCGATGTCGTAAATCGTGGTGAGGAACCGGCCGGCCTGGATGCGCAGGCGCAGTTCGATATCGTCGACCGAGATCGGCTGGGGGGGCTGGTTGTTGCCATAGATCACTCCGGGAACTCTCCCGGCGCGACGTACTGCCCGTGCGGCCCCCTTGCCGCCTGTCGGACGAGTGGTCGCCTTCAATTCCTTGACGGTCGCCATCTGGTTTAAGTCCTTGTTTTCAAAAGTTAAAGGCCGCATCGCGGCCCCGGTCAACGCCGCAGCAAGCCTCCAGGGGTGCGGGGGCTGCGGACGTGGCGGGGTTCTAGCCCCAAAGGGGAGAAAAGACAAGGAAATGCGGGGGGATTTTGGAGGGATTGGGGCTGGCCGCACGGCCCCGCTCGTCATGGCCGGGCTTGACCAGGCCATCCATCCCCTTCGCCAAATCCCACGCTCTGCCTCGCACCGCCCCTTTTCGTATGGGCCGTGCTGCTGGGCCACTATCACAATTCGATCGACGTGCTCGCCGCCTCGGGTGCCGGACTAGCTGGGCGTAGAAGCTCAATCCAATAGTGTGGGGGCACCGGTAATCGATAATGCCGACACGCGAGCAGTATTATTGGCCAATATCCTTCCACGCTCGGTGACAGCTTGGAAAAACTGTTTTCTCGCTCACAAGCCTCTGCAATTGTTCCTAAGAGGTCATCGCCTGGATTTGAAAATGGGAGATCGGATAGCGCAAGGCCATGGTGCTGACCTCCCACATACAGCTTTTCTTCGGTAGTTGAGTCGGGCAACCAAAGCTGAAGGGTGCAGTGCGCTAGAGTCGAACGAACGAGTGTCGCCAATTTTTCGACAGCCTCCGTTTCGCCCAGTGCGGAGAGCCAAGCCGCCAACAAAGGAATAAGAATGCTGCCCGATGTCGCCTCTCTGAAATATTCGTCCGAGCGGTCTCGAGGATGTTCGACGATATCCCTATAGTCGACGAAAACGCATGGATACTTTCCGTGCGTGCGAAAGGTGACATCCAGAAGATGCACCATCTCTGTCAACCAATTTGGGATGCTGCGATCATCTCCATTGCTAGCGGCCGCCAGAAGAAGAAACAGCGCTATCTCAATCGCTTGCTGATCGCAAAGGGGTGTGAACAAGATCCGATTTGCTTGAATTAGCCTAAAGCCATTAGAAGCCCATTCGGTCACCCTTCGGCGCATTTCATTCGTTTCTTCACCTTCAGACTGGCTTGCCATCCAATGAAACCAAAGGCCTCTCATCGCTATTCGACCAAGAAGGTCGAACAACTTGAGATTAACATCCGTAGAACTCCTCGAATTAACTGCCGTCGATAGCGCGTCACGCTTTTCTATATAGGGCAACATTTTTCCCGTTAGCTCATCGGATATGATGAGGTGAAGTGCAATCAATTGGTGAAGTACGGCGGTGACATCTCTCGCCTCGTTAGTTTTCTTTCCTATGATCGAGCGCGCCAAATCCCAAACGCTTAACAGCGCGACTTCGCTTGCTCGGTAAGGCGCCTCGACATTCCCAACATCGCGCGCCCAAACAAATAATATCCAAAGGCAAACATAAATCTGCCGTGCAGATGTAACCCGAGCCTTTGCGCTCTCTACAGCCGAATTCCTAAGCTGACGGACAAGGGTAGAGAAATGAATAAAGGCTACGTCGGGCTCATCAACCATTGCTACGGCTTTTTGAAAACTTGAGCGGAGCGACTTTGGAAGAATTTCTTCGCGCAATATTCCCAAAAGGATAAGGCCCGCCAGTTTGTCTCCGTTCCACTGTTCGAACGAAATGCGCTCCGTCGTGTGCTGCTCGATATAACCAGTGACTGCCGGTCTAACCTGCTCTTGCATGTCCCCACCGAAACATAGACAAATCACGATCCTCAAATGCTCATACTCCTTCGGAATTCGCGAAGGAATGTAAGCGTCTTGAATCTCATTTAACGAAGGTCGTAAATCTTGAAGCGACCCGCCATCCCAATCTTTTCGAGTCAGATCGCCCTGCTTGATCGAAAAGAGATAAACCTTGTTCTCGCCGTCATCACCTGCACCAACCGCTGCTACATCAACGCCGTGCTGCGTTGTTCCCCGACCCGGTCGAGAGTACACTGTAAAGCCAAGCTCGCTCAGTAAATCTGGCAAAATAGCATCAAGCTCTTCGCGCTCCTTAAGCGACGCAAGGTAATCGCGGATAAAAGTTTCAAGAGACGAACCTTTCCCCTCGAAAAACAAGCAGCATGTAATTCAGCCCTACCGGGTCGAATATGTCTCCGCGCGGAACCTCCATCGAGACGCCGTGGCTTTGCATATCCATTTCTACAGCCCTGCGCTCGTTATTGGGGCCTTCCACAAAAGTCATCGTTCGCCTTCCATACAGAATGACCGAACGCCGGATCAAATTAAGGAATACAGATTCTTTCATCGCGGTCTTTTGCGCGGCGCTCATTTGGTCGTGAAACCGAAGATGCTCGATCTGGCGCTGGTGCTCTGAGGGATGAAGTTCCTTAACTTCAGGAGCAGAGTGTAAGTCCTGCGAATATTTTTCATGCTCCTTCAACGCAAAATCAACGTGTTCGAAGCTCGGGTCATCGCTCCTTATCGTTTTCAGATAATCTTTGGCGCCGCCGCCGTAATTCCGAAGAAGGGGATCGATTAGAAGCTCGCGAACCAATACGGCGCCCTGTTCGTCACTATCCCGAAGGACCGAAACCAGAACCGATGAGGCAATAACGGGCTCAATGAAGAAGAAACCGATGGCTTTCCGGCAAAGAAATAGTTTTTGCATACGCGTGAGGTGTAGCGGGCTTATGGAGAGATTAATTGCCTTGTCTCTATCCTTTCGGCTCATGAGCTTTTCAAGCCCTGTGCATAGCGCCGGGTTTCCCGTCAATAACCATGAAACAAAGACTTGATGGAATCTATCGGTCGGGCCCTCAATCAAGGCGGAGCCTGCCGTTGGAAACTGAGAGAGAGCCAAGCCTCCATTGTCTCTACTCAGGAGGTTTTCCAAAAAGCGAATTGCGCGATCAGCATGCGCAGTACCGAGCAGCTTGCGCAATCCATGGTCGAGTTCCGATATCGTGCCTTTGTGTGTTGCGTCTAATGAAGTAAGGGCATCAAGCAGTGATGTGACAACCTCTTCACTCAACTGCTTGTCATAGATCCAGAGAGATCTGGCGCATGCAAAGTGCGTTTGCGCACCCGGCGCTTTACATGCGTTTTTTAAGACTTCTATTGAATCTTCCCACGTGAGTTCTGCGCTCTTATCTACGATCTCTAAAACCGACGCCAATATCAGAGCAACTGGGAAATCGCCCGGGCCAGTTTCTAGAATCGAGTTAAGCGTCTGGATTATGTTGCGGGCTTTATCCGCATTCTCAAATTTCATGCGAGAAAGGGCGGTAATCGCCGCTAGCCGGCGTTCGTCGGAGTAGGTTTCAACGAAAATCTTTGCTGTATCTATATTGTTTTCTGCGTTTAGAGCAAAGCTCAGGACTCTTACGGCCTGCTCGTCTCCTTGGTTTGCAAGACTGATAACTTCTTGTGATCGCTCAACATCAACTTTACACCACTCACGAAAGGCACCATTAGGAGAACCGGCCATGAGGTCGTTTCCGCCCTTCATCACCAAAGCATTCACAAAGTGAACCATCGACGTTGTGGCTGCTTTTAATTTCGGTATTAGATCACAAAGAAAATGCTGTCCCGTAAAAAATGTGGTCGGGTTGAGTTCTTCAAAGTCAGCGCCTTCTGTGAGCGACAGCAAGTCGATTACTCCAGCGTTATGAAGGGATACGCAAATATCAAGAATGGCGGCCACTGTCGGCTCGTCGGCGCAATCAAATCGATTGAATATGTGCCCTAGAAGCGTGCGATTCTGGTAAGCGCTAATGAGCGCCGTAGCATCTGCTGGAACTTCCGACTCCTGCGTCATTCCCAAGGTCCTTAGAGCAATAGTTGCGGTTTACCCTATCACAACTACGGCCGGAATGCGCTAGCACTTCCGCCTCCAAGCGCATGGTTCACCTCTCCTCATCCGGATGCACCCACTGATACGGCGTGATCTCGCGCGTTGCCGTCAGCTTGATCATGTGCACCTGCGGCGCATAGCGGCCCTTGCAGCAAGAGCGGCATTTCAGCGAGGCTTCCAGTTTCCATAGCGGGGTGTCGCGCGGGCGGCGGATCGCGGTCAGCGGCAGGCTCGCGCGGGCCCTCCAGCGGTTGCACTCCACCTCCAGGCAGCCGAGGCCGCCATTGAGGCATTGCGCGATCATGGGCGCGGGCTGCGCTGCTTAGGCTGCCAGCACGGCCCTCTTTACCGCCTTCGGCAGTGCGATCGGACAGAAAAACGCCTTCGAATAGAGATAATCCTCGCCGGATTCATCGACGATCCGCAGCATGTTGTGCTTCTCGGCTGCGGCATCGCGCAGCGCAACGTAGATTTTGCGTTTCTCCAGCGAGACCGCATATCCGTCGTTTTCGATACAGACGACCAGTTGTTTGGCTCGTATCTTGGTCATGGTTTCACAGCAGGTGCTTTATCTTGAATTCCTTGCCATCCCGGCGGCCTAATACCAATGTAGCTCGACGCCGTGGACCGGACCATCGGATAAGTAGAACAACATGGGCAAGTTTGGAAAGGAGTTGATCGAAAGCATGCAGCAGGCGGCAAAGCATGCCGCCGGCAAGAAGGTTCGCGGGTTGCGCGTGTCCAAAGTCGAGTTGCCGGATGTGAAGGCGATCCGTCTTTCGCTCCGGATGTCGCAGCATCACTTTGCGACGGCGTATCGCATTCCGCTTTCCACGCTGAAGAACTGGGAGCAGGGACGGCGCATGCCGGATGCTCCGGCGTTGGCCTATTTGCTGGCGATCAAGCGGCGTCCGAAGGAAATCATGGAGGCGGTCACGCGGCCCTGAACGCGCACGAGGGCGCGCAAAAAATAACGCCGCCATCCAGCGGACGGCGGCGCTATCGAGATCCGAACGATCGGTGTGACTATTTCTTCTTCTTCATCATGCCGGATTCAACCTGGCTTTTCTTGTACAGCGCCATATCGGCGGCGCTGGCCTTGATCATCGGAGCAGGCCCGGCCATGGCCGCGGGGGCGGCAGCTGGTTTCTGCTTCTTGGCCGCCAAGGCGGCAGAGGTAGAGACGGCGAAGATAGCAAGACCGACAAGAATGACTTTCTTCATGCTCAGCTCCCTGGGAAAAAGACGCGCGGCAGTCAACCACGGCCTCTGGATAAGGGTCAAGAACTGGCTCGGCGGTCGCTCCGGGATTCCAGGTTCAATGCGGCGCATCGCCCCCGGCATGACGGCCTCCGCCGACAAGGAGTTAGCTCTCATGTCGCTGCATCGCACGGGGTGCGCGCTGCATCCCGGTGCCGCCGCAAGGCAAAGAGCTACCTCTCCTCATCCGGACGTACCCACTGATACGGCGTGATCTCGACGGGCCTCTACCGCCTGATGCGGGACCTGGCGAAGCGCGACATTCACCGCGATTGAACACGTCAGGGCGCTGCGGGGCGAGGCGGCCAGCCGCAAGGTGTGGAGCAGCTTCTGGTGTGTATTTATACACTTGAGGCCGGCGCGTAGATGTGTATAAATACACCATGAAGTCTCAGGATGTCATAAAGGCTTTGAAGTCGGACGGCTGGGAGCAGGTCGCCCAGAAAGGCAGCCACGTTCAATTTAAACATCCCGGGAAGAAGGGGCGTGTGACCGTCCCACATCCGAAGAAAGACGTCCCAACCGGCACGCTGAGAAGCATCGAGAAGCAGGCGGATCTCAAACTAATAATAAAATGAAGAACTCGAAATATGAAATGGAGCCGATGCGGCTCACCCTGCGGGAGAATGCCAATGCGACAATACATCGCCCTGATCCATAAGGAAGCTGACAGCGACTACGGCGTTTCGTTTCCTGACCTTCCCGGCGTGATCACCGCCGGGAGCAATCTGGACGAGGCCCGGCAGATGGCCACTGAAGCTTTGGCTTTTCATCTTGAAGGTATGGCCAAGGATGGTGAGCCCGTACCCGAACCCTCCTCTCTCGAAGAGATTATGTCCCTTAAAGAAAACAAGGACGGGGTAGCTGTTCTGATCGCCGCGCCCGACGCGGAAATCAGGAGCGTCCGCATCAATGTCACGATACCTGCTGACGTGCTCGAGCAAATTGACCAATATGCGGAACGCGAGGGTTTCACGCGGTCGGGATTTCTTGCGCAAGCAGCCAAAAAAGCCATGGCAGCATGACGGGGCAGCCGGTCGCCGTCTGAAGTCAACCATATTCCTGGCTGGCCCGCTGCCTCGTATCAACGTCACCAACCGGAATGGCATTCCGGCCATCGCGGGCGACCAGCGCACACGCACAAGCATTGCATCGATATTCCGCGACCCGCGCCTCGACCGTCCAATAAAAACGCGTTCGCGTCTTTCGAGTGCTTTGAACTTCCAATGCCCATAACGTGCGCCAGCGGTGCCGTCGCGCTACACATGCTGCACTGCCGCAATAACACTAACGTTATGGCCTTCGACCAACGAAAGCGGGGGCTGAGGCAAAATTGCCTTTGTGCATCTGGAATGCCTCTAATAAGGTAAGTCCATGATGCAATTCAAAAACCACAAGAACGCCGACTGAGCGTTCGCAGGCAAAGATAAGGCCGCGCCTTCCTTGAAATCGCGCGGACAAGGTAGGAATGAAACCGACTGATATTTCGGCGCCGGACTACTTCCATAAAGTGGTCGATTGCCAATGGGCCTGTCCCGCGCATACGCCCGTTCCAGAATACATCCGCCTGATTGCTGAAGGCCGCTACAGCGACGCCTACATGATCAACTGGCGATCGAACGTGTTCCCGGGAATTCTGGGGCGCACCTGCGACCGCCCGTGCGAGCCGGCCTGCCGCCGCGGCCGCGTCGAGGATACGCCGGTCGCGATCTGCCGGTTGAAGCGCGTCGCCGCCGATTTCAAGGACGACGTCAAGCACCGCATGCCGAAGCCAATGGCGAAAAACGGCAAGCGCATCGCGATCGTCGGCGGCGGTCCCGCCTCGCTGACGGTGGCCCGCGACCTCGCCCCGCTCGGCTACCACTGCACCGTGTTCGATTCCGACCCCAAGGCCGGCGGCATGATGCGGACGCAGATTCCGAAGTTCCGGCTGCCGGATTCGGTGATCGACGAGGAAACCGACTACATCCTCAATCTCGGCATCGAGTTCAAAGGCGGCCACCGCATCGACAGCCTGAAGCAGTTGCTCGCCGAGAACTATGACGCCGTGTTCGTCGGCTCCGGCGCACCGCGCGGCCGCGAGCTCGAAATCCCGGGCCGCAAGGAGGCCGCCGCCAATATTCACATCGGCATCGAATGGCTTGCTTCGGTCTCGTTCGAGCATGTCAGCAAGATCGGCAAGCGCGTCATCGTGCTCGGCGGCGGCAATACCGCGATGGATTGCTGCCGCACCGCGCGCAGGCTCGGCGGCGAAGACGTCAAGGTGGTCGTGCGCTCCGGCTTCGAGGAGATGAAGGCCTCACCGTGGGAGAAGGAAGACGCGCTCCACGAGGACATTCCGATCCTCAACTTCATGGTGCCGGTCGCCTTCGTCCACGACAACGGCAAGCTCACCGGCGTCACCTTCCAGAAGGTGAAGGCGGAATACGACGGCAATGGCCGCCGCAACTTGGTGCCGTCGGGCGAAGCCGACGAGACCATCAATTGCGACGACGTCCTGGTGGCGGTCGGCCAGGAGAATGCCTTCCCCTGGATCGAGCGCGACTGCGGCGTCGAATTCGACAAGTGGAACATGCCCAAGGTCGACGCCAGGACATTCGGCTCGACCAATCCGAAGGTGTTCTTCGGCGGCGACGCCGCGTTCGGCCCCAAGAACATCATCTGGGCGGTGGCGCACGGCCACGACGCCGCGCTGTCGATCCACAAGATGCTGTCCGGCGAGGACATCACCGAACGGCCGCTGCCCGAGGTGAACGTCTCCTCGCAGAAGATGGGCATCCACGAGTGGAGCTATGACAACGACATTTCCAACGACAAGCGCTACAAGGTGCCGCATCGCGACAAGGTGATCGCGCTGAAGGACATCCGCGCCGAGGTCGAACTCGGCTATGACGTCAAGCTGGCGCTAGGCGAGGCTCACCGCTGCCTGAACTGCGACGTCCAGACCGTATTCGCCGCCCCCTTGTGCATCGAATGCGACGCCTGCGTCGATATCTGTCCGATGGACTGCATCACCTTTACGGAGAACGGCGAGGAAGCCGATCTGCGGACACGGCTGAAGGCGCCCTCGCTGCATCCGGACCAGGACCTCTATGTCGCCGACGGCCTCAAGACCGGCCGCGTCATGGTCAAGGACGAAGACGTCTGTCTGCATTGCGGCCTGTGCGCCGAACGCTGTCCCACCGGCGCCTGGGACATGCAGAAATACCTCATCGATATGACCCACGCAGGAACATCATGTCCGTCCAAAGCCCGATCAGCAGCGTAAACGACTTCGTCGTCCGCTTCGCCAACGTCAACGGCTCGGGCTCGGCGAGCGCCAACGAGATGTTCGCGCGCTCGATCCTGCGCCACGGCGTGCCGGTCAGCCCGCGCAACGTCTTCCCCTCCAACATCCAGGGCCTGCCGACTTGGTACGAGGTGCGGGTGACCGAGGACGGCCATCTCGGCGCCCGCGGCGGCGTCGACATGATGGTGGCGATGAACCCGCAGACCTGGGACAAGGACATCGCCTCGATCGAGCCCGGCGGTTATCTGTTCTACGATTCGACCAAGCCGATGCCGGCGTCGAAATTCCGCGCCGACATCACCGTGATCGGCGTGCCGCTGACCGCCATCACCAACTCGACCTATACCGATCCGCGCCAGCGCCAGCTGTTCAAGAACATCATCTATCTCGGCGCGATGTGCGCCCTGCTCGACATGGACCCGAAGCTGGTCGAGCAGCTGATCGGCGAGCAGTACAAGGGCAAGGAAAAGCTCCTGTCGTCGAACATCCACGCCCTGCATCTCGGCCGCGACTGGGCGCTGCAGAACCTGAAATGCCCGATCGGCCTGCGGGTGAAGAAGGCCGACAAGGTCGGCGATCGCATCTTCATCGAGGGCAACAGCGCGGCGGCTCTCGGCGCGGTCTATGGCGGCGCCACCGTATGCGCGTGGTACCCGATCACGCCCTCCTCGTCGGTGGCCGACGCGTTCACCAGCCACTGCAAGAAGCTGCGGCACGACCCCGTCACCGGCAAGGCGAAATACGCCATCGTCCAGGGCGAGGACGAACTGGCATCGATCGGCATCGTGATCGGCGCGTCGTGGAACGGCGCCCGCGCCTTCACCGCCACCTCCGGCCCCGGCATCTCCCTGATGACGGAGTTCATCGGCCTGTCCTATTTCGCCGAGATTCCGGCCGTGATCATGAACGTGCAGCGCGCCGGCCCCTCGACCGGCATGCCGACCCGAACCCAGCAATGCGACATCATCGCCTGCGCCTACGCCTCGCATGGCGACACCAAGCATGTGCTGCTGTTCCCGGAAGACCCGGCCGAAGCCTTCGAATTCGCCGCCCAGGCCTTCGATCTCGCCGAACGGCTGCAAACCACGATCTTCCTCATGCTCGATCTCGACATCGGCATGAACCACCGTCTCAGCCGCCCGCTGAAGTGGGACGACGCCAGGCAATACGACCGCGGCAAGGTGATGACGGCGGAGATGCTGGATGAACCCGGCCGCGACTTCGGGCGCTATCTCGACGTCGACGGCGACGGCATTCCGTACCGCACCTATCCCGGCACCCACCCGACCAAGGGCTCGTTCTTCACCCGCGGCACCTCGCGCAACCGCTATGCGATCTATTCCGAGGAAGGCCCCGTCTATGCCGACAATATGCAGCGGCTGGTGCGCAAGTTCGAAACCGCCCAGGACATGGTGCCGCGGCCGCTGCAGGCCAACGCCGCCAAGCCGACCAAATACGGCGTGATCTATTTCGGCTCCACCGCGCCGGCGATGGACGAGGCGATCGGCATCCTGGAATCGCGCGGACATCAGCTCGACCGGCTTCGCATCCGCGCTTTCCCGTTCCATTCCAGCGTCGCCAGCTTCATCGCCGACCACGACTTCGTCTATGTGGTCGAGCAGAACCGCGATGCGCAGCTTCGCTCCTTGATCGTCAACGAGAACGGCATCGATCCGGTCCGCCTGATTCCGATCCTGCATTATGACGGCACGCCGATTACCGCGCGCTTCATCGCCGGCGCCATCGGCGACCACCAGGACCAGCTCAAGGTGACCCCGCTCCGCAAGGTGAAGTCATGACCTATACTTCGCTCTCTCAGACGTCATGCCCGGCTTTATGCCGGGCATCCACGTCTTCCTTTTCCTTTGCCAAGACGTGGATGGCCGGGACAAGCCCGGCCATGACGAAGCGGAAATTGCGGGTGAAGTCATGACCTACATTGCAAAGCCGAAATTTCAGCATCCGGGGCTTCCGAAGAACGATCTCGGCTTCACCCACCGGGATTACGAAGGCAAGGTCTCGACGCTGTGCGCCGGCTGCGGCCACGACTCGATCACCGCATCGATCATCGAGGCCTGCTTCGAACTGTCGATCGAACCGCACCGGGTCGCCAAGATCTCCGGCATCGGCTGCTCCTCCAAGACCCCGGACTATTTCCTCGGCAATTCGCACGGCTTCAATTCGGTGCATGGAAGAATGCCGTCGGTGCTGACCGGCGCCAATCTCGCCAACCGCGACCTGATCTATCTCGGCGTTTCCGGCGACGGCGATTCGGCTTCGATCGGGTTCGGCCAGTTCGCGCATTCGATCCGGCGCGGCGTCAACATGACCTACATCGTCGAGAACAACGGCGTCTACGGCCTGACCAAGGGCCAGTTCTCGGCCACCGCCGACCGCGGCTCGAAGTCCAAGAAGGGCCTGATCAACAGCGACAGTCCCATCGACCTGGTGGCGATCGCGCTGCAGCTCGGCGCCAGCTTCGTGGCGCGCAGCTTCTCCGGCGACAAGACCCAGCTGGTGCCGCTGATCGCGGCCGCGATCCAGCACAAGGGCGCGGCGTTCATCGACGTCATCAGCCCCTGCGTCGCCTTCAACAATCACGCCGGCTCGACCAAGAGCTTCGATTATGTGCGCGAGCACAATGACGCGGTGAACCGGCTCGACGTCATCAGCGGCCGCGACCCGATCACGGTGGATTATGCCCCGGGTACCGTGCAGCTTGTCGAGCAGCACGACGGCACCAGGATCGCGCTGCGCAAGATCGATGCCGACTACGATCCGCACGACCGGGTCGGGGCGATGTCGTTCCTGCAGAAGCATGCCGCCAGGGGACAGATCGTCACCGGGCTGTTGTATGTCGATCCGGAGTCGGACGATCTGCACAGCCATCTCGACACCGTCGAGGCGCCGCTCAATACGCTCGACGCCAGCGACCTTTGCCCCGGCTCCGCCGCGCTCGACAAGATCAACGCGAGCCTGCGCTAGTACCAGGACAAGTAGCTGTTGCAGCCGATCCTTCGAGACGCATCGCTTCGCGATGCTCCTCAGGATGAGGTTTAACTTGTTGAAACACAACAACCTCATGCTGAGGAGCGAGCGACGCGAGCGTCTCGAAGCATGGGCAGCAAGCGACTCACTGACCGCACATAGTCGGTACTAGAGCCGTAACAACTGCGCCCACTCCGCCTCCAGCCGTTCGATCGCCGCGGGAGGCGGCAGAGCCGACAGCATGCCGCCGCTCTCGCAAAGCAGCCCGAGGCGCTTCAGTCGCGTCAGGGCCTCGCCGATCTCGAAATCGGCCGCGAAGCCGAAGCGGCGCAGCAGGAGTTCTTCAATGCCCGCATCGAGCGCCGCGCGCGTGACAGGTTGCGGCGCCACGATCAGGCAGTAATAGGCCAGCAGCGCCTCCTTCCATTCCTGGTCCTCGGCCTCGCCGATCAAATAGTTGAAGATGCCGGCATTGTTGTTGACGTTGCGGTAATAGATATTGTCGGTGACCTGCTTTTGATGAAGCAGCGACTGACGGTGGAAATTCCCGCGCTGCCGCAGCATGAAGGCGCCGAGCGCGAACAGGCCGCCGAGCGCAACCAGCGCCTGCTCCATGTCGTTATCGCCGAGCGTCGCGTTGACGCCGAGATAGAAGCCGGCGACAAAAAACAGGATCGTCAGGGTCGAGGCCAGCTTCATCAGGATCGGTATGCCGCCGACCACCGCCGGGACGCCGAGGGTCAGCTGGTCCCACAGGCTCATCACCACCCGCACATTGGGAAACAGCGCCTCGAGATCGGCGCGGGCGATGTGCCGGAAGTACTTGAACAGCACCGCGCCGCCGCGGATTTTTGGGCCGCTCTCTTTTTTTCCGCCCCAGCGCGGCTTGCGGGCGTCGGCCGGCGTATCGCTGCCGGGCCTGGTCGCGACCATCATCACCACGTCGTCATAGATATCGACTTCGTAACGACGTCGCCGCAAGCCCCACCACACGGGGACCTCGATGGTCTTGCGGTGGCTGCCGCGGCGGAACATGCGGACGTCGCGATAATCCCCGACCGGCGCCTTGATCTTTACCCGCACCAGAGCGTGCTCGCCAAAGGCGCGGATGATCTCCTGATGGTCGATCTCGATGAAATTGGCCTCCGTCAGGATCCGGACGAAGTCCTCGCTCAGGCGTCGATAGGCGGCTTCGAGATCCGTCGCAGGCGAACAGGTCTGCGGGTCGACCTCCGGGTCGAAGTGAAAATAGGCCTCGCGCAGCAGGTCGAGCTGTTCGAAATACTGGTAGTGAAGGATGGCGCCGAGCTGGCGCGCAACTTGCCGGAATCCGGCCTGACCGGCATCGTCGAGGGCGCCCGCAGCCATCAGGCCGTCGATCAGATCCGCCTTCCGAAGCGGTATGAAACGATACCGCGGCTCCGATACGGCCGCTTCGCCCGGCACTCCCTTCACAAAACCACCGTCCTCGTTGGAGTACTCATTGTGAGCGCGATCCGGGCAACCTTACTCACATTCGCCCGAGCCGTCGCTCCCGTACAGGGTATCGTCCTTGCGGCGATTGCGCCACTCCACCGGCCCATCAACCCCGTCATTGCGAGGAGCTCTTGCGACGAAGCAATCCATCGCGCAGCGGTGCCGGTCGTGAGATGGATTGCTTCGTCGCATCCGCCTTCGCCCGAAGCCGGGCTTCGGCGGACGTTCCTCGCAATGACGTTGTGGGAGTTTGGGTTCCATTCAACAGCAGATACACGTCCGCCTTCCCGCGGCATGATTTGCCCGAGGTTTGAATATCAGTCCTCCCTCAAATAAGGGAGCAGGGAATGTCGGATGCGCGCTGCACCCGCGGTCTCGTGTGCAAGGTTGCACGAGTAAAAAAAAGCACACGAGCATACAGGGCAGCGGAGAACATCCGACATTCCCTGCGCAATGGCTTTACGGCTTATCGCGCGCTCACCCCGGAGAATTCATGGCCTTTGTCGCCTCCGTCGCCTCACGGAAACCGGCACGTCAGCCCGGTCGGGCCTGCAGCACCTCCGCAAGACTTGACGCCTACCAGTTTCAGGCATCAGGTCCACACGCTTTTGCCGTACGCTCCGGCACCGCTCGTCGACACGTTCTGAAGACCGCTCACGGAGTTTATCCCGCCCTGCCGTCCCTTCGCGCGCACGATGCCGCCGCGTCCACCGCATCCCATCCCAACGTTCGGTGACGATGGCCAACGCCCCTTCCCAAGGAGACGGGATGGCGGGAGTCATAACGGTGATTTGGGTTTCGGGAAAAGCGAAATTTTACCCGACGGGTTACTTTGTCGCATCACGTCGGGTCAGCAGCTCGCGTAGGGCGGGTTCGCTTTAACCCGCCGATTCATACGCCATGGCGGATTAAAGAGAATCCGTCCTACGGGCTGAGGCAGGGATCACCATGAAGCTGAAGCGGGGCACGTTTTCCGCGACGTTCTTTCTGGCCTGCCTTGCGGCTATGGAACTGAAGGGAGTAGTGTTGGAGGAAATTTAACGCCTCCGCGTGCGCCATAGGATACGCCCGTGAACGCCAGTAGCGCAATTGGTGCAGCAATAATAATCCTAATGGCCCATGAAAACAACATAGGTTCCCAACCTTCCCGAATCCCTCCGGCGCTATTGGAGTGGGCTGAGTATTGGTACCCAATTTCGTGGAAGGGAGTATTGGCTGGAGGAATAATCACCGCAATCGGTGCTTGCGCGACAATTGCATTTTTGTTGCTCCAGTGGAGAACAACCAGCCTTCGCGAAGACCACTCAGAGTGGCGAACCTCTACGCTTGAATTACAAACCGCCAAAGCGAATGAAGGGGCAGCAAAAGCCTCTGCGCACGCAGCAGAACTTTCAGTCCAAGCCGAGGAGCTAAGGAAGGGCGCGGCAGAAGCGAACGCCAAGCTTGGAGCGACGCAGGCTGATGTAGCCAAGGCCAATGCGGAAATAGCTGCGGCTAACGAACGAACCGAGGTCTTGCGACGCCAGAACCTAGAACTGGAGAATGCCGTCGCGCCCCGGCTCCTCTCCCAATGGCCAGCCGCAGCGCCACTCAAGCAATTCCCCGGTATCCGAGTTTTTGTTGGAGCTATTCCGGACTTCGAGGCGCGCCGCTTGGCGGGATATGTGGTTGTGTTGTGCCAGCTGGGCGACTGGAAGTCCGAGCTAACTAACCTTGAGGATATTTGGCGCGAAGGCGTAGAGATTGAATATGAAGGCGGCGTTCGCTTCGACCCCCAATACCCCGACGACATCATGAGGGCTCTGGAACACAACGCCAATGCCCTACAGGGGCAAGCAGCGGAAGCTCTGGCGGAAGTGCTCAGATTGCAGAAGATCGAGGCAAACGTTCGGCGCCTGCCATTTTCAAGAACAGACAAACCGCGCCGACCAGGCGTCCCATCCGACGCCATTTCAGTGAAAGTCGGAGCCAAGCCAACCCGATATTTTATGGACCAGCGCATTCCTCCCGAAATAAAAGCGAAAATTGAGGAGGCGGAACGGAACGCAGCGGAAATTATTGAGCGCTCCCGCCGAGCGCGCGGGTTGCCCGACATCCCGAAGTAACCCAACGTATTTAATCCGCGCATGGTCCACCTCTCTTAA
Organism: Pseudomonadota bacterium; assembly: GCA_043811435.1. Lineage (GTDB taxonomy): Bacteria > Pseudomonadota > Alphaproteobacteria > Rhizobiales > Xanthobacteraceae > Bradyrhizobium. The sequence continues at coordinate 15,586 of JBDRNF010000127.1, forward strand.
GTGGACGGCACGAGACGCTTACGCTTGTGGCGTTTGCGCGATAATATCGCATACTTTCGGCAAGGTCCTTGAATGTAGACTGCCGAGGGCCGACGCGCTGGTCGGCGGCGCCGACGACAAGGTATTCCGGCTCGAGCGCGCCGATGCCAGCGAATGTGCCTCGCTGGTGGCCGACCGGAAGGAACTGGCGGAGATCAGGCGAAACCGATAGGCTCGCTGCAAATCCCAACCGGCAAACCAGGGAGAGTGCCATGCATCGACGCAGCATCTTGTGGGGCGCGGTTTCAGCCTTTGGCGCCGCTTTCGCCGCATCGCGCGCCAGCGCCGCCACCGGCGCAGCACCCATCGCCAAACTGAAGGTGGTCTATCATCTCAGCGACCTCGATAAGGTCTCCTTCGTGCTCGGCAATATCCAGAACCATTTCGACGGCGTCGGCGGTCCCGATCACGTCACCATCGCGCTTGTGATTCACGGCCAGGCGCTGCGGTCGTTTCATTCGGGCTCCGCCAATCCGGATATCACCCGGCGGGTCGCTCAATTTTCCACAGCCGGCGTCGAACTCGCGGCCTGCGGCAACACCATCAAATCGCAGAAGATCGAGCTGAAGGACTTGCTGCCGGGTTTTGTCAGCGTCGAGCAGGGCGGCGTGGTCCGGATCGCGGAACTGCAGTCGCAGGGCTATCTGTATCTGCGCCCATGAGCGCGCGCGAATAGTACCCACTATGTGAGAAAGATGAGTCGCTTGCTGCCCATGCTTCGAGACGCTCGCGCCGCTCGCTCCTCAGCATGAGGTTGTTGTGCTTCAACAAGTTAGACCTCATCCTGAGGAGGCCGCGAAGCGGCCGTCGCGAAGGATGGGCTGCAATACCGATTTGCGATTCCAGGTACCAGGTTACGACGGCTTGACGCATGAGCAGTGATCTCGAGCGTTGACATAACGCAAGCCCGTCCTTCCCGCGGCGTGACAGTCTGCGGCTCAGGCCGAAATTCTCCGCATGGCCCGTCGTGAAAATGCGGACCGCTGCACCCGGTGAAATGACCGACCATCCGATCACGCCCCTCGTCACGCCCCTCGGCGCGACCTCAGCACAGCGGCTGGTCGCTCGCGCGCTCCGCCTTGGCCGTCGGCTCAGGCTGGCAGGCCTCGAAGCCGGAGACTTCCATCGATCGGAAGTGATCACGTCGTCGCCGCTGGTCCTGCGTCTGGGCGGCGGAGGCTTTGCCGCAATGGTGCCCTTCGGCACCGTCGTCCTCATTGGAGTCTCAAAGGGCGAGGAAGAGGCTTTCCTGCAGGCGCTCGGCGATCGCGTCGAAAGCCGCCTGGACGCGCCGGTTATCGTGGCGTCGGAAATCCGGATCGGAACGAGCGAGGGGATCGCGGGGGATATCATTACCGTCCCGAGCCTGTCACCGCCGCGCCTTGTTGCCATTGTCGATGCGCTTGCCAAGAATGTCGCGCTCGCCTTCGAGGAAGAAGAAGTCCGAAAACTCATCGAGGTGCTCGAACCGTTCGCGAGCGATCTCGCCAGTTCCGGCCGGCTGCCGTGGAAGCGACGCCAGATGCTGCGCACTGTCGGGCACTCCCTGCTGATCCATCATCGCCTCCTGGAGCGGGTCGAGGTGGAAGAAAGACCCGAGCTGTTGCCGGGCGATGGCGACGTCGGACGTTTGCACGAGCGTCTGGCCGAAGCCTACCATTTCAAGAAGCGGGCCAAGGCGTTGTCGCGCAGGCTCGATGCGATCGAAGTGATGATGGCCGCGCTCACCGAACTGATCGACGCGCAGCGCGGGATTCGGCTGGAAACGATGATCGTGCTCCTGATCATCTTCGAAATTTCGGTCTATTTGTACGAGCTTTTCCTGAGCCCAGGCTGACTTCTGCGTCGCGCCCGCCGCATCACCGCCGGAACAATCGGCTCAATTGCCCCCACGACCGGCACCGCCACCAAACCGCCACCTCCGGGAGGGATCGATATGTTGTGGGTGGCGTTATGCCGCCGGGATACGCATATTCGTCTCATCGCCGCAGCCTAACGACTTGTTGACAACCCGGTTTCCCGCCGGAAAAGGTGCGGAAACCCAGATCGAACAGAACAGGGCATCATGAATCCCGTCAAAGCACTCGAAAACCACGGCCAGGCAGTCTGGCTGGATTTCCTGGCCCGCGGCTTCGTCGCCAGGGGCGACCTCAAGCAGCTGATCGATACCGACGGCGTAAAAGGCGTCACCTCCAATCCGTCGATTTTCGAGAAGGCGATCGGCAGCTCGGATGAGTATGACGGCGCGATTGGAAATGCCCTGAAAATGGGCGATCGCCCGGTTGCCGAGCTGTTCGAGCATCTGGCGATCGAGGACATCCAGAACGCGGCGGACGTGCTGCGCCCGGTCTATGACCAACTGAGGGGCGAGGACGGTTTCGTCAGCCTCGAAGTGTCGCCCTATCTGGCGATGGACACCAAGGGCACCATCGCCGAGGCCGAGCGGCTGTGGCAGGACGTCGGCCGCAAAAACTTGATGGTCAAGGTGCCGGCGACGCCGGAGGGCCTGCCGGCGATCCAGCATCTGATCGGCGCGGGCATCAGCATCAACATCACGCTGTTGTTCTCGCAGAAGGTCTATGTGCAGGTCGCCGAGGCCTATCTCGCGGGCCTGGAAAAACTCGTCAAGAGCGGCGGCGATCCCTCTCGTGTCGCCAGCGTCGCCTCTTTCTTCGTCAGCCGGATCGACAGCGCGGTCGACAAGGAACTCGACGAGAAGATCGCGCGCGCCAACGACCCGACCGAGAAGGAGCGCCTGAGCGCGCTGAAGGGCAAGGTCGCCATCGCCAACGCCAAGCTGGCCTACCAGGATTACAAGCGGCTGTTTTCCGGCGCGCGCTGGGACAGGCTCGCCGCCAAGGGCGCAAAACCGCAGCGGCTGCTGTGGGCTTTCACCGGCACCAAGAACAAGGACTACAGCGACGTGCTCTATGTCGAGGAGTTGATCGGTCCGAACACCATCAACACCGTGCCGCCGGCGACGCTCGACGCCTTCCGCGATCACGGCACCCCGCGTGACAGCCTCGAGGAGAATATCGAGGACGCAAGGCACGTGCTTTCCGAACTCGAAAAATCCGGCATTTCGCTCGATGCCATCACTGCCGAACTGGTCAGGGACGGCGTCAGGCTGTTTGCGGATGCCGCCGACAAGCTCTACGGCGCGGTCGCCCACAAGCGCTCCAGCGTGCTCGGCGCAGGGATCGACCGTCAGCAGATGAAGCTCGGCGGCACCATCGCCAGGGCGGTCGAGAAGGCCACCGAGGACTGGCGCGCCTCCGCCAAAATCCGCAGGCTCTGGCAGCACGACAAGTCGGTCTGGTCCGGGAGCGACGAACACAAATGGCTGGGCTGGCTCAACAGCGCCGAGGCCGCCGATATCGCCGATTACGAGGACTACGCGCAGCGCGTGAAGGGACAGAATTTCACCGACGCCGTGGTGCTCGGCATGGGCGGATCGAGCCTCGGTCCGGAAGTGCTGGCGGAAACCTTCGCGAAGCAGCCCGGCTTCCCGAAACTGCATGTGCTCGACTCCACCGATCCCGCGCAGGTCCGCACCCTGCAGGCCCGGATCAATCTCGCCAACACCGTGTTCATCGTCTCCAGCAAATCCGGCGGCACCACCGAGCCCAACGCGATGAAGGATTATTTCTTCGCGCGCGTGTCGGAGACCATCGGCGCCGACAAGGCCGGCCACCGCTTTATCGCGGTGACCGATCCAGGCTCCTCGCTGGAGAAGGTCGCGACCAAACAAGGTTTTGCCCGCATTTTCCACGGCGATCCCTCGATCGGCGGCCGCTACTCCGTGCTGTCGCCGTTCGGGCTGGTGCCGGCCGCAACGGCCGGCATTGATGTCCGCAACCTGATCGATAACGCGCTCGCCATGGTCCGCTCCTGCGGACCCGACGTGCCGCCGCATGAAAATCCCGGCGTGCAGCTCGGTCTCGCCATGGGTCTGGCCGGGCTCGAAGGCCGCGACAAGGTCACCATCCTCTCGTCGCCGAAGGTTGCCGATTTCGGCGCCTGGGCCGAACAGCTGATCGCGGAATCCACCGGCAAGGAAGGCAAGGGCCTGATCCCGATCGACGGCGAACCGCTCGGCGATCCCGCGCTCTACGGAAGCGACCGGTTCTTCATCGACATCCGCACCGAAGGCGAAGACGACGCGGCGCATGACGCAAAGCTGGACGCGCTGGAGGCGGCCGGGCATCCGGTGGTGCGCATCGTCATGAAATCGATCGACCATATCGGCCAGGAATTCTTCCGCTTCGAGATGGCAACCGCGGTGGCGGGTTCGGTGCTCGGCATCAATCCGTTCAATCAGCCCGACGTCGAGGACGCCAAGATCAAGACCCGCGAGTTGACCACGGCGTTCGAGAAAACAGGGAAGCTGCCCGCGGAAAAACCTGTTATCTCCACCGCCGAGGCCGATCTCTACACCGACGACAGCAATGCGACCGAGCTGCGCAAGGCCGGCGCCGATGGCGATCTCGGCTCATGGCTGAAAGCCCATCTCGCCCGCGCCAATGCGGACGACTATGTGGCGCTGCTCGCCTATATCGAACGCGATGCCGCGCATATCGACAGCCTGCAGGCGATGCGGCTGGCGGTTCGCGACAAACGCCATGTCGCGACCTGTGCCGAATTCGGTCCGCGCTTCCTGCATTCCACCGGGCAGGCCTACAAGGGCGGCCCCGACAGCGGCGTCTTCCTGCAGATTACCGCCGATGACGACAAGGATCTCGCGGTGCCCGGCCAGAAGGCCAGTTTCGGCGTGATCAAGGCGGCGCAGGCCCGCGGCGATTTCGACGTGCTGACCGAGCGCGGCCGGCGGGCGCTGCGCGTGCATCTGAAGGGCGATCTCGCATCGGGCCTGAAGCTGCTCGATACCGCCATCACCGAGGCTTTGAACTAGGATGACGAATGGGACGGCAAGTGTGCGCTGCCACCTCTCCCACAGGGAGAGGTCGGATTGCGCAGCAATCCGGGTGAGGGGTTCAGGTCTATCGATGGACCGTACCCCCTCACCCCAACCCTCTCCCCATGGGAGAGGGGGCTCACCTTCACTGCCGAAACATCGAACTTACATATCAAGCAGTTTTTGAAGCGAATTTCAGGGAAGATAAAATGCAGCTCGGCATGATCGGCCTGGGACGTATGGGCGGCAATATCGTCCGCCGGCTGATGAAGCACGGCCACTCCGCCGTCGTTTACGACAAGGATCCGAAAGCGGTCGCGGATCTCGCTGCCGAGGACGCGGTGGGCGCCAGCTCGCTGCAGGATTTCGTCGCCAAACTGGAGCGGCCGCGCACTGCCTGGGTGATGCTGCCCGCGGGCGCGATCACCGAGGCGACCATCGACGAGCTGACGAAGTGGATGGAGCCTGGCGACGTCATCATCGACGGCGGCAACAGCTTCTGGCAGGACGACGTCCGCCGCGGCAAGGCGCTGAAGGAGCGCGGCATCCATTACGTCGATGTCGGCACCTCGGGCGGCGTTTGGGGCATCGAGCGCGGCTATTGCATGATGATCGGCGGCGACAAAGCAGTGGTCGACCGCCTCGACCCGATCTTCGCGAGCCTGGCGCCGGGCATTGGCGATATTCCGCGCACCGAGGGGCGCGCGGGACGCGATCCGCGCATCGAACAAGGCTACATTCACGCCGGCCCGGTCGGGTCAGGGCACTTCGTCAAGATGATCCATAACGGCATCGAATACGGCCTGATGCAGGCCTATGCCGAGGGTTTCGACATCCTGCGCAATGCCAATATCGAGGCGTTGCCCGCCGAGCATCGGTTCGATCTGGATGTTGCCGACATCGCCGAGGTCTGGCGGCGCGGCAGCGTGATCCCGTCCTGGCTGCTCGACCTCACGGCGTCGGCGCTGGCCAAAAATCCGACGCTGGAAAACTATTCGGGATATGTCGATGATTCCGGCGAAGGCCGCTGGACCGTCAACGCCGCCATCGACGAGGCGGTCCCGGCGGAGGTGCTGACCGCCGCCCTGTTCGCACGGTTTCGCTCGCGCAAGCAGCATACCTTCGCCGAGAAAATCCTTTCCGCGATGCGCGACGGTTTCGGCGGCCACAAGGAGCCGCAGCAGCATCCCGGTCCGGGGCAGCAGGCAGCGCCCGACACCGTAAAGAAAAAAGCGTAACCGCCGATGCCTTCAGATCAGCCGACGCAGAAAAAGCCCGAACCCTGTTGCTTCGTCATCTTCGGCGCCACCGGCGATCTCACCCATCGGCTGGTGATCCCGGCGCTGTATAATCTGGCGGCCACCGGACTGTTGCCCGACCAGTTCTGCGTGGTCGGCATCACCCGCAAGCCGATGTCGAACGACGCGTTGCGCGACAGCCTGATGAAGGGCCTGCGCGAATTCGCCACCCGCCCGGTCGACGATGCCACCGCCGAGCGTCTGCTCGATTGCGTCACCTGCATCGCCGCCGATCCCGGCGAGCCGGCCTCGTTCGACCGCATGCAAAAACAGCTCGATGAACTCGAGGCTGTCAGGCAGACCGGCGGCAACCGCCTGTTCTATCTGGCGACGCCGCCCGATGCGTTTGCACCGATCGCCCGCGAACTCGGGCGAACCGGCATGTTGAGCCAGCAGAACGGGACGTGGCGGCGGCTGGTGATCGAAAAGCCGTTCGGCACCGACCTGGCCTCGGCCAAGGCGCTGAACGCCGAACTGCTCGGCATCATCGACGAACACCAGATCTACCGGATCGATCATTATCTCGGCAAGGAGACGGTGCAGAACATCCTGGTGCTGCGCTTCGCCAATGGCATGTTCGAGCCGATCTGGAACCGCAATCACATCGATCACGTCCAGATCACCGTCGATGAGCAGCTCGATGTCGGCCACCGCGGCGGCTTCTACGATGCAACCGGCGCGTTGCGCGACATGGTGCCGAACCATCTGTTCCAGCTGCTGTCGCTGGTCGCGATGGAGCCGCCGATCCGGTTCGACGCGCATTCGGTGCGCGCGGAGAAGGCCGACGTGCTGGCGGCGATCCAGGTTCCGAGCGAGAGCGACGCGCTGCGGAATTCCGTGCGCGGCCAGTACCAGGCCGGCAGGATCGACAATGTCGAGATCGGGGACTATCGCCGCACCGGGGAAGTCGATCCCGGCAGCACCACCGAAACCTATGTGGCGCTGAAGCTGACCATCGACAACTGGCGCTGGGCCGGCGTTCCGTTCTACCTGCGCACCGGCAAGGCGCTCGGGGTCAAACGCACCGAGGTGGCGATCAAGTTCAAGCAGGCGCCGTTCGCGATGTTCAGCTGCACCCCGGTGGAGACGCTGGCGCAGAATTACCTCGTGATCGGCGTGGCCCCGAACGAAGGCATTGCGCTTCACTTCAATACCAAGGTGCCCGGCCCCGCGATCAGGATCGACGGCGTCGAAATGAAATTCCGCTACAAGGACTACTTCAAGGCAGAGCCCTCAACCGGCTACGAGACGCTGATCTATGACTGCATGATCGGCGACAATATCCTGTTCCAGCGCGCCGACAGCGTCGAAGCCGGCTGGAAGGCGGTACAACCGTTCCTGGATGCCTGGAAGAAAGCCGGCGCCAACGGCTTGCTCGACTACAGGGCCGGCAGCGAGGGTCCCGATGAAGCGAACACGCTGCTGACGCGCGACGGCCGCAGCTGGCGAAAGCTCGGATAGATGGTCAACGATGCCAGCCATGTGATCGCGGTTGCCGATCCCGTCGAACTGGCGAGATTGGCGGCGGATCGCCTCATCGCGAGGATATCGGCCAATGCCGGCCGCGCGGCCATTTGCCTGACCGGCGGCTCGAGCCCGCAGCAGCTTTATCAACTGCTCGCTACCGACGCCTATCGAAGCCAGATCCCGTGGCATCGCGTGCACTGGTTCATCGGCGACGATCGTTTCGTCGCGGCCGACGATCCGCTCAACAATATGGCCATGGCACGCCGCCTTTTCCTCGATGCTTGCGCGCCTGAAGACACCATCCATCCGATTGCGACCGATGCCGCCGATCCGCAAGAGGCCGCGCGCCGTTACGAGAACGAGCTGAAATCCTATTATGGCTTCAGCCGCCTGAACCCTGCCCGCCCCTTGTTCGATCTGGTGCTGATGGGCGTCGGGCCCGACGGCCATGTCGCATCGCTGTTTCCCGGTCATCCCGCCCTGGACGAGACCGGGCGCTGGGTGGTCGGCGTCCCCCAGGCGCCGGTCGAGCCGATGGTGCCGCGCGTTACACTGACCTTGCCGGTGCTCGCATCCTGCCACGAAATGCTGTTCGAGGCCGCTGGCGCCGACAAGCGCGCGATCCTGGCGCGGGTGTTCGACGGCGAGGATCTGCCGGCGAACCGGGTCCGGGCCGCCGGCGAGACGGTCTGGCTGGTGGATCAGGCGGCACTGCCGGAGCATTTCCGTGGTCGATGAAACCGCCAAAACGCCGTGCGCGCTGATCGTGATGGGCGTATCCGGCTCCGGCAAGAGCACCATTGGCGAAGCGCTGGCCGAACGCCTGCGCTGGACTTTCGAGGATGGCGACAGGTTTCATCCGCCCGGCAATGTCGCCAAGATGAGCGCCGGCCATCCCCTGACCGATGAGGATCGTATTCCCTGGCTGCAGGCGATCGCCGACGAGATCGACCGGCTTTGCAAGGCCGGCGAACGCGCGGTAATCGCCTGTTCCGCGCTGAAGCGCGCCTATCGCGACATTCTCGTGCATGGCCGCGACGATGTCAGGATCGTCTTTCTCGACGGCACGCAGGATTTGATCGCAAGCCGCCTTGCGGCGCGCAAGGGTCATTTCATGCCGCCGGAACTGCTGGCCAGTCAATTCAGGACGCTGGAGCCGCCGGCGGAAAATGAAAATCCCGTGACCGTATCGATCGACGCCCCGGTCGAAACCGTCGTCGATGACATCGTCCGCCAGCTCGGGCTTGTCAGGCTTGGCCCCGACAGCACCAACAGCAGGAACTAGCCATGCCCCGCATCGCCCTCGTCGTCTCCGATGTCGACGGCACGCTGGTAACCCCCGGGAAGGTGCTGACGGATGCCGCGAGGGACGCGGTGCGGCGGCTCGGCGATGCCGGTATCGGTTTCACCATTGTCTCCAGCCGTCCCACCGTCGGGATGCGCTTTCTGATCGAGCCGCTGGCGATCACGCTGCCGGTCGGAGCTTTCAACGGCAGCTCCATCGTCGACCCGCAACTGAACCCGATCGAGCAGCATTTGATACCCGCAGCCACGGCGCAAGCCAGCCTCGACGTGCTGAACGAATTCGGCGTCGATATCTGGCTGTTCACCAACGATTCCTGGCTCACCCGCAACGGCGATGGCGAATACGTCCCGAATGAAATACGTGCGATCCGGGCGGACCCGACCGTCGTCGCCGACTTTTCGCCGTACCTCGCCGCCGCCTGCAAGATCGTCGGCGCCAGCAGCGACGCGGCGTTGTTGCAGCGCTGCGAGCTTGCGATGCAAGCGACCCTGGGCGGGCAGGCCACCGCGGTGCGGTCGCAAAGCTACTATCTCGACGTCACCCCGCCGGGCTGCGACAAGGGCACCTTCGTCCAGGCCATGGCGAAGCGCCGGGGTATTCCGACCGCCGCGGTCGCCACCATCGGCGACATGGCGAACGATCTGGCGATGTTCAGGACGAGCGGCGTCTCGTACGCGATGGGCAACGCGTCCGACGACATCAAGAGAATGGCGACGCATGTCACCGCCTCGAACGAGGACGAGGGCTTTGCGAAGGCGATCGATGCCATCCTGAAAAGGAATTCCGACGGCGACGCTCGCTGAGGCTCGTCATGCCCGGGCTTGTCCCGGGCATCCACGTCTTGCCTTCAGTGGAAGCAAGAAAGACGGGGATGGCCGGGACAAGCCCGGCCCTGACGAAAACGACCTAGATCGCCCGCCGACGTCCGGCGACGAGGCTGTAGACGAACAGCACAATGATGGCACCAACGACGGCGCCGATCAGGCCGGCACCCTCTCCGGGTCCATACCATCCAAGCGCTTGGCCGAGATAGCCCGCGACGAAAGCTCCGACGATGCCAAGGATGGTGGTGAGAATGAACCCTGACGGCTCGTTATCTCCGGGCATGAGGAATTTGGCGATCACGCCGGCGACGAAACCAATGATGATGGTCCACAAGATACCCATTTCGATACTTCCTTGATTGAGGTGACGACAGCGCCTTCGTGTTAATCGTTGGGTAGCCGGCCGGCCGGCGTATATTTGTCGACGGCTGCCGGAAGCTCTCGGGAAAGCCGCGCCAGGATCTCGTCCTGCGATAAGCCCGTCTGCTGCTCCAGCGCGGCCAGAACGTCGGTCCCGATTGCCTGCTTCAGTTGTGGCGGCGCGACTTCCCTGTTCGGACCGTTGTTGACCCAGGATTCGGCGGTCTCGCCCTGGCCGTTCTGCCTGAACTTCTCGAGCAACTCGCCGATTCCGCCGTTCAGCAGGCCGCCGACACCGGCGCCGCCCAGCACTCCGCCGAGGTTGCCGAGCAGGCCACCCAGCGGAGATTCCGGGGCGCCGCCACCGGGGTTGGCCTTGTTGGCTCCGGCCCCGCCCAGCATCTCCGCCAGCTTGTCCCGGTTCTGGTACCCGGCGATCGCAAGCAGTCCCAGCAGCGCAGTCATCGAGGGCAATCCGCGACCCATTTTCGTCTCCCATGCGATTTGTCGTCGGCAACGCGCCCGGTTCCATTCGGTTCCAACCCAAAACATCGAAAACAACCCCATGTACAGTAGCAGGGGTGTTGATGAATCAGCGTTTTTTGGCGCCGGCCGGCTCGTCCACGGAATCCCGAAGCCCGGATGGAGCCAACGTCGGCGCAACGCGCCGCCGGCAGGCACAATCCGGGCTGGTCTCATCGCCCAGCGTCATTGCTCTGACTCGAGAGGGCATAACCAAACCTCGGGGGAATTCCATCACGAGATCGCGAAATCATGTGTGTGACCCATCAACGTCTTTGCGAGCGCAGCGAAGCAATCCATTCTTTCTTTTCCACGCATAATGGATTGCTTATCGAGCTTCGTGCGCGCGGCTCGATGTCCGCTATCCCGCGAATTGCAGCCTCAAACCGGAGGTCTAGAGATTTGAAATCTTCAGAAGCTTGCGGTCACCGATCCAGGTCCTGGCGAGATCCGCCTCGGCCTTGCGGGCTGCGGTGGCATTGCCGCGCGACTTATGCAGTTCCGCCAGTCCATAATACGACCAGCCATTGGCCGGAGCCCGGCTGAGCGCGCGCTGGAATTGCCGCTCCGCCTCGGCGTAACGGCCTGCTTGCAACAAGACGGCAGCAAGCGACTGCCGGATCGGATAATACCAATAGGGTGGCTCGGTGTAGGCCAAAGCGTCCTGCAATGCCGCTGCCCGCTCGAACCGAACGATGGCAGTGCGGTAATCGGCCTTGGCCTGGGCTACGCGGGCGAGGATGACTGTGCGCGCGATGCGGAGTACCTCCTGCGCCGGGACGCCTGAATCCTTCAGCAGCTTGAAGTCCGCGGTGCGCTCGATCGTTTCGATGGCGCTCGCCGCGGCAGTAGCGCCCACGAAGTCACGGTTCGCAACCAGCGCGACGCCGCGCACGTAGAGCCACATCGCCTTGACATAGGGAATCGCATCGCCGGGATCCGGCAGCGCCAAAATGGTCCCGGGCGTGCTGAACTGCGCGTGCGCAAAGTAAGGCGCCGCCTTGACCGGCTGCACCATCGCAATCCCCTTCGCAGCCTCGCTGGGAATGAGCTGGCCGAGCTTCTCCGCGGCCGCAATCACGGTCGGGCCGTCGCCGGCCATCTGCGCCGACGCCATCAAGAAGTGCACGTTGTGCGGATAATAGCCAAGCCGGTAAACGCCCATCGGCGCGTTGGTATCGGCCAGGTATTTTTCATCGACCTTGACTGCAATCTTGTTGTCTTCCAGCGCATCGAGATAGCGGCCGACCCGATAATAAATGTGGCTCGGCATGTGCACGAGATGGCCGGCGCCTGGAATCGCGCCGCGCAACCGGTCGGCATAGGGCTCGGCGCGCTTTGGCCGGTCGGACGCCTCCACGGCATGGATATAAAGGTGAATGGCGCCGGTATGGTCGGGATTGCGGGCCAGCACGCGCTCCAGGGTCGGCACGATAGGCATGCTCTGCGGCTTGGCTTCGCGGCCGCCCGGCTTCCAATAATCCCAGGGGCTGACATCCATCACCGCCTCGGCATAGAGCGTGGCAATCTCGTCGTCGGCGGTGAACCGCTCTGCGGCCTTCGCCATCTCGGCCGCGTAGGCTGCATCCAGCGGCGGGCGGGGAGCCTTCGGATCGCTACTGTAGCGGGCAACAATTGCGCCAATCAGCGCCTGTTCGCGCGCGCTTGCTTTTCCGGCAAGCGCCTTCGCCTTCTGCGCGGCGGCATAAGCGGGCCCGACCGCGTCCTCCGGCATCGGAAGATTGATGTTGGGGCCGAGCACCAGAGCCTCGCCCCAGAAACACATGGCGCAATCGGGATCGAGTTTTTGCGCCATTCGGAACGCGCGCCGCGCCTCATCGTGATTGAAGGCATAAGAAAGACGCAGGCCTTGGTCGAAATAGGCCTGCGCGCGCTCGTTCGTCGTTGTGATCTTCCAGGTGGTGGAGCCGATGCCGGTCCACAGCGGCGGCTCCGTGTCGGCGAACGCCGGCGCGGGGGTGACGGCGCTCATCGCGGCGCTGGGTACTTCCGTCTGCGCCAGTCGAAACATCATGTTCGGCCGGCCGGCGGCGGGCGCGCGGCAGATCGGAACATCGACGTTGGCGAGCGGCAGAGATATGTCCGCAGCGGTTGCGCGCGCGTCCGCAAGAAAGACGCCGCTCCCGGCCAGCAGAGATGCCAGTGCCGTGCCGCCGAGAGCGGCAATACTCGCGGAAACCAACAGCGTTCGCGATCGCGTCCATGTCGTCATAGCGGGCCTCAGCGGTAATCTGCCGAATCCGAACTCCGATAGCGCTCTCTCGCACGATCCGCGCAAAACCGGATCCAAGAAACTCCTGAAGATGAATTTTGAGACGTTTCCGTCCCCATGGCAAGGCAGCCGCAATTTCGAGGGCTGCGAAACCCATAGAGGCGGTAGCACTCCCGCCACGTTGGGTCAGTTGTGCTGCCTTGTCCGCTTTGGGGTCATCCTCGGGAATGCTTGACAGGCTTTTCCTGACACCACAGGCATGCCGCCGATGGTATGGGACTGCATCATGCTGTTCACGGCTGTCGCGGCAACAATGGCGTAGAACCATCTGCCCGTCAGGAGGCACGGTTCAAATGGTGGTCCACAAGCGAACATGCTGGGCGCGGGTGAGATCTTTTTGGGCCGTCTTGCTCCTCTTGCTGTACCCTGCCCACTGCCTCGCCGGTGAAGGGAAGCCAATCAGGATCACCGTGGCGGCCGACCGCACGAAAGCCAACGGGAAACCCTGGGATGGTATTCCAGGCATTGGCGCGGGCCGCGGTCTGACGGACATTTCCGTTTTGAAAAATGATGTGCCACCGGATCTGGCGGTCTGCGTCGTTCGTTTGGAGACGCCTCCGGAATGCAGCATGAGGTATGTGAAATTAAAGCAATATTCGATTTGTCCGAACAATTATGATTGCACTTTCGAGCGCGTGAGCATTCCCGATGGTCCTTTCGGGCTCATCATCCTGGATTTGGACCTGCGACGGCATGACCTCGTTGGTTTCCTTTTGATGGCTACCGGGAAGCCTCTTGCTCTTAACCAGCAAGCCGCTTTGGAAAGTGAGATTCGGAGACGAGCCGACCAGTTGGCGCCCCCTCTTTCCCAAGAGGACAAGCAACGCAGGTTGAGGCAGATGCCTGTTGTTCAGATTGACCGCTGCGCCGAAGCTAAAGGATGCAGGCTTGTCCAATCCGAACTCCGCGTGAGCTCGGCTGAATGATCTTTGCCGAATCCGTTCCGTCGGTGGGCGATGTATCTCCTACGTGGCGAACTGACACGGTCCGGTGGCAATTTGTGACACATACTCTAGTGCTGCCGTCATGTTCGCGAGCTCGGTCTGATTGAATTTGAGCAGTGAGGAAGCGAGGCCTTTGGCCTCGGCGAAAGCTTTCAGGGCCTTTGTCGGCATTTTCGCCGAGCTCGCCGTCGATCTCTCCTGGTGAAAACCTGACACGGTCGAGCCAAACCTGGATCTTGACGACGGCGGCGTCGATGCGGTCATCGGGCCGCAGCGTCGAGGCCGGCGGCAGCGGCCGGGAGCCAGCCCGACAGGATGGTGACGATGGCCAAGCGGATCAATCCGGGAACCTCCAGCAAGAGTTCGGATGATCAAGCAGTCTGGAGCTCGCGGGTTCCGCTGCTGCCGGCGGATTTGTCGCTTTGCTTCCGGAGCGCAAACCGGGAGGCGACGATCCGGCCCCGGGCGCGTGCTCATAAATCCAGATTCGTGCGCGCGGCTCGATGCTCGCTATCCCGCGAATTGCAGCCTCGAACCGGAGATCGCCTCAGGTCCGAAAAGTGGCAAATTCGGACGTGCCCCGATACTGCCACGCGTTCCGCTTTGCACCTGTCTCGCTATCTCGTGATTAAATTCTGAAATTTATCAAATGCAGCCCGCGTCCTGGCTGCAAAGCCGTGTTTTGCCCGAAACTTCGGATCAACGAAGCCCAGAGACTTCGTCAGGAAGTCAGTGCCGGTCTTAAACCAATCGGGATTTTCCTTCTGATAGACTGCGACCGCAGCGCGGGCATGATCGACAACTGCATCGAGTTCCTGCAGTGTCGGATAGGTCTTCAGGTCGATATCTTTGAGCAACATCTGCGTCAGGTTAACCGAAGCATCGAGGTCCGGAAACTTCCAGCGCGTATACGCCATCACCGTGTCGAAATCGAGCGGCTGGGCAAGGAAAGCCGACTGATCATTTTCCTTTCGCCGGATCTCGCTGACATAGGCGTTCCTCTTTTCTCTAACAGAGTCAAATATCCCCTGCGCAATCTCTAGGAGGGAAGCAACATTGTTCAAATCCCTGCGTAGTCGCTCGGGCGTCGACTCTTCGTTCTTATAGACGAGCTGGTGATTGATGATCGCCCAAGCATCTTGCAAAACTGTCCGAACCTGAATCTCGCAGTTAATATCTGTGATGCCTTCATACCGTCCGCCGGCGTAGCGGGCGCCCAGTCTGACAACATATGCCTTGCCGTTGTAACCCATCCTATCAACGCCGAGATCGCGCGCTTTGTCGATGCGGTCCTGCACATCGAATACCGCTTCAATGATTTCCGTGATCTTAGCAAGCTCCGATTCATAGGCGGAGACCATGCGAACGCCAGCAAGGTCGGTCATTTGCGAGAGCGGATTCGTATATTTCTTGCGCCCAATCTTCGCTGCAAAGCTTTCAGGCGTCTTCGTCCGGGAAGTAAGTGAGACGGGTGTAAGCCTAGCCGCCGCGATTTTGACTTCAAGAATGTCCCGAATTTCCGAGGCGAGTCTCGAGTAAAGGGGCTGGACTTGCGCATATGCGTCGCGCGCCACTTCGATATCATCAGGCTCGCTCATGTAACTCGCTCCGTCGCTCAGATCGTATTTAGTTGCTTCAGCAGCAGGCCGAT
This sequence comes from Pseudomonadota bacterium, assembly GCA_043811435.1. GTDB lineage: Bacteria > Pseudomonadota > Alphaproteobacteria > Rhizobiales > Xanthobacteraceae > Bradyrhizobium. The sequence goes on from JBDRNF010000127.1 coordinate 31,205, forward strand.
TGTAAAGGCATCCCCGCTCTTGGATCAATTCGGAGGCCGTACGGCTCATCAAGCCCCCTTGGGGTCAATCGCCACGCCTGGTTTGCCGCTAAGCTGGCGCAAAGTCAGCTCTGGCCGCAACATGACAACACGCAGTATGCCCGCCTCGTCGCCGCGTGGATCGGCAGCGTCCGGCTGGACCCAAGGCTGTTCGGAACGCATTCCCTGCGCCGCACGAAAGCTACCCTAATTTATCGGCGAACCGGCAACCTGAGAGCCGTTCAACTCTTGCTCGGTCATACCAAGATCGAAAGCACGATCCGATATCTCGGCATCGAAGGCGATGACGCCCTGGCAATAGCGGAACAGGTTGACGTCTGAAATTCCCGGGCGGAGCGGACATGCTCTGCCCACCCTCTAACCGCCGCGTTGTGCCAGCAGCAGAAGTCCCCCAGATCCTCAGCGAAGCGGCGCGAGGCTTTGTCTTAGATCTCACCATAATCAGGGTCCGTTCCATAAGCCGATAGCTAAGCGGCGTACGATTGCGTGGAGATGGGAGATCTTATGGCTCCCATCCAACATCTCGGGTCTGCTTATCAGAAGCGATAATTCACGCCGATACGGGCCACGTCGAAGCTCGGCCTGATATCGACGTGAGTTGCGATGACGCCTGTCAGCCCGGCTGGCGATTGAAGTGAGCCAGTTAAGTTGTAGCCTTTCGTGCCAAAGCCCAGGTGCAAATACTCGCCCTTGATGGACCATCCGGCCCCAAGGGCATATTCCAGACCGCCGCCAACCGCGTAGCCGATTAGGACGGCGCTGTCGGAAGCGTTCATGGAGCCTAGCGGTCCTAGTGTTGGCGGGACGAGGCCGGTGACGATGCTGCCCGTAGCATTCGCACTCAGCGTGGTTTCAGCCAACGCGATACCGCCTGTCACGTAAAGCAACGCGGGCCCGAACGCATAACCCACTCGGCCACGGAAGGTCGCGTACCAATCGGTGTTGATGGATGTGCTGCCGCTGAAGTTGCCACCGATGAAAACGGGGACGGCAATAGGCGAGTTACCGGTGCCAGCCTTTGAATTTAGATACTGCCAATCGGCTTCAATGCTAAGCACCGTCTGATCGATCTGCCAGTTGTAGCCGGCCTGGATACCAGCGGTGACCCCATTGCCGTTGCCGGATAAAGCGTTGAAACCATAGATGCCCGAACCGCCATTCGAGTTCACGATTGTCCCGGTGGCGTTCGAGGCGCCGTAGTGGCCCCAACCATAACCAAGGTTGCCACCTATATAAGGTCCGGTCCATTTGCCTACCTGAGTGGGAGCCGTAAGCGGCATACCTACCGGCGTGAGATCGGCCGCCTGGGCCATGATCGGGCTGAGAGCGACTATTGAGATTAGTGCGAGTGGTGCAAGCTTCCTCATTCTAAAAACTCCCTATTGGGCCGTTCATCGGCCTGCCAATCATGAAGCAAACGAAAGCAGCATCATAGAGTGATCCAACGGGCGAGTTGAAAGCCAGTGATTGCGCTCGGACTCGGCGCCGACTTCACTGGCAGTGCGGATCTCGAAAGGTGACATGGTGTCCGCTTTGGGTCATTCGCGTCGATGTGAACGGACCACGGCGACTTCCGGTCTACCCCGGTAAACGGACGTTCTCCAGGATAGGCGAGCATGTCTAAAGGTGCCAACAGCAGACCCCGCCCGATTGTTTGTGGATTTGCCCGCTTAGTTCGGCATCCCGGGGAAAGACCAGATGGGCGCGTCCCAAATCGTGGTCCACCCCTCCTTGATACCGCCGTGTGGCGTGAATTCAACGCGAACGACCACGATGTTGCTGGTGTCTCGGTCAACATGATAGGTATGGCGAATGCGCGCAGGCGAAATGTCTGATCCCGTTTCGGCGTGAAAGGCATCAGCTCCCTTTTCCCATGTGATCCAACCCGGTCGAGCCGTGGCACTAAAGCCGCTTGGTATCGCAAGAAACGGAAGCTGCACCAATGTAGGCTTCAGCACGTTTTGAATATCAAATACCTGATGAGAGCCAGATACGACTGCGGGGCAAAACACGATAGCAAAACGGCGCCCTCTTGAGCGTATGAATCGGACCGGGCTGTCTTTGATCCCCTCTTTATAATCCCGACAGCCTAACTGTTCGGCCACACGTGCAAGCGTGCTCGGCAACAAAGCCGCGTCCGAAATTTCGAACTCGACCTCCCTTTTTGAAAATGGGCCCCACTCCCGTCTCAGCGCATCCACGTTATCTTGCCCGAGGACCACCGAAGCTGAGTTGAATACCAGCATCCCGACGACGGCTAACCGCAAAAGAATGGAAACCGTGGAATGCATCTTCGTTCACTCTCAGAGGATAGCTACTGCGGCAACTTATCTATGCCTTCGTTTGGCTTCTGCTATGGGTCAAAAGCTACCTCGGCAGCCCTGCAACGCCACTTCCGCTTCCCCTCTACCGACGGACCTTCACCGACCAGTGCGCTTGGTCAGTTCGGTGCCAAGAGCGGACACCGACTCTAACGGACTTACGGGCGTGCGTCTGTCGTTGACCACTGCATGTCGACTTTTAAATCGTCGAAGCACGTACGGCAGACCCACTCGTATAAGGCACCTTTCGGATAGTCCTCGCAGGTAGCGTAGCCCTCGTGGTGATTTTCAGCGCCATTAACCTCGGAGAATTTGGCCCAACAGGCTGCGCAGTGGTCGTGATCCCAATTCTCACTCCACTTAGTGTAGTGACGAAATTGAAGTCGCATCCCGATAAGGTGAGAAGCGTTGTCGATGCGCCATTGCTTTTCTGGGCTGGCCATAAACTCTCTCTACCTATTCGGCCTTCTCGAAAACAAAAGTATCAGCGCCCTCGCTGGAATAGATCCCTCGATGGTGCAGCGTATGTTGAGCGTGTTCGCGATTCAATCCGTGCACTTCAAGTTCTTTCCAGCCCGGATGATGTTCATCTATCGTACCCAACAGGCTATCGAAATCTTGAGCGACGAATTTGGTGATGCTTCCTGCTTCAGCTTGCCAAAGACTGGATATTGTCGGGTCATTGTCGGACGACCCGACAATCCATGTCGGGACTGCGAGATTGAGGGTGCTAAGCCGCTCTCCGAAGTCGGTTCTGAAAATCACACGAACGCGATGGTCGGGCATTTAACGCCAGTCTTTCTGCGAGGCGATGACATTCCAAGACTTTAGGTTCTGGAAACTAAGAATTGTTTAGAACCGCTTGTAGGATTTGATTTGACGGCACGAGGTCCGTTATGGGTCAAAAACGGTCCCGACGGCTCCGAAACATCATTTCCGGTTTGCCCCGTGGAACGGACATCATCTGCCCGGCTCGGATGTTCCGTTTCGTGCCAATCACCGACATTTTTCGTATCGGAGCGGTAAGCACTTGGCCTACCGCCCCTATCCGACCATTAACGAGCCATCTCGATTTCTCCGGGACGCCAGGTCTTGTTGATCCATGGTTCGAGCGGGCCGTACATCCGCAGGATAGTGAACCAGCTCTTGCCCGGAACGGTCTGCAGCCAATTGCCTTCTTTGCCTGCCGGCGCTTTGGGGGCGAAATACAAGTCGTAGGAGCCGTCGGCATTCTTAGTCATGCCCTTCGTCTGGCTGCCGATGGTGGGGAACTTCTGGCTGGTTTGAAGCTGCGAACGTGTCTGGGTATCGTAGATTGTGACAGCCCAGAAATCGTTGACCGGTACGTCCTTGGGCAAATGCAGCTTGTAGGTCTTGGAGCCGTCGAACGCCTGCTGGTTGGCATCGAGTGTCGCCAGAGCATAATCCGAGCCTGCGCCCGCTCGTGTGGTCGCCATGGCCGGGGTCACGCCGCCTGCGTTGAAATAGTAGAGCAAGCGGGCGTCGAGCCCCATGGTGCCGTTGGCCTCAAAGCTGGTGTTTTTATTGGCGAAGGCCGTGGACCAGACACTTTTGGGGTCGTCAGGATAGATCTTCACGCCAGCGAAACGGGGATGGTAGGTGATGGCCCGCGAAGTGGCGTTTCCTAGCGTGCTCGCCTCGGTCAGCAGCTTCTTCATGCGACCGTCGGGGTTGAATGGCTGCCCCTTTACAATGCCGATCGCGGCAATCGCACCGCGCACTTCGGGGCTGATGGCGTCGATGGGCTCTTCTTGAATGACCTCGTTGAGGTCTTCAAAGTAGGAGAAATTGCTCGGGAAGACAGTATTGAAGGCTTTGCCGGAAACGTTGACGTATTCTGTGGGAGCTGGATTTGCTGCTTCCTTCAGCGGGTAAACCTTCAGCTTAGAGGTTATGTTTTCGACCGCAGGCTTCAGGCCGTCTTTGATTGAGCCGCGCAGAAACAAGAAGTTTCTGTTCGTGGACGGCTTGAGCAGGAAATATCCCTCTGGGATCACTCCAGCGAAGCCGGGAGGCACAACGAGATACTTGCCGCCCTTGCCCCTGTCCGGCCCGGTGACACCCATATTGCCGACGAACCGCTGCCAGGCGTCGTTGAGGAAGCCGAGCATGCCGGGCGGGACCTCGATGACGGTCGGGCCGTCATGGGCGAGATCAGTGTATGTGTAGGCGTAGAGCGTTGAGGTGTTGGCAGTGACCACGAGGGTCTGCGAATCCATCAGCTGTTCGAAAACCGCGATTTTGTTCGCCCCCTTGGCGCCAGCATTGTCCAGGCCCTTGCGCACACTGTACATCGACACCGCACCAACATTGTCCATGAACACCTGCATCCCACGCATCCGGTCGAGATTGTCGTAGACCTTTGCAACCGTCGCGTCTTTGGGGACGCCATCGAAGAAATTCAGTGTGCCAATGGGCGTCTCGACCCTGTCGGGCATCGAGATCGAATCGAGGGTCGACCGCGATACCTCGGCCCCAGCAGGGACGGAAAGTATGAAAGCGATGGCAACTCCGGTAGCGATTGATCGGGCGAACATTAGTAAACTCCAGTTGAAGAGTAATCGAATTGTGGGAAGCCAAGTGCTTACCGCCCCGATGCGACCATTAACGAGCCAGCTCGATCTCGCTTGGCCGCCAGGTCTTGTTGATCCAGGGCTCGAGTGGCCCGTACATGCGAAGGATGGCGAACCAGCTTTTGCCCGGAATCGTCTTCATCCAGTTTCCCTCTTTACCTGCCGGCGCCTCGGGCGCGAAATAGACCTCGTAGGAGCCGTCAGCATTCTGCTTGAAGCCCTTACTCTGGCTTCCGACTGAAGGGTATGACTGGCTCGTCTGCAGCATCGAGCGGGTTTGCGTATCGTAGATCGTGACGGCCCAGAAATTATTCACCGGGACATTCGGGGGCAGGTGCAAGCGGTAGGTCTTTGAGCCGTCAAAGGCCTTTTTATTCGCATCCCTGAAAGCGATGGCGTAGTCGGAGCCTGCGCCTGGGTGGGTGACCGCCATGGCTGGCGTCACGCCGGTGTAGCCGAAGTAGAAACTGGTACGGGCATTCAGGTTACGCGCGCCGTCCACCTCGAAAAACACATCCTTGTTGGCGAAACCCATGACCCAGGAGCTATCGCTGTCGGGATAGATGAAATAGCCCTTTTGGCGCGGGCTATAAAGCGTGGAACGGGCTGTGGCATCGCCGATTGCCGCAGCTTCCGTGAGCAGACGCTTCATTCGCGCGTTTGGATTAAATGGTTTGCCCTTAACGATGCCGATCGACGCGAGTGTGCCGCGGGCTTCGCTGCCCAATGCTGCAATAGGTTCGCGCTGAATGATCGTGTTGAGGGCCTCGAAGTAGCTGTAGTCGCTGGGGGCGACCGTGTTGTAGCTCTTGCCGGTAATGTCGACGAACTCGGTGGCCGGCGGGTTGCTCGCCAACCGCAGTGGATAGACCTTCAGGTGATCCTTAACATTCTTCAATGCCGGGGCCATTCCGTCGGCAATAGAACCGCGCATGAAGAACCAGTTGATGAACGTGGGTGACTTGAGCACGAAGTAACCTTTGGGTACCTCGCCGGTGTACCCCGGTGGCAGCACGAGGTACTTGCCACCCTTGCCTTTGTCCGCCCCGGCCACGCCAAAGTCACCGACGTAGCGCATCCATGCGTCGTCGAGCATCCCAAGCATGCCAGGCGGCACTTCCACTACGGTCGGCCCATACGCCTTCAGGTCGAGATGACCGATGGAATACATGGTCGATGTATTTCCGGTCAGGTAAAGGGAGTGCGAATCAAGCAGTTGCTCGGCAACAGCGATCTGGTTGGGCTGGGTTAGGCCGATTTTTGCATTTCCGGCAATCACGCTGTAAACAGACAAGGCGCCGACGTTGTCCAGGAATGCGGTCACGGCACGCATGCGATCGAGGTTGTCGTAAACAGTTTCGACCGTCGCGTCGGTCGGCACGCCATCGAAAAACTCCAGTTTGCCGATAGGTGTCTCGACCGTGTCGGTTGTTGATATCGATTTGAGCTCTTTTGCCGACACTTCAGCGCGCGCTGCCGTCGCGCCGGATAGCGCCAGCAGCGGAATCGCAATCGAAACTGCCAATAAGCCGAATTTCTGTCTCATGTATTTCCTTAAGTAGTGAAGCAAGGCCGCACTAGTAGTTGACCAAGTAATTCTTGCCTTCAACGCAGTCTACCATCTCGCCGATGGGCGCGCCCACCCCTGCGCCGCGCACGGCACCTATGAATGCGGTTGGGAATGTCTGCTGTGGGCCATTTTCGGACTTGGGCGCGGGCAGTTGCGAGGTCCGGTTTGCCTCGACGAGCGGACGTTTTCAGCGTGATCGCTGACGTCCGAAAAGCGGCAAAACCTGAAATCGCGGGTCACCTCGTGAGCATGGGCACGGGAAAACGGCCGGCTTCCAACGGTTCACGAACGCAGGATCCCGGCGCGAGGAGTCGCACCGAGGCCGACGAGGGTGCCCCGGCGCAAAGCGCCCGTTAATCCAGGCGACGATCTCGCCCTTTGAACCGCCGGCAGTGAAAATGTGACCAACCTCACAGAGCTCGGCGCAGCAACCCGATATCTGCAACGGGATCGTTTCCTCGAATAGGAAGCACGCCCGTGAAGAACCATTTTCCCCTGCTGGATCCGTTGCGCTTCGGCGCCGCCCTCGGCGTCGCCGTCTTTCACCAGATGTTCTGGTCCTGGGCTTGGGTCTCGATCGGCGTCCCCGGCTTCGAGCAGCGCGTTGCCGCCGATGTCCTGTACCCGTCCGCCGCGCCCTACACCTGGTTCGGCTGGGTGGGTGTCGAAATATTCTTCGTCATTTCCGGTTTCGTCATCGCGAATTCCGCGGCCACGTCTTCACCGAAAGAGTTTCTGCTCGGCCGCGCGCTCAGGCTTTATCCGGCGATCTGGGTCTGCGCCACCGCGACCCTCATCGTTCTGGTCGTCCTCGGCAGCGGGCGGGCATCCGAATACATCGTGCCCTACATCCACGCCATGCTGCTGGTTCCCAAGGGCGTCGTGGGTGAATGGCTCGACGGCGTCTACTGGACACTGGCGGCCGAGATGGCATTTTACGGGCTCGTGTTCTGCGCGATGCTCACGAAGAAGATCACCTTGCGGCACGTGGCCTTCGGCCTCACCATCTACAGCGGGGCGTTCAACGCCGTCGCGTTGCTGGTGCTGTCATGCACGACGCCCTCCGACCTGCCCTATCTCGTGATCCTGATGTTCCGGGTGCCGTGCGCGGCATTCCTGTTGACCCATGGCTGCTTTTTCGCGCTGGGCATCTGGCTGTTCATTTCCGCCAACAGGGAATTGACGGCGCTCGAAAAGGTCGCCGTCGCCGTCACCTGTCTTTCGGGCGCCGCGGAAATCTACTTTTTCGCCTCCTTCTTCCTGACCAGCATTCCCGCCATCTCGGATCAATCGGCCCTCGTGCCGATCATGCTCTGGGCATCGGCGGTGGGCCTCATCGCCTGGTGCGCGAACAGGAAGCGGCGCCCTGCACCCGCCGTCTCGCGTGAAGCGCCGGCGTACTTCAGAACACTCGGGCTGATCACCTATCCGCTCTACCTCACCCACAACGTCATTGGCACGGCGATCATTCGTGCCCTGGTCGATGCCGGCCTGGATGCGACCTCGGCCATATGGGTCCAGCTGGGCATCCTGGTCCTCGTCTGCTGGTTCATCTGCACGAAGATCGAGCCGGCCATCCGGGGCGCCATGACGCAAACCATCGCGTATTTCGGACAGCTTCCGGAGCGGCTGCCGGCTTCAAGGCGCCCGCGGTTTTCCCGGGGGCTGGGCCTTCGGCTGCCCATGCCGGCAAGGATGGCCGCCGCGCCGCAATAGAAGGTGCCCTGCCGGACCGCAGCGGAGTGAGATCGCGATGGATCCGCATCGCGCTCCGGGTTGTTGCTGGAGCATGATCTTTTCGGAAAATGGCTTCACACTGTTCCGGACCATGCCTCACACGGAAATGTTGCCGGCAAGGCAGGAAGGTTCGCATGAAAGTCACCAGGGACATGGTGAGCAAGGATCTGCTCGGCAGCTATGCCGTCGGGCGCATCATGGCGCGCGCTTTTCACACGCGATGGTTTGCGCTGCTGGTGTTCCGCTTCAGCGCGGCCATCCTGCGGGGAAAAAACATCAGGGGGCTTGCCTGCCGGGAGCGGCATATTCCGGGCCGAAATGGTGGGCCGCCCATTCGTGTGAGAATCTATGGGCCAACCGCGGCGATCGGCCCGCTGCCGGTCATGCTGTATTTCCACGGCGGCGGTTACGTTCACGGGGTGCCCGAGCAATTCGGCACCATCATCAAGGGCTTCATCGAGACGGTGCCATGCATCATCGTCGCGCCGGATTACAGAAAGGCCGTTGAATCTCCGTACCCGGCCGCATTCGACGACTGCTACGACGCCCTGCTATGGGCAAGGGACCATGCGGCCTCCATCGGCGGAAGAACGGATGGTTTCATCGTGTCGGGCCATAGCGCGGGCGGAGGGCTTGCGGCGGCCGTCTCGCTCAAGGCTGCCGAGACCGGCGATGCCAGAATAGCATTTCAAATGCCGCTATATCCAATGATCGATGACCGCCAGAACAGCGCTTCGGCCGTCGGCAACGACGCACCCGTGTGGGATGAGGAAGCCAACAGGCTGGCATGGTCGCGTTATCTCGATGGCGTGACGGACGTTACGCCTTACGCCGCCGCGGCACGCTGCACGGACTACACGAAGTTGCCGCCGACGATCACGTATGTCGGCAGTCTGGAACCATTTCGGGATGAAACGAAAATCTACGTCGAGAACCTGCGCCGGGCCAATATTCCCGTCGAGTTCGAAATATTCGACGGCGCCTTTCATGGCTTTGACGTGATGGCGCCGGAAGCTCCCATCAGTAAACGGGCAAATCGGTTTCTGATGGAAAATTTCCAGAAGTTTGCTCAGCGGTATTTCCCCTAGTACCGACGATCCGGGATCGGTGAGTCGCTTGCTGCCCATGCTTCGAGACGCTCGCGCCGCTCGCTCCTCAGCATGAGGCTGTCGTGTTTCAACAAGTTGAACCTCATCCTGAGGAGCATCGCGAAGCGATGCGTCTCGAAGGATCGGCTGCGACACCTATCTGTGATTCCAGATACTAGGGCTACCACAGCCCCTACATCATTTGCACTTTCGGATGCGGCGGTGCCTGGATGACGCAGCAGTCTCGACCGCAATTCGTGGAACATAGTCCATTGGCTCCCGCCGCCACGGCCACTCTACCCTAAGGAGCGGACAAGCTCAAATCCGGTTGGCATGTCCCAAAGGCGCCAGAGGACCAAACCGCTCGCGCGGTAGTTCGCTGCGGCGGGCGATGGAGCCAACACGATAGCGCGCCGGGGCTCAAATACAAGGCGGCATTGACGGCTTCAGGCGCACTTGCTGGACGTAGTCCTACTCAGAGTATTTTGGGGCAAGTTAACGAAACTAACAATCCAACTCGGAACAGCGAGTGCCATTTCGACCAGGGTCACCGACTTTGTGATTTTAATCAAATCCGCTGCGACTTGCGGGTGAACGTTAATTGCCTGAGCCTAATGTCATCGCCAACTCGAATCTCAGAGCGTTTTTTCGGGAAATTCTAGCAGGCTTCTCTTGACCCAGAATATAGAGATTGATTACGCCGACTACGTAGTTGCGGAAATCGCGGTCGTCGATCGCGCTGGCACTGTCATGCACGGCAATCGAAAGTGGAACGAAACCGCGAAGGCCGGCGGGCTTTTGCGCAAACAGCCGGGCTGGAACTATATCGCAGAATGCGAGGCGGCAATCCAACGTGGCTGCGACGTGGCGGACATTCTCGCGGGATTGCGCGCGGTCTTGCAGGGCGAATTACCGACTTTTGTCGCGACCTACGCCTGTCCGTTCAATGGACTTTACCACTGGTTTCAGGTGCTGATTTCGGCAATCGACATCAAGGATACACGACACGCCATCCTGATGCATGTTGACGTTTCGGCGATGCAACGTGATGCGCTCACAGGACTGCCAAACCGCGCGATGTTCGATGCGCAGTTGCAGTTGGCCTTGTCCCTAGCGCGAGAATCTGGGAGCCGCACGGGGATAATTATTGTCGACATGAACAATCTAAAATTTCTCAACGATAAGCGCGGGCACCAAATCGGAGACGAAGCCTTGAAGTGTCTGGCGCTGGAGCTCAAGAACAGGGCCGGTCCGGAGTGTTTGGTGACAAGGATCGGTGGCGACGAATTCGGAGTGGTCCTGCCGGTCATACGTGATCCACTATTCGCGCGCCGAGTGCGCGCCCGTTTCGAAGTTGGGGTCAGCTGCTCAATCGGACCTGCGCAACATCCGATATTTGTATCAGCCAGCGTGGGATTTGCGTTTTACCCAGACGACGGCATGACTTCCAACGATCTTTTCAGGACAGCCGACAAATCGATGTACGCTCACAAGCGCGGCGCGTCGGTCGCTTAGTCCAGCATACTCGGTTACAGTGCCTTCCAAAGGGATTGATGTCTGTTTCGGGTCGCGTCGCTTTTGACATCTGCAGCATGTCCGCTATCCGGCCCGCCTTGATCAAGCTCGCAGCGATTCGAATTTCTTATGAGTCCCCGCCCTACTCCGACCGCTGCACCGCCGGCTTCTTCGCCGGTTTCTTCGCGGCATTGAGGTTATGCGCGGTGTTGATCAGGGCGATATGGGTCAGCGCCTGCGGGAAATTGCCGGTCTGGCGGCGTTCGCCTGTATCATACTCTTCCGCCAGCAGCCCGAGGTCGTTCGCTATTCCGACCACCCGGTCGAACAGCGCCTGCGCCTTGTCGATCTCGCCGGCCAGCACGTGGGCGTCCGCCAGCCAGAGGCTGCAGGCGAGGAAAGCGCCCTCGATCGGCTGCTTTTCGGCCGAAACCTCGCGGGGATCGTGGCGCAGCACGAACCCGTCCCGGACCAGGTGTTTTTCGACCGCAGCGATGGTGCCGCGAATTCGCGGGTCCGATGCGGGCAGGAAACCCACCTCCGGCAGCAGCAGGATGCTGGCGTCGAGCAGTTGCGAGCCGTAGGATTCGACGAAGGTGTTCTGCGAGGCGTCAAAGCCCTTGTCGCAGACGTCGCGGCAGATCGTATCGCGCAGGCTCCGCCAGCGATCGAGCGGCGCCTTCAAGCCGAATTTTTCGGCGCTCTTGATGCCACGATCGAACGCCACCCACGCCATCACCTTCGAGAAGACGTAATGCTTGCCGGCGCCGCGCCGCTCCCAGATGCCGTGATCCGGCTGGTCCCATACCTTTTCGAGATGTTCGAGCACCGCGCATTCCAGGTCCCAGGTGCCGTCATCGAGTTTCAGTTCGGCCATCCGCCACTGATGAAACGCGTCGATCAGTTCACCGTAGACGTCGAGCTGCAGTTGCGCATGCGCGGCGTTGCCGACCCGGACCGGCTTGGCGCCTTCGTAGCCGGGAAGCCAGGACGCCTCCCATTCCAGCAGGCGGCGCTGGCCCATGATGCCGTACATGATCTGCATGTTGGCCGGAGCGCCGGCGGCGGCGCGCAGCAGCCAGTTGTGCCAGGCGGAGGCTTCCGCGGTATAGCCCGAATTGATCAGCGACAGCAGGGTAAAGGTGGCGTCGCGCAGCCAGCAAAAGCGGTAGTCCCAGTTGCGCTGGCCGCCGAGCTTTTCCGGCAGCGAGGTGGTCGGCGCCGCCACGATGCCGCCGGTCGGCGCATAGGTCTGCGCCTTCAGCGTGATCAGCGACCGCATCACCAGGTCGCGGTGGTCGCCCTCATAGGTGCAATGGCTGCACCACTCGATCCAGAAATCCTCGGTGTCCTGCAGGGCCTGCGCGGGATTGATTGGCCCGGGGACCGGCAGATGCGACGGCCCGTAAGTGAGTACGAAAGGGATCGTCTCGCCCTCGCCCACCTCGAACTCGGCCACCGTCGTCAAGTCCCGGCCACGGGTCTCGACCGGCGTCCGCAGCACCGTCATGTCCTGCCCGGCGATCGCCAGCAGCGCGCCGTCTTCGGTGCGCTTGACCCAGGGAATATCGGCGCCGAATCCGAAGCGGATCACCAGCTCCATCGCAAGCTTCACCCGGCCGCTGACGCCGCGCACCAGCCTGACCACGTCGGAAGCGTTGCCGCGCGGCGGCATGAAATCGATCAGCGCGACGGTGCCGCCGGCCGTCTCGAACCGGGTCTCCAGAATCAGCGTGTTGTCCCAGTAGCGCCGGGAGGATCCCGTGACTTCTTCGCTGGGGGCAATGATCCAGCGGCCATGCCGGTGCGTGCCGAGCAGTGCCGTAAAGCAGGCATCGGAATCGAAGGCCGGCCAGCACAGCCAGTCGATCGAGCCGTCACGCCCGACCAGGGCCGCGGTCTCGCAGTCGCCGATCAATCCATAATCTTCGATCCGGTTGGACAAATCATTTCACCCGCTTGCTAGAGCAGTTTTCACTTCACCTGAGTCGATGCACACTTCTCCCCTCCCCCCGCGCAGCGGCGGGGAGGGGTCGGGGGTGGGGGGTCTATCGGCAGGAACCGCTGCTTCGGTGAATGCCGCGCCACCCCCCCCCCCCGACCCCTCCCCACCACGCGCAAGGGCGCGTGGAGGGAGGGGAGAACAGAATCTCCAAGCGATGCGTCTCGTGAGCCGACTAAGATGGAGAACGCCCTAGAAGCTCAGCCCACCGCCCGCGACCGCTCCGCCGTGGCGCGCTTGAGTGCGGCGACATCGATCGCGGCGGCCATGGCGTCGATCGTCATCGGCAGCCGCTGCCGCCAGTTCGGATGCTCGTTGACGGTGCCGGGAATATTGGGCTGCTCGACCACGCCCAGGAGATCCTCCAGCGAAATGGCCAGCAGACGGGATTTGGTCCGCGCCAGGAAGCCCGCGACCGCATAGAGATCGTGCTCGTCGATGGCGTGATGGCGCAGCACGTCGCTCAGCATGTGCAGGGCATGCCAACGCGCGTCGTCGCTCTCGCCGGGATCGATCCCGATCGAGCGCTTCAGCTTGAGATCGCTGAACGAGCGCCAGCCGGCATAGGTCGACAGATCGTGGGTGTTGAAGGTGACCAGCGCATTGGGCGTGTAATGGTCGACGCCGCGGAACGAACCCTTGTCGTCGCGCTCGAACATCATCACCTGGTACGACCAGATGCCCCACTCCGCCATCTGTTCGCGAAAGCCTTCCGGCACGGTGCCGAGGTCTTCGCCGATCACCACGCAACGATGCTTCACGCTTTCCTGCGCGGTGGCGGCCAGCAGCGCCTCGAACGGCATCTGCACATAGACGCCGTTGTCGGCGGAAAAACCGTGCGGCACCAGATAAAGCCGCTTCAGGCCCAGCACGTGATCGAGCCGGATCGCGCCGGCATGGCGCATCGAGGCGCGCAGCATCTCGCGATAGGGCTCGAACGACTGCAGTTCGAGGCCGGCGGCGTTGAAGCCGGCGAGGCCCCAGTTCTGGCCCGCGGTATTGAGCGGGTCCGGCGGCGCGCCGACCGAGAGATGGCGCGAGATCGCCGCTTGCTCGTTCCAGGCGTCGAACCCGTCGCATTGCACGCCGACGGCGACGTCGAGGTAAAGCCCGACCTTCATGCCGAGCCGTTCCGTCAGCTCCTTGCAGGCCCGCAACTGCCGGTCGGCCGTCCATTGCACGAATTCGACGAATTCGATTTCCGCGGCATCCTCCCCCTGACGCAGCGAGTCGCATCCGGCCTCGTCGGGCTGACGCCATTCTTCCGGCCATTCCCACCACGGCTTGCCGAATTTGTGCCGCAGCACCTCGAAACAGGCGAACCGCGACAGCAACGGCGCACGTTCGGCGCAAAACGTCTCGAAATCCTGCCTGCGATCGGCTTTTGGATTGGCCTTGAACGTATCGAAAGCGAAGCGCAGCGCGCGCCATTTTAGCTCGGCAACGGCGGCATAATCGACGTTGTCGCGCGCGCGCAGCCCCGCGACCGCGCCCTTGCTCTCGAACGCGCGCTGAAATCCCGGCAGTTTTTCGACGTCGACATAGAGCGGGTTCAGGAACAGCCGGCTGTTGGGCGAATAGGGGCTGCAATCCCCCGGGCGGTCGTCGAACAGGGCATGCAGCGGATTGAGGCCGACACCGTCGGCTCCGAGGCCGGCGGCAAGCTCGATCAACCCTTCGAGGTCGGTGAAGTCCCCGATCCCCCAGTTGCGCGCCGACCTGACGCCGTAGAGCTGCACGGCCAACAGCCAGCAGCGGTCGAAATCGCCTGCGAAGGCCCGGGGCGGCGCCACGATCAGGGGAGCCTGCTCGGTGAAACCCGACGCGTCGGCCAGATGCAACCGGTAGGACCCCACCGGCAGATCCGGCCACAGGACAGCACGATCCCGGGTCTCGCCGTCAGCGATAACCCTATCTTCCGCCACGATTTTCCAGCGCAGCGGCAACGCCGCGGCCTGGCTGAACTCGGTCCGCGAAGGTTGGCCCGAGCGCACCACCACCGCCTGATCCAGAAACCGGTACGGGTTGCGCACCGGCAGGGCATCGACGATGATTTGCAGCGCGGCGGCGTCCGTCACATGGCGGTGACCCTGACCGTCGATATATTCGGTCTGGATTCCCAGTTCTCTGGCTTTGGTAAAAAGGTCCATTCGGTACGCCGGTTGCATGCGACATCAGGAGATGTCACGAAATTCTCTAAATGTCGGAAGAGGATAGCCGTGGGTAACTCGCAGCCAACCCCGCCGTTCCCCGGGAACCAATGTCCGGTGAACGGCTTTGTATATATGTCCGGACCGTCACCCGTTCCGCAACGGAAGCGGGACGTCTTCTCCATGTCAATGGCATCACCGTGAACAAGACAACTCAAACTGTCGAGAGCGCCAACGGCGCTTTCCATATCGAAGACGTTTTCCCGCTGATCGACGGTGGCCGCTTCCCTGTCAAGCGCATCGTCGGCGAACGCGTCGATGTGTGGGCCGATATCTATCGCGACGGTCATGATGTGATCGCCGCGGCGCTGGTCTGGCGCCGCGAGCAGGACCGCGAATGGCGCCGCGCGCCGATGACCTTTCACAGCAACGACCGCTGGGGCGGCTCCTTCGTGCCCGACGCCCCCGGCCGCTACGTCTATGCCATCGAGGCCTGGACCGACGAATTCGCCACCTGGCGGCACGGCTTCGAACTGAAGCAAAAGGCCGGCGCCGACCTCACCCTCGACGCCATCGAGGGCGCGGGCTTGCTGACCAAGGCGCAGGCCGGCGGCCAGGCCGCCGCCGCCGTGATCCTGCGGCAATGCGAGGATTTCCTGCAAACGGGAGAGCCCGCGACGCTGCTGACCGACGAACTGAAGGCCGCCATGGCCGAGAGCCAGCTGCAGCCCGATCTGACCCGATCGCCGCTGTTTCCGTTCGTCGCCGACCGGCCGCGGGCGCGTCACGGCGCCTGGTACGAGATGGTGCCGCGCAGCCAGGGCGTTAACCCCGGCCAGCACGGCACTTTCAAGGACTGCATCGCGCGGCTGCCTGACATCGCCGACATGGGCTTCGACGTGGTCTATCTGACGCCGATTCACCCGATCGGCCAGGCCAACCGCAAGGGCCGCAACAATGCGGTGACGGCGGCCGAAGGCGATCCCGGCAGCCCCTATGCCATCGGCTCGGCCGAGGGCGGCCACGACGCGGTGCATCCGGAACTGGGTACACTGGAGGACTTTCGCGGCTTCGTCGCGGCCTGCAAAGCGCTCAAGATGGAGGTCGCGCTCGACATCGCCGTGCAGTGCTCGCCCGACCATCCCTGGCTCAAGGACTATCCGCAATGGTTCAGGAAACGGCCGGACGGATCGATGCGCTATGCGGAAAACCCGCCCAAGAAATACGAAGACATCGTCAATCCCGATTTTGCCTCCGAGGACGCCGGCGCGCTGTGGAACGCCTTGCGCGATGTCATCCTGTTCTGGATCGATCAGGGCGTCAGCATCTTCCGGGTCGACAATCCCCACACCAAGCCGTTCCGGTTCTGGGAATGGCTGATCCATGAGGTTCAGCTGCTTCATCCCGACGCGATCTTTCTCGCCGAAGCCTTCACGCGGCCGAAACTGATGAAGGGCCTCGCCAAGCTCGGCTTCACCCAGTCCTACACCTATTTCACCTGGCGGACCCAGAAGTGGGAACTGGAGCAGTATTTGACCGAACTGACCGGCTATCCGGAACGGGATTTCTATCGCCCGAATTTCTTCGTCAATACGCCGGACATCCTGCCCTATCACCTCCAGAGCGGCGAGCCCTGGATGTTCAAATCCCGCGCGGCGCTTGCCGCCACCCTGTCGAGCACCTACGGCGTCTACAACGGCTTCGAACTGCTGGAGCATGAGCCGATTCCCGGCAGGGAAGAATATCTCGATTCGGAGAAATACGAGATCAAGGTGCGGGATTGGGACAAGCCCGGCAATATCAAGCCCTATCTCCGGGACCTCAACCGCGCCCGCCGGCAAAACGCGGCGCTGCAGCAGACCAGCAATCTGCGGTTCATTGCGATCGATGACGGCAATGTCATCGCGTTCGTCAAGGAATCGGTCAACCAGACCAACAGCGTCGTCGTCGCCATCGCATTGTCGCGCGACGTCCACGAGTTCTGGTTTCCGCTCGGCGACGTCCAGGTCGGCATGGCGGACGATCGCCGCAACATCGCCGCGCTCGAGAACCTGATCACCGGCGAGCGTTACCCGGTCGAATTCGGCGGCATCCGGCTGCGGATCGATCCGGCACGCGATCCCGCCATACTATTCCGTTGCCTGGCGTGAGGCGCGCCATGAACGTGATGTCGTCAATAGACGCCAAGGAGCTTCCCATCAAGGACGTGAGCGACGAACTGTGGTACAAGGACGCCATCATCTATCAGCTGCACGTCAAGGCCTTTGCCGACAGCAGCAATGACGGCATCGGCGATTTTGCCGGACTGACCGAAAAGCTCGGCTACCTCCAGGACCTCGGCGTCACGGCACTCTGGCTGCTGCCGTTCTATCCGTCGCCCGGCCGCGACGACGGCTATGACATCGCCGACTACGGCGCGATCAACCCCGATTTCGGGACCATGAAGGATTTTCGCCGCTTTATCGTCGAAGCCAAGCGGCGCGGCCTGCGGGTCATCACCGAGCTCGTCATCAATCACACATCGGACCAGCATCAATGGTTCAAGCGCGCCCGCCGCAGCGATCCCAACTCGAGCGCGCGCAACTGGTATGTCTGGAGCGACACCGACCAGAAATATCCGGGCACGCGGATCATCTTCACCGACACCGAGAAGTCGAACTGGACCTGGGATCCGGAAGCCGGCCAGTTCTACTGGCACCGCTTCTTCGCGCACCAGCCCGATTTGAATTTCGACAATCCGCGCGTGGTCTCGGCGCTGGTTCAGGTGATGAAGCGCTGGCTCGACGCCGGCGTCGACGGCTTCCGTCTCGACGCCATTCCCTATCTGTGCGAGCGGGACGGCACCAACAACGAGAATCTCCCCGAGACCCACGCCATCATCAAGAAGCTGCGGGCCGAGCTTGACGCCTATGCCAAGGGCAAGGTGCTGCTGGCGGAAGCCAACCAGTGGCCCGAGGATGTTCAGGAATATTTCGGCCGCGGCGACGAATGCCACATGGCCTATCATTTTCCGCTGATGCCGCGGATCTACATGGCGATCGCCCAGGAGGATCGCTTTCCGATCACCGACATCCTGCGCCAGACGCCGGATATCCCGGCCAACTGCCAGTGGGCGCTGTTCCTGCGCAACCATGACGAGCTGACGCTGGAAATGGTCACCGACGTCGAGCGCGACTATCTGTGGTCGACCTACGCCAACGACCCGCGCGCGCGCATCAATGTCGGCATCCGGCGGCGGCTGGCGCCGCTGATGGACAACGACCGGCGCAAGATCGAACTGATGAACTCGCTGCTGCTGTCGTTCCCGGGCACGCCGATCATCTATTACGGCGACGAAATCGGCATGGGCGACAACATCTATCTCGGCGACCGCAACGGCGTGCGCACGCCGATGCAGTGGTCGCCGGACCGCAATGGCGGCTTTTCCCGCGCCGATCCTGCGCGGCTCTACGCTCCCACCATCATGGATCCGGTCTACGGCTACGAGTCGGTGAACGTGGAAGCGCAGTCGCGCAGCCTGTCCTCGCTGCTCAGCGCCACCAAGCGGCTGATCTCGGTGCGCAAGTCCACCCTCGCCTTCGGCCGCGGCACCATGACCTTCATCCGCCCGGTCAACCGCTCGGTGCTGTGCTACGTCCGCCAGTACCAGGACGAGGTCATTCTCTGCGTCGCCAATCTGTCGCGATCGGCGCAGGCCACCGAACTCGACCTGTCGGCGTGGAAGGACCGCATTCCCCTGGAAATGCTGGGCCGCACGCTATTCCCGGCGATCGGCGAACTGCCCTACATGATCACGCTGGCGCCGTACGGGTTCTACTGGTTCCAGCTCAAGGAGCGTGACAAGTCGGAGCACGTCGAGCCGACCGCGGTTCCGGAGTTCGAGACCCTGGTGGTGCCGCTCGGCGCAACCTGGATGTCGCTCGCCCGCACCCGCGGCGTGTTCGAGCGCGACGTGTTGCCGACCTATCTGGCGCGAACCCGCTGGTATCCGGAGCGTTCGGCGCGGGAGATCCGCCCGACCGTGACCTCGGCGGTGCCGTTCTGCGATGTCGGCGACAACCGGCCCTGGCTGGCCTTTTTCGAAGCAACCACCGAACGCGGCGAGAATTCGCGCTACGTGCTGCCGATGCAGATCGAATGGGTCCGTTTCGACCGCGAGCGCTACAATCCCCGCGCCTTTGCCGCGGTGCGCCAGGGCGCGCGCGAGGGCACGCTGCTGGATGTCGCCACCGACCAGATCTTCATCGCCCTGCTGCTGCGCAATCTGCGCGAATCCCTTGTTGTCGATGAACAGCAAGGTGTGCGTCTTGAATTCAGGCCGACCGCCAGGCTTCTCGAACAGCCCGTCAAGGCGCCGGTCCATATTCGCGCAGTCGAGACCGAACAATCCAACTCCACGGCGCTGGTCGACGAGGACTACGTCGTCAAGATCTATCGGAAACTCGTGCCCGGCATCAATCCGGAGATCGAGGTCGGCCGCTTCCTGACCGAAGTCGCGGGCTTCGCCAACACACCGGCGCTGCTCGGCAGCGTCGAACTGGTCGAAGGCGACAACACCAGTGCCATCGCCATCGTCCACGCCTTCGTCCAGAATCAGGGCGATGCCTGGACCGTAACCGCGGCCTATCTCGACCGCTTTGTCGAGGAGCAGCGTCTGCTGGCGGCGAGCGAGCATCCGGGCGAGAGCGAAGAGGTGCCCTATCTGCACTACATCTCACAAACCGGACGGCGCGTCGCCGAGATGCATCTCGCACTGGCCGGCAACGGCGAACTGACCGACTTCACGCCGGAACCAATCCGGCCCGATCACGTGGCGCTCTGGATCGAGGAAATCACCGGCCGTGCCGAGCGCGTCTGCGAAGCGCTGCAGCAACGACGGCTGGCAGTGCGGGACTCCGACCGGATGCTGGTCGATCAATTGCTGGCGCAGCGCGAGGGCCTGACCGATCGTCTCGTCACGCTGCTGCCGCCGGATATCGGCGGCCTCAACATCCGCCACCATGGCGATTTCCATCTCGGACAGATGCTGATCGCCAAGGACGACGTCTTCATCATCGATTTCGAGGGTGAGCCCCGCCGCAGCCTGGCCGATCGCCGGCGCAAGGCCCCCGCGGCCCGCGATGTCGCCGGCCTGATCCGCTCGATCGACTATTCGGCAACCGCCGCGCTGGAACGCGCGCTCAATGTCGCGCCCGACGAACAGGGCAGGCTTGGCGCGGCGCTGTCGGAATGGCGCGACCGCGCTTCGGCGACGTTCCTTGCCGCCTATCGCGACACCATGACCAACCCGTTGTTGTGGCCCGCCGAGCCGCAGGCGGCGGAGCAGATGCTGAATTTCTTCCTGCTGGAAAAAGCCCTCTACGAGATCGAATACGAACTCGCTCACCGGCCCGACTGGCTGCGCGTGCCGCTGACCGGCGCGCTGCGTATCCTGTCCCAACAACCCAGCGAGGCCTCATGACCAAATTGTCCGCCGAGGCCTATGCGATCGTCGAAGGCCGCCATTCCGACCCCTTCCATTATCTCGGCCTGCACGCCGAGGGCGACAGCAATGTCGTGCGTGCGTTTCTCCCCGAGGCCTCCAATGTCGAGGCGGTCGGCGAGCATGGCGAGACCGCGAAGCTCGCGCGTATTCATGACGCCGGCCTTTTCGTCGGCGCGCTGCCAAATGGTTCGAAACGCTACCAGCTGCGCGCCCGCTTCGGCGACACCGTGGTCGATCTCGACGATCCCTACCGCTTTCCGCCCGTGCTGAGCGAGTTCGACCTGTATCTGCTGGGGGAAGGCACCCATCAGCGCATCTACGACAAGCTCGGCGCGCATCCGATGACGCTCGACGACGTTCCTGGCGTGGCCTTCGTGGTGCTCGCACCCAATGCCAAGCGGGTCAGCGTGGTCGGCGATTTCAATTTCTGGAATCCGCGGCGGCATCCGATGCGGGTGCGCGGCATCGGCTATTGGGAGCTGTTCGTGCCCCATGCCGCCGCCGGCGATCATTACAAGTTCGATATCATCGGCCCGCAGGGCGAGCAGTTGCCGCTGAAATCCGACCCGATGGCGTTTGCCGCCGAAATCCGCCCGAGCAGCGCTTCGATCGTATTCGACGAGGCAAAACTGCCGCGTCCGCGCCCGGCGCCATCCGGCATCAACGCGCTCGGCGCGCCGATGTCGATCTACGAGGTCCATCTCGGCTCATGGCGGCGCAACGATAAGGGCGAATGGCTGAGCTACCGCGAACTCGCCGAGCAGTTGCCGCAGTATGTCCGGGATCTCGGCTTCACCCATGTCGAGCTTCTCCCCGTCAGCGAGCATCCGTTCGACGGCTCATGGGGCTACCAGCCGACCGGCATGTATGCGCCGACCAGCCGGTTCGGCACGCCCGCGGATTTCGCCGCGCTCATCGATGCCTGCCATCGCGAAGGCATCGGCGTGTTGCTGGACTGGGTGCCCGGTCATTTCCCCGACGATCCGCACGGCCTCGCGCATTTCGACGGCACCGCGCTCTATGAACACGCCAACCCGCTGCAGGGCCGGCACATGGACTGGGGCACGCTGATCTACAATTACGGCCGCACCGAAGTGGTCAATTTCCTGGTGTCGAACGCGCTGTTCTGGCTGGAGCGCTACGCCATCGACGGTCTGCGCGTCGATGCGGTCGCCTCGATGCTGTATCTCGATTACAGCCGGCCCGCCGGCGGCTGGATTCCGAACAAATATGGCGGTCGCGAAAACCTCGAGGCGATCGACTTCCTGCGCCGTTTCAATACCGAACTGTTCGCCCGCTTTCCGCAGGCCACCACGGCGGCGGAAGAATCCACCGCATGGCCGCAGGTGTCGCGTCCGGTCGAATATGGCGGGCTCGGCTTCGGCTACAAATGGAACATGGGCTGGATGCACGACACGCTGAACTACATCAGCAAGGATCCTATTCACCGCAAGCACCATCACGGCGACATCCTGTTCGGCCTGCACTATGCCTTCTCGGAAAACTTCATCCTGCCGCTGTCGCATGACGAAGTGGTCCACGGCAAGCGCTCGCTGCTGGGGCGGATGCCCGGCGACGACTGGCAGCGCTTCGCCAATCTGCGCGCCTACTATTCCTTCATGTTCGCGCATCCCGGCAAAAAGCTGATGTTCATGGGCTGCGAATTCGGCCAGGAACGGGAATGGAATCACGACCGCGGGCTCGACTGGCACCTGCTCGAACAGAACAGGCACGGCGGCGTCCACAACCTGATCCGCGACCTCAACAAGCTCTATGCGACCTTGCCGGCGCTGCACGAACTGGATTGCGATCCCGCCGGGTTCGAATGGGTGGTGACCGACGATGCCGCCGGCAATGTGTTCGGCTTCATTCGCAGGGGCAACGATGCCCGTGCGCGTTGCCTCGTCGTCATCAATTTTTCGCCAAACGTCTATCATGACTACCGCGTCCGCGTGCCGTTCGCCGGCAAGTGGCGCGAGGTGCTCAATTCTGACTCCGCGCATTACGGCGGCAGCAATGTCGGGAACGTGGGTGAAGTCCAGACGTTGGAAGGCCTCGTGCCCGAACTCAACCTCACCATTCCCCCACTGGCCGCGATATTTCTCGTACCGGAAAGCTGACGCATGCGATTGACCGCCGGAACGTCCTCACGCCTTGGCGCAAGCTGGGACGGTCGGGGCACCAATTTTGCGCTGTTCTCCGCCAATGCGCAAAAGGTCGAGCTCTGCCTGTTCGACGGTCAGGGACGCCGGGAGCTCGAACGTATCGAATTGCCCGAGCGTACCGAGGATGTCTGGCACGGCTATCTGAACGACGTGTCGCCGGGCCAGCTCTACGGCTATCGCGTCCACGGGCCGTACGAGCCCGAGCACGGCCACCGCTTCAATGCCAACAAGCTTCTGATCGATCCCTATGCCAGACGAACGGCGGGCCGCCTGGTGTGGAGCGACGCGCATTTCGCCTATCGTACCGGCAGCGCGCGGGAGGACCTGTCCTTCGACCGCCGCGACAATGCCCGAGGCATGCCGAAGGCCGTCGTGGTCGACGAGTCCTTCAACTGGGGCCGCCGCGAGATGCGCCCCAATATCCCCTGGGAAGACACCATCATCTACGAGGCACACGTCAAGGGCCTGACCCAGAAGCGGGAGGACGTGCCACCCGGCCTGCGAGGCACCTATGGCGGATTGTCGTCGCCCGCGATGATCGACCACCTCAAGCGGCTCGGCGTCACCACCATCGAACTGCTTCCCATTCACGGCTTTGTCGACGACCGCAATCTCGTCGAGAAGAAGCTCGTGAACTATTGGGGCTACAACACGCTGTCGTTCTTCGCGCCGGAGCCGCGCTACTCGCAGGACAATCCGCTCGACGCCTTCCGCACCACGGTGGCGCGGCTGCACGACGCCGGCATCGAGGTGATGCTCGACGTCGTCTACAATCACACCGCCGAGGGCAACCATCTCGGCCCGACCTTGTCGTTCCGCGGCATCGACAACGCCTCCTACTACTGGCTGATGCCGGACAACCCGCGCTATTACGACGATTTCACCGGCTGCGGCAGCTCGGTCGACCTCACCCATCCGCGCGTGCTGCAGATGGTGATGGATTCGCTGCGCTACTGGGTCGAGGTCTGCCATGTCGACGGCTTCCGTTTCGATCTGGCGACCACGCTGGCGCGCGGCCCGAACGGCTACGAGCGCAACGCCTCTTTCCTGACCGCGGTTCGCCAGGACCCGGTACTGGCGTCGGTCAAGCTGGTGGCGGAGCCGTGGGACCTCGGCATGGGCGGCTATCAGGTCGGTGCGTTTCCCTCGCAGTGGTCGGAGTGGAACGACCGCTATCGCAGCGCGATGCGGCGCTACTGGAGCGGCGAAGGCAGCCTGATCGGCGAAGTGTCGCGCCGCATGACCGGCTCGTCCGACGTGTTCAACCATGACGGCCGCACCCAGCGCGCCGGGGTCAATCACATCACGGTGCATGACGGCTTCACGCTGGCGGACCTGTTCAGCTACAACGAAAAGCACAACGAGGCCAACGGCGAGGACAATCGCGATGGCTCCAGCGACAA
This sequence comes from Pseudomonadota bacterium, assembly GCA_043811435.1. Taxonomy (GTDB): domain Bacteria; phylum Pseudomonadota; class Alphaproteobacteria; order Rhizobiales; family Xanthobacteraceae; genus Bradyrhizobium. Next base: position 55,274 of record JBDRNF010000127.1, read on the forward strand.
CCTCAGCAACAATTGCGGCCATGAAGGGCCGACCGACGATCCGGCGATCCTGGCGCTTCGACGCCAGCTTCGGAAAAACCAGCTGGCGTGCCTGCTGCTGGCCCAGGGCCTGCCGCTGATCCTGGCCGGCGACGAGGTCGGCAACACCCAGAACGGCAACAACAACGCCTATTGCCAGGACAACGAGATCGGCTGGGTCGGCTGGGAAGGCCTCGGCCGCGAAGGCGACGACCTCACCGACTTCATCGGCCACATGACGGAATTGCGAAGACGCTTTCCGCAGATCCGCTCGCTCCGCTGGCTCGATGGCCGGCGCCCCGACGGTTCGTATGGCGTGTTGTGGCTGACGCCCGCCGCCGCCGAGATGACGGAGGAGGATTGGAATTTTCCGGAAGGCCGGTTTCTCGCCTACGTGCTGGGGCCATCAGGAGATGGACAGCAGCCGATCTTCATCGTGCTGAACGCTGCCCCCGAAGAAATCGCGTTCAAGCTGCCTGACATGCCGGAATACAACAAATGGCGGCAACTATTGAACACCGCGGACGTTAAGCAGGGGGTCGCGGACTTCGCGTCGGGAAGCGAGATGAAGGCATCTCCCCGCTCGGTCCTCGCCTTTGCGGGTTTGGCATGAGTGAGCGGCACTTCGGCGCAAGGCTGACGACGGACGGCGCCTCCTTCTCGCTGTGGGCGCCGGCGGCGAAGCGGGTCGAGCTGCTGCTCGACACCCCTCGACCCATGCAACGCGGCGAAGACGGCTGGTTTTCCGCCGACATCGCCGGTGTTCGGGCCGGCGCGCGCTACAAATTCCGCATCGACGACGAGATCGACGTGCCCGATCCAGCCTCCGCGTTTCAGCCCGACGACATCCCGGGTCCGAGCGAGCTGATCGATCACGGCGCTTACCGCTGGCGCGCGGCCGACTGGCGCGGTCGGCCATGGCAGGACACCGTGCTGCTCGAAAGCCATGTCGGTACGTTCACGCGGGATGGCACCTACCGCGCCATGATCGACAAACTCGACCATCTGGTGGCGACCGGCATCACCGCGCTGGAATTGATGCCGCTGGCGGATTTCGCCGGAGCCCGCAACTGGGGCTATGACGGCGTGCTGTGGTACGCCCCCGACGGCCACTATGGACGCCCCGACGATCTCAAGGCGCTGATCGACGAGGCGCATCTGCGCGGGCTTATGGTGTTTCTCGACGTGGTCTATAACCACTTCGGCCCCGAGGGAAATTACCTCGGCCGTTATGCGCCGGAATTCTTCACCGAGGCGCAGACCCCCTGGGGCAGCGCGATCGACTATCGGGTGCCGCAGGTGCGCGCCTTCGCCATCGGCAACGCGCTGTACTGGCTGCGCGAATACCGCTTCGACGGGCTGCGGCTGGATGCCGTGCATGCCATTCCCGAGTTGGGCGAAATCTCGATGCTGCACGATCTCAGCCGGGCCGTCGGCGACCTCGCCGTCGAAACCGGCCGCCACATCCATCTGGTGCTGGAAAACGACGACAACGCCGCAAGCCTGCTGGATGCCGGGCAGGATCCACCCCGCGGCAACTACCGTGCGCAGTGGAACGACGACTATCATCATGCCTGGCATGTGCTGCTGACCGGGGAAACCCACGGCTACTACGGCGACTATGCGAAATCGCCGCTGCGGGACATCGCGCGGGCGCTGGCGTCCGGCTTCGTCTATCAGGGCGAAGCCTCCGCGCATCGTGGCGGGCAGTTGCGCGGCGAGCCGAGCGGCCAACTCGCTCCGATCTCCTTCGTCAACTTTCTGCAGAATCATGACCAGATCGGCAACCGTGCCCTGGGCGACCGGCTTGAAAGCATCGCAGAGTCCAGGGCGATCGAAGCCGGACTGGCGATTACCCTGCTGGCGCCGATGGTACCGATGCTGTTCATGGGCGAGGAATGGGGTTCGAAGGCGCCATTCCCGTTCTTCTGTGACTTCGAAGGCGAGCTTGCCGAGGCCGTGCGCCAGGGGCGTCGCAGGGAATTTGCCGGCGCATATGCCAGGTATGGCGACGAGGTCCCCGATCCGCTGCACCAATCGACCGCCGAATCCGCGGTGCTGGACTGGGACTCCCGCGACCAGGCGAGCGGGCGCCGGCGGCTGGCGCTGGTGCGCGACCTGCTCGCGATCCGCCGCGAAACGATCATGCCGCGGCTGGCAGGCGCGGCGTTCGGCGAGGCGCATGCGGCGGACAGCGGCTTGCTGACGGCGAGCTGGCGGATGGGCGATGGCGCAATGCTTCGGCTCAGCGCTAACCTGTCGAACGACGAAATACCCCGCCCGGAAAACGAACTCACGGGCACGCCGATCTGGGGTGGCGAGATCGCCGGCCCGCTGCCGCCCTGGTCGGTGTTCTGGCGGCTGGATTCACGATAATGCCAGCCGCCATTCCCACCGCGACCTACCGCCTGCAGCTCACCGCCGATTTCAATTTCGACGCCGCTGCCGCCGTCATCCCCTATCTGAAGGCGCTCGGGATCAGCCATCTCTATGCCTCGCCCTTCATGAAGGCGCGCAAGGGCTCCACCCACGGCTACGACATCGTCGATCACACCAAACTCAATCCGGAGCTCGGCGGCGATGCCGGCTTCGCGCGGCTGAGCGAGGCGCTGCAGCGGCACGATATCGGCCTGATCCTCGATTTCGTGCCCAATCATGTCGGCGTGCATTTCGACGACAATCCGTGGTGGCTCGACGTGCTGGAATGGGGTCCGGCCTCGCCGCACGCGGTCTCGTTCGATATCGACTGGGACCAGCTGCCGTACCGGGCCCGCGGCGGCGTGCTGTTGCCGGTGATCGGCTCGTCCTACGGGCAGGCGCTGGAGGGCGGCGAGATCGAGCTGCGCTACGACGCAGCCGAAGGCAGTTTTTCCGCCTGGTATTTCGAACATCGGCTGCCGATCGCGCCCGAGCGCTACAGCGAGATCTTGCGCAACGTGGTGAAGGAAGCCGGGGCCGAGGACAGCGCGGCGGGAAAGCGTGTCCTCGAACTGGCGGCGCGCTACAGGGGGTTGCGGCATCCCAACCGCAAGGAAGCTCCAGCCTTCAAAGCCGAGCTGAAAGCCATCGACGGCGGTGCGGACATGATCGCGCGCGGGCTGCAGGCCTACCGGGCGGGCCCGGACCGGCCATCGCAGGTTCTGGCGCTGCATCATCTGCTGGAGCGCCAGCACTACAAGCTCGGCCATTGGCGGCTTGCCTCCAGCGACATCAACTACCGGCGCTTTTTCGACATCAATACGCTGGCCGGATTGCGTGTCGAGGACGCCGGCACGTTCGATTCCATCCACCAGATGGTCAAGACACTGATCGCGGATGGCCGGTTGCAGGGCCTGCGGCTCGATCACATCGACGGGCTGCGCGATCCCGCGCAGTATTTCCAGCGCCTGCGCCGCCTGATCCGCGACGCCCAGGGCGAGCACGCCAGGCCGTTCTACCTTGTGATCGAGAAGATTCTCGGCGAAGGCGAGAAGCTGCATCCTTTCTCCGGCGTGCACGGCACGACCGGATATGAGTGGATGAATGTCATCACCCAGGTGCTGGTCGACGGCAACGGCCTCGATCCGCTTGACGAGGTGTGGCGGCAGGTCAGCAATACCTCGCCGAGACTGGAGCCCGTCCTGAAGGACGCCAAGCGGCGGGTGCTCGAAACCCTGCTGGCCAGCGAATTCACCGTGCTGACGCGGTTGCTGGCGCGGATCGCCGGGGGACACTATTCCACCCGCGACTATTCCGCCGACAGCCTGCGGCAGGCGCTCGAACTCTATGTGCTGCATTTCCCGGTCTATCGCACCTATCTGACGTCATCGACGCCATCGCCGCATGACCGCGCGCTGATTTCGGCGACCATCGAAAAGGCGCGCGCGGACTGGTTCGCTGCCGATGACGGCATCTTCGATTTCCTGCGCGACGCGCTGACCATGGACCTGCTGAAGCCGGGCGGGCCCGCGCACAGCACGCCACGCGTGCGCCGCTTCGCCTTGAAGGTGCAGCAGTTCACCGGACCGCTGATGGCGAAGTCGCTGGAGGACACCGCGTTCTACCGCTACCACCGCCTGCTCGCGCTCAACGAGGTCGGCGGCGATCCCTCCGCCAGGGCGCTCGCGGTCGACGCCTTTCACAACATGATGCAGGCCCGCGCCGGCGAGTGGCCGCACGGCATGACCGCGACCGCGACGCACGACACCAAGCGTGGCGAGGACGCGCGCGCGCGAATCATGGCGCTGGCCGAACTTCCCGGCGAATGGACCAGCGCGGTCGGACGGTGGAAAATCCTGAACGCCCCGCATCTGGTGATCGAAGGCGAGATGCGCGCGCCATCGGCCGCGTTCGAATACATGCTGTATCAGGCGCTGCTCGGCGCCTGGCCGGTAGGCGAGAGCGACGCGACATTCCCGGAGCGGATGCAGGCCTATGCGCTGAAGGCGGCGCGCGAGGGAAAGCAGGAAACCAGCTGGCTCAATCCCAACCAGGCCTATGAAGCGGGATTGCGGACCTTCATCGAACGGATACTGGACCCCGCGGCATCAACCGAGTTTCTGGACTCGCTTCAGACCCTGGTCAGGCGCATCGCGCTGCTCGGAGCGCTGAACTCGCTGAGCCAGATTACCCTGAAGGCAACGATGCCGGGCGTGCCGGATTTCTATCAGGGCACCGAGTTCTGGGATCTGTCGCTGGTCGATCCCGATAACCGCCGGCCGGTGGATTTTGCGGCGCGGGCCGCGGCGCTGCCCGCTCTGGAAAATCCCGATTGGGCCGATCTCGCGCAGCATTGGCCCGACGGCCGTATCAAGCTGGCCTGGACCCGCCGGCTCCTGAAGCAGCGCGCCGAACTCGCCGAATTGTTCGCGCATGGCGATTATCAGCCGCTCTCGGTCAGCGGGCCGCACCGCGACCATGTCATCGCCTTTGCGCGGCGCCGGGGCCGCGACGCCGCAATCGTTGCGGTCGCGAAATCGTTCGCCCCGTTCACGCAGGGCTGCCGCAGCTGGCCGCGCGCAGAAGCCTTTGATGGCGCCGTCAATCTGAAAGGTTATTCGCTTGAGGGTATGGACAGGGGCGCGAACGAGCTGCGCCTCTCCGAACTATTCCGGCACCTGCCGGTTGCGGTGATAAAGGGCAGGTTCGAAGGCTCCCTGAAGCCGACGCAGAAGCACCCGCGTTCGTAAAAACCAGCCTCAAAACGCGGAAGGCCGCCCGGGATCGAACGGCCGGACGGCCTTGCGGATGTTGTGCCGACTGCGAAGTGGTCGGTTCCCTTCCTCCGCAAGTGTCGATCTTCCCGACAATTTGTTACTGAAAAGTTTAATAAACGAGTAGCGGAAATACGGTCTTGATGTTGCAATGCGATATGCAGCGCGACGTGTTTCAGCTCTTCTTGTCGAGCAGCAGTTTGCCGCGAGCCCGGATCGCCGTTTGCGCCGCTTCGGCGAACCGCTGCAAAAGCCACGGCAAGGTCACTTCCAGCCTGACATGATCGTCCGCCACATCGAGATGACCTGAGGCCGCCTGCCCCAGCGCGCGGATGCGGAAGACCATGCGATCCTGTTCCCATCTCTCCTCGTCGACTTTCAGCACCGGCACGCTGGACGCAGCGCGCGTCAGTCCGGTCTTGAGGCGGCGCGCCGCTTCTTCGCGGCCGAGGCGATGCGGAATCGAAACCACGAGCGGTGCGGACATTCTTCAAATCCTCCAGCGAACTAAACGCATGTAATTCCATATCGGTCGAAAGGAAGTGCGACGCGATTTTGCATGTTTCAAATCGGGAACCTTATGGGTTCCCGTTCGTTTTTTCGGCTGAAGGCAGAATTACGGTGCCCGCTGCCGGGCTGGAGGAGATGCACACATGTCAATCGGTACGATCATTCTCATTATTCTCGTTATTGCCTTGCTCGGCGGTTTCAGCGGCATCGGCGGCGGCCCGTTCTACGGCACCGGCTACTACGGCGGCGGCGGCCTCGGCCTCGTCATCGTCATCCTGCGGATCCTGCTTCTGCTCGGGAAGCTGTGACTTTTTGCTTGGTAGGGTGGGCAAAGGCGCGCTTGCGCCGTGCCCACCTTTCTTGCTTCATGGCAGCGCGCTCGCTGAGAGAATGGTGGGCACGGCGCGAAGAGTGCGCCTTTGCCCACCCTACCCTTCCGTCGTTTACTTCCCCGCCAGCTTTTTGATCGCGGCCTTGATCGGTGACGCCGCGTCATCATAGCCATCCCACGCCTTTGTCTTCGCCAGCAGCGCCGGCACGGTGCGTACCGTGTAGCGCTTCGGATCGAGATCGGCGCGCACCTGCGGCCAGGTCAGCGGCATCGAGACCGTGGCACCGGCGCGTGCCCGCGGCGACAGCACCGCCACCGCGGTGGCCATGCGATCGTTGCGGAGATAATCTAGGAAGATCTTTCCCTTGCGCAGCTTCTTCGACATGTTGATCAGGTAGCGTTCGGGCGCCTCATCGGCCATCCACTGGCAAACGCCCTGTGCGAAGGCCTTGGCCTCTTTCCATGGCACCTTGTCTCTGGCGCCATGGGCCAGCGGCGTTACCACATGCAGTCCCTTGCCGCCGGTGGTCTTGCAGAAGCTCTCCATGCCGAGTTCGGCGAGGCGTTGCCGCATGTCCTTCGCGGCTTCGATGACATCCGAAAATTCGATTTCCGGTGCGGGATCGAGATCGAACACCAGCCGGCCCGGCACGTCGGGTGCGTCCGGCGCGCAATTCCACGGATGCAGTTCGAGGCCGCCGATCTGCGCCACCGCCGCGAGTCCTTCGACACGATCGATCTGCAGGTACGGCTTGCGATCGCCGGAAACCTTCACCAGTTCCAGCAGGTTCGATGTCCCCGGCATCGCGTGGCGCTGGAAGAAGGTTTCGCCGCCGATGCCGTCGGGGGCACGGACCACCGAGCATGGCCGCCCCTTCAGATGGACGATCATCCAGTCGCCGACTGCCTCGAAGTAGCGGGCGAGGTCGAGTTTGGTCACCCCCTCGCCGTCGCCGCCATCCGGCCACAGCTCCTTGTCGGGCTTTGAGATAGCGACGCCCATCACCTCGGCGGATTTTCCGGCGGCCGGGGACGGCCGTGCCTTCGACTTGCCGGATTTTGCCGCGGCCTTTTTCGCAGCCGGCTTCGCGACCCTGGTCATGGTCGGCTTTTCCGCCTCCACCTCGTCGGCCGGCTTGTCCTGGCGCAGCCCCTTGAACGCCGCCTGCCGGATGTTGCCATCGCCGGTAAAGCCGGCGAACTCGATTTCGGCGACCAGTTCGGGCTTCAGCCAATGCACGTCGCGGGTCTTTTTCGGCGCATTCTTGCCGCCGAACGGGCTCTTGTCGGAAGCTGCCGCCTTCAGCGCCGGCATGATGCGCTTGATCTTGTCCTGGCCAAAGCCGGTGCCGACCATTCCGACAAAGGCGAGATGATCGCCGCGATGGATGCCGGCCATCAGCGAGCGGAATTTGCCGTTGGTGGTTTTCCATCCCCCCAGCACCACCTCATGCCCGGCGCGGCATTTGGCCTTGGTCCAGTTCTCGGAGCGGCCGGAGCGATAATGCGCGGCGAGCTTCTTGGAAACGATGCCTTCCAGCGACAGCTTGCAGGCCGATTGCAGGATGGCGTCGCCGCCGCTCTCAAAATGCTCGACATAGCGGATTTGACTGCTTTTGCCCTTGCGAGCCTCGAGCAGCTTCTTCAATCTTTCTTTCCGCTCGCCGAGCGGCAGGCGACGGAGATCCTCGCCGCCGGCGAACAGCAGATCGAACGCGAAGAAGATCAGGTCATCGGTCTTGCCGTCGGAAATCGCGGCCTGCAGCGTCGAGAAATTCGGCGCACCGTTTTCATCGAGCGCGACGATTTCGCCGTCGATCAACGCATCCGGCAACGCGCTGCCCGCTTTCGCAATGGCCTTGAACTTGTCGGTCCAGTCGAGACCCTTGCGGGTCAGCAGCGCGGCCTCGCCGCCCTCGACGCGCAACTGCACGCGGTATCCATCGAATTTGATCTCGTGGCACCAGCCATCGCCGCTGGGCGGACGGTCGACCAGGGTGCAGAGTTCGGGCGCGACGAAATCCGGCATCGCGACTTTCCTGCCCTTGGCCGGCTTTGCCGGCGCTCGTGCCCTGGCCGGTCGCGCTGCTTCTTTCTTGCTCGCCGCGCGCGCCATGACGGCATCGCCACGGTTCGAATTCCACACCGCGTCGGCCTTGCCGCGCGCGGCTTTCGCCAGCATGAACGGCTTTGGCGCCCTGCCCTTGCCCGCGGCGATCTGCTCCATCGATCGTCCGGAGGCGACCGATCGGTCCTCATCCAGAATGTCGTTGGCCTTGCCTTCCCTGGCAAAATCGTCGCGATGTTTGATCAGCAGCCAGTTGGTCCGCTTGCCGCCATTGCGGTCGTGGCGCATCCGCACCAGCACCCAGCTGCCATGCAGCTTTTCGCCTTCCAGCGTAAATTTCAGATCGCCCTTTTTAAAGCCGCGCTCGGGATCGCCGGATTCCCAGTAGCCGCGATCCCACAGCTGCACGGTGCCGCCGCCATACTGGTCTTGCGGAATGGTGCCTTCGAAATCGCCGTAGTCGAGCGGATGGTCTTCCACCTCCACCGCCAGCCGCTTGTCGTGCGGATCGAGCGAGGGCCCCTTGGTCACTGCCCAGGACTTGAAAACGCCGTCGAATTCCAGCCGCAGGTCATAATGCAGCCGGGTCGCATCATGCTTCTGGATCACGAATCGCCGGCGCTTCGATGGCGCGACTTCGGTCTCGCCCGAGGGCTCCGCGGTCTTCTCGAAATCGCGCATCTTGCGATAGGTGGACAAATTCCTCAGTGACACGATCAAATCCCACGCAACTGGAATAATGGCGCCCGGCGCAAGAGCTGGCCTGGAGACCTTAGGGCCTGGAACCAAAACCCTCAATTACCGTTGAAGTTCCCGAATGCGTTTGCGCCGAATTTCCCGAACATATCACGGGTTGGAGATGCCATGGCCCCCCGCGCTTACTGGAAAGGCTCCCTGAAGCTTTCCCTCGTGTCGTGTCCGATCCTGCTCTATCCGGCGTCCACCACCGCCGAGAAAACCCGCTTCCACATGATCAACCGGGAAACCGGCAACCGGCTGAAGCAGCAGATGGTCGACGCCGAGACCGGCGACGTCGTCGAAAGCGACCAGAAGGGACGCGGCTACGAGTTGAAGAAGGGCGAATATGTCGAGATAGAAAAAGAAGAGCTGGAGGCGGTCCAGATCGAAAGCAACCATACCATCGACATCGACAGTTTCGTGCCCCGGGACGAAATCGACAAGCGCTACCTCAACAATCCCTATTACATCGCGCCCGACGGCAAGGCCGGCATCGACGCCTTCGCGGTGATCCGCGACGCCATGAAGGACCAGGACCGCGTCGCGCTGGCACGCATCGTGCTGACCAACCGCGAGCACATCATCGCCATCGAACCGCTCGGCAAGGGCCTGCTCGGCACCACGCTGCGCTTTCCCTATGAGCTGCGCGACGAGGCCGACTATTTCGACGGCATCAAGAGCCCCAGAATATCGAAGGACATGATCGAGCTGGCGAGCCATATCCTCGACAGCAAGGCGGCGCATTTCGATCCCTCGAAATTCAGGGACGAATACGAGAATGCGCTGAAGACCCTGGTCCGCCGCAAGGCCGCCGGCAAGCCGGTGAAGGCGGTCGAGCCCGAGGAGAAGCCGGACAACGTCATCAACCTGATGGATGCGCTGAAGCGGAGTTTGAAAGGCGGCAAGAGCGCGGCGAAACGGGGCCGCCATGCCCCGACGCGACGTACCGCGCCCCGCCGCACGGCCAGAAAGGCCCATCGCTCGACGGCGCGGGCGCGCAAGGCGGGGTGAGTGCGCCCCTGCCGTCTCGCTTGAAGCCGGCCCGGGAAGACGCCCCAACAAAAGTAGTCATCCCCCGCGCATGCGGGGGATCCAGTACGCTGCGGCTTATCGGTTTATCGTCATCGTCTCTGGAATACTGGATCACCCGCCTTCGCGGGTGATGACAGTTGAGGGTGTGAACGAGCGCTGGATCGCCCCGCTACTTCTTCGCCTTCCGCTTCTTCGCCGCCTTATTCTTCGTCGCCTTCCGCTTCTTCGCGGCCTTCTTCGGCACCTTCTTGCCTTCCGCCCGCGCTTCGGACAGGCCGATCGCGATCGCCTGCTTGCGGCTCTTGACCTTCTTGCCGGAGCGGCCGCTCTTCAGCGTGCCGGCCTTGCGCTTCTTCATCGCGCGGGCCACCTTGGCGGATGCCTTTTTCGAGTATTTTCGTGCCATGAATATTCCTCCCGATTGAGAAAAGGAATAATCCTCGCAATACGCAAGGGTTCCGCGGCTTCCGGCATCCTCGCTATTGACATGTTGACTTCTGGAATGAAAGACGGAACCGGCGGGATCGCCTCAACTGACCTCGTATTCGAGCGCGGAAGCCGCAGGGATCATGCGGCTACGTGTTGTCTGCTACCGTCTTGACAATGGCAGTGCGCCTGTCGCCCTGTTGCGGCTGGGCGGCCGACTTGCCGCACCTCGTCGGGAGAACCGAGTTGATGCTTTATCGAATAGCCAAGCCAATAAGGTACATTGCACTCGGTTTCGCGGTGATCGCCGTGCTTGCGCTCGCGATTGCCCCGTTCTCGACACGGCTGATCGAACAATGGTCGCGCAGCGACGTGGAGGCGCGGTCGCGGCTCGTCTACAAAGCCATTCAAAACTCGGTGGTCCGGGCCATCGCGGACGACGAGGTGTCGCGGCTGTCGGCCATTTTCGAGAACGTCGCGCTGGATGACAGGATTCTGGCCGTCGGCCTGTGCGACGATTCCGGCAGGCTGGTCAGTCCGACCAAGCTGATGCCGGCGACATTCTCGTGCGACAAGGTCGCGCGGTCGGAGGCGGAGAGCTTCTCCGCCATCATCAGCGACGGACGGCGTATCCTCGTCGGCGCCTTCCCGATCGTGGAGCGCAAGCAGAAGGCCTATCTGCTCGTCCTGCACGATCTCAGCTTCATCGATGCGCGGTCGGGCCAGGCCCAGGGCTTCGTGGTCGCTGCCCTGGCCGGGGTCGCGATCGCCATCGCCGGCGTCGCCTCGGTGTTCGTCGTCGTGATGCTGCGCGGCTGGATGAAATCGTTGCGGCGCGCGGTCGAGGAAGTCCGGTCCGGCGCGATTTCGTCGCCGCGGACGCGCGACAGATCCGCGATCGACAATCAGATCAAGAAGCTGCTGGGAGAAATCGAGGTCGGCCGTGAAGCCATCTCGTCAAGCCAGATCGACTGGTCACCTGCCACGCTGCAGGAACTGTTGCGCAAGACGCTGCCCGATGCCGAGGTGCTCGTCATTTCCAACCGCGAGCCGTATATTCACAATCGGGAAAACGGAAAGGTCTCCGTGCAGACACCGGCCAGCGGCCTGGTATCGGCGCTCGAGCCGGTGATTCGGGCGTGCGGCGGGACCTGGATCGCGCATGGCAGCGGCAATGCCGACCGGGAAACCGTCGACCGTGACGACAAGATCGGCGTTCCGCCGGACGCGCCTTCCTACACGCTGCGGCGAATCTGGATTTCCGACGAGGAGCAGGACGGCTACTATTACGGTCTTGCCAATGAAGGCCTCTGGCCGCTGTGCCACATCGCATTCGTGCGGCCGCAGTTTCGCGAAGCCGACTGGCAACAATACCAGGCGATCAACGAACGGTTCGCCGATGCCGTCGTCCAGGAGGCGAAGACCCCGGACCCGATCGTCTTGGTCCAGGACTACCATTTCGCCCTCGCGCCCCGGATGATCCGGGAGCGCCTGCCGCGGGCCACGATCATCACCTTCTGGCATATCCCCTGGCCCAATGCGGAGACATTCAGCATCTGCCCGTGGAAGGAGCGCATCATCGACGGGCTGCTGGGCAGCACGATCCTTGGATTTCACACCCAGTTCCACTGCAACAATTTCTTCGAGACGGTCGACCGCTTCGTCGAAAGCCGCATCGATCGGGAGCACGCCACGGTGACGTCGGGCGGCCATGAGACGATGGTGAGAGCCTACCCGATTTCGATCGAATGGCCCCCGAAGGCGCTCGCCGGCCAGCCCTCGATAGACCTGTGCCGTTCCCAGGTGCGGCAAACCCTCGGGCTCGCAGCCGACGTCCGGCTTGCGGTCGGGATCGAGCGCTTCGATTACACCAAGGGGATTCTCGACCGCATGAGGGCGGTGGACGACCTCTTGACGCGCGATCCGGCGTGGAAACGCCGGTTCACCTTTCTCCAGGTGGCGGCCCCGACGCGGAGCAAGCTTGCGAGCTACAGTACGTTGCAGAGCGAAGCCATGGCCCTGGCCAAGGACATCAATTCGCGTCACGGCGACGATTCCTGGCAGCCGGTGGTTCTGCTGATCCGGCATCACGAAGCGGCCGACGTATTCAAGCTGTTCAGGGCGGCCGACGTCTGTATCGTCAGCAGCCTGCACGACGGCATGAACCTGGTCGCCAAGGAATTCGTCGCGGCGCGCGACGACGAGAAAGGTGTTCTGGTGCTTTCCAGCTTCACCGGAGCCTCGCGCGAACTATCCGAGGCGCTGATCGTCAATCCGTACAACACCCATGAAATGTCGGCGGCGCTGGACACAGCTCTTCGAATGCCGGACCACGAACAACAGGAACGCATGCGGCTGATGCGCCAGCAGGTCCGCGAATGGAATGTCTACCGCTGGGCCGGGCGAATGCTGATAGACGCGGAAGCAAGCCGGCAGCGCCGGCGGATACTCGATATCAGCGAGGCGAACCAGGTTCGCTGAGACGCGATCGTCGCCTCCGCAATTCGAGCTGTGTTGCAGGCGCAGGCCCAGTCCGGATCGATGACGGCCGCCTCAATCCCCTGCCCGCAGCCGATACCCGACGCCGGTCTCGGTCAGCACGAATTGCGGGCGCTCCGGGTCGGCTTCGATCTTCTGCCGGAGCTGGCGCACATAGACCCGCAGATACTGCGCGTCGGTCAGCTCGTCCCATAGTTCCCGCAGCAAAAACCGGTGGGTCAGCACCTTGCCGGCGTGCTGCACCAGCACGCGCAGCAGCTCGTATTCCTTCGGCGACAGCTTGACGTCCCGATCGCCGACCTTGACGATACGGCGCACCAGATCGACCGCAAGATCTCCCGAGCGGAACACCGGGCGCTCGCCGGCGACCTGCAATTGATGCCGCAACGCCGCGCGCATCCGCGCCAGCAGTTCATCCATCCCGAACGGCTTCGTCAGATAGTCGTCGGCGCCGAGATCGAGCGCCTCGACCTTGCCGGCCTCATCGCCGCGGCTCGACAGCACCACGATCGGAACGCTGTCGTTGCGGCCGCGGATCATCCGCAGCAGGTCGTGCCCCTGGATGTCGGGCAGCCCGAGGTCGAGAATGATCAGGGCGGGATCCTGCGCCAGCAACTCCAGTGCGATCTTGCCGCTGGACGCCTCGAGGATCTCGTAGCCCTGCGTGCTCAACCCCATCCGCAACAGTTTACGAATCGGCGGTTCGTCGTCGATCACCAGCACCTTGATCGGGGCGGCACTCATGCGGCGGTGTCCAATGCATCCGACGCGACAGGGACCGGCAATCTGATCGTCATCACCGCGCCGCTGCGGTCGGCTCGGTTGGCGGCCATGATCGTGCCATGCATGGCCTCGACGAAGCCGCGGGAGATCGCAAGACCGAGCCCGGTGCCGGGGCGGACGTGATCGCCCTTCTGCGCGCGATAGAATTTGTCGAAAATCATCTCCAGCTCCGCGGGCGGAATGCCGTCGCCCTCGTCGATGACCTGCAGGGCCACCCATGCGCTCTCCCGCAAGGCCCTGATCGTGATCGTGGTATCCACAGGCGCATATTTCGCCGCGTTGTCCAGCAGGTTGAACAGCGCCTGCTCGAACAGGACCGCATCGAGCTGCAGCATCGGCATGTCGGCGGCGAGTTCGAGCGAAAGCTGGTGATGCGCGAGGATCTTGCTGGCGCGGCGCAGCACGCTGCCGACGATCTCACCGATATCGTGCAGCGCGGTGTTCGGCACGATGGCGCCGGACTCCAGCCTGGTCATGTCCAGCAGGTTGGCGATGAAGCGGTTGAGCCGCTCCGACTCGTCGATCACGGTGGCGAGCAGATCGCGCTTTTCCTGTTCGCTCAGGCCGCCGGCGAGATCCCGCATCGTGGAGGCAGCGCCGAGCACCGAGGCCAGCGGCGTCTTGAGGTCGTGCGAGATCGAGGTCAGCAGCGCCTGCCGCAGGCGATCCGACTCCACCGTGCGCTTGACGCGGTCCATGTCCTCCACCAGCTGCACCCGTTCGATCGCCAGCGCGCCCTGATCGACCAGGGCGTCGAGCAGCCGGCGCTGGTCCGGGGTCAGCAGCGGCCCGGTCCGGTCGTCGTCGATGCCGATGACGCCGATCGGCCCGCGGCCGGTGCGCATCGGCAGGAACAGGCGCTTGGCGCCCGGCAGCGTATCGGCGCCGCGCCCGGCCGGGCGGTCGTTGTTCCAGGCCCAGTTCGCGGCGGCGAGATCGGCCTGGTCGAGCTGGTCCTCGGGCGGATAGCCCGCCTTGACGGTAATGATGCCGTCTTCGGGCAACAGCAGGACCACCCGCACCTTCAACATCAGCGCGATCTGGTAGGCGGTCGCCCATAACACGTCGTCCAGCGTCGCGGTGCCCGCCAGCTTGCGGCTGAAGGCGTAGAGCGATTCCGTGGTGCGCACCCTGCCGATGGCGGAAACCGCCTGCGTGCGCACGCGGGCCGCGACATTGGAAACCAGGATCGCGATCAGCATGAAGAAGAAAAAGGCCGCTACATTGGTCGGATCGGCGATCGTGAAGGTAAAGAACGGCGGCATGAAGAAGAAGTTGTAGCAAAGCGACGCCGCAACGCTGGCCAGCATCGACGGCAACAGGCCGTAGCGAACGGCAACCCCGACCACCGCCGTCAGGAACACGAGGTCGACGTTTTCGATGCCAAGCAAAGGGTGAACCAGCAGGCTCGCGCCGAGCGATACGGCAACCAGCAGCAGCGCGATCGCATAAGGCACCGGATCGAACGGCTCCTGCCGTTCGGCCGCACGCACCGTCTTCTTCGGCACCGGCTCTGCCGCGAGTTCCTCGCCGGCGATCACGTTGACGCTGATATTGCCGGCGCGCCGCACCAGATCATGCACCACTGAGCCGCGCCTGAGTTCAAACCAGAGCGAACGCGTCGACTTGCCGATGATGATCTGGGTGACGTTGCTGGACTGCGCGAATCCGATGACGTCGTCGGCGATCCGGCGTCCGACGCCGGGTATGGTGAGCGCCTCGCCGCCCAGCGCCTCCGCCAGCCGCAGGGTGTCGGCCAGGCGGTCGCGTTCCTCGTCGCTCAGTTGCAGGCTGCGGCGGGTCTCGATGCTGAGCGCGGTCCAGGGCGCGTGCAGCCGGTCCGCCAGCCGCTTGGTATAACGCACCAGCCCGGCCGAGCGCGGATCCTCGCTGAGGCAGACCAAGATGCGCTCGCCCGCGGCCCACGGACCAGCGATCGCATTGGCCTGCATATGGGTCAACAGCTGCTCATCGACGCGATCGGCGGTGCGCCGCAACGCCAGCTCGCGCAGCGCGGTCAGGTTGCCCGGCGAGAAGTAATGCTCGAGCGCGCGCGCCGCCTGTTTGGGGACGTAGACCTTGCCCTCCTTCAGCCGCTGGATCAGATCATCCGGCGTGAGGTCGATCAGTTCGATGGCGTCGGCGCCGTCGAACACCGAATCCGGCACGGTCTCGCGCACCCGCACATGGGTGATCTGGGCGACCACGTCATTGAGGCTCTCGATATGCTGGATGTTGACCGCGGTGTAGACGTCGATGCCGCGCGACAGCAGTTCCTCGACATCGAGATAGCGCTTCGGATGGCGGCTGCCCGGCGCATTGGTGTGGGCGAGTTCATCGACCAGCGCGATCTGCGGATGGCGTTCGATCAGCGCGTCGAGATCCATCTCCTCGATGGTCTGGTCCTTGTAGTCGATGCGCTTGCGCGGCAGCACTTCGAGGCCCGCGAGCAGCACCTCGGTTTCCGCCCGCCCGTGGGTCTCGACCACGCCGACCACGACATCGGCCCCGGCCTTCAGCCTGGCGTGCGCGCTTTGAAGCATCTCGTAGGTCTTGCCGACGCCCGGGGCGGCGCCGACGAATATCTTCAGCCGGCCGGCACGGCTGTCCTCGCGCCGGGCTGCTTCCAGCAGGGCTTCCGGCGACGGACGTTGTTCGGGATCGCGACGGGGCTGGACCATTATGACATTATAGTCCTCACCCCAGGCCCGGCCTAGCTGGACACATGCTATTTCGATCCGACATTGTCCAGCGCCAGATTGAGCGCCAGCACGTTGACGCTGATCTCGCCGAGCAGACCGCCGAAACGCTCCCTTGTGTTCTGCGTGACCAGTGCCCGGACCCGATCCTCCGGCATATTCCGCGCCTTTGCCACGCGCGGCACCTGGAACAGCGCGGCTTCCGGCGAGATGTCGGGATCGAGGCCGCTGCCGGAGGCGGTGACGAGATCCACGGGGACCGCCGCCGCGGCGTTTTCGGCCTTCAACTTGTCGACGTCTTCCTTGATCCGGTCGTTCAGCGCCTTGCTGGTCGGACCCAGGTTGGAGCCGGAGGAATTCGCGGCATTGTACGGCGCCGAAGTGGTCTTGGCCGGATCGGCCGGATCCGGGCCCGAGGTCGCCGAGGGCCGGCCATGGAAATACTTGTCCTGCTTGAATTCCTGCCCGATCAGGGCAGAGCCTATCACCTTGCCGTCCCTCTCGATCAGGCTGCCTTGCGCCTGTTTCGGAAACAGCGCGCCGGCAATGGCGGTCATGGCCAGCGGATAGGCGAGCCCGGTGATCAGCGCCAGCAGCACGAGGATCAGGATGGCGGGACGAATTTCCTTGAGCATGGTGGGTCTCCTTCGAAGGTCGTCATTGCGAGGAGCGGAGCGACGAAGCAATCCATGAAGCGGCAGAAAGAAAGAATGGATTGCTTCGCTGCGCTCGCAATGACGTTGTCAGGCCGGTGAATGACATTGTTAAACGAGATGCATCGCGGCCACGATCAGGTCGATCGCCTTGATGCCGATGAAGGGAACGATGATGCCGCCGAGGCCGTAGATCAGGAGGTTGCGCTTCAGCAGCGCGCCGGCGCCGATGGCGCGATAGGTCACCCCTTTCAGGGCCAGCGGGATCAGCGCGATAATGACCAGGGCATTGAAGATGATCGCCGACAGGATGGCGCTCTGCGGGCTCGCCAGATGCATGACGTTGAGCGCGTCGAGCTGCGGATAGAACGCCAGGAAGATCGCCGGGATGATGGCGAAATATTTTGCCACGTCGTTGGCGATCGAGAAGGTGGTGAGCGCGCCGCGGGTCATCAGCAGCTGCTTGCCGATCTCGACCACCTCGATGAGTTTTGTCGGATTGGAGTCGAGATCGACCATGTTGCCGGCCTCACGGGCGGCCTGGGTGCCGGTGTTCATGGCGACGCCGACATCGGCCTGCGCCAGCGCCGGCGCGTCGTTGGTGCCGTCGCCGCACATCGCGACCAGCTTGCCCTTGGCCTGTTCGTCGCGGATCAGCTTCAGCTTGTCCTCGGGCGTGGCCTGGGCCAGGAAATCATCGACCCCGGCCTCGGCGGCAATCGCCGCCGCCGTCATCGGATTGTCGCCGGTGATCATGATGGTGCGGATGCCCATGCGGCGCAGCTCGGCAAAGCGCTCGCGGATGCCGCCCTTGACGATGTCCTTGAGGTGGACGACACCGAGCAGTCGGCCGTCCCTGGCGACAGCCAGCGGCGTGCCGCCGGCTTTGGCGACTTCATCCGAGATCGCCTGGATCTCGCGAGCGAGATCAGACGCGGACTGCAGCGACCGCACGGAATTTCCGGCCGCCATGGTTTGCGCGGTGCCGCCTCCGACATAGTTCAGGATCGCATCGACCGCGCCCTTGCGGACGGAGGATGCACCGGCATCGACGCCGCTCATGCGGGTTTGAGCGGTGAACGGAATGAACGTCGCGCCGAGCTCCGCCATGTCGCGGCTGCGAATGCCGTATTTCTCCTTCGCCAGCACGACGATCGAGCGCCCTTCCGGCGTCTCGTCCGCCAGCGAGGCGAGCTGGGCCGCGTCCGCGAGTTCCTGCTCGGTCACGCCTCGCACCGGACGGAACGCGGTGGCCTGGCGATTGCCGAGCGTGATGGTGCCGGTCTTGTCGAGCAGCAGGGTATCGACGTCGCCGGCGGCCTCGACGGCACGGCCCGACATCGCCAGCACATTGAAACGCACCAGCCGGTCCATGCCGGCGATGCCGATCGCCGACAGCAGCGCGCCGATGGTGGTCGGAATCAGCGTCACGAACAGCGCCGCCAGCACCACCACCGGGATCGCGCCGCCGGCATAGGCCGCATAGCTCGGAATGGTGACGGTCGCGAACACGAAGATGATGGTGAGGCCAGCCAGCAGGATATTGAGCGCGATCTCATTCGGCGTCTTCTGCCGCTCGGCGCCTTCCACCAGCTTGATCATGCGGTCGATGAAGGTCGATCCCTGCGCGGCAGTGATGCGAACACGAATCCAGTCGCTCAATACCTGGGTGCCGCCGGTGACCGCCGAACGGTCGCCGCCGGATTCGCGGATCACGGGCGCGGACTCCCCGGTGATGGCGGCCTCGTTGACCGAGGCGACGCCCTCGATAACTTCGCCGTCGGAGGGAATGCTGTCGCCGGCTTCCACCAGGACGATATCGCCGACCTTGAGGCTGGTGCCGGAGACCAGCTGGTAGGCCTTGTCGGAACCGGTCAAGAGCTTGGCCTGGCTTTCGGTCCGGGTCTTCTTCAGCGATTCCGCCTGTGCCTTGCCGCGGCCTTCCGCAACCGCCTCGGCGAAGTTGGCGAACAGCACCGTGAACCACAGCCACAGGGTGATCTGGAAAGTGAAGCCGAGACTGGCGCCGCCCGTCACCAGATCGCGCAGGAAGATCACCGTGGTCAGCGCGGCCACGACCTCGACCACGAACATCACGGGACTTTTGATCATGAGCCTGGGATCGAGCTTGGCGAAGGCCGAGCCGATCGCGGGCATCATGATCTTCGGGTCGAGCATGGCCGTAACGGGCATCCGCTTGTTCAGTTTTTGGACGACTTCCATGGACGTAACTCCGAAACGGGTTCGATCAGAACAGGGTGTTGGCGTTGCCGGCGAGATGCTCGACGATCGGGCCCAAAGCCAGCGCCGGGAAGAAGGTGAGCCCGCCGATGATCAGGATGACGCCGACGACGAGGCCGACGAACAGGCCGCCGGTGGTCGGCAGCGTGCCGCCGGACGGCGGGATCGACTTCTTGGCGGCCAGCGATCCCGCCAGTGCCATCGCCGGGATGATCATGAAGAAGCGGCCGACGAACATCGAACTGGCCAGCGTGAGATTGTAGAAGAAGGTATTGCCGGTGAGCCCGGCGAAGGCCGAGCCGTTGTTGCCGGTCGCGGAGCTGAAGGCGTAGAGCACCTCGGTGAAACCGTGCGGGCCGGCATTGGCCATCGACGCCACCGCGGGCGGATAGACCACCGCCACCGCGGTCCAGCCAAGGATCATCAGCGGCAGGATCAGGATCGCGAGCATCGCCATCTTGACCTCTCGCGCCTCGATCTTCTTGCCGACATATTCCGGGGTGCGGCCGACAATCAGGCCGGCGACGAAGATCGTCAGCACGACGAACAGCAGCATGCCATAAAGGCCGGCGCCGACGCCGCCGACGATGATTTCGCCGAGCTGGATGTTGAGCAGCGGAATCATGCCACCGAGCGCCGTGAACGAGTCATGCATGGCGTTGACGGCGCCGCAGGACGCCGCCGTGGTGATGACCGCGAACAGCGAGGACGCGACGATGCCGAAGCGGACTTCCTTGCCTTCCATGTTGCCGCCGGTGAGCCCGAGCGAGCTCAGCGCCGTGGTGCCGCCCGCTTCCGCCCAGTAGGTGACGGCGACGCCCGCGATGAACAGCACGCCCATCACGGCCAGGATCGCCCAGCCCTGGCGCTGGTTGCCGACCATGCGGCCGAACACGTTGGTCAGCGCCGCGCCGATTGCGAAGATCGAGAGCATCTGCACGAAATTCGACAGCGCCGTCGGGTTCTCGAACGGATGCGAGGCATTGACGTTGAAGAAGCCGCCGCCGTTGGTGCCCAGCATCTTGATCGCGACCTGCGAGGCGACGGGGCCGACGGCAATGGTTTGTTTCGCGCCCTCCAATGTCGTGGCGTCGACATAGGCGCCCAGCGTCTGTGGCATGCCCTGCCAGACCAGGAACAGCGTGTAGACGATGCAGATCGGCAGCAGGACGTAGAGCGTGCAGCGCGTCACATCGACCCAGAAATTGCCGATGGTGCGCATCGAGGAACGCGAGAAGCCGCGGATCATCGCCACCGCCAGCGCGATGCCGGTGGCCGCCGACAGGAAGTTCTGGTGGGTCAGGCCGAGCATCTGCACGAGATAGGACATCGTGCTTTCGCCGCCGTAGTTCTGCCAGTTGGTGTTGGTGATGAAGCTCATCGCGGTGTTGAAGGCAAGGTCGGGCGCGACCGCGGACATCCCTTGCGGGTTGAGCGGCAACACCGCCTGCAGCCGCATCAGCGCATAGAGAATGAGGAAGCCGCCGACGTGAAACAGCAGCATCGCAACCGCATAGGTCAGCCAGTGCTGCTCGCGCCTCTCGTCGACGCCGCCGATCCAGTAAAGCCCGGCCTCGACCGGTCGCAGGACCGGGGAAAGAAAAGTGCGCTCGCCGTTGAAGACGCGCGTCATGTGCCCGCCGAGCGGCTTGGCCAGCGCGACGATGATGGCGCAAAACAGAATGATTTGAAACCAGCCAATGGCGGTCATGGTCGTGTGCCTTCCGGGTAGATGCGGGATCGTGGCGATGCGCGGTCAGAACCGCTCGGGCCGCAGCAGGGCGTAGGTCAGGTAAAGCAGCAGGCCTGCGGAAACGATGGCGGCGAGGGAATAATCGAAGGTCATGAGCGTTCTCCCCCTAAAGCCGCTCGCAGGCATAGGCATAGCCTATGCCCACCGCGAACAGGCCGAAGCCGAGGGCCAGCATGACGATGTCCAGCATGAGGTGCTCCTGTGCGCTGAGGCGCGAGCCCACGCGAATGGCCGCGCCGCGCCTGTCGGGTGCTGAAATGCCACCCGGTGCATAGGTTTTCGAGATGGGAGCTACGGCAACGTTATAGGAATCTCATAAAGATTCCGGATCGTCCCAGCGAGAGCAGCTGGTTCCTCGGAGGCGCACGTACTCCACTCCCTCATGGTGAGGAGCGCGTTGGCAGCGCCCTCGCGCTGCCGGCGCGCGTCTCGAACCATCGGGCATCCTGCCTGCTGCCATCCTTCGAGACGCCGCGCGGCTCCTCAGGAGGTTTGTGAAGTAATGCATCCTCGTGTCCCGGACGCGGCGCAGCGCTTCTTCAGCGCTGCTCCGCAGAGCCGGGACCCATACTTCGCAGCCGTGGGCCCCGGATCAGCAGCGCACCACGCCGCGAAGAGCGGCGCGCTGCGCAGCATCCGGGGCACGAACCCTCAGGATGAGGCCGGGATTCGTTCACAGGGGACCGCCGCGGTCACTCCGCCGCGACCTGGACCTCGACGCGTTCGGCGCGCACCGCGCAGAACTTGAATTCGGGGATCTTGCCGAACGGATCGAGCGCCGGGTTGGTCAGGAGATTGGCCGCGGCCTCCGCGTAGCAGAACGGCATGAACACCATGTTTTCGGGCACGTCGCGATCGGAGCGCACCTTGATCTCGACCGCGCCGCGGCGGGTTTCCAGCCGCACTTTGTCGCCGGGCCAGACCTTCATGCGCCGCATGTCCTTCGGCGACATGAAGGCAACCGCCTCCGGCTCGATCTGGTCGAGCACCTGGGAGCGCCGCGTCATCGAGCCGGTGTGCCAGTGTTCGAGCACGCGGCCGGTCGACAGCACCATCGGATATTCGGCGTCGGGCACTTCGTCGGGCGCGATCACATGCGCCGGCACGATCTTGCCGCGGCCGCTTTCGGTCGGGAATCCCGTGGTGAAGATGATCTCGTTGCCGGGCAGATGCGGATCGTCGACCGGATAGGTCACCGCCCCCTCGCGCACCAGCCGCTCCCAGGTGATGTTCTTCAGCGAATGCATCACCTGCGTCATCTCGGTGAACACGTCGGCCGGACCGTCGTAGCGCCAGTCCAGCCCCATGCGCCTGGCGATCTGCTGGATGATCCACAAATCCTGCCGCGCGTCGCCCGGCGGCCTGATCACTTCGCGCGCCAGCTGCACGCGGCGGTCGGTGTTGGTGAAGGTGCCGGATTTTTCCGCGAACGCCGAGGCCGGCAGGATGACATCAGCATGGAACGCGGTCTCGGTGACGAACAGATCCTGCACCACCAGATGCTCGAGCTTTGCCAGCGCCCCGCGCGCATGCTGCAGATCAGGGTCCGACATCGCGGGATTCTCGCCCTCGATATACATGCCGGTGATTTCGCCGGCATGGATCGCGTTCATGATCTCCACCACGGTGAGGCCGCGGACCGGATCGATTTCCTGATGCCAGAGTTTTTCGAACGGCTCACGCAGATCGGTGCGCCCGACCGGCTGGTAGTCCGGCAGGAACATCGGGATCAGGCCGGCGTCGGAGGCGCCCTGCACGTTGTTCTGGCCGCGCAGCGGATGCAGCCCGGTGCCGAGGCGGCCGATCTGCCCGGTGACCAGCGCTAGCGCGATCAGGCAGCGCGCATTGTCGGTGCCGTGGATGTGCTGGCTGATGCCCATGCCCCAGAAGATCAGCGAGGCGCGCGAGCGCGCATACATCCGCGCCACTTCCTTCAAGGTCTCAGCCGGGATGCCGCAGATCGCTTCCATCTTCTCCGGTGGGAAATCCTTGATGCGCTCCTTGAGGTCGTCGAAGCCTTCGGTGTAGCCGGCGATGTATTGCTGGTCGGTCAGTCCCTCGGTGATGATAGTGTGCAGCATCGCGTTCAGCATCGCGACATCGCTGCCGGGCTTGAACTGCAGATGCGTATGGGCATGGCGCGACAGCGTCTGCCGCCGCGGATCCATCACGATCAGCCTGGCGCCCTTTTTCGCCGCGTTCTTGATGAAGGTCGCGGCGACCGGATGGTTCACGGTCGGATTGGCACCGATCACGATGATGACTTCGGCGTCCATCGCGGCGGCAAACGGCGCCGACACCGCGCCGGAGTTCAGACCCTCCATCAGCGCCGCCACCGACGAGGCGTGGCACAGCCGGGTGCAGTGATCGACATTGTTGGAACCGAAACCGGTGCGCACCAGCTTCTGGAACAGATAGGCTTCCTCGTTGGAGCCTTTTGCCGAACCGAAGCCGGCCAGCGCCTTCACGCCCTTGCCGTCGCGGATCCTGACGAGACCTTGTGCGGCGATATCCAGCGCCTCTTCCCAGGAGGCTTCGCGGAAATGCGTGAAGGGATTGGCCGGGTCGACCTGGTCGTTGGCGTCCTTCTTCGCATTCGCCAGCCGCACCAGCGGTTTTGTCAGGCGATGCGGATGATGGATGTAATCGAAGCCGAAGCGGCCCTTGACGCAGAGCCGGTTGTGGTTGGCCGGGCCGTCGCGGCCCTCGGCATAGATGATCTTTTCGTCCTTGACCTCATAGGTGACCTGGCAGCCGACACCGCAGAACGGGCACAGCGAGTCCACCTTGCGGTCGGCATAAACGGTACGGGTCTGGTTCTCGTCCAGCATGACAGACGGCATCAGCGCGCCGGTCGGGCAGGCCTGCACGCACTCGCCGCAGGCGACGCAGGTGGAGTCCCCCATCGGATCGTCGAAGTCGAACACGATCTTGGATTCATGGCTGCGGTAGGCCATGCCGATGACGTCGTTGACCTGGACCTCGCGGCAGGCGCGCACGCACAGACCGCACTGGATGCAGGCATCCAGGTTGACGCGCATCGCGGGGTGGCTGGCATCACCCTGCCAGCGTTCCGCCGCCGGAAAACGGCTTTCGGTCACCTCGATCTTTTCGGCCCAGTTCCAGAATTTCGAATCGGGATCGTGCGAGGTGGCGCGCGCCGGCTGGTCGGCGACCAGCAATTCCATCACCATCTTCTGCGCCGCCACCGCGCGGGCGCTTTCCGATTTCACCTTCATGCCAACGCTGGGCGTGCGCTTGCAGGATGCCGCCAGCACCCGCTCGCCCTCGATCTCCACCATGCAGGCGCGGCAATTGCCGTCGGGCCGGTAGTCCGGTTCGGGCGAATAGCACAGATGCGGAATCTCGCGGCCTTGCCGTTTTGCCACCTGCCAGATGGTTTCGCCGTTGATGGCCTCGACCTGCCGGCCGTCGAGTTCGAACTGGATCTTGGTCATTCCGCAGCTTCCTTTGGAAGGAACTCGTCGGGGAAATATTTAATCACCGTGGTCAGCGGATTCGAGGCCGCCTGGCCCAACCCGCAGATCGAGGCATCGCGCATCGCCTGGCTCAATTGGTCGAGCAATTCCCGGTTCCACACCGGCTTTTGCATCAGCAGCGCCGCTTTCTGGGTGCCGACGCGGCAGGGCGTGCACTGGCCGCAGCTTTCGTCCTCGAAGAAGCGCATCAGATTGAGCGCCGCTCCCTTCACGCTGTCGTGTTCGGACAGGATGATGACCGCGGCGGAACCGATGAAGCAGCCGTACTTTTCCAGCGCGCCGAAGTCGAGCGGGATGTCGTCCATCGCTGCCGGCAGGATGCCGCCGGACGCGCCGCCCGGCAAATAGGCGTGGAATTGATGTCCATCGGCCATGCCGCCGCAGAATTCATTGATCAGTTCGCGCACCGTGATGCCGGCCGGTGCCAGCTTCATGCCGGGATTTTTCACCCGCCCCGACACCGAATAGCTGCGCAGGCCCTGGCGGTCGTTGCGGCCATGGCCCTTCCACCACGCCGCGCCCTTTTCGACGATGTCGCGCACCCACCACAGCGTCTCGATATTGTTGATCAGCGTCGGCAGGCCGAACAGCCCGACCTGGAACGGGTATGGCGGCTTGTGCCTGGGCAATCCGCGCTTGCCCTCGATGCTTTCCAGCAGCGAGGATTCCTCGCCGCAGATATAGGCGCCGGCGCCGCGCCGCATGTGCAGCACGGGCCCGCCCGGCGGCAGTTTTGCAATCTCGCGTTCGAGAATTTCGCGGCTCGCCGGGTATTCGTCGCGGATGTAGATGTAGACCTCTGATGCTTCCACCACATGGGCGCCGATCAGCATGCCCTCGATGAAGCGGTGCGGATCGGTTTCCAGGTAATGACGGTCCTTGAACGTGCCGGGCTCGCCCTCGTCGCCGTTGACCGCCATCAGCCGCGGCCCGGGCTCGCCGAGCACCGCCCGCCACTTCCGCCCCGTCGGAAATCCGGCGCCGCCGAGCCCGCGCAAGGAGGCGTCGTCGAGCGACTTCAACAGATCTTCTTTTGTCAGTTCGCCGGAACGCAGGCGATTGAGCAGCCTGTACCCGCCGCCGGCGACATAGGCGTCGTAATCGATGTAATCAGGCAGAAGCGCATGGGTCTCGCCGCCCTTCGCCGCCGCCAGCACGTTCGCCACCGTGGCGTGATCGACGAAGTGATGGCCGACTTCGGCCGCCGGCGCGGTATCGCAACGGCCGACACAGGGCGCGCGCACCACGCGAATGCCGGGGCCTGCCGTCGCCTGCAACTCATGCAGCAGTTTTTCCGCGCCCAGCATGGCGCAGGTCAGGGAATCGCAGACCCGGATGGTCAGCGGCGCGATGTCAGGCTCGCCCTCCTTCACCACGTCGAAATGCGCATAGAAGGTCGCGGTCTCGAACACCTCGGCGAAAGCGAGTTTCATCTCGTCGGCCAATGCTGCGAGATGGGCCGCGGAAATCTGCCGATACGTGTCCTGGATGAGGTGCAGATGCTCGATCAGGAGGTCTCGCCTGCGCGGCCGGTCCCCGAGCAAGCGCGCAATCTCTTCCGCGGCCAGGGGATCGATCTGGCGGCCCTTGGGGGTCGACTTGGCCCGCTTGCGGCCCTCGCCGGGATGTTCGAACGAGCGGACTGTCTGGACGTCATGGCTCATTGAAGTTTCAATCCCGCTCTTGCCTGCTCTTGTTTTGCTGAACTCTAATCAGTGGCATACCACATGCCAAGGAGAAATTCAGACTTGGACGCCGACGCCGGTGCGGCGCATTCCCCCGTCGCGATCGACGATGGGAGCATGACGATGAGAGCGAGAATCGTTCCAAAGATCAATAAAGCTGTGCCGTGCAGCGATAGGGAAAGCGTATCGATAAAAAACAAAAATAGGTCGATACGAATTCAAAATCGATATGCTGAGAAAGCGCGCTCAGTCGGCAAGCGTCGGCGCGACCTCGCGTGCGGTCTGCACCAGTGCCGCGACCATCGGCGTCATCGGATCCCGCAGCGGAACCACCAGTCCGATCCGGTAAGTCACTAGCGGATCGACAATCGGGATTGATCTGACCGCATCGGACAGGCCCAGGGTGTCCGCGAGCTTGGCCGGCATCACGCTGGCCCAGCGCCCGGTCTTCACATGGGTGTAGAGCACGATGATCGAGTTCGACGTCAGGGTAGGCTTCGCCTGCGTTCCCGCGGCCAGCAGCGCGCGATCGATGATGCGGCGGTTCTGCATGTCAGGCGTGAGCAGGCACAGCGGCACCTCGCCCACCTCGCTCCAGGTCACCTCATCGCGATCCCCGAACTGACTGTCCGGCGCGGTGATCAGCCGATAGCTCTCGTCGTACAGCGGAACGGTGCGCACCTTGCCGAGCGGCTCGTTGTCGAGATAGGTCAACCCGGCATCGACCTCGAGATTCTCCAATAGTCCCAGCACCTCGATCGAGGTGCACGACACGATGCGAAAGCGCACATTGGGGTGACGGGCCCGGAACGGCGTGGTCAGCGATGCCACCATGCCCAGCACGGTCGGTATCGCCGCAATCCGGATTTCGCCCGACAGACCGTCCTTGAGCGAATTGATTTCCTGCCGCAGGCCGCGCACGTCGCCGACGATGCGCCGCGCCCAGTCCAGCGTGCGCTCTCCCTCGGGCGTGAAGCCGACGAAGCGCGAGCCGCGCTGCACCAGCATCACGCCCAGGATTTCCTCGAGCTGCTTCAGGCTGGTCGACATCGTCGGCTGGGTGACGCCGCAGGCTTCCGCGGCGCGGCCGAAATGCCGTTCCTTGGCCAGCGCCAGCAGAAGTTCGAGTTTGTCGATCAAGTCAAAGGTCCTGTTGAATTCCACCGCCAGGGGCCGTCACCGTGCGGTCCGGTTTTGCCACCTTGGCCGCGGTAATGCCAGCGAGGTCTCCGCCGCCGGCACGGCCCGGATCAGAAGATCCTGACCGCGCTTTGCAATGTCTTCCAGACGCCCCATGCCAAGGGTATCCCGACCAGGGCCCAGAACAACGCGGCCTGAAGGTCGAGGCCGCCCTTGCCGATGCCGAACGAGCCGGACTTTACAGCAGCCGCGCTGTTCGCACCCACCGCCTGCAGCTTCGCGACCGCCTCGGCGCTCATGTGCCATTTGGGGTCGACCGGCCTGATCATGGCGTTGCAGACGAGGCCGATGACCAGCATGGCGCAGAGGATGTACATGGTGGTGTTGTAGAGGTGATCGCGCGGCACGCCAGCGGCGAGCTGCGCTTCGCGGATGTAGTTCACCACCACAGGGCCGATGATACCGGCGGTGGACCAAGCGGTCAGCACCCGGCCGTGAATGGCGCCGACGAACTGGGTGCCGAACATGTCGGCGAGATAGGCCGGCACCGTGGCGAAGCCGCCGCCATACATCGACAGGATGATGCAGAAGGCGCCGACAAACAGCAGGATCGAGCCCCAATTGGCGAAGGTCGGCGCCAGCGCATAGAGCGCGATGCCGAGAACAAAGAACGCGTAATAGGTGTTTTTGCGGCCGATATAGTCCGACAGCGACGCCCAGAAGAAGCGGCCGCCGATGTTGAACAGCGACAGCAGCCCGGTGAAGCCGGCGGCGATCACCGCGATGGCGGCCTGTTGTTCGGTCGAGAGCGCGTTGAAGGTGACGCCGGGCTGATCGATCAGCGAACCCGCGAAAATCTCCTGCAGCATCGGCGATGCCATGCCGATCACGCCGATGCCCGCCGACACGTTCATGCAGAGCACAATCCATATCATCCAGAACTGCCTGGTCTTGTGCGCATCGTTGAGGTGAACGTTGTGCTGCGTGATCATGGCGCCGGCGTTGCCGGACGGGGTCCAGCCGTCGGGGCGCCAGCCGGCCGGCGGAATGCGGTAGCGGAACGCGCCGATCATCATGAAGCCGAAATAGACCGCGGCCAGGGCGACGAAGGTCTCCCAGGCGCCGACCGAATTCGGCGTCTCGAAATAGTTCATCAGGAGATCGGCGAGCGGCGCGCCGATCATGGCGCCGCCGCCAAAGCCCATGATCGCCATGCCGGTCGCCATGCCGCGGCGGTCGGGAAACCATTTTACCAGGGTCGACACCGGCGAGATGTAACCGATGCCGAGCCCGATGCCACCGATCACGCCGCAGCCGAGCCACAGCAGCCAGAGCTGATGCAGGTAGATGCCGAGAGCGCCGATCAACAGGCCGCCGACCCAGCACAAAGCGGCGACGAAACCGGCCTTGCGCGGCCCGGAGCGCTCGAGCCAGCCGCCCCAGATCGCGGCGGAAACGCCGAGCAGCACGAAGAACAGCGTGTACATCCAGCCCATGCTGGCGACGCGCCAGTCGCAAGTGGTGGTGAACAGTTCCTGCAGCAGCGACATGTCCGGGCAGGTCTTCGGCGCATCGACGCCGAGGGCGCGCGACAGCGGCAGCCAGAATACGCTGAAGCCGTAGGCCATGCCGATGCACAAATGAATGCAGAGCGCCGCCGGCGGCACCAGCCAGCGATTGAACCCGGCCGTCGCGATCGTCCGCTCGCGGTCGAGAAACCCGGCACCGGGCATCGTGCTCACCCGGCCTGCGCCCCGGCGCCGCCGGTCTTCTCGATCAGGAACACGATCCGTTTTTCGGTTCGCTCCGATATCTCGACCCTGTCGCCGGTCTCCCGGATCAGGTTGGGAATGTCGATCACCGACAAGGGATCGGTGCAGACGACTTCCAGCAGGTCGCCCGGCCGCAGCGCCTTCAGCGCCTTGCGCGTCTTCAATGCCGGCAACGGACATTTCAAGCCGGCGAGATCGAGTTTGGTCTGTGTCATGCCGCGAACATGGCGAAGCGAAGGCACATCGTCAACGCTGCAGTGTGTAGGGTGGGCAAAGCCGGCGGGTCGCGCGAACGCGCGCCCCGACGGCGTGCCCACCATCGCAAACCGACTACGCTGCGACATGGTGGGCACGGCGCGAAGAGCGCGCCTTTGTGGCCCACCCTACACTCGACAGGGGAGGGTGAAGTTCACATCAGGCTGGCATAGCTCAGGAACCCGACGATCTGGCCGGGTTCGACCAGCGTCATCTCCTCGCCGAGTTCGACCAGGCCGTCGGTGTCGACCAGCGACGACAGCAATCCCGCGCCTTCGCGCGGAAATTTGATCGCTTCCAGCGCGCCGTCTCCGCCCTTTCGCAGTGTCACCCGGACATATTCGCGGCGGCCGATTTTCTTCTTGTAGGCGAAGGCTGCTCGCACCGGCATCGGCAGCAATGGCTGCTGGGCGGCCCCCATCAACGCGAGCACGGTCGGCCGCACCACATGGACGAAGGTGACAAAACTCGCCACCGGATTGCCGGGCAATCCGATCAGCGGCGTGCCGCCGATGATGCCCATGGCGACGGGCCGGCCGGGCTTGATCGCCATCCGCCACAACACCAGGGATCCCGCGCTTTCGACGCTGGCCTTGACGTGATCCTCTTCACCCGTGGAGACGCCGCCGGTGGTCAGGATCAGATCATGGGCGCCTGCGACCTTCTTCAGCCCCTCCGCCATCGCAGCGCGGTCGTCCCTGATGATGCCGAGGTCGCTGACCTCGCAGCCGAGCCGCGCCAGCATCGCCGCCAGCATGAAGCGGTTGGAATCGAACAGTTGCGACGCCGCGCGCGCACCGCCCGGCGACACCAGTTCGTTGCCGGTCGAGAACACCGCGACGCGGAGGCGCCTCGTCACATCGACATGGGTCAGGCCGAACGCGGCGGCAAGCGCGACATCCTGCGGCCGCAGCCGGCTTCCTGCCTTCAGCGCGGCATGGCCAAGCGCAATATCTTCGCCGGCCGGGCGTACGTTGGCGCCGGGCTTCAGGCCGGCCGGGAGCACGACCCTGCCGGAATCATCGATGCGGACGTCCTCCTGCATGAACACGGTGTCGGCGCCGTCGGGCATGGGCGCGCCGGTAAAAATCCGCACCGCATGGCCCACCTCGACCGCCTCGCCTGCCGACGCGCCGGCCTGGATGCGACCGGCGATCCGAAACGCCTGCTCTTCCCCTTGCGGAAGATCGCGGCCGCGTACCGCATAGCCGTCGACCGCGGAATTGGTGAAGGGCGGCAGCGGCAGCGGCGCCTTGATATCGCGGGCGAGAACCCGGCCATCGGCCCGGTTGAGCGGAACGCTCTCGACCTCATGCACCGCCCCCACCCGCGCGGCGATGATGGCGACGGCTTCATCGACCGACATCATCGGCCCGCCAAACGCAAAGCAATCGTCGGACAGTTGCGCCATCCTGCTTCCTAGCTTTCGATCGCGCTTGCGGCCAGCACGTCCTCGACCGAAATCGCGAATTTCCGCATCATAGCGGCGATCGCCTTGAAGTCATCGAGATGAACCACCGGCAGTGTGGTTTTCACCTCCGTGTCGGTGGCGATGCCCGATATCGCGGGATCGTCGGGGAACAGCATCGGCTTGCCATTGGCCAGCCGATGCACCTCGATCTTTCGATGCGGCTCGGACTTGAAGCCTTCGACCACCACCAGATCGACCCGCGACAGTTTTGCCAGCAGTTCCGGCAGCCGCGGCTCGGAAGCGCCGCGCAGTTCGTGCATCAGGGCCCATCGCTTGCCGGAGGAAACCAGCACCTCGGCGGCCCCGGCCTCGCGGTGGCGCCAGGAATCCTTGCCGGGAACATCGACATCGAACGCATGATGGGCGTGCTTGATCACGGAAACGCGCAGGCCCTCGCCGAGCAAATGCGGGATGACCCGCGTCAGCAAGGTGGTCTTGCCGGCGCCGCTCCACCCGGCGAGGCCTATCACTTTCATCATATTCTCCGGAACTCGTGCCCTCGACCGTCATTGCGAGGAGCCCTTGCGACGAAGCAATCCATTCTTTCTTTGCTTTGCTGGAATGGATTGCTTCGCTGCGCTCGCAATGACGTTGTGAGACCTAATTTCGTTCATCTGACAGATGCTTTATATCGGCTAACGCCGAATGTCATGCTAGCCTCCCGGACCATGATGAAGATCGACAAAGCCCCCGTCCCCCTGATCGTCCCGAATCCCGGCGATCCCAGGCTGACCGAACGGGTCGCCGGGACCGACCAGACCGGGGCTGCGGTCGAGATCAACGTGCCCGTCGAACGGCCGCTGACGCTGTACCTGAACGCGCAGGAGATCGTCACCATGATGACGATCGGCGATTATCCGGAATATCTCGCACTCGGCTACCTGCTCAACCAGAACATGCTGAAATACGACGACATCGTCACCGATGTCGAATATGACGACGACCTCCAGGTGGTGGTGGTGCGCACCGAGCATCACACCAATTTCGAGACGAAATTGAAGAAGCGCACGCAGACCTCGGGCTGCGCCCAGGGAACCGCGTTCGGCGACCTCATGGAAGCCGTGGAAAGCGTCGCCTTGCCGAAGGCGGAGCTGCGCACCTCCTGGCTCTACCAGATGACGCACGCCATCAACACCATGCCCTCGCTGTACCTGGAGGCCGGCGCGATCCATGGCTGCGTGCTGTGCCGTGAAGGCGAGCCGGTCTGCTACACCGAGGATGTCGGCCGCCATAACGCGGTCGACAAGATCGCGGGCTGGATGTTCCGCCACGGCGTCGATCCCGCCGACAAGATTTTGTACACGACCGGGCGACTGACCTCCGAAATGGTGATCAAGACGGTGCGGATGGGAATCCCCATCCTGGTGTCGCGTTCGGGCTTTACCGCATGGGGCGTCGACCTCGCGCGACAGGTCGGGTTGACGCTGGTCGGCCGCGCCAAGGGCAAGCGCTTCATCGCGCTGGCCGGCCAGCAGCGCATCGTCTACGACCAGAACCTCGCCTTCGTCGCGGAGGAATCCGCGCGGCACAAGCGCAAGGGCGCTGAACGTGACGAATGAATTTCCGGCGACACCGGGCGTGCTGTTGGCCGGCGGCCTCGCGCGCCGGATGGGCGGCGGCGACAAGCCGATGCGCCAGATCGGCGGCCGCACCATCCTCGACCGCGTGATTGCGCGCCTGAAACCGCAATGCGATGGGCTGATCCTCAACGCCAATGGCGATCCGGCGCGTTTTGCCAGTTTCGGCCTGCCGGTCATTCCCGATGGCGTCGCCGATTTTCCCGGACCGCTCGCCGGCATTCTGGCGGCGCTCGACTGGGCTGCGGCGAACCGTCCTGATGTGGCGTGGGTGCTGAGTGCCGCGGCGGATTGCCCGTTCCTGCCGCGCGATCTGGTCGCACGCCTGCATGCGGCGCGGGCCGCGGAGGATGCGCAGCTCGCAGTCGCGGCGTCCGACGGCCAGTCGCATCCGGTGATCGGACTATGGAGCGTGGCCTTGCGCGAAGAACTTCGCCATGCGCTGGTCGTGGAAGACATCCGCAAGATCGACCGCTGGACCGCGCGCTACAAGCTCGCGACGGTGGAATGGGTCGTCGATGAACTCGATCCCTTCTTCAACGCCAACACCATGGACGACATCGCCGAGGCCGAGCGGCTGGCGGAGCTGGATGGCGGTTGATTTGGGACCTGCCCCGGACGCTGCGCAGCACGCAGTGATGCGCTGCTGATCCGGGGCCCACGGTTACGAGAAGGTGTGGGTCCCGGCTCTGCGGAGCAGCGCAAGAGCGCTGCACCGCGTCCGGGACAAGAGCGGAGAGTGGATCATGACCATCAAACCGGATCTGAGCGGCCACGTCGCCCTGGTGACGGGCGGCTCGCGCGGCATCGGTGCGGCGATTGCGACGGCGCTGGCCGAGGCCGGCGCTGCCGTCGCCGTCAATTACCTGGAACGATCGGCGAAGGCCGACGCGGTGGTAGCCGGCATCAAGAGCAGGGGCGGCCGCGCCATCGCGGTGGCGGCCGACGTCTCACAGGCCGCTTCCGTCGCCGAGATGGTCGATCACGCCGCGTTCGCGCTGGGACCCGTCGACATTCTCGTCAACAACGCCGGCATCGCGATCGTTCGCGGCATCGACGAGCTGACGGAAGCCGAGTTCGATGCGACCATCGCGATCAACCTGAAATCGGCCTTCCTCTGCACCCAGGCCGTGCTGCCGGCGATGCGCGCGAAGCAATGGGGGCGGATCGTCAACATCTCCTCCGGCGCGGCGCGCGGCGCCGGCGCGATCGGCGTGCATTACAACACCTCGAAGGCGGGCATGGAGGGACTGACGCGCGGCTATGCGGCGCGGCTGGTCAAGGAAGGCATAACCGTGAATGCGGTGGCGCCGTCGCTGATCGAAACCGACATGATGCGCGGTCGCCCGGAACTGGCGGCCCGTATCCCGCTGGGACGGATGGGGCAGCCGGACGAGGTCGCGCAGGCGGTGCTGATGGTGCTGGGGAACGACTACATGACCGGGCAGACGATTGTGCTGAACGGCGGCATGGCGTTTGGTTGAGGCAGGCGTGCCCCGGACGCAGTGCAGCGCGCCGCACTTGCGGCGTGATGCGCTGCAGAGCCGGGGCCCATGGCGGAAAGGTAGGTCCCGGCTCTGCGGCGCAGCGTGAAGAACGCTGCACCGCGTCCGGGACACGAGACTACGCCGGCCGAAACCCTGCCCGCTCCAACGCCGCGCGCCCTTCTTCCGACGCCAGCGCCTGCAAAAACGCCTGCACGGCGGGCCGCTGTTTCCGCGCGGTCACCAAAGCAAAATCATAATGCTCTTCGGCGAACGGAATGAACCCGAGTCCCGCGGCATGTGCGACCGGCGCGATCGTCATGCCCCAGTCGGCGCGGTGCTGCGCCACGGCGGCGGCGACGGCGTTGTGCGAGCGCGGCTGGTTCCAGTAGCCGTCGGGCCTGACCTCACCGAGCAGCCGGTCGAGCAGGATGCGGGTGCCGGCGCCCTGGTTGCGGTTGACCATGATGCAGGCGGGATCGGTGAGCGCGGCACGCACCGCGTCCCGCGCGCTCAATCCCTCGAAGCGCACATCGCCTTTGCGAAACACGATGCCCTGCATCCGCCGCCAGCCCGGCACCAGTTCGAGACCATCCGCGAGATACGGCGTGTTGTAGGATTCAGTCTTCTCGTCGAACAGGTGGATCGGAGCAAAATCGCATTCGCCGCGCTTGGCCGCCGCCAGTCCGCCGAGGCTGCCGACCGCGATCGAGCGGACGACGAGGCCGGCGCGCGAAAGCGGTGCGGTGACGAGATCGAGCCCGGTGCAGTGGCTGCCGACGATGACGAGATCCGGCACCCGCACATGTGGCGTGAACAGCGTCACCTCGGCCTCGGTGCCGGCGGGCATCTGGCCGGCCAGCGCATCGATCTTCAAAAATCCGTCGGCCTGCGCGAACGAGGTGATGGCGCCCGAACCCTTGCCGGAGGGATAGGCGATCAGGCCGCCATCGCCCTCGACCAGCGACACCATGACGAATTCGGTGCGGCCGAGTTCGCTGGCGATCCGCACCGGCACTTTGGCGATAACCTTGGCATCGGAACGCGGCGGCAGGCCCGCCATGCGGCGCAGCACCGGCACGATCAGGTCGTGAAAGGTGAACATCGCCGAGGTCGGAAATCCCGGCAGGATCACCACCGGCTTGCCGTCGCAGACCGCGAGGCACAGCGGTTTCCCGGGTTTCAGCGCGACGCCGTGGGCGATGATGCCGGGCTTTCCGAGCCGCGCGATGATGCGATGCGACAGGTCGCCGGCGCCCTTCGAGGTGCCGCCGGACAGCACCAGCATGTCGCAGGAGCCGAGCGCGGCGCGCATCGCGGCTTCGAGTTCCGCTTCGTCATCGGCGACCGCGCCGAGAAACAGCGCCTCGCCGCCGTTCTCGGTGACCGCCGCGGCGACAATGGCGCCGTTGGTGTCGTAGATCGCGGCCGGACGCAGTTCCTTGCCCGGCTGCACCAGTTCGTCGCCGGTGGAAATCACCGCCACGCGCGGCCGCCGCGCGACGGATACCTGCGCGATGCCGCAGGCCGCCAGCATGCCGATCTCGCGCGAGCCGATCATGGTGCCGGCGCGCAGCAAGTTTTCGCCGCGCGCGATGTCGGAACCGGCATAGGACACGAATTGCCCGGGCGAGGCGGCGCGGCGGATCTCGATCGCGCGATTGCCTGCGGGCTGGGTATGCTCGACCATGACGATGGCGTCGGCGCCGCGCGGCACCGGGCCGCCGGTCGCAATCGAGGTCGCGGTGCCCGACAGCACCGGCCGCGTCGGCGCCGTGCCGCAGGCGATCACTTCGTCGTTGAGCATCAGGCGCGCCGGCGTCGCCTCTCCGGCGGAAGCAAGATCGGCGGAGCGCACGGCAAAGCCATCGACATTGGAGCGGTCGAACGGCGGCACATCGATCGGCGCCACGATGTCCTGCGCCAGCGCACAGCCGAGCGCATCGGCCAGCGGCCGTTGTTCGGCGGGAACAGGGCGCGGGAACAGCGCGGCCTCGAAACGCGCCAAGGCCTCTTCGCGCGACAGGATGGTCAGGAACTGGTCCTGCTCCAGGTCGTCGCGACTTTTCGGCTGCTGCGGGTTGGTCATTCCAAGGCTCTTATCATTGCAAGGCTCTCATCATTCCCGCAGCATATAGCCATCGACCGGCGCGCCCGCAGCAAAACCTTCGGCACCGCCTGATACCACCAGCCAGGCTTCGGCACGGGCGATGGCATCGAGCGAGAGGTCGCCGACCGCCAGCGTGACCCAGGCGCCCTGCTTGCGCCGCAGCAGCACGATCTCGGCGATGCCGACGCCGGAGGCGATCTTGCGTTGCAGCGGCAAATTGAGCGATCGGCGCGGCCGCCGGCCCGACAGCAGGTCCAGCACGGGCAACGCCAGCGTCCACCACGCCGTGAACGCCTGGTCGGGCGCGCCCGGCAGGGCGATGACCGGCGTTGTGTCGATTCGGCCGATCGCGGTGGTGCGGCCGGGCTGCAGCGCGATGCCATGCGCGATCACCTTGCCGCGCCGCGCCAGCGCCGCCACCGTCGCATCGCTGCGGCCGACGCCGCTGCCGCCGATTGTGAGCAGCAGGTCGCAATCGCCGGTATCGAGTGTTTTGGCAATGGAGCCAGCGTCGCGGCCGGCGGCCTCGATGCAGGTGACATCGACGCCGGCCTTGCGGGCGCTTTCCGCGATCAGTTGCGCTGTTACCGCTTCGCTTGCAGTGGGAATATTGACGACGAGGACGCGCGGCCGGCGCACGCTCAAGCCTTGCATTCCCGCGGCCCGCGCGATCAGCAGATCGCGCGGCAGCACGCGCCGCCCGGCCTCGACGACTGCGGTTCCACCGGCGATATCGGCCCCCGCCCGGCGAACGCCCTGCCCCGGTATCGCCTCCGCCAGCACCTGAACCAGCGGGCCTGACGAATCCACGGAATCGAAATCGAGTACGCAGTCGCAAGTTTCCGGCATGGGGTCGCCGGCTTCGACCCACGGCGGCGATATTGCCAGCGGCAATGGTGAGTAGGACGAGGCGCCGACCAGATCGTTGGCGCGCAGCGCCCAGCCGTCGGCGGCGGCGATGTCATGCGGCGGGTGCGGCTTGAGCGGCGGCATCTCGGCGGCGATGCAGCCCAGCGCCTCGGTCAGCTGAAGTTCTGTCGGCGCGACCGGCGCGAGGTCGCGCAGCAACGCAGCGAGCGCGACGTCGAGCGGGGTGAGCGAAGCGGGCAGGCGCTGGGGTGGAGTCATGAAGCGAATGGTGGACCAGTCGTCGCCGCTTTGGCAACCATCTCTCGTCGTCCCTGCGAACGCAGGGACCCATAACCACCGCGGTCAATGTTGAGGGACGGTGTCGGCCACAGCGTCGCATCGGTAGCAAACGCGGGATGGGGCCCAGCGTTCGCAGG
>JBDRNF010000128.1:0-3555 GCA_043811435.1 Pseudomonadota bacterium
ATAGACCTCGTTATACCTGAAGATTATGATTTGAGATATTCAGGGTCGCGATAACGTTGATCTTCATTGGTTTCCGATTGAAGATATTATTCTCAAAAAAAAGACTTGATGCAACATTACAGGAAGCACAGGAGCATTTTACAATGGCAAATAGGCTGTCAAGATTTTGCGCCTTTCGAACCGAAGTCAATGAATTCGCAGAAATGCTTGGGGCATTGACTTGTATTTGTTATCAATAGAACGGACATTGACAAGTCTGTTCACCACCAGAGCTGTGTAGCTCGGAAGTTAACGATGGCCTCACAGCGATCAGCCGAAATAAAGCACGCCGATGATGGTGCGTGCGTTTGTCACGCTCCGGAATTCCTTATGCAGCTTGCCGACGGAAAGAATTTGCGAGGAACCGAGACCACCGATGCTTTCGAACTGCAGCAAGTGAGCAAGCTCGCCGGGAAGTGCTGCACCCACACGTTTGAAAATGCTTGATCCATCATCAAGATTCAGTGCGACAAGCGCATCTTTGTGCCGTCCTAGCTCACTGAGCTCGATGCGACTGCCGCCGAGCACAACCTGCTTTGGAAGTGCGAGGGGAACCGCGCTGTCGTCAACAACGCGAAAAGCAATCTCAATGCGCTTGAACACGTCACCTGCGTCAACGAGCGCCGCTTCATTCTGTCCGTTCGCGACCTTCAACCTGTGATCAAAAATAATTCCAACAACTTGATGTATGGCGACCTTGGTCTCGGTGAGGAAGATCGTCTTGGGGGGTCTTGTTCGGGGATCGGGGACCTCCGCCGTGAGGCCGACGAATTCGGCGTTCACGCCCCGCACGACACGGCGTGCGTATATGCCACTTCCATACCGGGCGATGACGAGTTGCCGATCCATTGCGGGTCCGGGTACGACTTCGACGATAGCAAGTGAACCGACCGGCGCGGCAAATCCAAAATTGGGCCGGCGGAGATAGTAGGCGACCGTGTTGTTGAGAAGGTGAGGATCGAGGCACTCCAGAGGTTCTTGCGATTCACCCGAAGGCGAGTGCTGCGTGAACGCGGCAAGATCTGGACAGATCACAACGTTTAGCGCGGGATGGGGCATAGGTGCGAGCTCAGGTGGTGCCTCAATCGCGGACTGATCCTCGGGCTGGTCCCTGCGCCAGCGATAGCACTCCTCGTACATCTGCTCGACGAGTTCGAGAAGTTCGCTCAAATCATTGGCGCACTGTGCTACGTCAGCGGCCCTAATCTCCTTGCGCTGGCCATGATGGGCCTTGTTCATGAGGTTGAGCACGGGCGAGTAGGCGGCTAGTGCCGGATGATCGACGAAGCGGCGGAAGACATGCGCGCTAAACATTCCATGGGGGCCTGATTTCACCAGCGGGCGCAGGCGCTGGATGAACGTTGCGAGCGTCGGATTGGGATTGACTTTGGCCCACGCCGCATGGGCCGGATCGTCAAACATGTCGCCGAGTTTGGCTTCGAAGAAGACGCGGCATCCTTCAGCGAAACCGCGTGCGGGCTCCTCAGCGTTCTGGTCGGTATCAAAAAGAGCCTTGCGTTCTTGAATTTCCGGTAATGACGGCGTGGTTCGTACCACGGGCTGCTGGCGCGTCGCCGGATGCACTTCGAGATGCTCGATGCCACCGGCTATCGGACGGCTGGCCACACACGCACAGAATCGGGGATCGTAGGAGGTCATGATTAACTGAGCGCTGGCGGCCACGAGCGTGGCAAGCGCCGCCGCGAGGCGTTCCCGGTTTTCGTCGTCGAGCAGTTCTTGCGGATCGTCGAGGACCAAAGTCATCAGCCCACCGCGCTCCTTCAGGACGTACTCCCAGAAGGCGAGAAAAAATGCGACTAGGCTGGCGCGTAACGCCGACGCGTTGGTCACGTGCTGTGCAGGCGCGGAGACGCCGCCCGTCTGTACGACAAGGTCCAACTCACCCTTGCGGCCCATCCCGGTGTCGATCAACTCTTGGGCGGTGTCAGGGAACGCGCCGAGATAAATCCGAGAACGCCAGTCAGCGGCGCTCTTACGCAGGGTCCTGCGAAGCTGGTCGACTTGTTCGTCGGCCAGTTGCCCCAAACTGGCGAGGTTTGCGAGGGCCGCGCTGGCGGTGGTGTATTTACCAAGGCGCGATTCAGCGGCTCGGCGGCTTATGAGGTGCTGCTTAAGTCGGCCGCACTGAACGAGTGCATCTGAGACGGGCTGCGCGGCCTTCACCGTTGCTCCAAGGTCGAGTAGCTTTCCGGTGAGCGTAACTTTTTCGCTCGACTCACCCGCCTTCGGCTTGTTCCCAAGCACGCGCGCAATGATGTCACGTGCGAGCGTCTCATTGGCCTGCCGCCATCGTGCAAACCGGATTGCGCAGTCGAGGCGCTTCAGGGTCTCGCTAAGCACATCACACCCGTTTGGGAGCGCGATCTCCGTTGGCTCGATCAGCGCCGCGGGCTCCTTGATGACATCATCGAAGGCAGACGCGGTTTGCGTCTTCAGATCGCCCAACACTCCGCGAAACGGATCGAAGGCGAAGAGCTCATCCACGATCGCCGCACGAAGCAGATCACACGGATGGGCCGGCAGATCGGTGGCTGTTTCCCCGAGAAGTGCCTCCGGTAGACTTCGCATGAGGTCACCCTGCGCATTCTTGGCCCATTGGCTAATCGTTTGCGACAGCAGCGCCGCGTTCGAAGCCGCCTCGTGCATGTGTGTTTTTACCGTCCTCCGGTGACGGGATCGATCGCATGTTCGAGACTGCCGCCACAGATGAGGCATGCGTCCCCCTTGCGCTGGGGGTCGGGATGATCCGCGATCCAGGTAGCGACACGCGCATAGAGACGGGTCCTTGCGGCCGTCGAAGGGTCCTTCGCCAAAGCATCAAGGGTGTTCGCTTCTGCGAGAATATCCTGAATCTTGGCTTCTGCCGCATCGAGTTCCTCATGCTTGAGCTTGCGCAGAGCATTAATTCTGACGGCTGAAGTGAGGACGTGCGGTTGGCTTACGCGTTCAAGTGCCCCGCCAATATTCTTCTCCAGATCGGAAAGGAGCGCAGGATTGACGGGGTCGAATCGTTCACCCAGAATATCGCGTGCGGACTTAAACGCGGCGGCTTTCGCGACTTCGAAATGTTTGGTGATCACGTCGAGGTTCTTTTCGATCCCCTTATCATCGGACGGTTGGGGTACGGCTTGCTCCGGTTTCAGGTTTGGATGCGCAAGCCAAATCTTTTCGAGGTCACCCTGTGCAATGCCGTAGTCGCGGTCCGCCCGGTCGCGTTCGACTGTCTTGGCCTTTACGAACTCTTTGTCGATCTTGGTCTTCGCCCGTCGCACATGTTCGGCGAGATCGACGAGGGCGGAAAGGCCCGTGAGCTGCGAAACGGCGCGACCCAATTCGGATTCAGATCCGACTTTGATTAGCGGAAGAAGCCCCGGCATAATGGTTCCGATGCGCATTGCGATCGGATCAATGCCGAGGACCGACAGGTCGGGCGGCGTTTCCTTCAACTTTCCCTGCGGCGACCGGCTCTGGCTGCGGCGGATTATTGGCAGTTCC
>JBDRNF010000129.1:0-5489 GCA_043811435.1 Pseudomonadota bacterium
GGCGGCGGCGGCGGCGCGGGAAGCGTTCGCCGCCCTCGAATGCGGCCGGCGGATTGCTGATCTGCGGCTGCGGTCCGGTGATGAATGACGGCAGGCGATTGACGCCGACGTCGGCAATGACAGGCTGCGGCTGGGGTTGCGGCGGCTGAAACTGCGGCTGCGGGCGATGCTCACGAGGCTGGTGGTCGCGGGGCTGGTGTTCGCGAGGCTGATGGTCGCGTTGCTCGCGCGGCTGGTAGGGCTGGCCTTCGCGCTGATGGTCGCGCGGCGGCGGGTTGTCGCGCGGCACGAAGGGCTGCGGCTGCGCCGGCACGAAGCCGGGTTCCTGGCCGAAATTCGAGAAGCTCTCGCTCTCGTCGTCGCCGTCCTCCGGCGCCATTTCATTTTCGGTGCGCGGCTGCGGCTGGTTCTGCCGGAACTGCTCCTGGGCGGCGGCGATCAGGCGGAAGTAGTGCTCGGCATGCTGGTAGTAGTTCTCGGCGGCTACCGGATCGCCGGAAGAGCGCGCGTCGCGCGCCAGCTGCACGTATTTTTCCGCGACGTGGGATGCGGTGCCGCGGATCTTGATGTCCGGCCCGTTCGACTCGAACACCCGGGTCATCGGATTTTGACCGCGCCCCCGGTTGCCGTCGTTCCGGTTCTGATTGCTGTTGTTGTTCCGGTTACGCATCCGCTTGTTTTGGTTCTGACCGTTTCTCATGTCTCGCCTTTATTCCAGCCCTGAAGTTACCAGCCTTGAATCACTTGTCTTGAAGTACTTGTCTTGAAGCAGTTGGCCCTGGATTGTCGATGTCATCGCCGCAGCGCAGGCCCGGCGCACGTCATGCGCACGGAATCGCCGTGCAGCTGCGTTTCTCAAAGATGTTGCCGTACGTCGCAGTCAACAAAGACGCGTTCCCCACCAGCCCAGCCTACGCTGCCGGCTGCATCAAATCAGTCCGCCTGCCAAAACAAGCACAGGTTTCTCGCGTGATTCTCTAGGCGCAATGATCAGGCTTTCGTTCGCTTTGCGGTCGGAAGCAGCGCAGCTCTTTCAGCCATCGCGCTCAATTGACCTGCGTTTTGGAACCTTTCACTCGGGCGGGCTCTCGCTCTGAGAACTCTGGCCTCCACCCGCGATATC
Organism: Pseudomonadota bacterium; assembly: GCA_043811435.1. Taxonomy (GTDB): domain Bacteria; phylum Pseudomonadota; class Alphaproteobacteria; order Rhizobiales; family Xanthobacteraceae; genus Bradyrhizobium. Next base: position 1,124 of record JBDRNF010000129.1, read on the forward strand.
CCCTCAGGGCATCTACGGGGCCAGCAACCCTGGACCGACGTTGTGGCCGGAACGTAGTCGCTAACGGGGAATATTCCAAGTGGTTTTTTTGCCTCTCAATTGGGCTTTATGACGGCTTTTTGCGGCCGGCGACGGCCCGGCGGATACCCGCCAGATCGGCTCTGGCCGGCCCCTCCGGCGCCAGCCCCGCCGCAACCATCAACCCCCTGACATCGTCGTGCTGGCCTTGCCCCACTTCCACGACGAGTGCGCCCCGCGGCGCCAGCAGCCGCGCCGCCTGCGGGATCAGCGCGCGATAGGCGTCCAGTCCGTCGCGGCCGCCGTCGAGCGCGCCCGGCGGATCGAAGTTCCGCACCTCGGTGGCGAGCCCGGCGATATCGGCCGAGCGGATGTAGGGCGGGTTCGAGACCACGAGATCGAACGGGCCCGACAACGCCGCCGCATAATCGCAGGCGATGAAATCAGCGCGATCGACCAGGCCGAGATCGGCCGCATTGGTGCGGGCTGTTTGTAACGCTTCGGCGCTGATGTCGGTGCCGATGCCCGTCGCGTTCGGAAGCTCCGACAGCAGCGCCAGCAGAATGGCACCGGAGCCGGTGCCGAGATCGGCGATGCGCCAGCGGTCATCAGGGGGCGGGCAGGCGCGCAGCACCTCCAGCGCCAGTTCGACAACGGTTTCGGTATCTGGCCGTGGCACCAGCGTCGCGGCCGAGAGTTGCAGCGGCAATCCCCAGAACTCCTTGAGTCCGAGAATTCGCGCGACCGGCTCGCCGCCGAAGCGGCGGCGCGCGAAATCCTCCAGGCTCGTCGATTCGTCCGCGGTGAGCCTGCGGCCGGCCGACGAAATCAGGCCGGTGAGGTCGAGGCCGAGCACGGCGCCGACCAGCATTCGCGCGTCGAGTTCGGCGGACTCGATCGAGCCGGATTGGAAGCGCGCGCTGAGCGCGCGCCGCGCCGCATCGACGGTTTGTCCGGCGGAGGATTCGGTCACTTGCCCCGCCCGTCGTCCCTGCGAACGCAGGGACCCATACCGCGTTGTGCTCGCGATGAAACAAGATGGATGACGCACCCCTCGCCCAACCAACGCCGGTGGCTATGGGTCCCTGCGTTCGCAGGGACGACGAGACAGCTAGTTCTACTCACGCCGCCGCACCCTGCGCGGCGAGCTGGGCTGCCTGGTGTTCGGTGGTCAGCGCATCCACCAGTTCGCCGAGCGCTTCGCCCGCGATCACCTGCGGCAATTTGTAGAGCGTGAGATTGATGCGGTGGTCGGTGACGCGGCCTTGCGGGAAATTATAGGTGCGGATCCGCTCGGAGCGGTCGCCGGAGCCGACCTTCTCGCGGCGGTCGGCGGCGCGGGTCGCGTTGATGCGCTGCTGCTCGGCGTCGTAGATGCGCGAGCGCAGGATGTTCATCGCCGAGGCGCGATTCTTGTGCTGCGAGCGGCTGTCCTGCATCATCACCACGATGCCGGTCGGGATGTGGGTGATGCGGATCGCCGATTCGGTCTTGTTGACGTGCTGGCCGCCGGCGCCCTGCGCGCGCATGGTGTCGATCCGCAGATCATCGTTCTTGATCTCGACGTCGACCTCCTCGACCTCCGGCAGCACGGCGACCGTCGCCGCCGAGGTGTGGATGCGGCCCTGCGTCTCGGTGTCGGGCACGCGCTGCACCCGGTGCACGCCGGATTCGAATTTCAGTTTGGCGAAGGCGCCGCGGCCCTGCACCTCGGCGATGATTTCCTTGTAGCCGCCCATGGTGCCTTCGCTGGCGGAGATCACCTCGACCTTCCAGCCCTGAAGAATCGCAAAACGCTCATACATCCGGAACAGGTCGCCGGCGAACAGAGCGGCCTCGTCGCCGCCGGTGCCGGCGCGGATTTCCAGCACGACGTTGCGGTCATCCATGGCGTCCTTGGGCAACAGCGCGACGCGGATCTGCTGCGCCAGCTCGGCGCTGCGCGCGACCAGCGTCTCGCGCTCGGCTTCCGCCATGCCGCGCATCTCGGGGTCCGTCGCGGGGTCGGATATCAGCGCGTCGATCCCGGCCAGCTCGGCATTGGCGGCACGGTAGGTTTTCACGGCGTCGATCAGCGGATTGAGCTCGGAAAGCTCGCGCGTCAGCTTGACGTAATTCTCCGAGCTCATCTGGCTGAGCAGCTGGGATTCCAGCGAAGCGTGGTGCGCCAGCAGGACATCGAGTTTGGCTTCAGGGAGTATCGACATGGTTTCGTCTCGGAATTGCAAGGTGGCTTCGGCGTGCGGGACAGAGCCTCGCTACAACGACAGCCCCTCGGCCTCGGCGAATGCCGTCAGCTTCTCGCGGATCGACACGCTGCCGGAGGGCGCTTCGAGCAGCGGCGCCATCATGGCTTCGGCCTTCCTGGCGTCGAGGTCGAGGATCATCGCCTTGACCGGACCGTGGCCTGTGGCCGACAGCGACAGCGAGCGATAGCCCAGTGCGATCAGCGCCAGCGCGCCGAGCGGTTTTGAGGCCATCTCGCCGCACAGCGATGCGGATTTCCGCGCCACCCTGGCCTTCACGACGATATCGCGCAAGGCCCGCATGATCGGCGCCGACATGGTGTCGAAGCGTTCGGAGACCTTGGCATTGCCGCGATCGACCGCGTACAGGAACTGAAACAAATCGTTGGAGCCGACCGACACGAAATCGACCTTCTTCAGCAGTTCGTCGAGCTGATAGAGCAGCGCCGGCACCTCCACCATGGTGCCGACGTCGATGCGTTCCGGCAGCGCGTGGCCGTGCTGGCGCAGATAGGTCAGTTCGCGCTCGACGATGGCCTTGGCGAGGTCGAATTCGGCGACCTCGGAAATCATCGGAAACATGATGCGCAGCGCGCGGCCGCCGCCGGCGCGCAGCAGCGCGCGGATCTGGCCGCGCAACAGCCCGGGACGGTCGAGTCCGAGCCGGATCGCGCGCCAGCCGAGCGCGGGGTTTTCCTCGACCACGGTCTCCATATAGGGCAGCGCCTTGTCGCCGCCGATATCGAGGGTGCGGAACGTCACCGGCTTCGAACCGGCGGCATCGAGCACCGCGCGGTACAGCGCGAGCTGGTCGCTGGTCCGCGGCAGGCTCTGGCCGACCATGAACTGCAATTCGGTGCGGAACAGCCCGATGCCGGCCGAGCCGGTGTCGTCGATATGCGGCAGGTCGATGATCAGGCCGGCATTGATCATCAGCTCGATCGGCTGGCCGTCCCTGGTGACGCAGGGCCGGTCGCGCAGCGCCAGGTATTGCGCCTGCCGCCGGGCGCGAAACCGCACCCGTTCCGCATAGGCCGATTCGATTTCGGCGGAGGGGCGGATGTAGATCGAGCCCGAGGTGCCGTCGACGATGATGGCGTCGCCGGGGTCGGCGATACCGGGCGCGTTCGCTATTTCACCGACCGCGGGAATGCCCAGCGCACGCGCCACGATCGAGACGTGGGAATTGGCGGTGCCTTCCTCCAGCACCAGCCCGCGCAGCTTGTTCCTGTCGTAATCGAGCAGGGCGGCGGGGCCCATCGCGCGGGCGATCAGGATGGCGTTGTCGGGCAATTGCTCCCGGGACGGCGCGTGGTCGCGCCCCGCCAGCTGCCGCATCAGGCGATGGCCGAGGTCCTCGAGGTCGTGCAGGCGGTCGCGCAAATAGGGATCGGTGGAGCGCAGCATGCGGGCGCGGGTGTCGGACTGCACGCGTTCGACCGCGGCCTCGGCGGTGAGGCCGGTGGCGACGGCTTCGTGCAGCTTGTGCGACCAGCCGTGATCGTTGGCGAACATGCGGTAGGCTTCCAGCACGTCGCGGTGCTCGCCGCCGTCGGCGACGTCGCCGCGCTCCAGCATGCGGTCGAGATCGGCGCGCAATTTCGCCAGTGCCGCATCGAGCCGCCTGATTTCCTTCGGCAGGTCCTCGGCGATGTAATTGGTGATGACGACGCGCGGCTCGTGCAGCACGACATGGCCGAGCGCAATGCCGTCGGACAGGACCGCGCCGGTCTTGTGCACCGGGTGGCGCGCCGCGGGCTCCGCGCCGGGCTGCGCCAGCGCCGACAATTCGCCCGAGGCGATCATCTCCGCCAGCACCATGGCGGTGGTCTGCAGCGCCTCGACCTCTTCCTCGACATAGGTGCGCTTGGCGCGGTTCTGCACCACCAGCACGCCGAGCGTATTGCCGGCGCGCAGGATCGGCACGCCGAGGAAGGAATGATAGATTTCTTCGCCGGTCTCCGGGCGGAACGAGAACGCCGGATGGGTCTGCGCGTCGCTCAGATTGAGCGGGTTGGCCTCGCTGGCGACGAGGCCGACCAGGCCCTCATGCGCGTGCAGCACGGTGCGATGGACGGCGTCGCGGTTGAGGCCCTCGGTGG
>JBDRNF010000130.1:0-4955 GCA_043811435.1 Pseudomonadota bacterium
CGGCTAGACCGGGCGACCCAGTACGCCGCGGCTTCTCGGCTCCATCGCTGGCGTCTCTGGAATACTGGGTCGCCCGGTCAAGCCGGGCGATGACAGCGGGTGTTTTTAGACACAAGGGAGTTCCCCCATGGCTTTCCGCAAGCGCCGTGAAGCGTTGCGCTCGATCCTGTCGGGATCGGCATGCATTCGCCCCGGTTCCGTCTATGACGCGACATCGATCCGCATCGCCGAAGATCTCGGTTTCGAACTCGGCATGTTCGGCGGCTCGGTAGCTTCGCTCGCCGTGTTAGGCGATCCCGACATCACCTTGATCACGCTCACCGAACTCGCCGAACAGATGCGCCGGATGTCGCGCGCTTCGGCACTGCCGGTGCTGGTCGACGCCGACCACGGCTATGGCAATGCGCTCAATGTCCGGCGCACCGTGCAGGAACTGGAAACGGCCGGCGCCGCCGGCATGACGATCGAGGATACGTGGCTGCCGCAGGCCTATGGCGTAGCCGAACCGCAACTGATCCCGATCGAGGAAGGCATCGGCAAGATGAAGGCCGCGGTCGATGCGCGAAGCGATCCGGCGCTGGTGATCATGGGCCGGACGGGAACGCGGGGCGGGGGGCCGTCCGCCACCCATTTTGACGATTGCGTGGCACGTGCCAGGGCCTACGAGGCTGTTGGCGTCGATGCGCTGTTCTTTACCGGACTGACGACGCGAAGAGAGGTTGAGACGATCGCGGCTGCGACCACGTTGCCGATCGTGCTCGGCAACCCGCAGGGCGAACTGGACGATACCGAGTTCCTGATCAGCCAGCGGGTGCGGATCGCGCTGCAGGGCCACGCGCCGTTCGCCGCCGCCACGCTGGCGGTTTACGAGACGCTTAAGGCGTTGCGTGAAGGAGCGCCGCCCAAGACTCTGAAAGGTCTTGCATCATCCGAACTGACCGGCCGTGTCACGCGCGAGGCGGACGTGAAGAGGCGCAGCGCCGCGTTTTTGGGGCTCGGGAAATAGATGAGCGTCGCGATCCGCCAGGTGACGATCCGGGGCCGGGTACAGGGCGTCGGTTATCGCGCCTGGGTCGAGCATCGGGCGAGGGCGCATGATCTCGAGGGATGGGTGCGCAACCTCCAGGACGGCAGCGTCGAGGCGCTGTTCGCCGGGCCGCCCGAAGCCGTCGCCGCCATGGTGGAGCGATGCCGGCGCGGGCCGTCATCGGCGCGCGTCGATGCGGTCACGGAACATGATGCCGGTGCCGACGCGCTGAACCTGCGGCGGCCGGGCGAGCGGTTCTCGGTGCTGCCGACGATCTAGCGGTATCGGTGCGGCGTAATTTTAAGGTTCCCGTCGGCGACCGTACAGACAGCCGATTCCGACGGTGTTTATTTTTCATTTATGCCCAGCATCTCGAAGCCGGATCCAGAGCTGTTGCCGATCCACCGTCCGCGATGTCCGCACTGCCAGACGCGGATGATGACGACTGCGGTGGCGGATGGGCCTGAGGGCTTCGAGCACCGCACTTTCGAGTGCTCGAAATGCGGTCACACCGAAACCCGGCTGCTGGCATCCGACCCGCTTCGATCCGACGCCGCAGGGTGGACCAACGGCGAACTGCGACCGCCGCATTAGCGAAAACAGCCGGGATTGATGACCATGCTCATTGCCGACAGCTTCGACTCGCGGACCCGGGCCAACATGGAAGTCGCGCTGGAGCGGGCGTGCAAGCTCCTCGCATCCGGCAGCGATCATCATGACGCGCGGCGGCATATCGCGAGCCGAATCCTGCAATGCGCCGAAAACGGCGACAAGACGCTGGGCGGCCTGACGGAAGCCGGACGTGCCGCGGCAATAGAGCTTTGCGAGTATCACGTCGGCTGACGGCCCCGAGGTCGAACATCCCGCAGGTCCCGATGCGCTGAATCTGCGGCGGCCGGGCGAGCGGTTCCGGTGCTGCCGACAATTTGAATCCGCTTCGCCAGCGTTTGCCGATGGAGCGGTCCCAGCCGATGATAGACCCCCCACCCCCGACCCCTCCCCACCGCTTCGCCCGCCTTCGCCAAGAGGCTTCGGCGGACACAGCGGGAGGAGGGGAGAAGACGAGCCTCTAAACCATCGCTTCCGGCAGGCGGGTTTTCGCTGACCCGAACACCTCGCCGAATGCCTGCCGAAGCGCGATATCGACGTCGGCCATGGTCACGGGCAGGCCGAGATCGGCGAGGCTGGTGACGCCATAGCGCGGATCGACCACCCCGCAGGGCACGATCGACTCGAAATGGGTCAGGTCGGGTTCCACATTGATCGAGATGCCGTGGAACGAGACCCAGCGCCGCAGCCGGACGCCGATCGCGGCGATCTTGTCCTCGTGGCCCGGGCCCTTGTCCGGCCGCCTGACCCAGACGCCCACGCGATCCTCGCGGCGCTCGCCGCGCACGTTGAAGGCCGCGAGTGTGCGGATGATCCACTGCTCGAGGCTCGCCACATAGGCCCGCACGTCGGGCTGCCTGCGCTTCAGGTCGAGCATCACATAGGCCACGCGCTGGCCGGGGCCGTGATAGGTGAGCTGGCCGCCGCGCCCGGTGGCGAACAGGGGAAACCTGATATCGAGCAGGTCGGCATCGCGGCCGCTGGTGCCGGAGGTGTAGAGCGGGGGGTGCTCCAGCAGCCAGACCAGTTCGGGCGCCTGGTGGGCGGCAATGGCGGCGACCCGCGCCTCCATCGCCATCACGGCCTCGGGATAGGGCACCGGAGCGTCCGATATCGCCCACTCCACAGCGCCGCCGGCAGGGCCGGCAAACGCCGTCAAATCGAGGTTTTCGCGGTCATTAACCATTGGCTAACCATAACGTGGTGATCTCGAATTACGCAATTTTGCATTCGTCAGTCAGTCCGGGTCTCCAGTGCCAACCCTCGATAAAGTCAGCGTCGACCTCATGGTGGTCCTCGGCACCACCACGATGCCCATCCATCAGGTAATGCGTCTCAGCCGGGGCGCCATCATCGAACTGGACGCCACCGAGGCGGACGAGGTCAAGATCCTCGCCAACAACCTGCCGATCGCCAGCGGCGTCGTGCTGGTCGACCGCAACCGGATCGCGGTCGAGGTCAAGCAGATGCTGCCGAAATCGCCGGGCACCCGCTGAGTCGCCGCCCCTGCCGGCGGATTTCCCTGTATTTCCACAGCTTTCGGCGGCAGTTAATGATGCGCCGGCAGGCCTTGTCCCTCCACCATTGTTTTGTTACATCCGCGCCGTTGATCCGGTCTTGACCGGGTTCGGCCCGGTCCTGTGCCGAACTGAAACCAGCGCTCGTGGCGGAATTGGTAGACGCGCTGCCTTGAGGTGGCAGTGAGTAAAATCGTGGGGGTTCGAGTCCCTCCGAGCGCACCACGGACCTCCAGTCCGAAATCACCCGATTACCGGGCCGCCGCCTCGATGGGCTGGCGGGTTGCAGTGCCTGCCGCAGGGCTTTGGCAAAAATCGCAAAACAACCCCATGCAATGCATGAATGCTGCTGTCTCGACCGGGCAAGAACCGGCGGTCCGCTGTCGCGCCCCAGCCTGATTTCATTCCGCCCTAGGCCTGGACGATGAAGTCGCCGGCGCTCAGGCTGCCGGTTGGGTTGCGGAGCGTGATGGTGTCCGCGCCGTCGAGCGTGATCAGGATGTCGTTGCCCTGGGGCGTCACATTCGTCGTCATGAAGCTGGTGAGCGTAGCCGAAGTGACGATGGAGGAAAGCGCGGTCAGATCGATGTGATCGATCCCGGCGGTGAAATCGATGATCGTGTCGTGACGGGAATCGGCCGCGAAGACGAACTGGTCCTCATAGCCGGTGCCGAACAGCACGTCATTCCCGGACGTGCTCGCCAGCGTGACCGCATTGCCCTGAACCGGATCGGTGACGTTGAAGATGAAATTCACCGTGTCGCTGGCGCCGGAGGCATCTTCCACGGTCAGCGAAATCATATCGGTCTGCGGGGGCGTCTGGCCGGGATCATAGACGAGGCCGGTGTTCAATGCCGCGTTGACGTTAGCCAAGGTGCCGGCGGCGAGGTTCGTCACGCTGCTTCCCTGCGCGGAGGTCGCCGTGGTGACCGTGAAGGTTTCGGTGGACGATGCGTCGACATCGGATACCGAGAGTCCCGTGACCGTCGAACCATTGCCGGAAATCTGCAGACCGGCCGTCGCGATCACCGGCGCGTCGTTGCTGCCGGTGATGGTGATGGTCAGGTCCGCGATCGAGGTGGCGCCGAACTCGTCGGTCACCGTGTAGCTGAACACGTCGGTCGCCACGGCGCCCTGCGCCAGCGCTTCGGTGTCGGGATCATTGTTATCAAGCGCGTAGTTATAGCTGCCATCGGCGTAGATTGTGACAAAGCCATAGATGCCGGTCACGGCCATGCCGACATTGCCGGCAAGCCCTGCCACCGCCGCCACGGTCAGAACGTTGCCGGTGTCGACGTCGGTGTCGTTGGTCAGCACGTTGCCGGCTGCCGCCGGATCGCCTGCAAACGAGGTGTCGAGCGGATCGATACCGGACTCGAGCACCGCGTCGCTCGCGTTGGTATCCCCATTCGCCACCGGCGCGTCGTTCGTGCCGGTGATGGTGATGGTCAGGTCCGCGGTCGAGGTGGCGCCGAATTCGTCGGTCACCGTATAGCTGAACACGTCGGTCGCGACCGCGCCTTGCGCCAGTGCGTCGGTGTCAGGATCGGCGTTGTTGAGCGTGTAAGCATAGCTGCCGTCGGCGGCGATCGTGATCGAGCCATAGATGCCGGTCACGGTCGTGCCGACATTGCCGGCAAGCCCTGCCACCGCCGCCACGGTCAGAACGTTGCCGGTGTCGACGTCGGTGTCGTTGGTCAGCACGTTGCCGACCGCCGTCGGATCACCTGCAAATGGGGTGTTGGCCGGATTGACGCCCGACTCCACCACAATATCGCTCGCGTTGGTATCCTCATTCGCCA
>JBDRNF010000131.1:0-34493 GCA_043811435.1 Pseudomonadota bacterium
CCCATCTGCCAGAAGTCGGCTTCGAGCCGGGTAGCCTCCTTGAAGATTCCGATCAGATCATTCTCCCGCGCCGGTGTGACGTAGAGATCCGCGAGACTATCCAGCTGCGCCAGCGCGTTCGCCGCGACCTCCTGGTAGGCTGCGCCGGCATATTCCGATATCCAGGCGCTGTATGGATTGGTCGCGGCGAGCGCGCCGGGGCGCGCGGCGAGCCGGGTCGCGATCTCCGCATAGCCGATCACGCAAGGGGCCAGCGCCACCTTGAGCGCCAGCAGATCGCCACGCATGCCCGCGTCGAGCACGTAGCGCGTATAGGCCAGCATCTCCACCGCCGGAGGAGCTTGTTCCAGATCGCCTGGCGACAGCCCCCATCCCGCGCAAAGCTTCACATGCAGGTTCATCTCGACGTCGATGATGGCCGACAGCCCGGCGGCCGCTTCGCGCATGTCGGCGAGCCTGGGCGACTTGTAGACGGCAAGCGCATAGGCGCGGGCAAACTCGATCAGGAACAGATAGTCCTGCACGAGGTAGTGACGGAACGCCGCCTCGCCGAGCGAACCGTCCGCCAGCGCCTCGGTGAAGGGGTGCTCGGTGTAGGCCCGCCACTCGGCGAAGGCCGCCGTCTTCAGTCGCTCGAAGAAACTCATGATCTTTCGCGGGGCTCGCTTCTCGACGGATGTCTTCGGCTCGTTGCCGGGTTATAGCTGAGGCGAACAACGATGTCCGCTCTCGTCTCGAGCGCCGGCATCGGCCCGCCAGTGATGAAAGGAACTGCTGATGAGCATCGGACTGATCGCCCTGCTGGATGATATCGCGGCGATCGCGAAGGTGGCGGCGGCTTCGCTGGACGACATCGCCGGCCAGGCCGTCAAGGCGGGGGCCAAGGCGGCGGGCGTCGTCATCGACGATACCGCGGTCACGCCGGGCTACGTGATCGGGTTCGCGGCCACGCGCGAATTGCCGATCGTGGGCAAGATCGCGCTGGGATCGCTGCGCAACAAGCTCCTGATCCTGCTTCCCGCGGCATTGGCCCTGAGCTACTTCCTGCCATCGGTCATCACCCCGCTGCTGATGTTTGGCGGCGCCTATCTTTGCTATGAAGGGGTGGAAAAACTGCTCGAAGCCGTGCTGCCCCATCATGCCCATCAGCACGAAGCCGAACTCGGCACGGTCGCGTTGAACGCGCAAACCCTGGAGGATGAAAAGGTCGCGAGCGCCATCAAGACCGACTTCATCCTCTCGGCGGAGATCATGGCGATCACGCTGGCAGCACTTCCCGTGGGGAGCATCTGGACGCAGTCGCTGGTGCTGGCGCTGGTCGGGATCGGGATCACCGTCGCGGTGTATGGCGTGGTCGCGCTGATCGTGAAGGCCGACGATTTCGGCCTGGCGCTGGCAACCAACGATGGCGCCTCGCCGTTCGGCGGCATCGGCCGGGCGCTCGGCCGCGGCCTCGTTCGCGGCATGCCCGGCTTCCTGATATTGCTAAGCGCCGTCGGAACGGCCGCGATGATCTGGGTCGGCGGCGGCATCGTGCTGCATGGCCTGGAGCTATACGGCCCGCCCTCGATCGGACACGCCGTCCACGCCGCCACCGCGGCTGCGGCCCATGCAGTCCCGGTGGCCGCCGGTGTGCTCGAATGGATCGCTCATGCCGCCATATCGGGAGTGCTTGGCCTGTTGATCGGCGGGGCCTGCATCCCGGTCATTGGATTTGTCGTGGCACCCGCATGGAAGCTGGCGAAGGGTTATTTGCCGGGTGGCGTCAGCGAGAAGTGAGGTACAAAAAAGCCCCGGATCATGCCAGGGGCTTTCTTGTTCGCGGCGCGCGATCGTCAGAACCGCGCGCGGATCACATCGGGAACGGTGTTGAAGTGATAGTTGATGCCAAGCTTCACCAGATGCATGTCCTGGCGGATGTCGTTGAGTGGCTGAATATTTGTGATGCTGCCGACCGTGGGCGGGGCATTGATCGTTTGCGTTCCCGCGGTCGTCACGTTCTGCGGGCCGAAATTGATATAATTGTATTCGAGCTTGGCGGACCAGTTGCCAAGGAAGGCGTACTCGGCGCCGATGCCCGCCAGCCACCCGGTATGTAGCGCCTTTCCGCTGAGGTCGAACGACATCTCGCCGAGACCGGGGATCACTTGCGAGGCAGCGAGGTTATGCCGCTCCTGCGCGAATGCGACGCCGCCCTTGCCGTACACCATCAAGCGATCCATTGGGACGAAACCGAGACGTAAGCTGTTGAGCGAGAGCCAGTCGACCCTGCTTGCCAAATCGATGGTTTGCGTGGCCCCGCCAAACGTCGTCGTATCCCGACGACTGCCGTTGATATCGGTCCACAGCCATTCGCTTTCGACGCCGAGCACGAAAATGCCGGCCTGCACGTTCGCACCGGTGCTCACGCCGCCAAGCCAGCCCTTGACGTTGAAGTTATCGGCCGGAATGAAATCCGGCCAGCTCTTGCCACCCCATCCGTAGCCGATCTGCGCGCCGACCCAGGCGCCGGTCCAGTTGTAGCCTGGCGCCGGACGTGCCGGCGCAATCGTGTGCGGCGCGGCAGGACCGAAGCGGTAATTGACCCCGAACTTGGCGAGATGCAGCGATTGCTGAATATCGAGGTCGGCCGTGAACGGCGTCGTGACACCGGCGAGCGTCTGGCTGCCGCTGAGCCGCACCTGTTTGGTTCCGAGATGGACGTAATTGTATTCGGACTTGAAGGACCAGTTGCCCCAGAACGCCCACTCGCTGCCGATGCCGAACACATAACCCAGGCGATCTTCGCTGCCGCTTGCATCTATGGTTTGGGTGACCGGAGCGCCTCCGATCGTGCCCAGGCTGAATGCCAGGTTATGCCGCTCATGCGCCCAGGCGGCGCCGCCCTTGACATAAACCAGCCAGCGGTCCTGTGCCAGACCGAGTCGTCCCGTCAGCGTTGCCAATCCGTCGATCGTCGTGCTTGCGACACCGGTTTGCGTAAACCCGATGAGTGCGCCGCCGAGGTTGAAGGTCTGATCGCCCTTGATATGGCCCCACGACGCATCGGCCTCGATGCCGAACAGCAAATTGCCGACCTGCTGGTTGTAGCCAACCTGTCCGCCGCCGAGAAAGCCCTGGATCTGATAGTCGAAGCTGGAATTGAGAAGATCCTTCATGCCCTTGCCGTAGCCGACATGGCCGCCGGCATAGAAACCGGTCCAGTTGTGGACGGCCTGCGGCAGCGGCATGGCTTTGACCGGCAGGTCGGCCGCGAGCGCCGGGAGGGCGCTCATCAAGGCGCCGGCGGCGCAAGATGAAAACCATAGAGCTGCCTTAAGTGTCGTCATGGAATCTCCCCAAGGCAACCCGTTGCCCAAGGCAACCCGTTGCGCCCTGAGCGTATCGGGTTCCGTGAGTGGGGGATGTATCCGGAAAGCCACGGCACCTGGGAAAAGGGGTGTCTTCCTGACTTGTACAACCCTGCATTGACGCCACGCGCGTTCGAGGCGCCGACAGCACGACGAGCGGAGCACATGAGCATCGGCACACCGGCAGCGGCTGGTTTCAGCCCTGCCCGTCTTCCAGCCCATACTCTCGATAAATCGCCAGCGGGTCGCGGTCGGGAAACAGCCTGCATTTGGCCTGCGCCAGATGCACGGTGACGGTGCCTTGCTGGCAGCCGGCGATCAGGAGCTTCCTGATATCTTCCATATGAGGGCGAGGCTGGCTCGCCGGCGGCAGCTGCTCCAGTGCGACCAGCGCGGTGGCGAGCGCTTCCGTGAGCACCCATTCGTCGTGGCCGGTAATTCCCTTTTTCGGCATTGGACAGCCTCACTTCAGGGGGCAGCGACCCATCAACTGCGTCCCGCAACTTCCGAATGACAGGCCGCCGCAAGCTCGCCTGAACGTGCGCGCTACCGCTTATCGAACGGAATTAAATGGTGGTACTCCTTCGGCACCGAGCTGCGATAGCGCGAGGGCACCGTGCCGCTGTCGATCGATTTGTCGATCTCCTGCTGCCGGGTCATCTTCTTCTTCGCAGCCTTCTTTTTCGCCGGCTTCGCCGACGTGGTCGTGGTCGCTTCTTTCGAGGCGGCCGGTGGCGTGGTCGCCGCCGGAGCCGTGGCCGCGGGCGCGGTTGCGGCTGGCGCCGCGCCTGTACTCGGCGCGGTCTGGGCCAGTCCGACGCTGGCGGGCAAGGCCGCCAGCGCCATCGTCGCGGCAATCAAGGAAAGTCTTGGCACGAAAAAAAGTCTTGGCGCGAAAGAAAGTCCTGGCATGAAAGAAAGTCTTGGCATGAAAGAAAGTCTTGGCATGAAAACCTCCTGTACTCCCCGGGTCGAAATGCAATCAGCGTAAGCCCGTGGCATTGCGTCATGCAAGCTGCCTTCGGTGGCGTTTTTACGGCCCGACGCCATCTCAAGCCGCGATCGCTAGCCCCTGCCCGACCTGTTGATAACCCCCTCGCGCCGGCGCCGCCCGGGTGACAGACCGCGGCGACGTGTTATCGACAGGACGCCTTGCTCTGGACGGATCAAACACCATGCGGATCACCCTGGTCGGCTCCCGCCATTTCGGCGTGACGACACTGAATATGCTGCGCCAGCACGGCGTCGAGATCGCCGGCGTCGTCGTGGCCGACGCCGAGGACCGGCTCGCCACAGCTGCCCGCGACGCCGGAATCAAGGTCACGGTGCAGGCTGATCCCAGGCTCGTGGTCGCCGGGGAAATCGCCGCCGATACCGACCTGATCGTCACCGCGCACAGCCACGCCCGCATCGGCAGGGATGCACTGGCGGCGGCAAAGCTCGGGGGGATCGGTTACCACCCCTCGCTGCTGCCCCGGCACCGCGGCATCGCGGCGGTCGAATGGACCATCCGCGAAGGCGATCCGATCGCCGGCGGCTCGGTTTACCATCTCGCCGACCGCATGGATGCCGGCGCCATCGCCGCCCAGGAATGGTGTTTCGTCAAGAAGGGCGAAACCGCGCGCGAATTGTGGGAACGCGCGCTGGCCCCGCTCGGCCAGAAGTTGCTGGGAGAGGTAATAGAGTACGCCAAGGCCCACCAATCCCTGCCGGCCAGGCCGCAGGACGAGCAATTTGCCACCAGCGCGCCAAATTTGCCGAAGTAGAAATCTACCGGCAGCATGGATCCCCATCCGGATCAATTTTCGTTCCCATCCCGGAACCAATTCGGGCATCAAATGTTTGATTCGGTAGGAACTTTTCGTGTTATCGCGACGCAGCAAACTTTGAACACATTGTGCCTAAATAAGCAGCGTCATCATCCATACATATTCGGGGATATGATTCATGCGCCTCAACCGCATTCGCAGTGCGCTTCTGATTTCGACCTTTACCGCCGCAGGCGCCGTTACCGCCATGGCCGATAACAATGCCTATGACGGGCTCTGGAATGTCACCGTGGTGACGAAATCCGGTAGCTGCCAGCCGACGACCAGCTCGACGCTGGTCGTGACGGATGGCAAGGTATCGGCCGGCGGAGCGGCCGTTTCCGGCAAGGTCGGAAGAGAGGGACTTGTGCGAGTCTCGATCAATGGTGCATATGCGAACGGCCAGCTCAGCGGCAAGACCGGTTCGGGGAGATGGAATGGCTCGTCCGCAGGCGTACCGTGCAGTGGTCGATGGGAAGCGTCGCGGCAATAAGCCGGCTCCCACAGCAGCAATCATCTCAAACGCGCGACGGCTGATTTTCGCAGCCGTCGCGTTTTTGTTGGCCTCCCTGTCCGTCACGGCGGGCTATGCTGATCCCGGCGCATTCTCGGGGCTGGCCGGCAATTGGTCGGGCGGCGGCACCATCACGCTGGACGACGGCTCCAAAGAGCGGATTCGATGCCGCGCCACTTACGCCGTTCGCGTTGACGGCGACGCCATCAACCAGACCCTGACCTGCGCCAGCGACAGCTTCAAATTCAATCTTGCAAGCCACGTCATCGCCCGGGGCACGTCGCTTTCCGGGACCTGGAGCGAAAGCATTCGCAACGCCAGCGGCAACCTTGAAGGTCGCGGCGGCCGCGGCCATTTCCAGCTGATCGCGAGCGGCGCGGGATTCACCGCGAATATCTCCTTGACGACCCGCGGCAACAAGCAATCCGTCGTCATCCGATCCGAAGGCGCATTCCGGCTCACATCGATTTCGCTGACCCGCTCTTGAGCGCCCTCGCCGCGCTCCGCTAGCTGGTCTTGGGCTTGGCCAGCCGGTTGGCGGTCTCCGTCATGGTTTTGGCAACCAGCAAGGCCTGTTCCTTGTTGAGCGCAAAATCCTGGACGCCCTTATTCGTGGTCAGCGAGAGCACCATGATATCGGGCTGGTTCTCGGGCCAGCCGGTGGCGAAGGCGGTCACAAAATCCGCGGAGGTGGATCGTTTTGTCATCGTGAAACTTCCCTGCAGCGTTTTTGTGGACGCCATTTCGCCCAAGAAAACGCGTCAAAACAATAGATTAGAGCGTGGCTTTGATTAGTCAGATCAGGGTCGGGATCTAGCCATTCGGTACGAACGCGGTGACCTCGATCTCGACCTTGGCGCGCGTATCGACCAGACCCGAGATATAGAGCAGCGTCGAGGGCGGGAAGTTGCGCCCGAGCGTCTCCTTCCAGGCGGCGCCGATTCCGGCGCCCGCGGCCTGGTATTCCTCGCGGCTGGTCAGGTACCAGGTCAGGCGGACGATATGCTCGGGGCCAGCGCCGGCTTCGGCGAGCAGCTTGATGATCCGGCGCAGCGCGGTGCCGGTTTGCGCGGCCATATCGGGCGCATAGTCGCCCTTCTCGTCGCCGCCGGTCTGGCCGGCCAACACGACCCAGCGGCCGGGACCATCGACCGCGACGCCATGCGAAAAGCCGCGTGGCTTTGACCATTCGGCCGGTTGCAGCGTGAGCATGAGCGAATTCTCCCGAAAGTGATTTCCGCAGTTCCTTAGCACCGATCGCGCGGGCTCTCCCACCCCGAATTTTGGCGCGGCGCAGCACTGCCCCGGCATAATTGCGCGTTGCAAATCGGACCGGGGTCGCCGATACCGGCCTGCCCTTTCCGTATTTTCGCGCAGCACCCGCGCGGCATGGCTGGCAATCACCCAACGATGGACCGGACCCCTTCCATACCCAGGGCCGCACTGTGGATGGCGGGCTGGCTCGCCTTGATGCTGATCATCACGGTGGCCGGCCGCGAGACGACGCGTGAACTCAACGTCTTTCAGATCATGGAGGTGCGCTCGATCCTCGGCTTCTGCATGTTGTACCCGTTGATTCATTTGAACGGCGGCTTCGCCGCGATGAGGACCGCGCGGCCGCTGCAGCACATTTCGCGCAATCTCATTCACTATGGCGCGCAGCTCGGCTGGTTCTTCGCGCTGACCCTGATTCCGCTCAGCCAGGTGGTGTCGATCGAATTCACCATGCCGATCTGGACCGCGATCCTGGCCGCGGTCTTTCTCGGCGAACGCATGACGGTATGGAAGATTGCGGCGATCGTGCTCGGGATCGTCGGCGTCATCGTCATCGTTCGTCCCTCGACCGGCGAGATCAATCCGGGCCAGTTGATCGCGCTGGCCGCGGCGGTCGGGTTCGGCGTCTCCATCGCCATGGTGAAATCGCTGACCCGCACCGAAAATACCCTGACGATCATCTTCTGGATGCTGGTGGTTCAGTCGGCGGCCGGATTTTTCCCTGCGATCTATGTCTGGGTCTGGCCGTCGACCTGGGCCTGGGGCTGGATCGTCGTGATCGCATTCTGCGGCACGTTCTCCCACTACTGCATGGCGCGCGCGATGCTGTATGCCGATGCGACGGTGGTGATCCCGATGGACTTCCTCCGGGTCCCCCTGTCCGCCGCCGCCGGCTGGTTGATCTATTCGGAGCGGCTGGACATGTTCACCGTGCTGGGCGCGTCGCTGATCCTCACCGGCAACCTGTTGAACCTCAAGACGGCGGCTCCCGCGCGGCCTCAAGCCTGACCGACGGACGATGCGGCCGATTCTCCCGACCGGTTTCCTGGCCATCTTCTTGGGTTCTTGGGCCGATTTCTTGGGCCGTCGCGCCCGATTGTGATCTGGATCACTAAATGCAGCCCGCTGGTCGGCTAGTGTGATCAATCGGCGACGGGGGTGGCTCAATTCAGACAGCGGCCTGATTTTCGACACGATGCGTGGCTTTTTCGTGTAATCTGTTGCAATGCGTTGCTCCCAAAGTCGCGCGATTCCACCGGGGGATTTTAGATGCGCTACCTTACCCTATTGCTTTCCCTGATTTGCATGGCGTTTACCGCCCATTCGGCCAAGGCCGAGCGGCGTGTTGCCTTTGTCGTCGGCAACGGCGCCTACAAGAATGTTCAGCCGCTGCCCAACCCCGAGATCGACGCCAAGTCGATGGCGAGCGTGCTTCGCAACGTCGGCTTCGAGGTCGTGGAAGGCACCAACCTCACCCGCGACAAGATGACCGAACGGCTGCTCGAGTTCGGCAAGAAGGCGCAGGGCGCCGACGTCGCGGTATTCTTCTACGCCGGCCACGGCATCGCCATCGGCGGCGTCAATTATCTGTTGCCGATCGACTCCGACATCAAATCGGAAATGGACGTCAAGCTCGGCTCCGCCATCAACATCGACCTGACGCTCGACCAGACCATGAGCGACGCCAAGGTCAAGCTGGTGTTCCTCGATGCCTGCCGTGACAATCCGTTCGCGGCGAAGATCAAGGCGAATGCCGGCGCGACCCGCAGCGTGTCGGTGCAGACCGGCCTTGCGGAAATGAAATCCGGCGAAGGCACCCTGATCGCCTTCGCAACCGGTCCTGGGCAAACCGCGCTCGACGGCCAGCAAGGCAGCAACAGCCCGTTCACGCGCGCGCTGATTGCCAACATCGCCACGCCCGGCGTCGAGATCCAGCAGGCGATGACCAAGGTCCGCGCCCAGGTCAATGAGGAAACCCGCAAGGGCCAGCTGCCCTGGGGGCACACCAACCTGATCGGTGCGGTCTATCTCAATCCGGTCGCAGCGACCGCCGCGGGTCCGGCCTCCTCCGGACCGGCCATCGCCGCAGCCACCGCGGCGCCGGATTCGGACGTCGAAGTCGAGTTCTGGCGCTCGGTCAAGGAATCGAACAAGCCGGAAGAGCTCAACGCCTATCTGAGCAGCTATCCGAACGGTCAGTTCAAGCCGCTGGCGCTGGCCCGCATTGCCGCGCTGAAGGACGGCCCGTCGACGGCAACCCGCAACCTCACGGCCGGGATCGATCCCAGGACGTTCGACGAGGAAGCCAACCAGACCACGGAAGACCAGATCGGCCTCGCCATTCGCCAGCGCCGTGACGTGCAGCGCCGGCTCAACGGCCTCGGTTTCGACACCAGGGTGACAGGCAAGTTCGATGCATCGACCCGCGCGGTGATCACGCGCTGGCAGGCCGCCCGCGGCTACCCCCAGAGCGGCTACCTCAACAGGCTGCAGCACAAGGCGCTGCTGACCGAAATCGTCGTCACCGCACCAACCGCGTCAAGCGACTCGGACGCACAGCCGGTGCGGCGCGCGGCGCCGCGACAGCAGCAGTATCGCCAAAGCGCCCCGCGCGGCGGCGGAGATGCTGGCGCAGCTTTCGTCGGCGGCGTGGTCGGCGGCATGCTGGGCGGCGCATTCCGGCGCTGATCGTCCCGGTCCCCGGATATCCATCCAATCCAGCAAAATGCCCGGCTCACCGCCGGGATTTTTTACGAGCCATGCCGAGTTCACGGCTCGCTTTCTTCGCCCCCCCTCCCGCGCAGCGGCGGGTAGGGGTCGGGGGGGGGGGGTGCTTCGACAAATTCACTGCTAGCGGATTGCGCCGAATAGATCGACCCCCCACCCCCGACCCCTCCCCGCCACGCGCAAGCGCGCGTGGAGGGAGCGGAGAAGAGTATCTCGATGCTGCAGCCTATTTACCCGCCGCCTTGCGCAGGGCGTCATTGATCCGGTCCTGCCAGCCGGGTCCGCCTTCCTGGAAGTGTTCGAGCACGTCCTGATCGATCCGCAGCGAAACCAGTTCCTTCACGCCGGGAATCGCAGTCGGTTTCGGCGGCGCCTCCACGACCTTGGTGGTTGTCTTCTTGAACGCGGCTTCCGCTTCGGTGCGGGCATCATTCAGGGTTCGCGGCCGCCTCGGCTGATCCGCCATGGTCTCAGATTCCCTCGAACAGCACGGTCGACAGATAACGTTCCGAGAACGACGGCACGATCGCCACGATGGTCTTGCCCGCGGCCTCCGGCCGCTTGCCGATCTGCAGCGCCGCCGCGATCGCCGCCCCCGAGGAAATGCCGCCGGGAATACCCTCGCTGCGCGCCAGTGCGCGCGAGGTCTCGATCGCGGTCGATGAGTTGATCTTGACGATCTCGTCGATTACCGAGCGGTCGAGGATATCGGGAACGAATCCGGCGCCGATGCCCTGGATCTTGTGCGGGGTATGCTGGCCGCCCGACAGCACCGGGCTTTCCTCCGGCTCCACGGCGACGATCCGCAGGTCGGGCTTGCGGGGCTTGAGCACCTGCCCGACGCCGGTAATGGTCCCGCCGGTGCCGACCCCGGCAACGAAATAGTCGATGTTGCCGCCGGTGTCGTTCCAGATTTCCTCCGCTGTGGTGCGGCGGTGAATTTCAGGGTTGGCGAGGTTCTTGAATTGCTGCGGCATCACGGCATTGGGCGTGGTGCGCACCAGTTCCTCCGCGGTTGCGATCGAGCCCTTCATGCCCTGGGCCGCCGGCGTCAGCACGATTTCGGCGCCGAGGAACGCCAGCATCTTGCGCCGCTCGATCGACATCGATTCCGGCATCACCAGCTTCAGCCGGTAGCCGCGGGACGCCGCGACGAAGGCAAGCGCGATCCCGGTATTTCCGGACGTAGGCTCGATCAGCACGGTATCGGCATTGATCAGGCCGGCCTTTTCCATCGCGATGACCATCGCCGCCCCGATGCGGTCCTTCACGCTGGCGGCGGGATTGAAATATTCCAGCTTGGCCAGGATGGTGGCGTGTACCCCCTGCGCTTGCGGCAGTTTGCGCAAACGGACGATCGGCGTATCGCCGATCGCGTCGACGATCGAGTCGAAAACCCGGCCCCGGCCGGGACGGTGCACTGCACTCGTGGGTGACGGCGCGTCCATGGAAAACTCCTGTGGCGGCAATGTGTGAGAACTTTGAAACTCTTCCATCATTACGGACAGGTTGTGGCAACGCGCAAGTCGGAATCCAGCCGTTGAGACTTCGTTGCGATGCAACCTTGGAAAGCCGCCAAATAACGTAAACTGAACGCATTTGTGTTGCGACAACGTCAAACAAATCAGTGTATGCTAAAGTCTAAGTTCAGATCGCAAGGAGGTCACGATGCCAGCAGTCGCTGAAGTCATGTCGACCGTCGCGTCCAATCCCAGTCCCCGCGGGTGTGATCTGCCGACCTGCCCTGTTTGCGCCGACACCATGGTCGCGGCGGAGGGCTCCGCCTACCTGTCGGAAAACGTCATCAGCTACCTCTGGACCTGCGATACCTGCGGCTACGGGTTCGTGACCAAGCACGCCGTCAAACGGTTCACCTGTAGCTGAGCCTTCGGACCCGCATTCGAGAAGCTGGCTTCAGCGCGGCGCGATGTCGCCGCGTGCCCAATCGGCGCGGGTGCGCGCGCGGAAATCCGCAAACGTTCCGGTTGAGACCGCGTCGCGGATGCCGTGCATCAGGTGCTGGTAATAGGCGATATTGATTTCCGACAGCAGCATCGCGCCCAGCGTCTCGCCCGACTTCACGAGATGGTGCAGATAGGCGCGCGCGCAATCGCGTGTCGAGGGCCACGCGCTTGCCTCGTCCAGCGGCCTGGGATCGTCGGCGTGGCGGGCGTTGCGCAGGTTGACCTGGCCGAACCGGGTGAAGGCGACGCCGTGGCGCCCGTTGCGGGTCGGCATCACGCAATCGAACATGTCGATGCCGCGCGCCACCGCCTCCAGCATGTCCTCGGGCGTGCCGACGCCCATCAGGTATCTCGGGCGGTCGGTCGGCAGGATCGGCGCCACTTCCTCGATCATGGCCAGCATCACCGCCTGCGGCTCGCCGACTGCGAGGCCGCCGATCGCGTAGCCGTGAAAGCCGGTCTCGACGAGCCCCCTGGCGCTGGCATGCCGCAGTTCGGGCACGTCGCCGCCCTGCGCGATGCCGAACAGCATGGTGCCGTCAGGCGCGCTCTCGAAGGCGCGCTTGCTGCGCTCGCCCCAGCGCAGCGAGAGCTGCATCGCGCGCTCGATATCCGCGCGCTCCGCCGGCAGGCGGATGCATTCGTCCATCTGCATGGCGATATCGGAGCCAAGCAGCCGCTGCACCTCGATCGAGCGTTCGGGCGACAGTTCGATCTTCGTCCCGTCGATATGCGAGCGAAAGGTGACGGCGTTTTCCGTGACCTTGCGCAGCTCGGACAGCGACATCACCTGGAAGCCGCCGGAGTCTGTCAGCATGGGACCGTTCCAGCCAGTAAAACGCTGCAAGCCGCCGAGGGCGGCGATACGTTCGGCGCCTGGCCGCAGCATCAGATGATAGGTATTGCCGAGCACGATATCGGCGCCGGCATCGCGCACCTCGCGCCAATGCATGCCCTTCATCGCACCCGCGGTGCCGACCGGCATGAAAGCCGGCGTGCGCACCACGCCGTGCGGCGTCGTCAGCCGTCCGGTGCGGGCGGCGCCGTCGGTGGCGACCAGATCGAAATGATTGGGAAGGCTCATGGATCAGCTTATCGCGCGACAAGGGCGTCCGGTTCAACGGCGTTGCATCACAATATTTTGGGTCCAGAACCCGTTGACGCCGACAAGATTCTCCCGCATAAGCCCGCGCCATGATCACCACCACCAAACGCACCGCCAAAACCACCAAGCCCTGCCGGGCTTCGGGAGATTTGCGCGCGTAGTTGGACGACCCGCATCCTCTGAACCGAAGCCCCGCCTGAAAAGGTCCGGGGCTTTTTTATTGCCTGCGGACCATCCGGCTCAAATAGATGGAGACCAAAGTGAGTAACGATCCCGTTGTTGCCATTGTCGGCGTGACCGGCGCGGTCGGCGCCGAATTCATCGCCACCATGGACCGTCGCGGCTTCCGCGTCGAAAAGCTCAAGGCGCTGGCTAGCGCGCGCTCGGCGGGCGGCACCATCGACTTCCGCGGCCGGCGGGTCGTGATCGAGGAGCTCACCGAACAGTCTTTTGCCGGCGTCGACATCGCGCTGTTTTCCGCCGGCGGCGGCATTTCCCGGAAGTTTGCCCCGATCGCCGTGAAGGCCGGCGCCACCGTGGTCGACAACTCCTCGGCCTTCCGCATGGATCCGGACGTGCCGCTGGTGATCCCCGAGATCAATGCCGGCAGGATCCGGGAGCATAACGGCATCATCGCCAATCCGAACTGCGCCGCGATCACCGCGCTGGTGCCGCTGTGGCCGATCCACCGGGTCAACCGGATCAAGCGCGTAATCATCTCGACCTATCAGGCGGCGAGCGGCGGCGGTGCCGCTGCCATGGAAGAGCTGGTGGAATCGACCCGCGCCAGTCTGAACGGCGAGGCCTATCAGCAACGGGTGCTGCCGCACCCCTACGCCTTCAACCTGTTCAACCACAACACGGCGATCGACCCTGCGACCGGCTACAACGACGAAGAGACCAAGGTCATCCAGGAGACGAGGAAGATCTTCGAGGACCAGCGGATCGCCGTCGGCGTGACCTGCGTGCGGGTGCCGGTGTTGCGCGCGCATTGCGAGGCGATCACCTTCGAATGCGAACATCCGATCACGGAAGCCGAGGTGCGCGAACTCCTGTCGGCCGCGCCCGGCGTGAAGGTCGTCGACGACCGCGCGAGAAACTATTTCCCGATGCCGATCGACGCGTCGGGCCAGGATGACGTGCTGGTCGGCCGCATCCGCAAAGATCTCAGCGATCCCACGGGTCATTCGATCTCGATGTTTGTCGCGGCGGATCAGTTGCTGAAGGGCGCCGCATTGAATGCGATCCAGATCGCCGAATTGCTGCCTGAGCGCGTGATGGCGTGACGAGATCGCAGGGTGGGCAAAGGCGCGCTCTTTGCGCCGTGCCCACCACGCAACATCACGAGGAGGACAGATGGTGGGCACGGCGCAAACGCGCCTTTGCCCACCCTACGTTTCAGGCGTCGCCGCGAAACAGCAGGCACGCATCGCCATACGAATAAAACCGGTAGCCGCTCTTGATCGCATGCGCATAGGCCCGCTTCATGGTCTCGAGCCCTGAAAACGCCGATACCAGCATGAACAGCGTCGAACGCGGCAGATGGAAATTGGTCAGCAGGACGTCGACGGCGCGAAAGCGATAGCCCGGCGTGATGAATATCGCGGTGTCGGCGCTGAATGGCTGAATGGTGCCATCCTCAGCCGCGGCGCTTTCCAATAGCCGCAGCGAGGTGGTGCCGACCGCGACGATGCGGCCGCCTTTGATCCGGGCCGCGTTCAGCGCGGCGGCGGTCGCCGGCGAGATCGTGCCCCATTCGGCATGCATCTTGTGGCCTGAGGTGTCGTCCACCTTGACCGGCAGGAAGGTCCCCGCCCCGACATGCAGGGTGATGCGGTGGATCCCGACGCCGCGTTCACGCAGTGCCGCTTCCAGCGCGGGCGTAAAATGCAGGCCCGCCGTGGGGGCCGCGACCGCGCCCTCATTGGCAGCGAACATGGTCTGGTAGTCGGCGGCGTCATGCTCGTCAGGGGCGCGTTTGGAGGCGATGTAGGGCGGCAGCGGCGGGCTGCCCAGATCAGCTATTGCCTGGTCGAGCGCCGGCCCGTGGAATGAAAACGACAGCGTCACCTCGCCGTCGTCGCCCTTGTGCTCAACCTGCGCATCGAGATGGCCGAGCAGGCACACCCTGCCCTCGTTACCGAAGCGGACCACATCGCCCGGCGCGAGCTTCTTCGCCGGCTTCACCAGCGCCTGCCAGCGCGAACCGTCGAGGCGTTTTATCAATGTCGCGTCGATCTTCGGCTCGGTGTCGCGGCCGATGCGGCGGCCCTTGAGCTGGGCCGAGATCACCTTGGTGTCGTTCACCACCAGCTGATCGCCGGGCTCGAGCCATTGCGGCAGCTCGGCGACGACGCGGTCCAGCAGGGTCGCGTCGGGACGCACGATCAGCAGGCGCGCGGAATCGCGCGGGCTCGCCGGCCGCAGCGCGATGTTCCCGGCGGGAAGTTCGAAATCGAACAGATCGGTGCGCATGGCAGGCACGGCCCTCACCCTCCCCTGGAGGGGGAGGGTCGACGCGACTGAAAGGAGCGGCGGGGTGGGGTGACGGTCTCTCGTTTCGGGCGGTGTTCGAGTTGAGAGACTGTCACCCCACCCCGTCGCGCATCTTGCGATGCGAGCCGACCCTCCCCCTCCAGGGGAGGGTGAAGAAAGCCTGCGTCAGGCCCCCTACGCCGCGTCCAGCGCCATGCGGGCCTTGACGATCTTGTCCGGGTTCTGCACCGGCTCGCCGCGCTTGATCTTGTCGACGTTCTCCATGCCCTCGGTCACCTTGCCCCACACCGTGTACTGGTTGTTGAGGAACGAGGCGTCGTCAAAGCAGATGAAGAACTGGCTGTCGCCGGAATCCGGGCTGGCGGCGCGCGCCATCGAGGTGGTGCCGCGCACATGCGGCTCCTTGTTGAATTCCGCCTTCAGCTTCTTGCCGGAACCGCCGGTGCCGGTGCCCTGCGGGCATCCGGTCTGCGCCATGAAGCCCTCGATCACGCGGTGGAATACGATGCCGTCGTAAAATCCTTCGCGCACCAGTTCCTGGATCCGGGCGACGTGGCCGGGCGCGAGGTCGGGACGCATCTCGATCTTGACGGGCCCCTGGGTGGTTTCGAGGATCAAAGTATTTTCGGTGTCAGCCATGCTCGGTGCTCTCCAGGTTTGGGTGGTAATTTCTTGCGGGTTCTGAATGGGACTGCGAGCGGCCGGCCGGCGATGGCGCCGCCCAGTGCATCGGTAAATGGCAATGGCGTGCAGCGTTGCAACGCCTCCATCACGGCCATGCGGTAGGCCAAACGGTCATTGTCGCTGGCGTGTTCCGATTCATGGGTGATTCTCGGACGCCCGAGAATAGCTCCCTCGCGGTTGAAGCTGACGACCACGGTGATGTCGATCGGGTTGGCGCGCGAGCGCGGTGGCGGCGTCCAGCAGGAATGCAGTCTGACGACAACCTCCCTGATGGTGTTGATCCGCTCCGGCTGCCCGTGCGCCGGCCCGGTCCACAAGGGCAGCATCAGCGCCGCGGCAAACCAGAGGACCGGCTTGCGATGCGGCGCTGTCATTGCCTACTTGATGTCGGATGCGACCTGCACCTTCACCATCTTGTCGGGATCCTTCACCTCGCCGCCACGCGAGCCCGGCGGCGCCTTCTTCAGCTTGTCGACCACGTCCATGCCGGACACCACTTCGCCGATCACGGTGTACTGGCCGTTGAGGCTCGAACCCTCCGCGAACATGATGAAGAATTGCGAGTTGGCGGTATCGACGCTGTCGCCGCGCCGCGCCATGCCGACCACGCCGCGGGTGAACGGCACCTTGGAAAATTCCTGCTTCAGGTTGGGGTATTTCGAACCGCCGGTGCCATTGAAGTTCTGGCCGTCGCCGGTCTGCGCCATGAAGCCGTCCATGACACGGTGGAACGGCACGTTGTTGTAGAACCCCTCGCGCGCCAGCGTCTTGATCCGCTCGGCATGCTGCGGCGCGATGTCGGTGCGCAGCTTGAACACGATGCGGCCCTTGGTAGAGTCGATGACGATGGCATTCGCCTTGTCGAGACCCGCGGGCAAGGGTTGCGCGATCGCGGGCACCGCGCAGATCAGCGCGGCGATAAGGCCAAGAATTCGGATCATGATAACTCCGGATCAGAGATAAGGTCAGGCGGCGAATTTGGTCTTGAGGCTGGCTGCAACCTCCGGCGGCACGAACGCCGAGACATCGCCGCCCATGGCAGCGATCTGACGCACCAGTGTGGCGGTGATCGGGCGGACCGCCACCGAGGCCGGCAGGAACACGGTCTGCACCCCGGGCGCCATGGTCTCGTTCATGCCCGCGATCTGCATTTCGTAATCGAGGTCGGTGCCGTCGCGCAGTCCCCGAATCAGGATGGCCGCGCCGGCCTTCTGCGCCGCGGTGACGGTCAGGTTGTCGTAGGTGGAGCAGTCGAAAGCGCAGCCGGCCGCGGCGGCGATCGGCGCGAACACCCGCTCGGCCATTTCCAGCCGTTCCTCGGTCGAAAACAGCGGTTTCTTGCCGGGATGGACCCCGATGGCGACGATCAGGCGGTCGCACAGCCCTACGGCGTGCCGGACCACATCCAGATGTCCATTGGTGACGGGGTCGAATGAGCCGGGATACAGGGCGATGCGGGGCATAAAACCGTCTACCCCGCCCCGGGCGGCCCCGCAAGCCGGGTTTGGTTCCACCCCGATGTCCGAAATGCCCGGTTTTTATATTCCGCCCGTCCCTGAACCACTTCAGGGGTGACCGCGTCATCTAGGCAGGCAGGCAATGTTTCATCGCCGAGGCGGCGACGAAACAAAACTCCCGCGGGACGAAACCATTTTGGCAGCTGGCGAAGACATCCGGAAACCGGCTCTGGCTATCCATTAACCAACGAAACGGCGGGCCAAAAAGGCCCAATGACAGGGGACCGTCATGATCAAGACTTTTTCAGCCATCGCTATTGCCGCCTTCATTGCAGGCGCCCTCACCGTTCTGCCCGGCTTTGCACCGCAGGTCGAAGCCAGCGTGCCGCAAGTCCTCGCCAAGGGCGACCGCCTCGATATCAAGCAGATCGGCCCCAACTGCTCGCAGCAGGCCTGGCCGAACTTCGAAGCCGCCTGCCTCCGCATCGCCGGCAAGAAGACCATGATCCGGGAAGCCCGTTTGGTCACCGCCGACCGCACGCCATAACGGCGCCGGCCCACCCCGATTTTAGCTGCCAGGTTGCTCTGGTTCGAGGTCCCCGGGATGCCCCCCGGGGACCTCTTTGATTCCCGACGGAGTCCAATACGCTTCAGAACGTATGCTGCAGCTTCGCCGTAAAGTTCCGCCCGACTTCGACCAGCGGATTGGTCAGGCTTTCCCGGTAGTTGACGTTCGAGCGGTTGACGAAGGTCGCGGCGTCCCGGTAGGCGGTATCGAAGATGTTCTCTACGCCGAGAATGAGCTTGGTGTCGCCCAGTCGCCGGTCGATCAGCTGGCCCAGTTGGAGCGTCGCGTAAAGTTTCGGAATGGCGTAGCCGGAGGTCGGATACTCCGCTGTGGTGTCGATCCGGTTCTTGCTGGTTGCCCAGTCGACCACGGCCATCAACGAATAGCTGGCATCGAGCGAGGCATATTGCACGCCGACCCGGCCCCGGAACGGCGCCAGGAACGGCAGCGGCCTGCCGGTGGTGGTATTGGTGCCGTGGAGGTAGGTCGCGCTGCCGAACAGGTTGACGGTCGGCGTGACCTGCCAGCGCTCTTCCAGCTCGATGCCTTTGACTTCGGCCTTGCCGATATTCTGCGCTTGCGTGCATGCACTGCAGTTAGCCAGGGGGGCGGACACCGTCTGCAGGAAATTCTCGTATTTGCTATAGAACGCCGTCACCTTCAGCGTCGCTTCGGCAGAGTGAAGCCGGAAGCCACCTTCATAGGTGAGGCCGGTTTCCGGCACCAGATTGGGATTCGGAATGGTGGTGGCACTCGACGCGAACATTTCCGAATTCGTCGGATGCCGGTATGAGGTGGCAACGCTGGCCAGCAGATCAAGCGTCGGAAGGATGCGGTAGACCGCGCCGACGCTACCGGTCGGGGCGGTTCGATCGACGTCAGTCGTGGCTGGCGCTATCGCGTTCAGAACCGGAGAAGGACCAGCCGTCGTGTTGAACCAGTCGAAGCGTCCGCCGGCCGACAGCGTCAGCGGCTGAACCGGCGTCCATTCGTGCAGCAGGAATGCGCCGGCGTTGGTCTGCGTGGTGTCCGGGCCGGCCTTTCCCAGCGGCACGTTGGTGGTGCTGGTGACGGCGCCGGTCACGGGATTGCGATTGACGGTCTGCGAAAACCTCCAGCTGCCCGGACGGTCCTCCTTGAACATGTCGCCACCGAACGTCGTCTTGGCTGCGCCGAATCCGCCCGACCAGGGGATAGCGCCCAGCACACGGCCGCCGATCACCAGCGGCCCGATCACATGGCTGTTCGCCGTCACCGTTCGGGTCGCGATATTGTTGGCGTTGATGGTGTTGGTGGTCGTCAGGACGTTGGTGTCGAAATAGTTGGCATAGACCGAGCTCTCGACATGCTTGACCAGACCGTCGAGTTCGCCGACGTAGGCCAGCCGCGCACTCATGACGTTGTTGGGGTCGTTGCGCTGGATGATGTAGGGCGCGCCGGGAGCGCCGCCGACGCCGCCGGCGCGGCCGTCGGTTTCGGAGTATTTGCGCAGCGTCAGTTCGAAGCGCTGACCGATATCGGGCGTATAGCCGATTTTCAGGCTGCCGCCGAGACTCTTGTAGTCGCTGTTGGAAACTTCCCCGAGCGGCGATTGATAGTTGCCGCCCCATCGGCCGGCAAAACTTCCCAGAAAATCGAACCCGCCGCCGGCGCCCTGGATCCATTCATAGGTGCTGGCCGACTTCGCAGCGCTGCCGACGCCCACGGAAAATCCACCTCCGGTAAAGCGGAACGGTCCGTTAGGATTTCCTGTCGGGCTTCGGGTGATGACGTTGACCAGGCCCGTGAGCGCTTCGCTGCCGAAGACCACCGATGCCGGCCCACGAACGACCTCGACCCGTTCGATCTCCTCCGGTGAGAACCAGTTGAGCTGAAGCGTATTGCGACCACGGAAGCGATCGCCATCGACAAACAGCGGCGAGCGGAAATTGTTGGAGCTGAAGCCGCGCAGGTAGATCTGGCCGCCGATGCCGCCGGAACGCGCGATCGAAACTCCGGGCACGGTGGAGAGAATATCGAGCAGTCCGGCCGGCGAGGTTTGTTCGATCTGCCCGCGTTCGACAACGGAAACGCTCTGGGTGATCTGCCGGGTCGTCTTCGGTTCGGTCAATTGGCCGCCGAGCGGATTCAGCGAGTCGCTGCCGCCCTTTGCCCGAACGCCCTGCCCGGCCGCCGTCGCCGATTGTTCGTCACCAGGCGCTGCAGGCGATCGCCTGTTGCCGGCGGCCGTGGTCGCGCGCACGCGCGATCGCTGGCTGGGCGTCGTGGCTCGGCGCTGCTTCTGCTCTGCAGGCGCGTCAATCGTGACGGCAGGCAACGCGTTCGGGCCTGTCTGCGCCTGCACGCTTGAACTCTCAAGACCACCGGATCCAAAGACAAACGCATTCGCAACCGCGACGCCGAGAATACGTCGCGCCAACCTATCGGATACAAACGTCACTATAGTCCCCCAAACAACTTCCGACCGGCTGCAAGCGCCACACGAATGGTCGGATAAATCCCCAGCTGCTGGTGGTCTTAGACCAAGGGTTCCACGTCGCCTACGATCCAGGTTTAGAATCGCTGCAGTCTTCCCGGCGATGTGCGCGCAATCGGATTTCGGAAAGGCGAAGACAACTTTCCGGTATTGTTATTAGAGCGGGTCTAATCATCGGAGCAAATGCCTGCGCCGGATTCGAGCAACGACGAGCAAGATCGCGCCAATTTAGAATCAGACTAATCAGCGGCGTCCCCCGCAGGCCGATCTTGCTTTGACTTCCTCGATATGGGCAAGTCGATCGCCTATTGCGAAATGCAGACACCTCACTGGACCAGAATGAACACACGAAATGAAGACACCGAGGGTCTTCGTTGCGGCTCGAAATGCGTTCTGCCGATGCAGGATTTCGGGCGTTCGTGCTGGCTGACGATACGACGAAGCGGTGTCCTGATTGCTTTCATGTTGGCCACGATGAGCCAGCCTGCTTGCGCCATCGACATCACCGACCAGCGCGGGCGCAGCGTTGCATTCGACAAGCTTCCGCAGCGGCTGGTGTTTTTGCCGATTCCGGGACCCGCGACCTTCATTGCGATCGACGGCAGCGAGCGCAAGATTGCCGGGATGAACGGCTATTCCGCCAGCGCGATGCGCGAGGGACTGCTCGGCAAGATGTTTCCAGGCTTTTCAAAAATACCGACCAACGTCCTGACGGGCACAGCCGGGTCCTCCAACTTCAACCCGAATGTCGAAAGCATTCTGGCGCTGCGGCCTGATGCGGTATTTCAATGGGCGACATCGGCGATCGACGTTCTCGAACGCACCGGCCTTCCGGTGCTCGGCATGCGTGCCGGCTCGCAGGAAGACCTCGCCGGCTTCATCACGTTGCTGGGCCAGGCCTCGGGCAATGAGTCGCGCGCCGCCGCAATGCTGACGCGGCAGAACGCGGAGAGACGCAGGATCGAAGCCGCCATGAGCGGTGTCGCGGAGTCGCAACGTCCGCGCGTGCTCTATTTCAACCGCGCCGCGCAGACCCTGCGGGTGAGCGCGAGGAAATCGCACAACGAATTCTATATCCGGATGGCGGGCGGCCAAAACGCCGCCGATGAGAACGCGACCCAGATGACGGTGACCGTCGAACAGGTCCTGGCCTGGAATCCGCAGGTGATCCTCTTGGGAAATTTCGATGCCGCCATGCCGTCCGACATCTATGGCGATCCGCGCTGGCAGGGCGTCGAAGCGGTGAAGGCGCGCCGTGTTTATAAATTTCCACTCGGCGGCTACCGCTGGGATCCGCCGAGCCAGGAGTCGGCGCTGGGCTGGATCTGGCTCGCGGGCCTGCTCCACCCCGAGCGCGAGCCCGGTAACCTGCGCGCGGTCATGCGCGACTGGTTCAGCTTTCTGTACAAGCACGATCTCACCGACGATGAAATCGACGGCATTCTATTCGCCGAACAGAACCGTCAATCCGCCGGCTACGAGCGTTATCTCACCCGATGACGCAGGAGGTCGTCCAACAGCAGGCGTTCGAGCCGACGCGCCGTTCCCCCGGCGCCTGGCTGCCGGTCGCTCTCCATGTCGTGCTGGGTCTGGCGCTGATCACGGCCCTGCTGTGGTCGATGGGTTCGGGCCGTTACCAGGTTCCGTTCAACCACGTCATCGCAATTCTTGCAGCGCATGTCATGGATGTGACGCCGACATGGACGCCGACCGAGCGCATTGTGGTCGAAGTCGTGAGGTTGCCGCGGGTGTTGACCGCCGCGATCGCCGGCGCCGGGCTGTCGCTGTGCGGCGCGGTGTTGCAGGGTCTGTTCCGCAATCCGCTGGTCGGCCCGCAAACCATCGGCGTCTCCTCGGGCGCGGCGCTTGGCGGCGTGACGGCAATCCTGTTTTTCGGATTCGGCGCTCTCGTCCAGGTCGGTGCATTCCTCGGCGCCGCGGCGGCGCTGCTGGCCGTGCTGGCAATCCATCGCAGCGACAGCATGTCACCGATCCTGACCCTGGTATTGGCCGGCGTCGTGGTGAGCGCCTTCTGCGGCGCCCTGGTCGGAATGGCGACCTATGTCGCCGATCCCGAGACGAAATTGCCGGATATCGTGTTCTGGCTGCTCGGCAGCTTTGCCTCGGCAACCTGGTCGAAGCTGCTGCTGCTGTCGGTCTGCACGGCAATCGCGGGCATCGTTCTCCTCGGCATGCGTTGGCGCATCAACGTGCTTTCGCTCGGCGACGAAGACGCCCGCACCCTCGGGGTGCATCCGGGGCGCGACCGCGTGATCCTGCTGACCGCAACCTGCCTTGCGATTTCCGCACAGGTCGGCGTCAGCGGCACCATCGGCTGGGTCGGGCTGGTCGTTCCCAATCTTGCCCGGCTCATGGTGGGCGCCGACCACCGTCGCCTGCTGCCGGTATCGACGCTGATGGGCGCGGTTTTCCTCGTGGTTGCCGATACGCTGGCGCGGGATTTGACGGCGGCTGAAATTCCCGTCGGCATCGTCACGGCAATCGTCGGCACACCGGTGTTCGCCTATCTCTTGCGGCGCAACGCAACGAGCAAGACGCCATGATCCGCATCGACAAGGCCGGTCACTGGTTTCGGCCGAACCAATGGCTGTTCCGTGACCTGTCGTTTACGCTGGCGCCGTCCGAAGTCACCGCCATTCTGGGTCCCAACGGTGCCGGCAAGACGACGTTGTTGCGCGCGGTGTGCGGCACGCTGGCGCTCCGGGAAGGCTCGGTGGGCGCCGAGGCACAGATTGGCTACGTACCGCAGGCGCTGCATGCGGACCATGCCTACAGCGCGATCGACATGGTATTGCTGGGACGGAGCCGATATCTCGGGCGTTTCAATTCACCGGGACGCAGGGATAAGGCCCGGGCTCGGGAATGCCTGCACGAGGTCGGGCTCTCGGCCATCGCCGACCAGCGTTACGATCGCCTGAGCGGAGGCCAGCGTCAGCTCGTGCTGCTGGCGCGCGCGCTCGCCAGCGACTGTCGCATCCTGGTGCTCGACGAGCCCGCCTCGGCGCTCGATCTGGCCAATCAGGGGATCGTGCTGCGATTGATCCAGCGTCTTGCGCGCAGCCGCGAGCTCGCAGTGCTGTTGACCACCCATCATCCCGACCATGCGCTCGGGATCGCCGACAAGACCTTGCTGATGCTGCACGATGCGATGCATCTATATGGTCCCGCCGAGTCGGTACTGACGGAACACAATCTTGCCCGCGTGTATGGCGTGCCGGTGCGCCGCGTCGAGGTCCGCTCGGGCGATGAGACGATCGCCGCAATCGTTCCGCTGCATGGCCTCAGCCGCCCCGGTCCGTCCTCGAGTGCAAACGGCTAAGCCGTTGCAAGCCGTCGCGCCCACGGCAAAAATCCATCCAGGAATTTCGTCGTCGCCGGCATGAAGTTGCTGCCGTGGTGATAGAACGGATCGAGCGTGGAGACGATCAGGCGCCCGGCCGTCGTGACACGATCGTCGTACAGCAGCGCTCCACCGGAGTCTCGCCCGTCCCGGTCCGGCGGCACATCGATCAGGATTTGCGCGTGCGGCGGAGGATTCAAGACGCCGTGAAAATGCCAAATCGTATCGGCGAACGGCACCGCCTGAAACAATTCATGATCCGAGGAAACCAGCCGCTGCTCCGGTCTGGCCTCCTTGTCCAGCCACCACCAGAAATTGGTCGGCCGGAACGTCCATTTCACACCGGGCAGCCAGGTGTGCGCCTGATTTTCTCCCAATACCACGAGCGTGCTGCCACGCTCGGCAAAGTCGATCAATATCTGCCGACGGGCGCGCAACAGATCCGGATTCATGCGATCGGGAACGATGAGCAGCTTGACGCCTTCGAGGCGGTCGGGCGCGAGCTCCGGCAGGTAGATCGAGTGATCGAACAGATCCCGATAGCGCACGCCGTAAATCGCCGCATGGTGAAAATATGTGCCGCCGTCGAGGATAGCCAGACTCACGACGCGCCCTCCCCGTCAAATACCCAGTGCAGCAGTTGCGGCAGGATGCGGCCGGCGGAATCGGCGCCGCCGTACTGCCATAGGTCATTGCCGCCGTGAAACAACACGCGCCCCTTGCCGACGCGATAAACGAAATCGAGCGGCCGATCCGGTGTACCCAGCGCATGAATGATGGTCGCGCCTTCAGGCGGTTCGTGCCAGGCGCGCCCGTAAAAGCCGGCGACGCCGCGCCGGAACGTCAGCTCGTTCTCCGTTACGCCGGCCCAGATCGGATGATCGACCAGCCGCCGCACCGCGAGATCCCCAAGGCCATAATTCTCCAGCGCATGGAAGCCGATGATCCCGGGAAGAAACGGATAGGCAAGATGGCCGTTGGCGACGACCGTGCCGCCGTCCTGCAGGAAGCCTGCGATCTGCTCGGCGCGGCTGGCTAAAAACCTCTGGTCGACATGCATACTGACCAGGAGCGAGCCGAATCTGTTGAGGTCGAGCGCCGGCAGTTCGTAAAGATCACGAGTCGTGATCCTGCCCACGGCATCGGGATGCGAGGTGAGGTTAGCCATGGCCCCGTCGGGAAAACCATAGGACAGCGCGAGTGCCGGCTTCATCGATCAGACAACGCGTAACTGGAACAGCTTGTCGGGCGCCGCCGCAAGCACCTCGGAGGCGATCGCTTTTCGCAAGCGCCGCGCCTCGATCTCTTCCGCGGCAGTGCGCGACGGGTTGAAGGTCAGCACGAAAAAACGCTCCGGCAGTGCGGTCGGCAGGACGGCGACCTCAGCGGTCCTTCCGCCAAGCGTAACGCGAAAGCTGTAGGAGATATCGGAGGGCGCCAGCCTCGCGTCCGGCAACGAGCGGTCCACCGTGTAAACGCCGCGCGTGACCGCCCGTGTCACGAACTCGAACGAGTCCCGGACACCCGGACCCGGATGCCCGCTGACGATGGTGATGTCGCTCCGCTTCGGCGCCTGATCCGGAGACAGCGCCTTCAACGCAACTTCAAGCGCGCGAAAGGTGACGGCCAGCATCGCCAGCGCACCCTGCCCGTGATAGGCGGCCACCGCCGCAAAGCTGATTTCGATCGGGTCTTCTTCACCCATCACGGTGATCACGGGTGAAAGCGCTGGATTGGACACTCATGTTTCCTTGTGCGAGCGGATCTGCCGCGTCGGCACCGTAGCAAACCGGGAATTGGAGGCACAGGACGATCATCTCTCCGGCGCGAAAAGCCGTACCGAAGAGAGTTAGATTCGATCTAAGTTGGCGCAACGCCGAGGTTTCGTCCGGCACCAGCGGGCGTCATGCAATCGCAACTTGGTGCAGCACTGCGGTCCGGCAAATCCCGCTCAGTTCGGCGGCGTCATGAAGCCGTCGAAGAACGGTGCCAGCGCCCGGTAGCCGTCGAGCGGAAGAACATGCGCCACGTACTGGTCCGGCCGCACCACCACCATGCACCCCGCTCGACGATCGATGCCGCGCATGGCGAAGATGTCATGGCCGCATTTCAGGTCGGCGCAGAACATTTTTTCGTAATCGCGAAGTCCGTAGCGCCCCTTGCGCGGCAGCAGCAGGGACGGCATCGCCTCGACGGCGAGTGCATGATGGTCCTGCTGGAATACCGCACGGAGGTCGATCACCGAGTCGATATCCTCGTCATCGCGGGTGTATTTCCTGACAGGCGAATCCTGCGCACCGGCAAGAAAATCGCACAGCGTCTGGATGCCGGAGTTGGCCGCGGCGGGGTCCTCCGCGCCGGCAAAGGCGAAGATTCGCCAGCGGCCATCCGCCTTCACCACATGGCCGAGATGAACCGGTTTGGCATCGGCCAGGCGGATGACCGGTGCGGAATGAAAGCGCATGCCGATCGTTAGTCCCTCCGCCAGGTGCTGATGGGTCGCTTCGCCGGTGAGGATCGAGGGCGAGTAACGGGCCGCGGTCCCCGCGGTGTAGCGTCCGTGCCGGACGAAATAGTCTTGCGTCTCGGCCGGATCGAACCCCTTGCTCGATGCCAGCAAGGCGGCCCATTCGCGGTCGAAATCGATCAGCTCCCTGGCGATGGCCTGGCGTTCCGCCGAATAGGTATGAAGCAGATGCGGTGCGCTGCCCTTGCGCAGCACGGATGCCAGCTTCCATCCCAGATTGAAGCCGTCCTGCATCGATACGTTCATGCCCTGGCCCGCTTTCGGGCTGTGGGTGTGGCAGGCATCGCCGGCGATGAACACCCGCGGCAAACGCCTGGCGACATCCTCGTCCGGCACGTCATCGAACTTGTCGCACAGACGCTGGCCGATCTCGTAGACCGACCACCACGGAACCTCCTTCACGTCGAGCGAATACGGCCTGAAAACACGTTGTGCCGCCGC
Source organism: Pseudomonadota bacterium (assembly GCA_043811435.1). Classification (GTDB taxonomy): domain Bacteria; phylum Pseudomonadota; class Alphaproteobacteria; order Rhizobiales; family Xanthobacteraceae; genus Bradyrhizobium. The sequence goes on from JBDRNF010000131.1 coordinate 26,754, forward strand.
GATCAAATCCTCCGGCGTGATATTGCGATCGGAAACCCTTTCGCCGGCATCGAGCTTGTCGAGTTCGATATACAGCCTGAAGAGATAGCCGCCTTCCCTGGGAATGATGATGATGCTGCCGTCGTTGGCGGATTGTATCAACGACTTGAAGCGGACATCCGGAAAGTCGGTGACGGCCAGCACGTCCATAACGCCCCAGACGTGATTGGCGGAGTCGCCGTGCAGCGTGCGCCCGATACTCCTGCGCACGGTGCTGCGCGCCCCGTCGCAGCCCACCACATAGCGCGCCTTGATCGTCTCGATCTGCCCCTCCTGCCCGGGATCGAGGCGCTCGAGCCCGACGGTCACCGGATAGGGATCGGCGTTGTCGCCGGCTGGATCGATCTGAAGATCGATCAGGCGCCGCGCATAATACGGCTCGATACGCGCCGGCGATTTGCGCATGACGTCGAGGTAGAAGTCGTGCACCCGCGCCTGGTTCAGAACGACATGCGGAAATTCCGACAGCCCGTCTTCCGTATCCTGGACCCATCCGCTGCGGATGATGTTGCCGGTCTCTGTGGGGTCGGGTTTCCAGAAGGTCGTCTCATTGATCCAGCAGGCTTCCTTGAGCACACGCTCGCTGAAACCGAAGGCTTCGAACATCTCCATGGTGCGGCAGGCGACGCCGTCGGCCTGGCCGCGCAGCAACGGGCCCGGCTTCTGTTCGACGATGCAGGTCCTGATGTCGCGAAAGGCGGATAGCTGCGCCGCCAGGGTCAATCCGGCCGGGCCGCAGCCGACGATGAGGACGTCGACCTCCTCCGGAATCGTGCCGGTAGCTCCTGGCGCGGGCTGCCGCTGCGACGGGTCTGAAATCTCGGGGTCGCCGGGCTCGAAGCCGTTGAGATGGAATTGCACGAAACCTCCCCGTGCCTGTCGCGCGTTCCCGGGCCGGGGTTGCCGATCCCCGCAGGCTCGAAAAGCCCTTCGTTGAATTTGATAAGTGTACTTATTATCAGTATACTCGTCAAGCACACGGCTAGGACGGCCAGGAGGGAGTTTCATGACTGACAACAACGACAAACCGGGGCACCTGGCGCGCCGATTCCAGCAGATCGCGGTGGCGGTGTTTCATGCAGCGGTCGAGGAAGCCGGCTATGACCTCACCCCCGTTCAATATGCGGCCCTCACCACCATCGGGATGCAGCCGGGCATCGATCAAGCCACGCTTGCCGGATTGATCGCCTACGACCGGACCACCATCACCGGCGTCGTCGATCGGCTGGTGCAGAAGGATTTGGTGGTGCGGCAGGCAGGCAAGGACCGACGCGCCCACGCGTTGCAAATCACCGACGGGGGACGCAGGACCCTCGAGGGGATCGAGCCGGCGGTCGAGGCGGCGCAGCGGATCATGCTGGGCGGCCTGACCAGCGACGAGGCCGCGACGTTCATGCGGCTTTTGCGCAAGGCCATCGCGGCCGGCAACGAACTGAGCCGCGCGCCGTTCCGGGCGGCTCCGGCGGATGCCGCAACGAAGAAAGGGACGAATGGCAAGTAGCGAATGGCGAATGAAACCCTATTCGCTATTCGCGTTGCCGTTGCCGTTTTCGGCGTCCTCGCCGATGTGCTCGACCGACACCACATGCTCGTCCTCGGCGGTGTCGAACACGATGACGCCCTGGGTCGAGCGGCCGGCGACCCGGATGCCTTCGACCGGGCAGCGGATCAACTGCCCCTTGTCGGTGACCAGCATGATCTGGTCGCTATCCTCGACCGGGAACGACGCCACCAGCTTGCCGTTGCGGTTGTTGACCGACATCGCGACGATGCCTTTGCCGCCGCGGCCGGTGGTGCGATATTCGAACGACGAGGTGCGCTTGCCAAAGCCGTTGACCGACACCGTGAGCACGACCTGCTCCTGCGCCGACATCTCGATGTAACGCTCGGAACTGAGCTGAATGGTACCGGAGGTCTCATCGGCTTCGGTTTCAGCGGTCTCCACGCCCTCCTCGACCGCGGCTTCGCCCGCCACGGCGCGGCGCATTTTCAAGTACGCCGTCCGCTCGTCCGAGGTCGCCTCGACATGCCGCAGGATCGACAGCGAAATCAGCCTGTCGCCCTCGGGTAGCGCGATGCCGCGAACGCCCATCGAGGTGCGGCCGGAAAATACCCTGACGTCGGTGACGGGGAAGCGGATGCACTGGCCGCCGGCGGCGGTCAGCAGCACGTCGTCGTGTTCGGTGCAGATCTGCACGTCGACGATCGCCTCGTCGGGATCGAGCTTCATGGCGATGATGCCGGAACGCCTGACGTCGACGAAATCCGACAGCTTGTTGCGGCGGACGTTGCCGCCCGTGGTGGCGAACATCACGTCGAGATTGGCCCAGGAAGATTCGTCTTCGGGCAGCGGCATGATGGTGGTGATGCGCTCGCCCTGCTCCAGCGGCAGGATGTTGATCATCGCCTTGCCGCGGCCGTTCGGCGGCGCCACCGGCAGGCGCCAGACCTTTTCCTTGTAGACCTGGCCGCGCGACGAGAAGAACAGCACCGGCGTGTGCGTCGACGCGACGAACAGGCGGCTGACGAAATCCTCGTCGCGGGTCTGCATGCCGGAACGGCCCTTGCCGCCGCGGCGCTGCGCGCGATAGGCCGACAGCGGCACGCGCTTGACGTAGCCGGCATGCGAAACCGTGACCACCATGTCCTCGCGCTGGATCAGGTCCTCGTCCTCGACCTCATTCTCATGTTCGATGATTTCGGTCCTGCGCGGGGTGGCGAATTCCGACTTCACCGCGACGAGTTCTTCCTTGATGATGGTTTGCACGCGGGCGCGCGAGCGCAGGATCTCGAGGTAGTCGGCGATTTCAATCGCCAGCTTGTCGAGCTCTTCGGAGATTTCCTCGCGGCCGAGCGCGGTCAGCCGCGCCAGCCGCAGTTCGAGAATAGCCTTGGCCTGCTCGAACGACAGCCGCGCGGTGCCGTCTTCGGCAAGGCGATGGCGCGGATCGTCGATCAGCGTGATCATCGCCGCCACGTCCTTGGCCGGCCAGTCCCGCGACATCAGGATGTCGCGCGCGCTGTTGGGATCCGGCGAGGTCCTGATCACGCGAATGATCTCGTCGATATTGGCCACCGCGATCGCGAGGCCAACCAGGATATGGGCGCGGTCGCGCGCCTTGTTGAGCAGGAATTTGGTGCGGCGCGTGATCACCTGTTCGCGGAAAGCGATGAACAGCGTCAGGAAGTCCTTCAGGTTCATGACCTGCGGCCGTCCCGAATCCAGCGCCAGCATGTTCGCGGGAAAATTCGTTTGCAGCGGCGTGAAGCGATAAAGCTGGTTCAGCACCACTTCCGCCATGGCATCGCGCTTTATTTCGACGACGACGCGGTAGCCATCGCGGTCGGATTCGTCCCGCAGCGCCGAAATGCCCTCGATCTTCTTCTCGCGTATCAGTTCGGCGATGCGCTCGACCATGGTGGCCTTGTTCACCTGGTAGGGAATCTCCGTGACGATGATGGCCTCGCGGTCCTTTCCGAAGGACTCGATCTTCACCTTGCCGCGCATCACGATCGAGCCGCGGCCGAGATGATAGGCCGAGCGGATACCCTGGCGTCCGAGGATGATGCCGCCGGTGGGAAAATCCGGTCCGGGGATAATGTTGATGAGATCGTCGATCGAGAGCGCCGGATTTTCGATCAGCGCCACGCAGGCGTCGACCACTTCGCCGAGATTGTGCGGCGGGATGTTGGTGGCCATGCCGACGGCGATGCCGCCGGCGCCATTGACCAGCAGGTTGGGGAACTTGGCCGGAAGAACCCGGGGCTCCGTCTCGGAATTATCATAGTTCGGCTGGAAATCGACGGTGTCCTTGTCGATATCACCGAGGACCGCGAGCGCCGATTTGGTCAGGCGCGCTTCGGTATATCGATAGGCCGCCGGCGGATCGCCGTCGACCGAGCCGAAATTGCCCTGGCCGTCGATCAGCGGCAGGCGCATGGAGAAATCCTGCGCCATGCGGACCATCGCATCGTAGATCGACTGGTCGCCATGCGGATGATATTTACCGATGACGTCGCCGACGACGCGCGCGGACTTCACGTACTTCTTGTCCGGCGTATGCCCCTGCTCGTACATCGAATACAGGATCCGGCGATGCACCGGCTTCAAGCCGTCGCGCGCATCCGGCAGCGCCCGCGCCACGATCACGCTCATGGCGTAATCGAGGTAGCTGCGCTTCATCTCGTCGAGGATGGATACGGGACGAATATCCGAGGGCGCCGGCGGCTCGCCGGGCTTCTCATTTTCAGGTTCAGACAAAGGGGAAATCCGGTCAGTTTTGGCTCAGAATCATATAGCGTATCGAGGCCTTTCTAACCACCCCTAAAGACCAAGCGCCAGCGGTTTTTCCCTTCGTTTTTTCATGGACTTAGGAGCGGGTTGATGCAGCCTGCCGGGCCCGCGAATCCAGCCGGGCGAAGCAGGTGAAAAACCGCCTGCCCCGACCGCTCCTCTTGGCGGCCTTTCAGGATCCGAACAGCACCTCGTGCATGAGCCGGCCGGGCAGCAGCGTGAACAGCCCCGCCAGGATCAGCGCGCCGGCATAGATCGAGATCATCGCGATCTTGTGGGCGCGGACGCGGTGCCTGCGGGCGGCTACCACTGCCACCACCAGCATGATCGGCGTGAACACCGAGATCAGGTGGATCGGGCTCCACGGCCCCCACAATTTGATGCCGTGGATCAGAAACGAAGACGCGCTGACCGCCAGCATCAGCGCGACCCAGACCCATCCCACCGTCCGGTGCGGCAGCGTGCCCTTGGGGGCTGCGAGCTGAACCCCGCCGAGCACGAAGGCCGCCAATGCGGCGAAGGCGTGAAGCTGGATTTCCGGGGCGGCGGCGAGCAGCGGAGCGAGCGACATCCAAAACCCCTGCGAGACCTGACGAGAGGATCGATGTAATGAGTATTTACATATATCTTTCCACTGTCAAGTTTATTCGCAAGGCGTTCCAAACGCATCATGGCCGGACTCTGAAAGCCCGGCCATGACTGAAAACTCTCGTCCTTCGAAAGTAGCGCGGTGATCAGAACGGAATGTCGTCGTCCATGTCGCTGTTGCGGGCGCCGGCGCCTGCCGCAACCGCGCGGCGCGGCGCGGCGCTGGAGGGACCGCTGGAGCCGAAATCGCCGCCGGACTCGTCCGGCCCAAAATTGCCGCCACCGCCGCCGGCGCCGCTGCGGCCGTCGAGCATGGTCAGCGTCGAGTTGAATCCCTGCAGCACCACTTCGGTCGAGTATTTCTCGACGCCGGACTGGTCGGTCCATTTGCGGGTCTGCAGCGCGCCTTCGATGTAAACCTTGGCGCCCTTCTTGAGATACTGCTCGACGATCTTGCAGAGCGGCTCGGAGAAGATCACCACGCGATGCCACTCGGTCTTTTCCTTGCGCTCGCCGGTGGCCTTGTCGCGCCAGGTTTCGGAGGTCGCCACACTCAGGTTGGCGATCGGCCGCCCGTCCTGGGTCCGCCGGATTTCCGGATCCTTGCCGAGATTTCCGACCAGAATCACCTTGTTTACGCTTCCCGCCATCGCCGCTCTCCACTCCTGGAATGTACTGAACCGTCCGGATCCGTCGGCCGCCGGCTGAATTCCGGGATCGCCTTCAGGACCATGTTTCGGACCACCATGTTGAACCCGACCCTATACGCTCGCTGCCGCCGCGCGCCCTGCGATCCCCCGGTCATCGCAGGGTTATCCACATATAGCACTCCGGCCGGAAATGTTCCAGTTTTGTTCCCACCTTACCTCATCTGGCCCGAACACCCCGGTTCCGCGGCTCGGGCGGCCGAGTATCGGGTGTCAAAAGTTCCGTCCGGTTCCCGTCGGCTTCCAATATTCCCCTAACAAATCATTAACTTCCGGCCCATTCAGTTCACAACCAAGTGTTGCATTTCGGAGACGGTATTTCCTGTGGAATCGAATATTGTCATCCTCGAAATTGATTGGGCGCTCGCCCCGGAATTCAAACCGCTTCGGGACCAAAGGAAGCGGAATGAAATGGAGACGATGAGATGAAGAAGCTCTTGCTGGGTACCGTTGGTTTGGTTGCGCTAGGCATGGCTGCTCCCGCGTCGGCTGCGGATATGGCCGCGCGTCCCTACACCAAGGCGCCCCCGGTGATCGCCTCGATCTACAACTGGAGCGGTTTCTACGTCGGCGTCAACGGCGGCTGGGGATCGAGCCACAAGAGCTGGGATTTCGTCACGCCGGCCGGCGTGTTCGTCGCCTCCGACGGCAGCCACGACGCCACCGGCGGCACCATCGGCGGTCAGATCGGCTATCGCTGGCAGGCTTCGCAGTGGGTTTTCGGCTTGGAAGCGCAGGGCAACTGGGCTGATTTCCACGGCCGCAACCAGAGCCCGTTTGCCCTGGCCATCACCAACGACACCCGCGTCGATGCCTTCGGGCTGTTCACCGGTCAGATCGGTGTCGCCTTCAACAACGCCCTGCTCTACGTAAAGGGCGGCGCCGCGGTGACGTCGGATCGCTACCGCCAGCTTGCCACCGTTACCGGTCTGCCGCTCACCAACACTGTTGACGATACCCGCTGGGGTGGCGTGGTCGGTGTCGGTCTCGAATACGGTTTCGCCCCGAACTGGTCGTTTGCCGTCGAATACGACCACATGTTCATGCAGGACAAGACCTACACCTTTACCGATACGACCGGCGTGTTCTTCGGCACCGAGCGAATTCGTCAGGACGTCGATCTGGTTACCGCCCGCGTCAACTACCGCTGGGGCGGCCCGGTCGTCGCACGGTACTGATCTTCCCGACCTGATCTCAATTTAGCGACGAAAGGCCGGCCTTGCGCCGGCCTTTTTGTTTGCACGCTTGGCGCGAGGTTTTCATCATTTCCCTTCCGCCTGTAACTCTTGGGTGACAGGATTTCTTACGATTCAGCTGTAGGGTCGTCCGGGCAGGTTTGATTTGGCATGCCCGGGAGACGAAAAATGAAAAAAGTATTGCTTGGAGCAGTCGGCCTGATCGTAATGGCGACGTCGGCCTCGGCAGCCGACATGGCCGCGCGTCCCTACACCAAGGCGCCCCCGATGATCGCTGCGATGTACGACTGGAGCGGCTTCTACGTCGGCGCCAATGGTGGCTGGGGTTCGAGCCGCAATTGCTGGAACGCGACCACCGCCTTGGGCGTGGTTTTGACCCCGGTCCTTGCTGAAGGCTGCCATGACTCGACCGGTGGCACCGCGGGCGGCCAGATCGGCTATCGCTGGCAGGCTTCGCAGTGGGTCTTCGGTTTGGAAGCGCAGGGCAACTGGGCGGATTTCAGCGGATCGAATGTCAGCATCGGCTTGTTCGGGGTGACCAACCGTACGCGCATTGACGCATTCGGGTTGTTCACCGGACAAGTCGGCTACGCCTGGAACAACGCGCTGCTTTACGTCAAGGGCGGCGCGGCTGTTACTTCGAACGATTATACCGGTCTCATCGCCGCCGGCGCGGCCTTCGATTCGGCCAGCGATACCCGTTGGGGCGCCACGGTGGGCGTCGGCCTGGAATGCGGCTTCGCACCGAACTGGTCGGTCGGCGTCGAGTACAACCACTTGTTCATGGGCGATCGCAACATCTCGATGATCTCGACGGGTGTAGTCCCGCCCGGCGGAGTGGCTACCCGGATCGACAACATCGGCCAGGACGTCGATATGGTCACCGCCCGACTCAACTACAAGTTCGGCGGCCCGG
>JBDRNF010000132.1:0-2917 GCA_043811435.1 Pseudomonadota bacterium
ACTGCCGGGTCGGCGAAGCCGACGCTTTGAGAGATCATCCCTGCGTTCCGAAGGAATGCGTCCAAGGGCGCAGTAATACGTCGCTGGGGCGACGTGGCTCGCTGGCGGCCCAATTTGAGGGCTGGATGGCGCCTGCGGAACAGGGATGAACTTGTCTCGCAGGAGCCTGATGAACCGTGGCGATCACGCATTTCACACCCCAGCTCATTTCCCGTGGAAACGGTCGCAGCGCCGTTTTGTCCGCGGCCTATCGCCATTGCGCGAAGATGAGCCACGAGGCGGAAGCGCGCACGGTCGACTATTCTAACAAGAAGAACCTGGCCCACGAAGAATTCTTGCTACCTCCCGATGCTCCGAATTGGGCGCGAGACATGATCGCCGATCATTCGGTTGCCGGGGCAGCGGAAGCCTTCTGGAACAAGGTCGAGGCGTTCGAGAAACGTAGTGATGCCCAGCTTGCCAAGGAGTTCATTGTTGCTTTGCCGGTCGAGCTCAGCCGCGACCAAAACATCGCACTGGTCCGGCAGTTCGTCTCAGAGCAGGTGCTTGCCCGCGGGCAAGTGGCCGATTGGGTCTTCCATGACGATCCGAGCAATCCGCACATCCATCTGATGACGACATTGCGTCCGCTCACCCAGAACGGGTTTGGTTCCAAGAAGGTCGCGGTGCTCGGCCCGGATGGAGCTCCGCTTCGAACCAAGACCGGGAAAATCCAATACAAACTTTGGTCCGGCGAGAAGGCCGAATTCCTCGAACAGAGGCAGAGATGGCTCGATCTCCAAAACCATCATCTGGCCATGGCCGGCCTCGAGATCCGTGTTGATGGCCGGTCCTACGCCGAACGCGGCATCGACATCGAACCGACAACCCATATCGGCGTTGCTGCAAAGGCGCTGCAGCGCAAGGCGAGCGCCGCAGGAAACAAGGTCGATCTCGAACGGCTGACATTGCATGAGGCCCAACGGAAACAAAACGCCGCCCGGATCGAGCACAGGCCTGAACTCGTTTTCGATATTCTCACATCTGAACGGAGCGTCTTCGATCATCGCGATATCGCCAAGGTCCTGCACCGCTATGTCGACGATCCGGAGCGCTACCAGCGGCTTCTCACTCGGATTACGGAAAGCCCGGAATGCCTAAAACTCACTGACGAGACAATCGACTTTGCGACCGGGGCACGGGTTCCGGCACGGCTAACGACCCGGGGGATGATCAGGCTCGAAGCCGAAATGATTTTCCGCGCCAACTGGCTTTCGGGAAGGAACGGGTTCGAAGTTGCGGCGAAGGTGTTGGAAACCGTCTTTGCACGGCATGACCGGCTGTCGGAAGATCAGCGGACCGCGATCGTACATGTTGCTGGGTCGGAACGGATTGCAGCGATAGTGGGTCGGGCAGGGGCCGGCAAGACCACGATGATGAAGGCGGCTCGCGAAGCCTGGGAATTGGCCGGTTACACGGTTGTCGGGGGTGCGCTTGCGGGCAAGGCGGCTGAGGGCTTGGAGAAAGAAGCGGGCATTCCGTCCCGGACGCTGGCGTCATGGGAACTCAATTGGAAACAGGGACGCCGGCGTCTCGGTGGCAAGACGATTTTCGTTCTCGATGAAGCGGGCATGGTGTCGTCCCGGCAGATGGCGACCTTCGTCGAGGCGGTCACCAAAGCCGGCGCCAAACTCGTCCTGGTCGGAGATGCCGAGCAGCTTCAACCGATCGAGGCGGGCGCCGCCTTCCGGGCGATCGTCGAGCGCACAGGCTACGCCGAGCTCGAAACCATCTACCGCCAGAAAGAAGACTGGATGCGCGCCGCCTCGCTCGATCTGGCGCGCGGGCGCGTTGCCGAAGCGCTGTCATCTTACGGCGCGAAAGGCCGGGTAATTGGGCGGCCGCTCAAGCTTGACGCCATCGAAACGCTGATTGCCGACTGGAACCGCGACTACGATCTGGAGAAGTCGACACTGATCCTCACGCATCTGCGCCGCGATGTACGCCAGCTCAACATCATGGCGCGTGAAAAGCTCGTTGAGCGTGGACTGATCGAAGAGGGCCACGCCTTCAAGACCGAGGATGGACCCCGGCAGTTCGCCGTTGGCGACCAGATCGTATTTCTCAAGAATGAAGGCTCGCTTGGCGTCAAGAACGGCATGATAGGCAAGATCATCGAGGCTGCACCAGGCCGTATCGTTGCAAGTATTGGCGAGGGCAAGGGCGCGCACCGCGTTACCATCGATCAACGCTTCTACCGCAACCTCGATCACGGCTACGCCACGACGATCCACAAATCGCAGGGTGCTACCGTCGACCGGGTAAAGGTGCTGGCGTCTCTCTCGCTCGATCGGCACTTGACCTATGTCGCGATGACGCGGCACCGGGAGGACTTAGCCCTCTACTACGGCAGCCGATCCTTCCACCTAGCAGGTGGACTGGAGAAGCTCCTCTCCCGCAAGAACGCCAAGGAAGTGACCCTCGATTATGCGGGCGGCCGGTTCTATGCCCAGGCGCTCCGCTTCGCCAATAATCGCGGTCTGCATCTCGTTCGCGTTGCCCGGACGCTGATGCGTGACCGGGTGCAATGGACCATTCGGCAGAAACAGAGACTCGTCGATCTCGGCGTCCGGCTTCGCGCCGCCGGCGCGCGGCTCGGTCTTGTCGATCATTCGCTTCACCAATCCAGTCAAACAGCCAGAAAAGTCGAGCCAATGGTCAAAGGCGTCTCCAGTTTTACAATGTCGATCACCGATGCGGTCGCCGAAAAGCTGCAGTCCGATCCGGCCCTGCAAAAACAGTGGGACAGTCTCTCTGACCGTATTCGTCTTGTGTATGCGGATCCAGAATCCGCCTTCAAGGCAATGCGTATGGAGACCGTTTTGGAAGACGCGAACGTCGCGCGGGAGCGTCTCAGCGAAATTGAGCAGAATGCTGC
>JBDRNF010000133.1:0-6383 GCA_043811435.1 Pseudomonadota bacterium
TAAGGCTTGTTCAACAGATGGACGCCCTGATCGAGGCCGCCATCACGGGCGACGGCGCTGTCCGCGTATCCTGACGAGAAGATAACGCGCAGGCCGGGGCTGAGCTTGCGGGCCTCGTCGGCAAGCTGGCGCCCGTTCAGTCCGCCCGGCATGATGACGTCGGTGAACAGCAGATCGAACCCGCCCTCGCGCTTGAGCAGGTCGAGGGCTTGCGAGCCGTTGACCGCGCTGACGACGCGGTATCCCAGATTTTGCAGCTGCACCACCACCATGTCGCGCACCATCGCATCGTCATCGACCAGCAGGATCTTTTCGCTACCGCGCGGCAGCATTCCGTCGCGGACCTCCGGCTTGGCCAGCGCGACGTCATCGGCCGCCCTCGGAAGATAAATCCTGACGCTGGTTCCCTGACCGGGCGCTGAATGGATCCGGACGTGCCCGCGTGATTGCGCGACGAAGCCGTAGACCATGCTGAGGCCGAGGCCGCTGCCCTTGCCGATCTCCTTGGTGGTGAAGAACGGTTCGAAGGCGCGAGCCAGGGTATCCTTGTCCATTCCGGTCCCGGTATCGGATACCGTGACCAGCAAATAGTCTCCCGGCGCAAGCTCGCGATCCGCGACCGCCGCCTCATCCAAGCGGATGTTGCTCGTCTCGATCGTGAGGCAGCCGCCATCCGGCATCGCGTCGCGGGCGTTGATGGCAAGGTTGAGCAGCGCGTTTTCGAGCTGCGACGGGTCGACGAAGACGTGCCACAGATTGCCCGGCAGCACGGTCTTGATCTCGAGCTGTCCGCCGATCGCACGCCGGATCAGCCCGTCCATCTTCGCGATCAGCAGGTTGATATCGATCGCCTTCGGATCCAGCGGCTGCTGGCGGGAAAAGGCCAGCAGCCTGCCGGTCAGCTCGGCGCCGCGCTCGGCCGCCTTGCGCGCCACTTCGGCCAGCGCCCGGAGCGACGGGTCTTCGGTTTCTTCAATCAGCTCGGCATTGCCGATGATGATGGTGAGGAGATTGTTGAAATCATGTGCGATGCCGCCCGTCATCTGGCCCACGGCTTCCAGCCGCAACGACTGCCGCAACTGGGCTTCGACCTTGCGCTGCTGAGTCACATCCGTCAGCATCGAACAAACCGCCAGCTGATCGTCCCACTGAATGGCGAACGCCCGGTTCTCGACGTCGATGATCGTACCGTCCCGCTTTCTGCCCTTGAGGTCATAGAAGGCGGGGACGGAGCCGCCTTCTAGGCGCTCCTTGTTGCAAGCCTCGATCCGTTCCCGTTCGCCATCGACGATAAGGATCTTGCAGTCGGGCAGTTTCTGGATTTCCTCCTTGCTGCTGTAACCGAAAATCCGCGCCATCTCGCCATTCGCCAGGATCGGCTTGAAATCGCGGTGGACCAGGATACCGATATTCGCCTGTTCGATCAGGGTCTCGAGCCGCATATCGGCCTGCTTGCGTTCCGCGATCTCCTGCTGGAGCGCGTGGTTCGCGGCTTCGAGCTGGATGGTCTTGTCCTCCAGTTTCCGCACCAGTGCCGCGCTGTATTGCTTGACGATATCCTGATCGCTGGCCTCCGACATGTGCACCGGCCTGGAGCCTGTGCCGGTGACCCTGGAAAGCACGTGGCGAATGGCCGCCATGAATTCGTCGGGCTCTTTCGGTTTGACCATGAAGGCGTCGGCGCCGAGATCGATGGCCAGCCTTTCATCCTCGGGCGAGGTATATGTCGCGGTGTAGACGACGAACGGGATATTCCCGAGTTGGTCGTCCTGTCTCCAGTGCCGCAGCAGGGTGTAGCCGTCCATCACCGGCATCAACAGGTCGGAGATGACCAGGCCCGGCGGCGAATGACGGGCCTTGGCCAGGGCTTCCGCGCCATGCACCGCGGACTCGACATCGTAGCCGTACGCCGAGAGCAGCGTCCGCAAATAATACAGATTGTCCTCGCTATCATCGACAATCAGCACCCGCGGCATGCTCGTCATGACGGCCCCCGCTGGAAGAACTTTTCGATCTCGCTGACGAAGGTCTCGGGATCGATCGGCTTTTCAATGTAACCGTCGCAGCCCGCGGCCATCGCCTTTTCGCGATCTCCGGCCATCGCGTAAGACGTCACCGCAATGATCGGCACGTCGTTCAATGACGGGTTTCGCCGAAGCGCGCGCGCCACTTCATAGCCATCCAGCCCGGGCAGCTGGATGTCCAGAAGAATGCCCTTCGGCCGGAAGCTCGATCCGAGTTCAATGCCGGCCGCGCCGTTGGATGCCGGCACGACCGAATAGCCGCTCTTCTCCAGCAGGAACGTGGCGAGGTACCTGTTCTGCTCGTTGTCCTCGATCAGCAGGATCTTGTCGTTCATTGCGGTCAAACGTCCCCCCTCAAGGGCAGCACCAGCGTGAACACGCTGCCGCGCCCGAACTCGCTCTCCACCTGAATGTCACCGCCGAGGCGTTCGGCCAGCCGGCGCGAGATCGCCAACCCCAATCCGGTGCCCTCGTGTTGCCGGGAGATCCCGGTATCGAGCTGCCGGAATGCCTGAAACAACTTCGGAAGATGCTCGGCCTGAATTCCGATGCCGGTGTCCGCGACCCGGACCAGCAAGACAGGTTTATCCGCGCCGGCCATCCCCGAGGCGATCTTCGCGGACAGCTTCACGCTTCCCTGTTCGGTAAATTTGACCGCATTGCTCAGGAGATTCAGCAGCATCTGTTCGACGCGCCGCTGATCGCCGATGAAAGCGACAGGCAGATCCCTGAGGTCGGCCGACAGCACCAGCCCCTTCTTCTCCGCCATCGGCATGATCGACGCAACGACGCGCTGGATCGACGCCGCCACATCGAACGCCTTAAAACTGACCTCCAGTTCCCCCGCCTCGATCTTCGAGATATCGAGAACGTCGTTGATCAGGGCGAGCAGATGACGGGCGCTGCCGCGCACCATGCCGAGCTGCTTTTTCTGTTCGGGGTTCAATTCCCCGGCCAGCCCCTGCAGCACGATCCCCGAGAAACCGATGATGGAATTGAGCGGAGTCCGCAGTTCGTGCGACATCGTCGCCAGAAAGGCCGACTTGGTCTGATCCGCCGCTTTGGCCCTTGCCAGCGCGGCTTCCAGATCGACGGTCCGCTCGGCGACCTTTCTTTCGAGGCTTTCGTTCAATTCGCGCAAGGCTTCTTCCGCCCGCTTGCGCTCGGAAATGTCGATTCCGACACCGACCAGGCAGGTCCTGCCGCCGAAGACGATACGGCGGCCGGTGAGATAATAGGGCGTGCTCTCACCGTTCTTCGCCAGCAGCGGCGCCTCGACCGAGGCTTCCCCCTTCGCGAACACCTCGCTTATCTTTGCCTTCAGGAGCGGCCTGTCGCGATCGCAGAAGAATTCAGCGGGGTGCATCCGCACGATTTCGTGGGCAGCATAGCCGGTAACCCTCTCGAAGTCGTGGTTCCATCGCAGAAACTGGCCGTGCTCGTCGTACAGATAGAGCACGCCGGCCATGCTCTCGATGATCGTGTCGGAGAAAGCGCGCTCGGCCCTGGCGACAACCTCGGCCTGGCGGCGCTCTTCCTCGCGGGCGGCACTGTCCAGTCCGAACGAGATATCGCTCGCGGCCTGCCCGAGCAGCGCCATCTCCGCCTCCTGAAAGAAATCCTTCTCATCCGCATTGACGGCCAGCACGCCGCAGACCTTGCCCGCCAGCCGGATCGGAAGCGCGGCCGCCGACCTAAATCCGCGCCGCGTGGCCTCGACAAGCCACGGCCGCATATCCGGATCGGTGAAGAAATCCTGCGAGACTTGTGGCTCGCCATCGCGAAAGGCCTTTCCCGACGGCCCGCGCCCCTCCGCGTGGTCATCCGCCCCGTAAATCTGAATGGACTGAACGTAGCCGCTATGATCGCCGGCTACGGCCACCGGAACCAGCCTGGCGGTCTGCGAATCGAACCACGAGACCCACGCCACGGAAAAGGCGCCGCGGTCGACCAGCGCTTCGCAGACCCGGGCGAACAAGGCGTCGCGGTCCGTCGTCAACACGATGGCCTGGTCGATCTGGCTCAGGGAGGCATAGATCCGCGATATTCGTTCGAGATCCCGGGTTCGCTTCCGTGAGGCCGTGATGTCCCGGGCAATTTCCGATACGCCGACCAGATGGCCACGCACGTCGCTGATCGGCGAGACGGCGATCGAAACATCGATCAATGCGCCTTCTTTGGTCCTCCGCACCGTTTCCAGAACACCTAAGCGTTCACCACGCCGCAACCTGTCCAGAATTACGTCGTTTTCGCCGCGGCTGCCGTCCGGCATCAGCTGCGCAATGGAAGTCCCGACAATTTCGTCGGCACGATAGCCGAAGATGTTCTGGGCTGCGGCATTCCAACTCGTGACGATTCCGTTAAGGTCCTTGCCGACAATCGCATCGAGGGAGGAGTCGACGATGGCGGCGAGCATCTCGCGGGAGGCCGGATCCCCACCGATCTCGCCGAGGCCCCCGCCGCTTGCTCGCGCCCGCACTGGCAAATCTTGCTCTTTGAAATCAGGCATTTTGAAATGGCCGAAGGTTCAGCGGCGCGACCGCGAGCATAGGCCTGTCGAATGCAGGATGGAAGCGAGATCGCAGAACTCGATTCTCGCCAAAATCAGGAAATCTACGGATTATCGCCGGATAGAACGCGCTCTCGCGGTCATCTCAGGTCAGCGCCCGCCCTGCAGCATCGCGAGCAGCGCCACCACGACCAGCACCAGCAGCGCCGACAACCCCTTCCAGAACAGCAGTGGATTGCGCTCGATCAGCGGCGCCTGCGCGGCGTTGACGAAATCGGCGTTGGGAGTGCGCAGGTCGTGGAGAAATTCGGACAGCGCCTCGTAGCGCTTCCAGGGGTCGGGATGCACGGCCTTCTTCAGCACGCCGTCGATCCATGCCGGGATCTCGCTGGTGTCGTCGAGCGCCGAGCGGTATTTCAGTTTGCGCTGCTGCGATTTGGTCCGCGTCCGCGCCAGCTTCGCCCCATAGGGCAGCCGCCCCGTCATCATCTGGTAGGTGATGACGCCGAGCGAGAAGATATCGGAGCGCGACGAGCCGTTCTCGCCGAGAAAATATTCCGGCGCGGTGTACTGGAAGGTGCCGAGAATATCCTCGCGGCCGCCCGGTGGCGACGCCTCGACCACCCCGGTGACCCTGGTGGAGCCGAAATCGATGATCTTCACCGTGCCGGTCCGGTCGATCATGACGTTGTCGGGCCGCAGGTCCTGGTGCAGCATTTCCCTGCGGTGGAAGGCGCGCAATCCCCTGGCGATCTGCTCGACGATGCCGCGGATGGTTTCCAGGTCCGGCTTCGGATTGTCGATCATCCATTGCGCCAGCGTCTGGCCGTCGATGAATTCGGTGACGACGTAGAGATAGTTGCGCTTGCGCGACTGCAGACAGGGTTTCAGCACATGGGCGCTGTCGATGCGCCGGGCGACCCACTCCTCCATCATGAAGCGCTTCAGGTAGGCGGGATCGCCGCGCAAATCGATCGACGGAATTTTCAGCGCCACCAGTTCGTCGCTGTCGGCGTCGACCGCGAGGTAGATGTGGCTGCGGCTCGAGGCATGCAATTCCCTGACGATCCGGTAGCCGTCGAACACCATCCGCGCCTCCAGAAGCGGCGGCAGCGGCAGTTCGGACGGCTGGCCGAAAACCTCGCTGGCCTCGCCGGCGGGCAAGGCGTCGATCCGGACGATCTGGACGGTGAGATTGTCCGGACTGCCCTGCTCATAGGCCTGCTCGACGATACTCTTCGCCACCCGGTCGAGATCGTCGGCGCCATCCCGGATGGCGCCGGCAATGAAGCGGGCCGGGACATGCTCGTAGACGCCGTCGGTGGCGAGCACGAACACGTCGCCGTTCTCGACCTGGTGGGACTGGTAGTCGATTTCGATCTGCGGATTCACGCCGAGCGCGCGGCCGAGGTAGCTCTGCTGCGATGAAACGATGACCCGATGGTCGTTGGTCAGCTGTTCCAGCGCGTTGCCGGAAACGCGGTAGATCCTTGAGTCGCCGACATGAAAGATATGCGCGGTGGTCGACTTAATGACCAGGGCGCTCAGCGTGCAGACGTAGCCCTTGTCCATGTCGTAGGCGTGCTGGCTGCGCCTCGTCTGCGCATGCAGCCAGGAGTTGATCGCCGCCAGCACGCGCTGGGCCGAGGTTTTCACCGACCAGGCTTCCGAGGTGCAGTAGTAGTCGGTGAGAAATCCCTTGACCGCGGACTCGCTGGCAATCCGGCTGACCGGGCTCGAAGAGATGCCGTCGGCCAGCACGATGGCGATGCCCTTCAGGCCAAGCAGCGGCTCTTCCGGAACGAGCACGCCATGGAAATCCTGATTGGTCTCCTTGCGGCCCTTGTCGG